>NZ_JARTVR010000002.1:0-768553 GCF_029625735.1 Mesorhizobium sp. WSM4935 | reverse complement strand
ACTGGCTCGACCGGAGCGACTGGTGCGACGGGCTCAACGGGGGCGACCGGAGCCACAGGTGCGACGGGTGCTACCGGTGCAACTGGAGCAACCGGCTCGACTGGCGCGACTGGTGCCACGGGCTCGACGGGAGCAACCGGAGCCACAGGTGCGACGGGCGATACCGGCGCAACTGGAGCGACTGGCTCGACCGGAGCGACTGGTGCGACGGGCTCAACGGGGGCGACCGGAGCCACAGGTGCGACGGGTGCTACCGGCGCTACTGGAGCAACCGGCTCGACCGGAGCGACTGGTGCCACGGGCTCGACGGGAGCAACCGGAGCCACAGGTGCGACCGGAGCAACCGGTTCGACTGGCGCGACCGGAGCCACAGGTGCGACGGGTGATACCGGCGCAACTGGAGCAACCGGCTCGACGGGAGCAACCGGAGCCACAGGTGCGACCGGTGCAACTGGAGCAACCGGCTCGACCGGAGCGACTGGTGCCACGGGCTCGACGGGAGCAACCGGCGCAACTGGAGCAACCGGTTCGACCGGAGCGACTGGTGCCACGGGCTCGACCGGAGCAACCGGAGCCACAGGTGCGACCGGCGCCACTGGAGCGACTGGCTCGACTGGTGCCACCGGCTCAACCGGAGCGACGGGTAGCGGCGGTCCGACGGGGGCTACCGGACCGACAGGCCCGGGCGGCGAAACCGGGCATCAAGGTCCGCAGGGCAACAACGGGCACGGCAATGGCCAGCAGGACGCGCCAGGCAATTCCGGCGACCACAACAATGCCGATAACAGCTCGCACCAAGGACAGGGCAACTCTGCCGGTGGCCAAGGCAATGGAAATGGCGGACCCCACGCCACCTTGACGGCGAGCACGCTCGGGCTGACGGACTCCAAGCAGTTCTTGCAGTCCGGATCGTCCGGCGCAGCCAGCCCCGCCTCGTTCGGGAAGCTCGTGAGCCAGGCTGCCAGTTCGGCGACGACCGATCTCTTGAACGTGCTCAACGCGGTCAAGGGCTTTGGTCAGAACCAGAACAAGCCGTCCGGCGCCGCATCCGACCTGCTATCGGACAAGGGCAAGCAAGGTGCTGGATACGGTCAGGCCGACGACACGCTGAAAAAGGCTCTGAAGGATATTCTGAAGCCGAATGACTGAGTGTCGGTCGAGAAAAGCTCACGCGGGCCCTGCGGAAACGCAGGGCCCGCGTCCTCGCGTCTCGGAAAGAGGGCAAGGCCTCGTGTCGTGGCCTTGTTCGCACTACAATAGAGTTGCCGGGCATCCACGCCGGCGCGGTCGTGGCGGCAGCGTTCTCGAACCCTCGCTTGCAGGTGGCAGAGGAAGCAGATGGTGAGCATTCCTCAAAACACCGTAGCTCAGCCGGTCCCAATCCGCACGGACTTGGAAGCGGACAAGGCCGGGCAAGGTCACAAGATCGGAGAGGACCGGATCCCTAGCGGCCCCACCGCTTTCGATCGGATCGAGCCGCGGATCAAAGCAATGCTCCAGGTCGCCCGCTATCACGGTGTCGAGCTCGATCCCAACGAATTCAGGGCAACGAACGAAGGGTCGTTTCCGACCGCCTCCGACCTCTCGCAGTGGGCCCAGGACGCCGGGATGTGGTCTCGTGCGTTGCGGATCCGCTGGTCGCATCTGTTGCGTTTTGAGCATGTGGGGCCAATCGTCCTCCTGTTCAATGATGGCGGAGCCGGTCTCCTCATCGGGGCAAGCGCTGAACACAACCTCGTTTTCCTCAAGAGCGTCGACGCTTCCGATGACGCGGACGCTCTACCGATCGACGAGCTCCGCCTCGCCCAGGTGTGGTCTGGCGAGGCTGTCCTGTTGCGGGCGGCGCGGTCCTACGTCGCGGCGGACGCGCCATTCACGTTTGGTTGGCTGATCGATCTGGTGCGGCTTGAGAGCCGCCCGCTGCGTGATATTGGCATCGCCTCGTTTACGCTCAGCATTCTTACCGTTCTGCCGCCCCTCATCGTAATGACGGTGGTCAACAAGGTGCTGCAGTTCAGCAGCGTTTCGACCCTGGTGCTTCTCTCGGCTGTGATCGCTGTTGTGTTCGCCTACGAGACGCTACTCGGTCATGCTCGGCGGCTCATCGTCAATGTTGTCGGCACTCGTCTGGACACGAAGCTCAATCTGCATGTTTTCGGCAGGCTGTTGCGCCTGCCGCTCGACTATTTCGAGCGGCATCCTGCAGGCGAGACGATGTATCACCTTGCCCAGGTTTATCGCATTCGTGAGTTCCTGACCGGCAAGCTCCTCAGCACCTTCCTGGATCTGATCACGTTGTGTGTGCTGATCCCGGTCATCTTCTACATAAATCCCATACTGGCCTGGATGGTGCTCGCCTGCGCGGTCCTGATCATGGCGACGATCTTCGCCTTTCTTGCGCCGCTGCGTCGGCGTTATCAGCGCGTCGTGGACGCGGAGACCTGGAAGGCAGCCGCGCTCGGCGAGACCGTCGTCGGCATCAAGACAGTCAAAGCGCTCGGGCTCGAACCGCAGCGCAAGGCGCTGTGGGACGAACGGGTGGCCGACGCGGGCAAGGCGCGTCTCGCCTTCGGGGAACTGGCCAACTGGCCGCAGACCCTCGTCACGCCGATCGAGCGCGTCATGGTTCTCGGCACAATGCTGATCGGCGCCTATCTCGCGATGAACGACCGGTCAGGCTACATGGTCGGCAGCCTGTTCGCTTTCATGATGATCGCACAACGCGTCGCGCAACCTCTGGTCGGACTGGCACGGCTAGTCGAGGACTATGAGGAGGTCAGCGCCGCGATCGGGGAAGCCGCTTCGGTTCTCAACCGGCCATTGGAGAGCAGTTCCAATTCCGCCGGGCTGCGGCCGAGGCTCGTCGGCGAGATCAAGTTCAGCGATCTGACCTTCAGTTACATCGGCACCAAAACACCTGCGCTCGACCGGGTCAGCTTCGACATTTCGGCCGGTACTATGTTCGGCATTGTCGGGCGCAGCGGATCGGGCAAATCGACGATCGCGCGCCTGTTGCAGGGAATAAACCGCGACTACAGCGGGTTCCTCAAGCTCGATGGGGTTGATCTCAAGGAAATCAA
Organism: Mesorhizobium sp. WSM4935; assembly: GCF_029625735.1. NCBI lineage: Bacteria > Pseudomonadati > Pseudomonadota > Alphaproteobacteria > Hyphomicrobiales > Phyllobacteriaceae > Mesorhizobium > Mesorhizobium sp. WSM4935. The sequence goes on along the minus strand of NZ_JARTVR010000002.1, from coordinate 765,473 downwards.
CCTCCGCCATTTGCGCCAGGGACTGGGCGTCGTCCTTCAGGACAATTTTCTGTTCCGCGGCTCGATCAAGGACAACATCATTGCAGGACGTTCCGGGCTGACGCTGTCCGACGCCATGCGTGCCGCTCAATTGGCAGGTGCTGCCGAATTCATCGAACGCATGCCGAACGGCTACGACACCTATATCGAGGAAGGTTCGCCCAATCTCTCTGGAGGCCAGAAGCAGCGGCTGGCAATCGCTCGTGCGCTCATTCACGATCCGACGATCCTGATCCTAGACGAGGCGACGAGCGCGCTCGATCCGGAGAGCGAGGCCGTGGTGAGCGCGAACCTGATGCGCATTGCCAGCGGGCGCACGATGATCATCGTTTCGCACCGGCTCGCCTCCTTGACCGAATGCGACCAGATCCTCGTCATGGACCAGGGTAAGGTGCTCGATGTTGCCCCCCATACGGTGCTTCTGGAGCGGTGCGGTGTCTATCGCCAGCTCTGGTTCCAGCAGAACCGGCATCTTGACGGCCGCCATGGCCGCCTGGCGGCTGTGCCGTCTCGACCTGACTGAGCTGGCCGGCAATGAGCAGCACCACTTATTCCACTCTCCCAGTTCACCGGCGCCGGCGAGATGCGAGCGATCCGACCGCTCCCGCTATCCTCGAGTTCAAATGGCCGTCGACGGCAGTCGCCAACGCACCGATTCCTTTGATGGCGCGCAGTATCGTGTGGATCATCTCCAGCATGGTCGCCGCCTTGATTGCGCTCGCCGCGCTGATCCCCGTCGACCAGGTCGTCACGACACGGGGGCTTGTGGTTTCGCAATCGCCCAACATCATCGTCCAGCCGTTGGAGACCGCGATCGTGCGGTCGATCGAGGTGCGCGAAGGACAGCGGGTAAAGGCGGGCCAGTTGCTGGCTCGCCTCGATGCCACTTTCGCTTCAGCGGATCTGACCGCGCTGGCCACCCAGGTCTCGACGCTCGAAGCCGAAGTGGCGCGCCTCAAGGCAGAGGCCGACGGCAAGCCTTTCAGCTATGATGGACTGGACCCAAGCTGGACACTGCAGGCCGCGATCTTCGAGCGCCGCAAGGCGGTATACGATGCAAAGCTTGAAAGCTTCGACAGGCAGCGTGACGAGTTGAGCTCCGTCATCTCGCGCTCACAATCCGACGCAGAGGGCTATCGGCAGCGTCTGGCTGTCGCGGCGTCCATCGAAAAGATGCGGCAGCAGCTTGAAGAGCGGCAGGTTGGGAGCCGTCTCAACACGCTTCTCGCCGAAGACAATTCGGCGGAGATGTCGCGCTCGCTCAAGAATGCCGAGCAGACGACCGAGGCTGCCAAGCGCCAGCAGGCCGCAGCCGCAGCCGAGCGTGACGCCTACGTGCAGAACTGGCGTGCCGATGTATCGCAAAGCCTTTCGGAAGCGACTTCACGGATGTCGGACGCGCGTGAGCTCCTAAACAAGGCGAAGCTGCGCAAGCAGTTGGTGGAGTTGAAGAGCGAAGCCGATGCGACTGTTCAGTCGGTAGCCAAGGTATCGGTGGGCTCGGTCCTGCAGTCCGGCGAGCGCCTGATCACACTTGTTCCAGCCGACGCGACCCTCGAGGTCGAGACCAACATAGTCGGGCGCAGCAGCGGCTTCGTCCATGTCGGCGACCCTGTGGCCATCAAGTTCGATACCTTTCCCTATTCGCAATATGGCCTGGCGCATGGCACCGTTCGCGCAGTCAGCCCAGACTCCTTTTCAGCCAGGGAACAAGCGCGCGATCCAAACAGTTCGCTGGCCATGCTGCCCGCGGATGCGGATCTGTTCTATCGCACCCAAATATCCATAGACGATGTTGCACTCCATGGTTTGCCGGCGGACTTCGCGATCAGTCCCGGCATGCCTGTGACTGCTGATGTGAAAGTGGGCCGCCGCACAGTGCTAAAATATCTGCTGGGCGCCATGCTGCCGATCGGACAGGAAGCGATGCGGGAGCCCTAGATGGCGATCCTCGACCGTCTGACTGCACGCATTCATCCCGCGCTGGCACTTCGCCGGGCAGTCCAGCTCTCCGTCAGCGGCAAGCCTGCGGAAGCTTTTGCGCTGATGGCCATCGCAGCACGCGGCGGCATTGTGGAAGCGCAATATCAGGTCGGCCGTTTTTATCTGGAAGGCATTGGCGTACCGCCGAGCCATTCTGAGGGCGCGCGTTGGTTGCGGCGGGCAGCCGATCGCGGCAGCTCCGATGCGCAGGCCCTTCTTGCTGCGCTGTGTGTAGCCGGGCTGGCGCCACGGGAAATCGGGGCTGGTTCGGAAGGCTTGTTCGAACGAAATTCCTCGGGAGAACCGGACTTCGCGGCAGCGCTCGACCTTGCGCGGAAAGCCGCCGAAGCCGGGTCCGCTACAGGACAGGCCCTGCTCGGCTATATACTGAGCAAGGGTCCAAAGGCGATGCGCGATCTCGATGCCGCGCATGGCTGGTACGAAAAATCAGCCGCGGCCGGTTGCCCGGAAGGATGCCTTGGGCTGGCCCTTTCTCTAATCCGGTTGAGGCAGCCGGAGCAGAGAACCAGAATCGCCACAGAGCTTCGTCGGGCCGCGGATGCCGGGCTGCTAACGGCGATCTATCTGTATGCGGTCCTCACCGAGCACGGAATGGGGGTGCCTGTCGATCTGCACGCAGCTCAGAGGCTTTATAGGGATGCGGCGGAGAGGGGACTCTCATCCGCTCAATTCCGCCTGGGGCTAGCACTCATCGAGGGTAGCCTGGTGGATCGGGACCCTGTCGCCGGTGAAGCCTGGTTGCGTCGTGCCGCCTTGGCTGGAAATGTCGATGCCGCTTATCGCTTGGGCGAGCTGTATGCGAGCCGGCCCCCGCGGGACTTTGCGGAGGCAGCGACCTGGTATCGCCGGGCTGCCGATGGAGGTCACCAGCCAGCCTCACGTGCATTGGCTTCGCTCTATCTTTCGGGCAATGGTGTGGCTCAGGACGCTGAGGAAGGAACTCGCTTGCTGCGGTCCGCAGCAGCCAGTGGCGATCGCCAGTCCCAAGTTGATCTGGCAAACCTCGTCCTCGAAGGCGCGGGCGAACCAGATGACGCTATCAGCATTGCTGGATGGTTTGGGGCAACCGCGTCATCGGGCGATCTGGTTGCTGCGTTCAATCTCGGTCTTTGCTTTGCCGAAGGCGTTGGTGTCGGCAAGGATCAGGAGCGTGCGGCGCGTTGGATGGGCCGCGCGGTCGAAGGCGTTGCCGAGGCGCAATATATGTATGCCCGCATGCTTCAGGAAGGACGAGGCATGGCTGCCGATCAGAGGCAGGCCCGCGTCTGGTTTGAGCGGGCGGCAAAAGCTGGCATCGTGGACGCGCAGGTTGCTCTTGCCGAAATGCTTTACAATGGTCGTGGTGGAGAACGCTCCGTCGTTGCCGCAGCCCATCTTTTCAAGCAAGCCGCCGCTGCTGGACATGCCGGGGCGATGTTCGCGATCGGGGCATTGTACGAGACCGGACAAGGCCTGTCGACCAACCGTAAGGCGGCCCAGGAATGGTTTGCAGCGGCGGCAGAGAGAGGCCACGGGCATGCGCAGCTCATGCTTGGCCGCTATCTCTCCAGAGGCATTGCCGGCGAGCATGACTCCGCAGCCGCCCGCATCTGGCTCGAGCGGGCGGCTGCGCACGGTCTCCAGGAAGCCTCTGACGAGCTCGCCGAGATATAGCGGCGGGGGGCTCAGCTTCGTTCGCTGGAGTCTCGCATTTCCTCGATTTCTTCCGGCTCCTTGTCGTCCATTTCGGCGATCTCGTTGCGAGCCTTGTCGTTCGCCTTGATTAGCTCATCGAGTTTCGCCTGGAGGGCTTGGGTGTCGCGATGCTCGGCCCTTTGGATAAACAGCGTCATCGCCCAGGTGATCAGCGTCGCGACGCCGTGCCAGTCAAGCGTTTCCCGCTCGAAGATAAACCAAGAGACGGTGTAGCCGCCCAAAATCAAAAAAGCTGCTGGTCGGGACGTCAATGTGCCGACCTTGGTCAGCGCCTCTCGAATCTGCAATGTCGCCATGCCTGCGAACGGCTGACGGCAATCCGGGTTCCCGCCGAGTCGGCTTGGCAGCGCGAAGTGCAACGCGTATCTACGCCAACCGAAGACCGGCCGGTTTGCTCCGGTACACCGAACAAACCGCGCGACCATCGGTCTCCAATAGAAAAGTTCGCGTGTCCTAACCTAACGCAGAATGCCACCTATCATTCCAAGACTGAGCGCCTCGGCGGCATGGATGTAGCAATTCTGCGTCGCCCGTCGGTAAAGTTCGTCCGCGCTGAGCGAGCTGCCTTCGACAAGTTCCCTGAAGCCTTCCATCTCCAGACGTTGCGATGTCTCCAGCAAGGCGAGCTGCTCGCGAACGATCTGGATGCAGGATCGCATCGGGCCGTTGAGCGCAATGCTCGTTTCCATGCGCCGCTCATGCACGAGAAGAACGGCGTCTTCGGTCAGGAAACGGTTCTGCCTAGGGAAGGCTGCGAAGATCGTCACTCCCGCCGAATAAACTTTCGTCTTCCCGACGCAGAAAGCGTTGCGGCTGGAATGCCGCCGGAACAGCCGAACCTCCAGCGCGATGCGCCGCGCGGCGTCCGCATCGCCGCCGCTGGTGTTCAACTCCATTAGCATGTCCTGACCGTCTTTTCGGACCGTCTCCAGGCGACCGAGGAAGAAGCTGACCGTTTCATCATCGATCAGCCCGTTGATGGAGATATTGGGCTGGAACAGGAGCTTGTCCCGGCTCGGGGCGGAGCCGTCCTGCTCGTGTGAAACGCTGTCGTCGTGGAAAGTCATGGAATGTCTCGTCGGGATGCCCGAGATCCCAACCATTCATCGATCCGTTCGTTCCTCGCGGTTTCGGATTTCGGGAACATCAACGCCACAGGCCGGTTATTTCGCTGCGAGGAGGCTCTCCATGAACGCGACGAAAGAATTCCTGCGCAGCTGGCTCGAGGAGAATGTCGGCAATTTGCCTGCCGACACTGAGATCAGCGTTCCGATGTTGGCGCAGCAGTTCGAGCAGGATGCCGATGCCGCTGGCTACGGTCGCGAAGTGCGGGAGCAGGAGGTCGGCAATATCGAAGATGCCATCCGACGGGCGCTCGATAAAACCGTCGAGGAAAATGTGGAGACGGAATCGAATGCCGACGAGGACAATTCACTGGCGCCGATTATCGATGCCCTGGAAGCTTCCGAGCCCGACCATGAGGCATCGGACGATGCCGAGGGCCGCGGTAATGGTCGACAGTAGCGGAACAAAGGTCGACGCCAGAGGTTTGGCTCTCGATTCATCCCGGCAGCCATGCACACATTTGGTGGAACAGAGAAGCCTACAATGACGAAGTCCCCCGGAAAGAGCGATCCTGCCGCGCCGGGATCAAGCAGCGATCAGACGAAGCGGCAAACAGAGACATTGCCGGAGCAAGATCCCGCGGAAGGATCGCGCAGGACGGTGGATCACGAGTTGGAGCGGCAAAAGCGCTCGCCCGAGGCCGAGGATCGAAAGTCCGGGCGACAGGCGCTGCGGGACCAGGTCGAGGAAGAGACGGAGCTGCCTCAGAAGGGGTCGGCCTGAGAGCAGCAGCGCCGCATCGCCTGCTTCCGCAATTTCCAGTCATGACAGCAAAGCCCAGGCGAAACCTGCTTCTGTTGCTTGCGGCCGCAACGGTCGGACTGGCGCTCTACAACAATCTCCTCGCGCGACGGGCGTTGGCTTCACGACCGCTCGGGCGCTTCATCCACCTTCGCGGAACGAAGCTGCATTTCCTGGAGGCGGGCAGTGGGCAACCGCTGCTGCTCTTGCACGGCAACGGCGCTTCAGCGGAAGACTTCACGACAAGCGGCATCTTCCACAAAGCCGCTGCCAAATATCGCGTGCTTGCCTTTGACAGGCCCGGCTTCGGCCTGAGCTCACGTGGGGCAGGCAGACCTTGGACCGCCGGGGCCCAGGCCGATCTCATTCAGGCCGCGGCCGCGAAGCTCGGCATCGAGCGCTACATGGTTGTCGGCCATTCCTGGGGGGCCGCCGTGGCGCTCGAGATGGCGCGTCGGCATCCCCGATCCGTCGCCGGGATTGTCGTTGTCGCCGGCTATCATTACCCGCCGCCAAGGCTGGCCCTCGCCATCTCCGCGTTGCCGGCGATTCCGTTGATCGGGACGGTGTTGCGCCATACCGTGCTGCCTTCGCTGGTCAGGCTGAACTGGCGCTTGGCTATGAAGAAGATTTTCCATCCGGCAATGATCGCAACCCCTTTCGCAGCAATGACAAGGGAGCTGGCGAGCCGCCCCTCGCAACTGCGGTCCATCTCCGCGGAATCGTTCCTGATGCTGGCGTCGGCACTGTTCCCAAATCGTCGGTATGCCGAGATCGCCATCCCTGTCGGGATAATTGCCGGCGCCGACGATCAGCTGTTCGATGCCAAGGCCGAGGCGCTGCGGCTGCACACGGAGATAAGCCACTCGCTGCTGGATATCGTCCTGGATGCCGGACATATGGTGCATCAAAGCAAGCCGCAGGCGGTCCTGGCGATGATCGACAAGGTTGCCGCTCTCGCAAGCGCTGCCGGCCCGGGAGCACTCCTTAAGTCTGCGGTTCCTAAGGCACGTCCGCGTCCGCCATGCGGCGAGCCATCCGGTCAGGAACCGGATGGCTGCAGCAGGGTGGCACACAAGTCCCGGATGGCTTGAGGCAGGACGCCGAATGCATAGCCCATGTGCAGTCTTTCAAGCGGCGTATGGTAATCGCGTCCCCATGGGCCGATGTTGATCGTCGGCACATTGGCGAGAGCCTGTCGCATCGGCCAGCGCACGCTGTTTTTCCAGGCAGGCGTGTTGCGGGCAACGATATCGAGCGAGGACTCGGCTGCCTCGCCGAAAAAGCTCATGTCCGAAATTCCGGCGAAATAATCGGCGCAGGCGATGGTGCTGCCATAGCGTTCGGCCGACCCGCGCGCGATTTGCATGGCAATTGCTTTCAACCGCATGGCCGCCGGCGCGTTTGAAAGGTTGGTCGGAAGATAGGGTATCGAGCCGAAACCGGTGACGATCGCCGGGCCGGCGAGGCGGCTCAAATCCCAAGCTTCCTCGGTGATCAGCCAGCATTTCTCCGGCAGTGGAAGATCGCCAGCGATCGAGGCGGAGTATGCATCGAGCCTGTGCTTCTCCTGCGGGCCGAGATGCTCGACCAGCGCTTCGAACCGGTAGAGCGGGATGCGTCTTACAAGATTTGCGATGCCCTCCGGAGCCTGGCTTCGGCCTTTGAGTTCGCCCAGAAGGTTCGATGCCGCTTCCGCGCAAAGCCGGTCGAAGCGGTCGAGCACTTCATCCGGCGTGCGGCGATAGCTGAGTACGTTGAACGTGGCGAAGGCGGTTGCCGGCGTCGTGACGTCATATCCAGTCTTCCCGTCACGAATACCGAGCAGGCTGGGCGGGGTGCCTGGCGAGGAACCGCAATGATCGGTCAACTCGGTTGCCCATTCGACGCGCGCGGCTATAGAACCGGCGAGCGCGGCCGCATTGATGCCGTTCAGCGGAAAGCCGCTATGTGTCGGGACGCCAACCACATAGGCGGTCGGAAGCAGCTTGCCGACTGTCCCGAGCGCGATGATACGTCCTTTCGAGCCGTCGCCGTCATCGGCGATGGCGTCGAGATTGACCGCCGCGACAAGATCGAGGCCGTGCTGCTCACAGATACCGGGCAGCGCTGGGGCGGCCTTGCGGGCGCCGGCCGAATTGTTCTCTTCATCCGGCACCGCGATGAACAGCAGATTGCCCGCGACATTGGCGCTTTCGGCGAAATCCGCGCATACCGCCAGTCCGGCGGCGAGACCAGCCTTCATGTCCAGCAAGCCGCGTCCGGCCAGGAATTGCCCGCTCTCCAGGTCGGCAAGGGCCAACCGGGCGGCAGGCGTATCGGCGTCCGCCAGGGAATCGCGCAAGGCGCGCGTCAAAGCCTCAGGCCGCGTGGCCAGCTCTTCCAGCTCGCCATAGTCCCGCGTTGCCACCGTATCGTAATGACCGGTCAGAAGCACGGTCGAGCAGCCCGTCCCGCGAAGCAGCATCGCCACGCAATGCCGGCCATCTCCAGGCCCGACCTCGATCGTCCAGATATCCGCATGGCTGAAGGCGGGATTCTCCCGCAACTGCGCCGCCAGCCACGGACCGAATACAGCTTCGTCCTGCGTGCCGGTGACGCTCTTCTGCTCGGTGAGCGCCATCGCCCAGCTGCTGGCACGCTCAGGCAACGTTTTGGCTAAGTCGCGGTTCATGATCGTCCTGATACCGTTGAAATACTTGCGAAGCTAGGCCGGTCGTGGCGTTCGCCCCCGCAAATCCCGATGGCGAAGGAACTTTCCCGCGGCTTCGGATTTATTATCGTGATTTCAAGCGATTGCGATGGGGGAAGATGTTGCGTACCGTTGCCCGGCCGAGCCGGGCCTTCCTGCTCCTGCTGATGCTGGCGCTTGCCTCCTGCTCCTCATCTGAAACCGTCGACCAGCAATCGAAGCTTGCAGCCTCGACGGCGCAGGCGGCAGCGCTGGTGAGTGATGCCTGGCTCTCTGGGGCCGCGCCGTCCCGCTACGCATCCTCCGCTTTGCAATCCTTCGCCGAGACACTCGCCGACGCGGGCCGGCAATTGGAATCGGCGTCTGTGTCGGACCCGGCAAAGCGGGATGCGTTGGCAGCGGCTGCCAGCCGGCTGTCGAACGCGGCAAAGCGGGCCAACAACGCAGTCGAGGCCGAACAGCACGCGCAGGCCGGCCAGGCCCTCCAGGAGCTTCGCGCCGCCCAAGGCGATCTCGCCACCGCCTATCGACAATATTTCTCGCCCGACAGATGAAGAAGCTGCTGGAGATATCGCTTGGTGTCGTCACCAGCGTCGGCGGCTTCCTGGAGGTCGGGTCGATGGCCACGGCGGCGCAGGCCGGCGCGCTGTTCGGCTTCCAGCTCATCTGGGCTGTCGTGCTCGGCACCATCTGCATCATCTTCCTGGTCGAAATGGCCGGTCGCTTCGCTGCGGTGAGCCATCACACCATCGCCGACGGCATTCGCGAACGGTTCGGCTTCAATGCTTTCATCTGGCCGCTGCTAGCAACCTTGCTGGTGAACTTCCTGGTGCTTTCCGCCGAGATCGGCGGTGTCGCCGTTGCCGCCGAACTTGCTACGGGAATCAGCTTCCGGTGGTGGGCGCTGCCGGTCGCCTTCCTGGCGTGGCTGCTGTTGTGGAAAGGCACGTTCGGCCTGATCGAGAAAGGCGTGTCGATGCTGGGCCTGGTCACGCTCTGCTTCGTCGTCGCGGCCGTGATGCTCCGTCCCGAATGGAAAGAGGTGGCGGCCGGCGCCGTGCCGAGCCTGCCGCACCACGATACGGCAAAATACTGGTTCATGGCCGTCAGCATTCTCGGCGCCTCGATATCGCCTTACCTTTTCATGTTCTATTCCTCAGGCGCGATCGAAGATCAGTGGGACAAGAGCTATCTCGGCGCCAATCGGGCGATAGCCGGGCTCGGCATGAGTTTTGGCGGAACGATCTCGGTGGGCGTTCTGATCGTGGCCGCGCTCGTGCTTGGCGCTCATGGCGTTACCGAAGTGGACGACTACAACCAGTTACCATTGATGCTGATCCCGATATTCGGCCTCTGGGGTTTCGTCCTTTTCGTTGCCTCGCTGGCCATCGCCTGCTTCGGCGCCGCGCTCGAAGTGGCGTTGCAGCAGGCCTATCTCGTCGCGCAGGGGTTTGGCTGGACATGGGGTGAGGATCTGAAGCCGCGCGACGATCCCGGCTTCAGCCTCGTCTACACGCTGACGCTCTTCCTCGCCGCCGTTCCGATAGCGCTCGGTCTGGATCCGTTGAAGCTCACCATCTTCTCGATGGCGCTCACAGCGGCCAGCCTGCCGCTAACGGTTGTGCCGTTCCTTTTCCTGCTCAACGACGAGCGCTATGTCGGCAAGCATCGCAACGGCGTCATTTCGAACGCGGCCGTGATCTTCGTCATCGCGCTCGGCTTCGTGCTGGCGGTGGTGACCATTCCGCTGCAGATATTCGGGGGCACGTGATGCAGCTGCTGCGCGATATATTGGATAAGCAGGTTGTCGATCGCGAGCAGGTCAAGATCGGCAAGGTCGATGGCCTTGTTGCCGAACTGAGGCGTGGCAAGCCGCCCAGGGTCGTTGCCGTCGAACTTGGCTCGATTGCGCTTTCGCGCCGGCTTGGAGCGCGGCCCGGGCGATGGACCGCGCAGCTCGCGGCAAAGCTTAGCGGCAAGCGCCAGGCGCGGCCGCACCGGATCGCGTGGAACAAGGTGCGCGACATCGGCGTGGACATCGAATTCGACATCGACGTGCGCCGCACCAAGATCTTCGCCTGGCAGGATTGGCTGCGCGACCATGTGGTTGGCCGGATCCCGGGAGCCTGAATATGGCGACTGTGCACCTCGATCACCTTGCCGGCAGGCGCGTGTTTTCCGAGCACGGCAGGAGCATCGGCTATATCGAGGAGATCATCGCCGAGCAGGACGGCAGCGACCTCGTCGTCACCGAATTTCATGTCGGCATCTTTGCCGCGTTCGAGCGCCTGTCCGCTTCGACCATCGGTACCGCCTTGCTCGACTTCTTCGGGTTGCGGCGTCGCGAGGGGCTCTATCGCATTCCCTGGGACAAGCTCGATATTTCGGACCCGGAACGCCCGAGGCTACTTTGCCCAGACGAGGAGCTTGCAACTTTGAAGGCGCAGCCCCGTGGGCAAATGAGGACTGGCTAAAAAAGCTTCTCGCGCAGCGGAACATAGCAGCCGACGCGAAGTTGGACTGTCATCGAGGAGGCTGTGCCATGAACAGTGTCATTTATCTCATCGGTCTGATCGTCGTCGTGCTCGCCGTGCTTTCCTTCCTCGGCTTTCACTAGGAGGCACCATGCAGCGCGAGAATGATCGGGGCCGCGAGCCCGCCGACTTCGCCGAGGCGAAGGACGAAGTTTCCGAGCGAATCCAGCAAGAAACCCAAAGCGCCAGCGAAGCGCTCCACGATGCCCGCGACGACGTTGCCCGCAGGGCGGGGGCCTATGCCGCCGAAGCTCAGCAGGCCGTCGCCGAAAGGGCCGAGGCGACGCAGCGCGATATCGGATCGAGCCTGTCCGCCTTCGGCGGCGCCTTGCGCGCCGCGAGCGACCACTTGGCCAACAGCGACCAGAGCGCGGCCTCGAAATTCATGCAGGATGCCGCGAGCGGTTTGGAACGGCTGTCCTCTTCATTGAAAGAGAAGCCGTTCGGGCAGGTGCTCGAGGACGTTCAGGCCTTTGGCCGCCAGAATCCTGGAATGCTTCTTGCGGGTTCGGTTCTGGCGGGACTGGCACTTGGCCGATTCATAAAGGCTTCGCCGCCCGGCACACACCGTCCGACGCAGGGCGCCGCCAAGCCTGAACATTCAGGGCAAACCGGCGCGGGAACGACCGCGGGCCGGGATAACGCTCCAGCAAACTGGGGTTCGGACGGCGGTATACCCGGGAAGGCAGCGGAGCTGAAGAAATGAGCACTCAGGACAATCCAAGTCTCGGCACATTGGTCGCCGATCTGGCGCAACAGGTGAGCACGCTTGTGCAAACGGAAGCCAGGCTCCTGAGAGCGGAGATATCGGAAAACCTCACCAAGGCTGGCACGGGCGCCGTGGAGGTGCTGGGCGGCGCGATATGCCTGCTCGCCGCGCTGCTGATTTTGTTGCAGGCGCTCGTCATCGCCCTGGCCCGCCTTGGTCTGGGCGCCGGGTGGTCCGCTTTGCTCGTCGGCGTGGTGGTTGCCGTGCTGGGCGTGATCCTGTTGCGGACTGGCATGGCAAGCATGGCGCCCTCCGAACTCGCGCCGGATCGCACACAGGAACAGCTCAAGCGTGACGTGAACGTGATCAAGGAACAAGCGAGATGACCGAGAAATCCGCAGCCGAGCTCGAACGCGAGGCGGAAGCCACGCGCGCCAGGGTGGTGGCGACCGCCGATTCCATTCGCGACAAGATGACCCCCGGACAGCTCTTCGACGAATTCACTGGGCTTTTCCGGGGAGGCGCGGGCTCCGACATGCTCCACAATTTGAAGGTCCAGGTGAGGGACAATCCGTTACCGCTGACGGTGATCGGCGCGGGACTGGCCTGGCTGATGTTGGGCAGCGGCGCTTCCACCACCCCGGCTGGTACCGATGGTGTGACGCGGCGTGGTTCTCGCCTCGATCATGGAGCATTCGGCGCTGGAATGGCTTCGAGGGCCTCGGACGCGGCGGGCTCTGTTGCCGAAGCGGCCAGCGGAGCGGCCGGAACTGTCTCCGGAATGGCAAGCGAGGCAGCCGGCGCAGTGTCGGACATGGCAAGCAGCGCTGCGGATACACTCGCGGGTTCGGCGGCAGCTACGGCCGATATGGCAACGAGTGCCGCGCGCTCGGCGCATAGTCTGCTTCAGGAGCAGCCTCTCGCTGCGGCGGCCGTCGGCCTCGCCATCGGAGCTGCGATCGGGGCCATGCTGCCCCACACCGAGATCGAGGATGAGCGATTGGGCGCCTATCGCGAAAGGCTTCGGGAAAGCGCCGAAGACACTTTGAAAGAGGGGCTCGACGCTGCAAAGCAGGTCGCGGCCGAAGCCTACCGGACGGCGAGCGACGAAGCCGAGCGGCAAGCATCAAGCGAAGGGACGCTGGCCGACAAGGTCAGCCGTGTCGTCAGGGCCACGGCCGACAAGACAGATGAATCGGTGCGCGAGAAGCTCTCCGATTCCGATCCGTCCTCGTCCCGGAAATCGTAACCGGACCTCGCGTTCAAGGAACAATCCACGCCCCCGGCGGTTCGGGCGGCGTTAGACGGATGGAGACACCAATGGCTGAATCACGCGAATGGCTTGTCCAATGGTTAAGGGACGCTCACGCAATGGAGGAACAGGCCGAGACCATGCTGTCGGGCCAATTGAGCCGGATAGACAGCTACCCCGAGCTCAGCGAGCGAATTCGCAGCCATCTGGAAGAAACGAGGGAGCAGGCCAGGCGGCTGAAGACCTGCCTGGATGGTCTTGACGAAGGGACGTCCATGCTGAAGGACGCAGGCGGCAAGCTGACCGCCACGGCCCAGTCGGTCAGCGGCGTGTTTGCCGGCGATGAGGTCATGAAAGGCTCTCTGGCGAGCTACACGTTCGAGCATATGGAAATCGCGTCCTATACGATCCTTATCGCCGCAGCCAATGCCGCCGGCGAGGCCGAGATTGCCCGCGTGTGCGAACAGAATTTGCGGGAAGAGGAAGCTATGGCCGAGTGGCTGAAGAAAAATCTGCCGCAGGTCACGGAACAGTTCCTGGCGCGGGCGGACGTCGACAGCGACAGCGCCAAGCGCTGACGGGCGATCGATTAGAGCGGTTCACCGTTCGACCAATGTGGCCCGACCTGGCCCTGCGCGCCGGGCACGCCGGGAATCGTGCGGCAGCCGGGGCGACCATTCCCGGTCATGATCGGAATGGCGCGCGCGCTCACGCCTCCGGTCGCCACATCCGACTCGTGCCGAGCGGCTGCCCGGAGCAAAGGCGACACGCGAAATTATGACCGGGAAATGAGCACAATTGCTGAGGCAACAGGAACCTCCGTGCTGACAGCGCATTAGCTCCCTGGCTATCCAATCCAAACGGTTCCTTGCGGAGGCATTTTTGCGGACGATGAATTCCGGCTCGTCGGCCCTCCAAAACGAGGCGGCGATCGTCGATCTGATCCCGGCTTTGAGAGCTTTCGCGCGTACCTTCTGCAGGGATAAGACCGACGCCGACGATCTCGTGCAAGAGACCTTGCTCAAGGGGATAGCGCATATCGACCAATTCGAACCTGGCACCCGGATCAAGTCGTGGCTGTTCACGATCATGCGCAATACCTTCTACACGAAGCACAAGATCTATACGCGCGAGGCTCCAGGAGCCAATGATTGCGCATCGGCCCGTTCGATCACGTATGGTGACCAGGAGTGGCATCTTCGCAGCCAGGAGGTTCACGCCGCTATCGGCAAACTGCCTCCCCGGCAGCGGGAGGTCTTGATGCTGATCGCCATCCTCGGCGTAAGTTATGAGGAGACGGCGAGCATCTGCGGCTGCGCTATCGGAACCATCAAGAGCCGGTTGAACCGTGCGCGAATGTCGTTGCTTGAAGACCTTGGGGGAGACGTCTTCAGCGTCCGCTGTGGACTCCTGCGCCAATACCCCGTTACCTGGTCAAACCCCGTTACCTGGTCAATCGCAAAGTCGGCGCTAGAGCGCCATGGCGTTTCGTTGGATCGCCATGGCGGTCCAGCTCTTTGTGGAGCATGATCTCTCTCCGAAAACCGGTTCCTACTTTTCGGGATCATGCTAGCGGGATGGCGCCGACGGGGTCATCATCACGCGGACCGGCACCGACTTTGCCGCCGGCACATGTGCCTTTTCGGCCCGGTGCCACAGCGGAATGAGCGGATTGAGCTCGGGATAATAGCCGGCGCAATCGCCGCGTGGAATTGAATAGGGAGTGACGCGCAATCCGTGCACTCGGCGCTCGACACCGTCGCCTGCCGCGGATTCCAGATCGACCTCTTGTCCGTCGTGGAGTCCCAGCCGTTCAATGTCGTGCTCGTTCATGAGCAACACCATCCGCGTTCCGTAGATGCCGCGAAGGCGATCGCGATAGCCGTAGACGGTGGTGTTGAACTGATCATTGGAGCGAACCGTGATCAGCGTCAGCACGTCCGATTGCGCGACGTCGACGTCCGGATCCGTTTCCAGCATCGTCGGCGGCTTGAAGTTGGCCTTCTTGTTGGGGGTCTGCCACACACGCTTCGAAGCCTTGATGTCGCGATGAAACCCGCCCGGCGCCAGGAAGCGTTTGTTGAAGTCCTTGAAATGGGCGGGGAAGCAACGTTCGATTTCGTCCCTCACGCGGGAATAGTCGGCAACCCACTCATCCCATGGGATCGAGCTCTTCCCAGGCACCGTAGCCTTGGCAAGCTCGGCGATGATCCTCGGTTCGGAGAGCAGGTTGGGTCCGGCCGGCGGGCGATAGCCGAAGGAGCCATGGATGCAGGCCGTGGAATCCTCCATGGACACATGCTGCTCGCCGGTATCCTGCAGGTCCGTCTCGATGCGCGAAAGGCAAGGCAGCAAATAGGTGACGGCTCCCGGTATCAGGTGACTGCGGTTGAGCTTCGTGGCGATCTGGACGTGCAATCTCAGGTGCCGCCAGGCCTCTTCGACAAGCCCGGTTTCCGGAACGGCCCGTACGAAATTGCCGCCCAATCCAATGAACGCGCTCACCGAGCCGTCGATCACCCCTTCGCATGTCTCGACGGTATCGCGCCCTTTCTCGCGTGGCGGTTCGAAGTGATAAAATTCGGCAAACTTGTCGAGCGGCACCAGCTCGGGCTTTTCGGAGATGCCGACGGTTCTTTGGCCTTGAACATTGGAGTGGCCGCGAAGCGGGGACACGCCGGCGCCCGGTTTGCCGATATTGCCGCGCATCAGCAGCAGGTTGCAAAGCATGTGGACGTTCTCGGTCCCATGCCGGTGCTGCGTCAGGCCCATGCCGTAATTGCCGATGACCGCCGAAGCCTTGCTGTAGACATCCGCCACATGCTCGAGATCGGCGCGCGCGATGCCCGAACGCATCTCGATTTTTTCCCAAGGAGTGCGGCGTAGATAGGCCTCAAACGCGTCGAAGCCATCCGTGTGTTCTTCGATGAAGGCCATGTCGAGGACGCGCGGCGCGCCGGTCTGCCTCGCCGCGTCGTCGAGCGCGAGAACGGCTTTCGCAATGCCGGTCATGGCAGCGATGTCGCCGCCGCCGCGGATCTGGAAGAAGTCGCTGGACATTTTGGTGCCGGCGCCTGGCGAAAGCATTTCAACCGGGTTCTGCGGGTTCTTGAAACGCTTCAGGCCACGCTCCGGCAGCGGATTGAAGGTAATGACGGGTATGCCGCGCTGGCGCGCCTCCTCGATCGGGTGAAGCAATCGCGGCGCGGTCACGCCGGTATTGTGGCCGAAGAAGAACATCAGGTCGCAATGGCTGAAGTCCTCCAGTTGCACGGTGCCGACCGGCGAGCCGATCGACTCCGGCAGGCCGACCGAGGTCGACTCGTGGCACATGTTCGAAGAGTCCGGCAGATTGCTCGAGCCGTAGATACGCGCGAAAAGCTGATACATGAACGATGCCTCGAGCGAAGCGCGGCCCGAGGTGTAGAACACGACCGATTTCGGATCGAGCTTCCTCAGCTCTTCGCCGATATCCCGGAAGGCGGTCTCCCACGAGACCGGCTCATATTTGTCGGTGACCTCGTTATAGCGCATAGGCTCAAGCAACCGACCCTGCTTTTCCAGATCGTGATCGGGCCAGTCGAGCAGCTCGTTGACGGAATGCGCGGCGAAGAACTCCGGGCCGCAGCGCCGCTTCGTCTGGTCCCACATCGTAGCCTTGGCGCCGTTCTCGCAGAACTCGAACGGCCGGGGCTCGGCGGGCTTCGCCCAAGAGCAGGAGACGCACATATAGCCGTCCGCCTTATTCTGCTTGAGCAACGTGCTCCAGATGCCGGACGTCAGCAGACCTTCTGCACGAGCATTGCGGATCAGCGATTTGAGGGACCCCCACCCGCCGGTCGGGTGGTTGTATTCGCGAATTTCGATGTGGTCGGTGGTAGAGGGGTTCATGGTCGAGCTCGGTTGGCTATCGCTTTGATTTCCAACCCTTCCGGCGCCGCTATGTTCCAGTGCCGGCGAGCGAGGCCGCGGGGTTTTCGAGAGAATGATCTGCCAATCCGGATCAAGCGCACTCAAGCCGTCGACAGCGGCCCGCGGATTGTCTGGCGTGCCGGCCGGAACATTTGAACCCTTCACTGGTTAGCCCACGGAACCGGGCAACATCCTCGTTGCCGGGGCGGTACCTTCGAGCGGGAAGGAAAGACCAATGTCCGGCACCGATTTGTGGCTCGTCGTCGTCGCGGGCGGTCCCCTCATTCTCCTGCTTGCGATCGTCTACGTGCTCGTTACCCGCCGTCGCCGAGGACCGGCGGAGCGGCGCGAGAGCGATCGAGCGGTCGAACGCCTCTATCGAGAGGAAGGGGACTAAGCGCGTCTGTCCTGGCGAGGCTCGTCATGGAAGTCTGGCGTCGAGCGCGGAACAACGCCGCACTACCGCTGTTTACCGGAACAGGTGGATGAAGATCAAAGGCCGGAGCAACGGTTGATGACCAGTGACGAGTTGCCGGGAGTGCTGGCGACGCTGCCGGTGATCGACGCAAAGGCGGAGCCGACGCTGAAGAGCGCCGAGGCGGAGGCCTTCTACACGAACGCGATCCGCGAACTCGCCGCCACCGACATTCCCTTCCTGGTTGCCGGGACCTATGCGGTAAGCGCCTATACCGGCGTCGTACGCCAGACCAAGGACCTCGATATCTTCTGCAAGGCCGGCGATTGCCCGCGCATCCTCACCCATTTCAAGGATATCGGCTACGCCGTCGAAATCGAGGATGATCGCTGGTTGGGGAAGGTCTTCGAAGGCCCGCATTTCTTCGATGTGATCTTTGCATCAGCCAACGGCACCATGCAGGTCGAGGACCAATGGCTGGAACATGCCCGCCAGGTCGAGCTGCTCGGCAGCCGTGTCCGGATCATCGGACCGACGGAGCTCATCTGGTCGAAATGCTTCATCCAGGACAGGGGTCGTCACGATGGCGCCGACATCGCCCACACCATCCTCAAGGCACATGACCAGATCGACTGGCACAGGCTGCTTTCCTACCTCGACATCCACTGGGAGGTGCTTTTGATGCAGCTGCTCAACTTCCGCTGGATCTATCCGAGCGAGCGCGACCTTATCCCCGACTGGCTGCTCGACGATCTGCTCAAGCGGCTGGCCACACAGCGGCGGCTGCCGTCGCCGAAGATGAAGATCTGCCGCGGCCGGCTGCTGTCGCAGGTCGACTACGAGATCGACGTCAAGGAATGGGGCTTTGCGGGCGTCGGTGGCGTTGGAGAATTTCGCGATGGCTGAACGGAGCAATGCAGGCCGCAAAGCGAACGGTAACGGCAAGCTCAAAGTCGCCGCCATGGGCGATCTGCATGTTCAGGAAGATTCGCAGACGTCCTACCGCGATCTGTTCGGCGAGGTTTCGCGCGAGGCCGACATCCTTGTGCTTACCGGCGATCTCACCAATCTGGGCAAGCCCAAGGAGGCTGAGCTTCTCGCCGAAGATCTGCGCGCCTGCTCGATCCCCGTCGTGGCCGTGCTCGGCAATCACGACTACGAGTCAGGCTGCGTTGACCAGATCGCGGCGACCCTCCGTCAGGCCGGTGTCTACCTCCTCGATGGTCAGGCGACGGAACTGATGGATGTCGGCTTTGTCGGCGTTAAGGGTTTTATCGGCGGCTTCGGGCCAAGAATGCTTGGCTCCTTCGGCGAGCCGGCAATCAAGACCATGGTGGCCGAGAGCGTCAATGAAGCGATGCGGCTGGAGAATGCCATGCGGCAAGTCCGCGCCAAGCGCACGCTGGTGGTCCTTCACTATGCGCCAATTGTGGAGACCGTCGCCGGCGAGCCGCCGGAAATCTTTCCGTTCCTCGGCTCTTCCCGGCTGGCGGAAACGATCGACCGCTTCAAGGTGAGCGCCGTCGTGCATGGACATGCTCACCGTGGCACTTTTGAAGGCCAAACCCCCGGCGGCGCCAAAGTCTACAACGTCGCCATGCACATCACGAAGCCGACGGGCCGGCCTTACGCACTGCTCGAAATCTGAACCGTCGCCCCTAGACTTCGTCGAACCGGCTGCCTTCTTTGGAAGGATCCTTGGACAGGACGCGTTCCTCCTCGTCGTCAGGCAGCGCTTCGTCGCTGCCCTGGAAGGGGTTGTCGTCATCCTCTTCGGGAAGGTTACCTTCCGCTTCAGCATCATCCTGAGGGTCACCGTTCACGGCAACGCTGTCAGGCAGGATTCTACCACCCTCCAGAGCATCCCAGTCCTGTTGCTCGATGGTCGGCGCTTCGGTTTCTTCGGTCCTTGCAGGCCGCTGTTTATCGCGCGGGTCCATGACGTTCTCCAATGCTGAGTTTCGACTGAAGAACCTCCCGCAGGAAGAGTTGTTCCGCTTCCTGTCCGCTGCGGAATGGTTGGAGCCCGGGAACGGCAGGGTGCTTTTCCGACTTATCGTGCGGAACCGGGAACTTTCATGCCCCGCAAGCTCGATCTCACCGGCGGCACACCCGTCTGGTGCGCCTATCGCTCAGCCGCAGTGCCGGCGGGTCGCCTGACCCGAGATGCAAAGACGGATGTCCTGGTCGTCGGCGTGGGGATCAGCGGCGCAACGATGGCCGAAGTGCTGACCCGCGATGGCCATTCCGTGATTTGCATCGACAGGCGCGGGCCGCTGAAAGGGTCAACGGCAGCCACGACGGCGCTGGTCCAGTTCGAAATCGATCAGCCGCTCATCAGTCTGTGCAGGATGATCGGGGGCGATGCCGCTCGACAGGCCTGGCGGCGCTCGCGGCTGTCGCTGCTCAACCTGCGCGAGCGCATCACCGGACTCGATATCCGCTGCCGGTCGGCGGATACGCCGTCGCTTTATCTGGCCGGCAATCGGCTCGATGCGTCGGACCTGCGACGCGAGGCGGAAGCGCGCCGCCAGGCGGGCATTGGAGCGTCACTCCTGACACGCAAAAAATGAAAGAAGAGTTCGGGATAGACCGGACCGCAGCGATTCTAAGCCACGGCAATCTGGCGCTCGATCCGCGCAAACTGACATCCGGACTGCTCAGGAGAGCGCTGGAGCGGAAGGCGCGTTTCTATGCGCCGGCGGAGGCGATTGCTATCGACGACAATCGCGTCGGCGTGACGGTGTCGACCCGAGATGGCCCGGCAATCAAGGCTCGCCATCTCGTTCTCACGACCGGATACGAACTGCTCGATATCGTGCCGAGAATGGACCATCGCATCATCTCGACATGGGCGATCGCAACACGGCCGCAGCCCAAAAAACTTTGGCCGCTCACCGCCCTGATCTGGGAGGCTTCCGATCCCTATCTCTACATCAGGGCGACGTCCGACGGCCGCGTCATATGCGGCGGCGAAGACGAGAAGTTCACCGACGAGGAACGGCGCGACGCCCTGATCGCTCAAAAGACGGACCGCCTTGAGGAGAAACTCGGGGAAATTTTCGCGCAACTCGACACGGCGGCTGAATTCGCCTGGAGCGGCTCGTTCGGCGCCACCGGTACCGGACTGCCGATTATCGGCAGCGTGCCAGGACACCCCCGAGTGCATGCGGTGATGGGTTATGGCGGAAACGGGATCACTTTTTCACAGATCGCGTCCGAGATCATCTCGGCTTCCATCGCCGGCAGGGAGGACGCGGACGCAAGTCTGTTCGCGTTCAAGAATTAATCCTCCGGGCTTAAGGTCGCCAGCGGTCGCTCTATTCGATCTGCTCGAACGTGCACTGGCGCGGCGCTTTGTCAGGCCGCCAGCGTAACAGTCTGGTGCCATGCCGGAAGCGGTCGCCGGTGACGTGGTCGAAACGAACTTCGACCACCAATTCCGGCTTTACCGGCTCCCATTCACCGCTGCGTTCGGTGCTCCAGCGACTTGGCCCGCCGGGCGCCTTGCCGGTGAAGCCGGGCCCACCGCGCAACGCCTCAAGCTTGCTCGTCAGCTCAGCGCGGTCGTCATTGGCAATGGTCGATGTGAAGCCGACGTGATCGAGCTGCCCTTGGTCGTTATAGAGGCCGAGCAGCAGCGACCCGACCTGCCGTCTGCCGTTCAGATAGCGGAAGCCGCCGACCACGCAGTCGGCCGTGCGCAGCCGTTTGACTTTGATCATCGCACGCTCGCCTGGCCGATATGGTTCGTCGAGCCTCTTGGCGACGACGCCATCGGTCGAGCCATGGCCGGCGCCTTGCAGCCATTGCCTGGCTGTGGCGATATTGGTGGTGAATGGCGACAGACGGAGTGCGGCATTCGGTGCCTTGGACAGAAAGGCCTCCAAAGCGTCGCGCCGATCGGCCAAGGGTCTTTCGAGCATAATCTTGCCGCCCGGCGCGACCAGCATGTCGAACAGGATCAGCCGGGCCGGCGTCTCCATGCTCAGCTTGCGGATACGGCTCTCTGCCGGGTGCAGCCGCATCTGCAGCGCGTCGAAGGAGGCGTTGCCGCCGATTTCGATCACGATCTCCCCGTCGACAACGAAATCCTTTGCACTCAGGCCGCGCAACATGGCGGTCAGTTCCGGAAAATAGCGGCCGAGAGGCTTGCCGGATTTCGCCCGCAGTTCGACTACCTCGCTTCCTTTGAAGGCAAGGCATCGAAATCCATCCCATTTTGGCTCGTACTGCCAGGCGTCTTTCTCTTCCGGCAGCACGTCGGCGGTGTGCGCTTCCATCGGCGGTGTGCCGGGAGGCAGCGGAAACCCTTTGCTCGAAGCCGCTACCATCGTTCTTCCGCATCGTGATGGGGCAGGTCGAGGCCGCAGCAGATCCAGCCGAGGCGCTGCGATGATCCGTAGTTGTATCGAGGCGGAAGCTCCGCCGGATCGTCGAAACTTCCGACATGCAGCGCGATCTCGTCCTGGGCGGCATCGTAGGAAAGGGTCAGCGGAGAACCGCAGTCCCGACAGAAACCTCGCCTGGCAATGGGCGAGGACCGGCGGCTGGCAGGCGCTTCATCAAGCCAGGAGAGGCTTGCGCAAGGCACCCAGGCGAGCACCGCAAAGGCGCTGCCGGTGGCTCGGCGGCACATGTCGCAATGGCAATAGTGAACGCGCGGATCGCCGCTGACGCGATAACGGACCTTACCGC
This sequence comes from Mesorhizobium sp. WSM4935, assembly GCF_029625735.1. NCBI lineage: Bacteria > Pseudomonadati > Pseudomonadota > Alphaproteobacteria > Hyphomicrobiales > Phyllobacteriaceae > Mesorhizobium > Mesorhizobium sp. WSM4935. The sequence continues at coordinate 743,657 of NZ_JARTVR010000002.1, read as the reverse complement.
AGAGGCATCCTCCCGTTCGTTCGACGGGAGCAACTTGGGCGAAGCTTACGGATGTTTCCATCCACCTTGAACGCGTCGGGGGCAGATGTGTTTCGGCGGAACGGCTGTCGAAGCAACGCGTTGGTCCGCAGTCCGAGGATCCAAGCTTGCGCCTGAAATACCACGTTGCCCGTTCCAAACCTTTCCGATCTGCCCCGGCCCGCCGGGTCGGGAGCCCAGCCTTCGCGGTGTTGCGATGTCAGTTCCTGGCTTGACCTACGGTCCTCTTAGCGACCGCTGCGTCCACCTCTGTGTCGACATGCAGAGGCTGTTTGCCGAGCCATCGGAATGGGCGACGCCCTGGATTACGAGGGTCCTTCCGAGAATTGTGAATCTCGTGGAGAGAAAGGCCGGGCAGACGATTTTCACGCGCTTCATACCGGCGTCGAGGCCGGGGCAGGGTGCTGGCACCTGGAAGCGATACTACGAGCGCTGGGCATCGATGACGATCGAGAATGTCGGTGCAGGTATGATCGAGTTGCTGCCGCAGCTGTCGCCATTTTGTCCGCCGGCCGAGGTGATCGACAAGCATGTCTATTCGCCCTGGCCGGAAGGCAGGTTGCAGACTGTGCTTGCCGCTCGCCAGATCGACACGGTTATCGTCACCGGCGGAGAGACCGATGTGTGCGTGCTTGCCACCGTGCTGGGAGCGATCGACATCGGCTACCGCGTCGTGCTCGTCACCGACGCGCTTTGCAGCTCTTCCGATACCACGCATGATGCGCTGATGACCGTCTATCACCAGCGCTTTGCCCAGCAGGTGGAGACGGTCGAGATGGAGACCGTTCTTTCCGCCTGGAATTGACGGACGGCTTAGGCGTCGAGATCGATCAGGGCGATACCGAGTTCGGGTCGTTTCGTGCGCCGCAAATGGACGGGCGCTTCCGTCACGGTGATTTCGAGTGTCGGCTGGACGATGCCTTCGAGCAGATGTCCACCCCGGGTCGATCCGTCGCTCAGTCCGAGCACGGCATGGAGATGCAGGCTTGGTCTGCCGCTGTCGTCGACGGCGAGGTCGCCGATGGCGCTCAGCACCTCACACTGCTCGTCCACGGGAATTTTCCGGTACGATTTCGAGCCGAAATCGAACCAGCCGACCGTTGCGCTCTCGAACGCGCCGATGGCCGTCAGCGAGGCGCCGGTAAGTCCCTTCCGACCGGCGAAAGCGGTGAGGGACGCGACGGCTTCCTCGCCCGGATCGAGAACGACCACGAATATTCTTTGTCCGGCGGTCTCGGCGACGAGTTTCGATTTCATGATGCCCTGCTGACGGAGAGATGGACTGGGGCAGAACGCCCGGTCACGCCGCATGTTCCAGCGGGGGGGGCCTCGCGGCACTCCGGTTCGAGCGGGAAGTCTCACACTTCGGTGAAGCGTCGCGGTTTTACGCTCACCATCGGAACAATGGCACCCTTGAAAGGTTTGCGCACAACACGAGCCAGCCAGGAGCGAGCCATGTCCCAGCCTTCAGCCCTGTCCACCAATGGTCTCAGCCGAAGAAAGTTCATGGCGGGCACGGTCTCGGCGGCTGCGACCGCGCCGTTGCTGGCCTCGACCGCGCGGGCCGAAGCGCCGATCGCAACCCAGGCGAAACTGAGGCAGCCGGTCGTAACGTCGCTCAGGATCAACAAGCAGGCCTATGAGCTTTCGCTTGATACCAGAACCAGCCTGCTCGATGCCCTGCGCGACCATATCGGACTCACCGGCACCAAGAAGGGCTGTGATCACGGCCAGTGCGGCGCCTGCACGGTGCTGGTCGACGGCAAGCGCGTGCTCTCTTGTCTGAGCTTCGCCGTGATGAACGACGGCAAGGATGTGACGACGATCGAAGGCCTCGCCTCGGCTGATGGCAGGCTGCATCCTATGCAGCAGGCCTTCATCGATCACGATGCCTTCCAGTGCGGCTACTGCACGCCGGGCCAGATTATGTCGGCCATTGGCTGCGTCAATGAAGGTCACGCCGAATCCGAGAATGACATCCGGGAATATATGAGCGGCAATATCTGCCGCTGCGCCGCCTATCCCAACATTGTCGCTGCCGTTCTGCAGGCGCGCGGCGAGACGAGAGGGGCATGAGATGCGACCTTTCATCTATGAACAGCCGACCGACATTTCCGCAGCGGTCGCGCTGGCGTCCAGCTTCACGACCCGTGACGATCATCCGACGCGGGCCAATGCGCAGTTCATCGCCGGCGGCACCAATCTCGCCGATTATATGAAATTAGGGGTCGCCGAGCCGAACCGTCTGCTCGACCTTAACCGGCTCGAGGAGCAAAAGCTCAGGCAGATCCGGGTAACGGGCGACGGCATCCGGTTCGGTGCCCTGGTGCGGATGGGCGAGGCCGCGGATCACCGCGAGGTCAAGAAGCGCTATCCGGTCATTGCCGACAGTTTGCGTTTGGCGGCAAGCGGCCAGATCCGCAACGTGGCAAGCCTCGCCGGCAATGTCCTGCAACGCACGCGCTGCGAGTATTTCCGCGAGACATCCTGGGCTTGCAACAAACGTGTGCCGGGGTCGGGCTGCGCCGCGATGGATGGGTTCAACCGGCAGCATGCGGTGCTGGGGGGCAGCAACGCGTGTATCGCCACCTATCACGGCGACTTCGCCCAGGCGTTGATCGCGCTCGACGCCGTCATTCACGCCCAGGGCTCCGATGGCGCGCGCCAGATACCGTTCGCCAAGCTGCATCGGCAGCCAGGCGATACGCCGCATATCGAGACGGATCTCGCCGCCGATGAGATCATCACCGCCATCGAGGTACCGGCTCTGCCATGGGCGCGGCGCTCGCTCTACCTGAAGATCCGTGACCGCGAATCCTATGCCTTTGCGCTGGCTTCGGCGGCCGTCGCGCTCGACCTCGACGGCGAGACCGTGCGCGATGCACGGATTGCGCTCGGCGGCGTGGCGACCGTGCCTTGGCGCGCCGGCGCAGCCGAGGAAGTCCTGCAAGGCAAGAAGCTCGACGAGGCATCGGCGGGAGCGGCGGCGGATGCCGCCTTCGCCGAGGCCCAGCCGCACCAGCACAACGCATTCAAGATCGAGCTCGGCAAGCGAACATTGGTGCGCGCGCTGCTCGAAACCCGCGACATGAAGGTGTGATCATGGATGTTGCCGCTCCAAGGCCCAAGGAAAACCAGGGCGAACCGCTGCCGCGCGTCGATGCGCGGCTGAAAGTCACCGGGCAGGCGCACTTCCCCGCCGACCTGCCGACCGCCAACCTTGCCTATGGCGCGCTGGCCACCAGCAGCATCGCCAGAGGCAAGGTGGCGAAGCTTCGTCTCGACGATGCCCGCGCGGTGCCGGGCCTGCTCGACATCGTCACCTATGGCGACATGGACAAGGTCGACAAGCCGAAATTCGGCAATTCCAGCGCCACATCGATCGGACCACTGCATGACCGGACGATCTTCCATGACGGCCAGATCATCGCGCTCGCCGTTGCCGAGACTTTCGAGGCGGCCGAAGAGGCGGCCCGACTGATCCGCGCCGAATATGAGGAGGACAAGCCGACCGCGAGCTTCGACAGTCCGGGCACGAAGACCGTTGCGGCGGCCGGCAAAAGCCCGATGTTCAAGGAGGACGTGAAGGCCGGCGACTTCGACGCCGCCTTTGCCGCGGCGGCGGTCAAGATCGACCAGCGTTATTCCACACCAACCCAGCACCACAATCCGATCGAGCTGTTCTCGACAACTGCGTACTGGCAGGGCGACCAGCTCGTCGTGCATGAGCCCTCGCAGAACGTCACCGGATGGAAAGTCGAGCTTGCCAGGCAGTTGAAGATGGATCCGGCGAATGTGCGCATCGTAAGTCCCTTCATCGGTGGCGCATTCGGCTCGAAAGGGCCGATGACGCCGCGCACCGCGATCGTGGCCGTCGCCGCCAAGCGCCTCGGGCGTCCGGTGCGTTGCGTGACAAGCCGCATGCAGGCTTTCGGCACCCAGACCTACCGGGCTGAAACGCGGCATCGCATCAGGATCGGCGCCGGCAAGGACGGCCGCATCACCGCTTTCGCGCATGAAGGCTGGGAGGTGACCTCTCGGCCCGATCTCTATGTCGTCGGCGGCACGTCGGCGACCGGACGCATGTACGGCTACGGTTCGGTGCTGACCCATGTCTCGCTGGTGCAGGCGGACCGCAACACGCCGGGCTACATGCGTTCGCCGCCCGAGACGCCTTATGTCTATGCGCTGGAAAACGCCATGGACGAGATGGCGGTGGCGCTCGGCATGGATCCTGTCGAGTTCCGCCGGATCAACGAACCGAAGACAGAGCCGATCGGCAAGAAACCGTTCTCCAGCCGCTCGCTGATCCAGTGCTACGACCAGGCAGCGGCGGCCTTCGGATGGGCCAAGCGCGATCCGAAGGTCGGCGCGATGCGCGACGGTGACTGGCTGGTCGGCATGGGCTGCGCCACGGCGATCTATCCAACCGCCGTCGCGCCATGTGCGGCGCGCGTGCGCCTGACGGTCGATGGCGATGTGCGCCTGCAATGCGGTTCCCACGAGATCGGCACGGGTATTCGCACCGTGGCCGGCCAGATGGCGTCCGAGCGGCTCGGCGTCTCTATCGACAAGGTCAGTGTCGAAATGGGCGACAGCAGCCTGCCTCCGGCACCTGTCTCAGGCGGCTCGATCTCGACGGCCAGCGTGTGTTCGGCGGTGCTCAAAGCTTGCGATGCTATCCGAACCAAGCTCTATGCCGCCGCGACTGCCGAGGGCGGCCCGCTGGCCGGCTCCCACAATGAGGAATTCGACCTTGCCGACGGAAAGATCGTGGCCAAGAGCGGCGCCTCGGCCAAGGTCGAGGACGTCCTGAAAGCCATGCAGGTCGGCGCGATCGAGGAATATGCCGAGTTCGCGCCCAAGGGCGCGACACCGGAAGCGCTGAAGAAGCTCTATGCCGGCACGCCGGAATTCCACGGCGGCGAGCAGGACGAAGATTCGGTGAAATACGCCTTCGGCGCCGAGTTTGTCGAAGTGCGCATCAACCGCTACACCAGGGAAATCCGCGTGCCGCGCATCGTCGGCGCGTTTGCGGCCGGCCGCATCATGAACACGCGCACGGCGCGCAGCCAGCTGATGGGCGGGATGATCTGGGGCATTGGCCAGGCGCTGCACGAGGCGACCGAGGTGGACAGGCGCTACGCCCGCTACGTGAATCGCGATCTGCAGGACTACCTCGTGCCGGTCAATGCCGACATCAAGGACCTGCAGGTGATCCTGGTTCCGGAGGTCGACCATGCGGTCAACCCGGCCGGCGTGAAAGGCTTGGGCGAGTTGGGCAATGTCGGTACGGCCGCAGCCGTCGCCAGCGCGGTCTACCACGCGACCGGCAAGCGCATCCGCGACCTGCCGATAAGAATCGAGCAGTTGCTCGTCTGACAGCCCTGCTACTCCCTTAGACCGGCAACGCGCTCGAGAAGAGGCTTTTGCAGGGCCCGGAAGCGGCCGTCGCTCATCCGTATATCCAGCCAGCGTGCCGTCGCCGAAACGGCGGGCGAAAGACGCGGCGTCCTGGAACTGTTTTTTCCCACACCGGTTTGAGTAACGGTCAACCTGACCGCAGCACGACAGAGTGTCGTTTATGTTTCACCTTGGCATGTGGATGCTGCCCATCGCCGGCATTCCCCTGATCCTCATTCTGATCTGGATGTATTTCCTCGCCAGGCGCCGAAGCCGGCGGCCGGCGGAGCGGAGGGGCCGTCCATCACAGCCGAGGAACGCAACGACGACCTGAAGCGCTGAAGACTCGAGCCTAACTCAACCACCTGTCACCGATTAAATCCGCGACCTGTTCCGGGTTGCGGTCACCATTCTGTGATCCTGATGCCGCCCCGGAACCTTGGCGGCGAAAGCACCGTAAGTGTCGTCAACTCTGGGTTTGCCTTCAGCAGAATCGGCGAGGGGATGCCGCAGATCTTCTCGAAAAACGCCAATGGCGTTGCGCGCTTTGTCATCTGGGGAAGTTGTGCCGCCCTGCTGATCGCCGCCGCGATCGGGACAATCCTTCCCCGCTCGGACCTGATGACGGGAGTAGGTGAGCCATTGGCGCAGCCGGTGCCGTTCAGCCACAAGCACCATGTCGGCCAGCTCGGCATCGACTGCCGTTATTGCCACAACGGCGTCGAGACCTCCTCTTCAGCGGGTCTGCCGGCCACCGAAGTCTGCATGACCTGCCATTCGCAGCTTTTCACCAACGCCGACATGCTGGCGCCGGTCCGGGCCAGTCTTGCCAGCGGCAAGCCGATCGAATGGCAGCGCGTCAACAGTGTGCCCGACTTCGTGTTCTTCAATCATGCGATCCATATCAACAAGGGCGTCGCTTGCGAGACCTGTCATGGGGAGATCGACGAGATGCCGCTGACGAGACGGGCGCATACGCTGAGCATGGAATGGTGTCTGGGCTGCCATCGCAATCCGGAACCCAATCTGCGTCCGCCGCAGGACGTGTTCCTGATGCACTGGCAACCGCCTGCGGATATCGACGAGATCAGGCGGCAGCTGATCGGGATGCTCGACATCCGCCCCGAGACGATGACGGATTGCTATGTCTGTCATCGCTGACGACAGGCCCGACTCCGCCATCGATATCGCGGCTCTGCGGAAACGGCTGGCGCATGGCGGCGAAACATGGCGCAGCCTGGACGAGATCGCCGGCACTGCCGAATTCCGCCGCTTCGTCGCCATCCTGTTCGGGCTGACGCTGGTCGGGCGATGAACGGTAGGCTGGTGGCCTACGATCTAGCTGAACCCTGCAACCCGCCCGATCTCACGCGCCATCTCATTGTCGCGCAGGCTGCTCTGGAACATAGAAGATTGCTCGCAGTTCGGGTTTTGCTGCAGATGCCTGACGGGCGTCTGTTGAGATCGGTGGGCAACACCTGATCGGTCCGCGTCTGTCCCTCGCAGGCGCTGGCTTCAGGCTCCGGCCGGACTTGCCGCGCCGCTGTGAAGATGTCGCCGCCACAACCACAGGAGACAGCAATGAAGCACCAGACACCGCATGAACTTCAATCGGTTGCGGTCATCGACCGGCTTGGACCAATCCCTCTCGCAACAAAAAGGCAGCGGATAGAGCGATGGGCGGCGTTGCTCGATCGAAATCCCGCGCGGTGCCTCGCGGCCCTGACGGGGACCGAATATGTCGATCCTGAAGTTCGGGAACGGGTGCGGGCGGACGGATCCGCGCTCGCGGTTGCGTTCGATGATCCGCTGCTGCGCGCGGCCGGATTGCAATCGGACACCTACGGTGAGGCGAGGCGCTTTTTCGAACTCTCCGATTGGCAATTGCATGACATCGTCTGCAGCTGCCATACCGGGGCGACGATGCAGGCCAGCTGGGCTGCGGCGCGGGTCCGCAGGCTGATAAACGGCAACCGGTTCTTCGCTTGGCTCAGAAGCCGCCTCGCGCACTGAAGAAAGCCCGGCACCAAGCGCACGCAGGTCGCCGGCGACGGTGTCCTGCGCCGCCGGGCCGCGGAGAACACCGGGAATGATCGTCTGGCGCCGCGCAGGCAAGGCGGCAGAGGGCAGACGGCGCTGTCAAATGGCGAGGTGGGCAGTCCTCTCAGCCGTTCTGGTCGATAGCGTGCGGCGAGGGCTGCTGGGCACCGCCGGCCGGACGCCCGCTGTTCTGGTTCGCCCAGACCCAGACGGCGATCGTTACGATCACCAGAATGCCGACCAGGATAATGATACGACGCATCGGCCGAGACGCCTTAGCCGCCCGGCCTGTTAGCCGCCGGATCCGAGCCGACGCCAACCGCGGGATCGGGCGCCACTGGGCCGCGTTCGGCTTCCGAACCTTCCGACTCGATCTCCTGCACTGCCCGATCCCAGTGTTCCTGCTGGCGTCCCTCGGGGCGGCCTTCGCGTTCCCAGATCTCGTGGGCGCGTCGGCGAATCCGTTCTTCCCTGTCCATACCTTGCTCCTCTCGTGGCTGAACTGCTTGTGCCCAATCAGCTTTCAGGAGGTTTGTTCCATCGGGGCCTGGTTGGGCGGCTCTGCAGTTGGGAACGTCGCCCTTCCGCCGATGTTATCCTTCAACCAACCGGAGATAAGTCATGAAGGACAGTCAGAACCGTCGCGAGACCGGCGCCAGGAAATATCCTGCCAATAATGATCCGGACCCGAGCGACGAATTTTCCCAAGATGCCGCCGGCAACGAAAGACCCCATGTCGATCCCGGCCTCAGCCGCAAACAGGGCGAGGTCGAGGACAAGACCCGTCAATCAGAGGGCCGCAATCCGTCGGGACAGCCGACACCAAGCCCGGCGACGGAGAAGAGCTCAGGCGCCGGCCCGGCAGTAGCAGAGCATTCCAAGGACGCCAAGGCGCCCAGGGGCGGTCGTCAGCCCGGCGCCTATACAAAGGAATGAACGACGCCGCCCCGTGGAACATAGCTTTGACTTCCAAGTTCGGTAGCGGCCTCCGCCGGGGATCCCCTGTATCCCGGCGGCGGTCTGTGAGGCCCCGGGATCCGGGGCCGCCGCAACACGGCGGACCGACCATGAACAGAAAAGCCTCAATCAGACACGTTCAGAACCGGCTGGGTGCGGTGACGTGCCGTCCGTCCGATCAGCACCGCTCGCAGGTGTGGCTAATGTGGCTAATTTTGCCTGCAAGCGTTCTGGCTGGTTCTCTCTGCGTCCCGGCATCGGCGCACCAGGCGCCGGCGGGCTGGCAATATGATCCTTCCTGCTGTGCTGGGGTGGATTGCTACCAGGCGCCACCTTCGGATGTGAAAGAGACGAAATACGGTTACCAGCTCTCGACCGGCGAACTGATCCCCTACAGTGATCACCGCATCAAGCGATCGCGCGACGAATATTTTCACGAGTGCAAGCCTGGCGGCGATAACAGGGCCCAGCACTCCTTCTGCCTTTATGTTCCGGACCGCGGCATGTGATGTGGATCGGTTCGCCTGCAAAGGCGCCAAGAAAAAAGGCCCGTCTCTGAAAGACGGGCCTTCTTCATGTGCACGGCAAGGCAGGCCGACGTGCCTATTTGTTGCAATTCTGCATGTTGGATGTGGTGTTGCCGCTCGCGGTGTTGTTGTCGATGTCGTTGCCTGCCGCATCCTTGCACCGGTCGGTGCCGCCGTTGGGGTTGGCCGTGTTCGTGCTGTTGGTGGCGTTCGGATCGAGTGTGTTGCCATTGCCGTTGTTGTTCATGCCGCTTGTTCCGGTCGTGGCCCCTGTGCCGTTGGTGCCCGTGGTGGCGCCGGTCCCGCTACCATTGGTGCCAGACCCGCTGGATTGTGCCATTGCTGATGTGGCGAGGATGATTGCGACGGCCGAAGCCGAGAGAAGTTTAATCATGGGAGGTCTCCTAGTCGATCGCCTGATTGCGATACGAGTCAAACAAGAAATCTCTGCCTATGTTCCCGTTGAGCTATGTGCGCCACGATAATTTATTTTTGTTACTTTGCTCTGGGATAACATGCGACGCAACGTTGCGTCTAACGTGACAGCAACTGGAATTATTTGTTGGTTCGGACTTTCTGGCGCGGGTTGATTCCGCCCGCGGAGGTGGTGTCGTTCTCGACGTCTCCCTCGACGGTGTTCTCACCGTGCTCCAACTCGTCGCCCTCCTTGATCGTGCCCTTGGAGGTTCCGATGCCGGGGTCGTTCGCCATATCCGCGTCGCTTGGTTTCTTCGATTTCGGGTGCTGGTTTCCGCTCATGGCCGTTCCTCGCTGTATGTTTCCAAACCGGAGACGGCGCCGAATGTTCCGGCGTCAAACGCCGAATGGATAGGTTTCGGGCACGCCTTGAGCCGCGTGCTCGGGTCCGAGCGGCGTGACGGCGCTGGTTTCGTCGAACCAGACGAAGGCGTCGAACTGCCGGGCCAGCGAAGCGTCGGCATAGTGGCTGTGCAGTTCGGTTTCCGGCCGGTAGATCACGCCGATGAAGCGCTCCAGACGGCGCTCGGTCAGACGGTCGCGCAGGTTCGGGTCGCGCCCGAGGTCAAGCAGGAACCGGTCGATACCGGAGTCGTGGCAGAGCCGTTCGTAGCTGTCCTCGCGCGACGGCCGCACCGACTTGATTTCCATCTCGCCGTCCCAGTCGGTTGCCGCGGCGACAGTGCCTGCATGCGTGCCGAAACCGATGAGTGCCGCGGCATCGCCAAAGCGCTGTCGGCAGAGTTGGCCGATATTCACTTCCTCGCGGGAGATTCCCATTTCGGTGTAACGCGCATCGCCGATATGGGAATTGTGCGCCCACACCACGGCTTTGGCGTTCGGTCCCCGCGCGTCGAGGATGCGTTCCAGCGTTTCGAACATATGTGTGTCACGCAAATTCCAGGATTGCGGTCCGCCATAATACATGGTGCGGTAATAACGCTCGGCGGAGGCGATAAGCCGGGCATTCTGCGCGGCGTCGAAAAGTTCCTCACCCTCCTGGCCCGCATGATCGAGCTGCCTCGCCAGCATATCGCGGCATTGCTCGAGGACCGCTTTCTCGCATTCGCGATAGCCCTTGGTCAGCGCGGCGCGGCTATAGGTCGACGGTTCGGTCTGCCACGGCGTCAGGCAGCCATAGCGTTCCCGCGCAACCCTTGCCGCTTCCGGGTCGACGCGGTCGAGATATTCCAGGACGGCGGCGATCGAGCCGCGCATGTTGTAAATGTCGAGGCCATGGAAGCCTGCTTGCGGCTGGAGCGCCTTGACCTTTTCATTGTGCTCGCGCAGCCATTCCACAAATGCCGCGACGTCGGTGTTGCGCCACATCCAGGTTGGAAAGCGCCGGAACGGCCGATCGGCGCCGGGCGAGGCGCCGCGGCCGCGGACATAGCGGTCGATCGCGGCGGCATCGGGCCAATCGGCCTCGACCGCGACGATGGTGAAGCCGTGCCTCTCGATCAAGCTTTTGGTGATAGCCGCGCGCGCCCGGTAGAATTCGGACGTGCCATGGCTGGCCTCGCCGAGCAGCACGACCCGCCGGTCCGCGAACCGGTCGAACGCCTCGGCGAAGCCGGGATCATCGAAGTCCAAAAGTGGCTCGGCCGCCGCGGCGATCATCTCCGGCAGGCTGCGCGGGCGGGCAAGCGGTAACGTGCGGGCAATTCCCGGGCGGCTTTCCTCCCGCCAGCCCTGTTCGCCGATCAACGGGACGAAGCGAACCCCGCCGAAATCCTCCTCGCTGTAAGTCGATGCGCCGGTGCGGGTTACCTTCAGCAGCCGCTGCTCGTCGGGATCGTCGCCAACCGGGATAACCAGCTTGCCGCCGACGTCGAGCTGCTGCTGCAAGGCCAGCGGCGCGCCCGGTCCGCTCGCCGCGACCACGATGGCATCGAAGGGCGCCGCTTCGGGCCAACCTCTTGTGCCGTCGCCGGTCCGCACTTCGATGTTGCCGTAGCCGAGGTTCTGGAAGCGCTGCCGCGCAGCCTCGGCCAGCGCCGCATGCCGTTCGATCGTGTAGACATGGTCGACGACGCGGCTCATGACCGCGGCTGCGTAGCCCGATCCCGTGCCGACTTCGAGCACCTGGTCGCCAGGGCCGATCTCCGCCATTTCCAGCATGAAGGCGACGATGTAGGGCTGCGATATGGTCTGCCCTTCCGCGATAGGCAAGGGTCCATCTTCATAGGCGAATTCTTCGTAGCCGGGATCGACGAAGGCCTCGCGCGGAACCTCGCGCATTGCCGCCAGGATTTCCCTGTCACGGATGCCGCGACGACTTAGGTGAACATCGACCATCCGGCGGCGCTCGCGGGAAAGATCGAGCATCGGAATTTCCTCCTATTCGCCTGCCTCCATCATCGCCCTGGCCGGCTGGCGGGCGACGTTTTCCTCGATCAGGTCACGGCCCGGAGTCTGAGGCAGTGCCTTGCGGAAGTTCTTGGCGTAGTCGGGCGGCATTTTCGGCGGCATCATCGGCTCGTAGGCGTCGACCAGCGCTTCGATGATCACCGGCCCGCTGGCGGCGAAGGCCTGGTCCAGCACACGCTCGACATCGTCCGCCCGCTCGATGCTGAAGCCTTTTCCGCCCATCGCCTCCGCAGCCTTGGCGAAATCGATCGGCTGCAATTCGCAGCCGAATTGCGGGTTGCCGAGGAACATCATCTGCTCCCAGGCGATCTGGTTCAGCATGTTGTTCTTGATGACCAGAAGCTTCAGCGGAATGCCGTAACGCACCGCCGTGGAAAACTCGCCGAGCTGCATGGCGAGACCGCCATCGCCGACGATCGCCGCGACCGGTCGGCCCGGAAAGGCAATGCCGGCGGCGATGGCATAGCTCAAACCGCAGGACATGGAGGCAAGCGCGCCCGAAAGGCCGAAGGCCTGTCCGGCGCCAAGATCGACATGGCGCGCGGCCAGTTCCGTGTTCTGGCCGGAATCGGTCGCCAACACCGTGTTTTCGGCGAGGCGTTCGCCGAAAGCGCGCGCGACGCGTTGCGGCTTGAGCGGATGGGCCGAGCCATCTTCGGACTGACGCATCATCTCGCGCCATTTTCGCATCGCACCTTGCGCCGTCGCCAGGAATTCGCCGTCGGCCTTCTGCTTGAGCCGCTTGTTGAGGGAACGCAAGGTCTCGCCCGCGTCACCGACGAGGCCGGCCTCGACCGGGAAGCGCAACCCGATGCGCTGTGCGTCACAGTCGATCTGGACGCCACGAGCTTTGCCCGGCTGCGGATAATATTCGATGTAAGGGAAGGTCGAGCCGACAATGAGGACGGCATCGCAGGTTTCCATCGCCTGCTGCGAGGGCAAGGTGCCCAGAATGCCGATGCCGCCGGTTGTGTAGGGATGATCGTCCGGCAGCACCGCCTTGCCGAGCAGCGCCTTGGCGATCGGCGCCTGCAGGAGCCGCGCGGTCTGTTCGAGTTCGGCAGCCGCGCCGATCGCCCCACGTCCCGCCAGAATTGCCACGCGCCGCGCGCCGTTGAGGATGGCCGCGGCCTTGTCCAACTCCGCATCCTGAGCGAGGCAGTGGGGGGCGAACATGTCCTGCGGCGTGTGCGCCGGCCGGTTGCGCTTGGACCGCTTGGCCGCATCGGCGGGCTGTTCCTGGATATCGCTGGCGATCGAAAGATGAGCGACGCCCTTGCGTGCGAGCGCCGTGCGGCAAGCGAGGCTCGCCACGTTCTCCATATGCGCGGCATCCGAAACCTGGACGTTATAGACGCTCACATCGTTGAAGACGCGGGTCAGGTCGACGTCCTGCTGCGTGAATGTCTCGATAAGGTCGTGGAACTGCATGCCGGTGATCGCCAACACCGGGGCCTGGTCGAGCTTCGCATCATATAGGCCGGTCAGAAGGTGGGTGCCGCCGGGCCCGGACGTTGCGAGGCACACGCCGAGCCTGCCTGTCCATTTCGCGTAGGCGCAGGCCATGAATGCGGCCGATTCCTCGTGTCGCACTTGAACGAAAGAAATTTTGTCCTGGTTTTTGCGCAGCGCCTCCATGACGCCGTTGATGCCGTCGCCGGGGAGCCCGAAGACGACCTCGACGTTCCAGGCAATCAAGGTGTCGACTAGGATTTCGGCTGCGTTGGGCATGGCGAGACTCCGCTGTTGGCTTCCGAACCAGTAGGATTGCGGTTGGTTCCCTTATTGGCGCCGTGAGGAGCAATCCCGCGCCGGACGAGGCTTCTCCGTTACGAGAAATCCCGCCTGCTCGGTATTTTCGGGGAAATCCGTAGCGGTGAGTTGAAGGCGGTCTGCCCATCGGAAGGCCCGTGAAGCCCCTAAGCTTTCGACATCGTCAAAAGCGGCACAATGCCGGGATGTGCGCCGGAGGCCCAGGTCGGCCGGGAAGCCGCCTATGCGCCGATGCTGCCCGGCCAAAGCGTCTGAACGTCCCGGGGCAGGGCGTCCCGCACCTTGGCCGATTGGCCGAGATCGACATGATGGGCGAGCGTCTTGAATACGGCGCGCGCCGCATCGCCGGGATTGACCGGCCGCGTGGCCTTCAATCCGTCCGCAACCGGGTCCAGAAACTCGTCGATAGATCGGTCGCGGGTTGGCTGATCGGACGGATAGTACTGATCGTAGTAGGCTCCGCGGATCAGGAGCGGCAACTCGGCGGCGAGATTGGCCCCCAGGTCCGGCGGCAGCCTGTCGCGCAAGGTCCGCAGGACGACGCCAAGGGTATGCCACGCCAGCTGCCGATCGGGCCCGAGATCATCCATGATTTCCTTCAGCCAGATGTTGGTGGTCTGTATCGTCTTGTCGAAAACGTCGAGGCCATTAGCACTCATCATCGCCTCCAGATGAGAAATGCCCACACACCCATCGAAAGCAGAACACGCTACCGCAGCTATTGTTTCGTCCGTTTGGCAATTGTTTTGATCGGCTGCCCGGAAGCGTTCTCCTAGACGCGCCGGGCAGCTCGCCATGGCGGCATCGAAGCTTGCCGGCTGTCCATCAACGTGTACCCGGTGCGAGGCTGCGCGTCACATGTTCGGCAATCGCCAGGCTGGAGGTCAGTCCCGGGCTTTCGATGCCGAACAGGTTGACCAGGCCGGCACTTCCGTGGGTGGTCGCATCCTGGATGACGAAGTCGCTGTTGGCTTCGCCCGGTCCAGAGAGTTTCGGCCGAATGCCGCTATAGGCCGGCTGCAGACTATCGTCGGCCAGATCCGGCCAGTATTGGCGGATCGCATCGTAGAAGCGTTTGCCGCGCGCCGGATCGACGCGGTAATCGAGCGTATCCGTCCACTCCACATCCGGACCGAAGCGGGCGGTGCCGCCAAGGTCCAGCGTCAGGTGGACGCCCAGCCCGCCCGGCTCCGGAACCGGGTAGATCAGTCTTGAAAACGGCGCCCGGTCGGTGGTGGAAAAATAATTGCCCTTTGCATAACGAAGCGCAGGCAGGAATTTGCGGTCGAATCCCACGAGCGCGCCGGCAAGGGCGACCGCGCCGAGGCCTGCGGCGTTGACGAAACGCGGAGTGGCGATTTCAAAGCGTTCGCCGCTTGCGGTGTCGGCCGTCTCGAGCAGGATGCGGCCGGTTTCGATCCGGCCCCCAGCTATCCGCGTGTTGAGGGAAAGCACGGCCCCGCGGTTCTCGGCATCGGCGAGGAGCGCCAGCATTAGCGCATGGCTGTCGACGATGCCGGTGGAGGGCGAGAGCAGGGCGGCCGTGCAACGCAGCGCCGGTTCCAGCGCTCGCGCCTCGGCGGGGTCCAGCAAGCGCAGATCGTCTACGCCGCAAGCGGCGGCATTGGCGCGGATGGATGAAAGCACCGGTTCCTGGGCCTCGTCGGTGGCTACGATCAGCTTGCCGCAGCGTCGATGCGGGATCGAACGTTCGGCGCAATAGCGATAGAGCATCTCGCGCCCGTCAACGCAGAGCCGCGCCTTGAGCGAGCCTTCAGGATAGTAGATGCCGGCGTGGATGACTTCCGAGTTACGCGAGCTCGTTTCGGTGCCAATAGCGTCCGCCGCTTCGAGGACCAGCGTTTCGAGACCGAGCGCCGCCAAACGACGCGCGACCGCAAGACCAATGACGCCGGCGCCGGCAATTACGCAGTCTACCTGTTCCATGCCCGTCCATTCGGTTGCGCCGGCGGCGCGTCGCTGCCTTCTCAACGATCGTATAGCTGGTGTCCAAAACTTTGTTCGGACAGTGTGCAGAATCTTATGGCGCTATCGATCGTGACAGGGCGGCTCTTGCGGGCGGACCGCGCGATGATGCATCAAACACTCCAAATGCGAGGAGGGCCGTGGACTTACCGACAGGCGGGACGGTCCTATCTTCGCCCGCACGTCTTCGCTTGCACGCCTGCAGACAGGAGCCCGTTATGGACGCCAGACCGAATTCCCCCGAAGCGCGCGACATACGCTACCACATGCATGGCTACACCAATGCCCGCAAGCACCAGGAAGCGGGGCCACTGGTGATCGAAAAGGGCGATGGCATCTATGTCGAAGACATCGCCGGCAACCGCTATATCGAGGCGATGGCGGGCTTGTGGAGCGTCGCGGTCGGTTTCTCGGAAAAGCGGCTGGTGGATGCCGCGACGAGGCAGATGTCGAAGCTGCCCTTCTATCACGACTTCGGCTCCAAGGCGCACTCGCCGCTGATCGACCTGGCCGAGAAGCTGGTGCAGATGGCGCCGGTGCCGATGAGCAAGGCCTATTTCACCAATTCCGGCTCCGAGGCCAACGATACCGCGATCAAGATGATCTGGTATCGCTCGAACGCGCTCGGCCAGCCGGCGCGTAAGAAGATCATCAGCCGCAAGCGCGGCTATCATGGCGTCACCATCGCCTCGGCAAGTCTCACCGGCCTGCCGAACAACCATCTCTCCTTCGACCTGCCGATCGCCAACATCCTGCACACGTCGACGCCGCATCACTGGCGCGATGCGGAGCCCGGCGAGAGCGAGGAGCAGTTTTCCGCGCGGCTCGCCGATGAGCTCGAGAAGCTGATCCTCGCCGAGGGGCCTGAAACGATTGCCGCGTTCATCGGCGAGCCGATCATGGGCGCCGGCGGCGTCGTCGTTCCGCCCGCCGGCTACTGGGAAAAGATCCAGGCGGTGCTGTCGAAGTACGACGTCCTGCTAGTGGCCGACGAAGTGATCTGCGGCTTCGGCCGCACCGGCGAAATGTTCGGTTCACAGACCTTCGGCATGAAGCCCGACATCATGGTACTGTCCAAGCAGATCTCGTCCTCCTACCTGCCGATCTCGGCGCTGCTCATCAACGACAAGGTTTTCGGGCCGATCGCCGACGAGAGCGACCGCATCGGCACTTTCGGACACGGCTTCACCGGTGGCGGTCATCCGGTCGCCGCGGCCGTCGCGCTGGAGAACGTCAAGCTGATCGAGGAGCGCGACCTCGTCGGCAATGCGCGCAAGGTCGGCGCGCACCTGCAGGCAAGGCTGCGCAAGCTCGCCTCGCATCCGCTGGTGGGCGAGGTGCGCGGCGTCGGTCTCATCGCCGCCGTGGAGCTCGTCGCTGACAAGGCGACCAAGGCGGCCTGGGGCAAGCCCGCGGCGCTCGGGGCGCTGGTCAACGGCTTCCTGCAGCAGAATGGCGTCATCTCGCGCAATATGGGCGACGCGATCGCCTTCTGTCCGCCGCTGATCATCACCGAGACGCAGATCGATGCTTTGGTCGATGCGTTCGAGCGGTCGCTCGAGGCCGCGTTGCCGCAGGTTCATCCGCAGAGCTGAAGGGCTTCGTCAATATCCGGCGGGGTTAGTCAGTCGCTCGTTGTCGCAGGGCTTCGGCTGTCATCTCTTTTGGGCTGAGCGGCATCAACCGTCGGCAGGTACGCCGACATAGTTTTTCGTCTTGAAGAGCCCGGCCAGATGAGCGGCGTTGGACGCCGCCATCTTGATCATGCCGACGACCTTTTCAGGTGTGCCGGGCAGATCGACGAAATTGACGTCGCCCATCGCTTCCCCGACCCAATAGATCCCGCCATTGGCAGGAACGGTGAAGCCGACATCGTTGAGCGCCTGATAGCATTCGGCATGGCAATGATGCGCGCCGTCCTCATTGCCAACGATCGCCACCAGCGCGACCTTGCCGGCGGCCGGCATGCGCCCGCGGTCGTCGGTTTCCGACAGGAAAGCGTCCATCCGTTCCATCACGCGCTTGGCAACGCTCGACGGTTGCCCCATCCAGATCGGCAGGCCAAGGATGAAAATATCGGCCGCCAGGATCTTTTTGCGCAGCTTCGGCCAGTCGTCGCCTTCGCCCATGTCGGAAAGCACACCGGGCTTGATTTCCTGCGCGAGCGCACGGGCCGTCTCGCACTCGACGTCATGCGCAACCAGGGCCTTGGTCAGCTCCGCGAGCATTCGGTCGGTGGAGGATCGTTCGTCGTCCTTGGGCATCTTGAGTGTGCAATTGAGAGCGAAAGCGGTGAGCGGCATTGAACGTCCTTCCTGCTTGGCCACGAGGGACCAACGCGAAGCAGGGACTGAGGTTGCCTCTTTCGCCGAGGGCGGAACTGATCGGCGAGGCGTCGGCTGATGGCGGCGGAACTCCTGCCGGGAGATCGGACCTTCGGTTGCGTCAATGCGATGCGACGCGACCGCAGCCCGTCACATGACGCCGAAGGCCTTACAGGCTTCGACCGCGCTCATCCCCTCGCGGATCGCCTTGGCGACGAGCTTCTCGCCGCGGACTACCAGCGCGCCGCGCGCGCCGAGGATCTTCGCACGCGTCGACCTCGCTGCCGGCGGACAGGGAAGGATCGCGCCCGGGAAAATAGTTGGTGAGCTGTGCGACGATATGTGTGGCGCCCGCCTGGCGGGCAAAGCGGAAATTGTCTGATGTCAGCGATTCCCGGTATGACCAAGACCAATGTTCATGGTCACTTCACGCCGATGCCGGCGGTCAGGCCGCCGTCTATTTTGTAGTCCGCGCCGGTGCAGAAGCCGGCCTTTGACGAGCACAGGAAGGCGATAAGCTCCGCCACTTCCTCCGGTTCGCCGATGCGGCCGAGCGGATGGGCCGCGCCGAAACGCTTATAGGCTTCCTCGACATCGGCATCGCTGCCGTTGTCGCCGCGCGCGGCCTTCTCCAGGATCGGCGTGCGGATCGAGCCGGGGCTGACCGAATTGACCCGGATGCCGGCGGCCGCGTAGTCGAGCGCCAGCGAACGCGTCAACGTGTGGATGGCGCCCTTGGTGGTGGCATAGGCGGCGACGTTCTGCTGACAGGCAAAACCCTGCACCGAGGCGACGTTGACGATGGCGCCACCACCACGCTTGATCATTTCCGGGATGCCGAAATGGGCGGTCAGATAGATCGAACCGACATTGACCGTCATCGCCTTGTTCCAGGTTTCCCAGTCGGTCGTGGTCGCGGTTCCATAGGGATGGACCGCCGCGGAATTGACGATCACGTCGAGGCCGCCGAAGCGAGCGACACCGGCTGCAACGGCGTCGCGGACCTCCTCCGGCACGGAGACGTCGGTGTCCACGACCAGAGCGCCGGCCCCGGAGCTTTCCAGCTCCGCTCTCATCGCCGCATTGGCCGAGCGGTCGATGCCGCAGGCGACGATCGCGGCGCCGCCGGCCGCAAGGCGCCTGGCGGTTGCGAGACCGATCCCGGTCGTTCCGGTCACCAAAGCGACCTTGCCGTCAAAATCCTTCATTGCTGAAACTCCTTTGGTCACGTCTGGGAAGCCGGTTCTTCCGGCAGGAACCGCAGGGCGAAATCGAGATGGCGGCTCATCAGATAGGCGTAAGCCAGCCTGTCGCGCGCGCGCAGGGCGGCGATGATCTCGCCATGCGCGGCACGGGTGTCGGCCAGCACCGGGCGCATTTCCTTGCCGATGGTCATGATCCGCAGGATCACCGGGGACAGGAAGGAATACATATCCGTCAGCATCCGGTTGTCCGCCAGGCCGATCAGCGCCATGTGGAAATTGAAGTCGTTCTCAGCAGCTTCCTCGATCGAGCGGCTGTCGACAATCCTGGCGTTGATCGCGTCGAGAGCCTCGATCTGCTCGCTTGTGGCATTGAGCACGATGTGATCGCCGATGCCGACCTCGATGATGCGCCTGAAACGCTGGATGTCGGCGAAGGATGAGCGCGAGACATCCATATGCGCGGCGAAGAAATTCTGGACGGCTATGCTTTGACCGTCGGCCAGCACCGCGCCGACGCGCGGCTTGGGTTCGATCAGCCCATAGGTGCGGATGGTGCGGAGCGCCTCGCGCACCGTGTTGCGGCTGGCGCCGGTGATCTCGCTGAGCTCACGCTCCGTCGGCAGCACGTCGCCGACATTCAGCTGCCGCACGCGGATGAGGTCGAGGATCTGGCCGGCGGCGGTGTCCACTGCGGAGCCGGCGCGGCGGGCGGCGACATTGTCACGTGCAGCCTGAGAATTCTCCGGCATTGATCCTCCTAATTGTTGGACCAACATATAGTATGATTCAAGGAAAACAACCGGCCTTGGGCTTGATGCTGGCGATTTCCCGGCTTTACCAAAGCGGGGCAGCCCCTCACAGGCGCCAATTTTAGTTTGACTCCCGCTGTGGTCCAACAATAAGTTGGCGACCTCTCACGGAGGAAAAGCGGCAAATGGAACAAACCTGGCGCTGGTACGGTCCCGACGATCCGGTGACCCTCGATCATGTCAAGCAGGCGGGCGCGACAGGCGTCGTCTCGGCTCTGCACGACATCTATGACGGGCGCGCCTGGCCGCTGGAAAACATCCTCGAGCGTAAGCGCATCATCGAGGCGGCGGGGCTGACTTGGTCGGTGGTCGAGAGCATTCCGGTCAACAACTCGATCAAGATCGGTTCGCCGGAGCGGCTCCGCTATGTCGGCTTCTATAGGGATACGATCCGCGCGCTGGCCAAGGCCGGCATCGCGACGATCTGCTATAATTTCATGCCGGTGGTCGACTGGACCCGCACGGATCTGGCCTACCGCTTGCCGACGACGGGCTATGCGCTACGCTTCGACGCGATCGATTTTGCCGCTTACGACCTGTTTGTATTGAAGCGCAAAAATGCCGAATCCGGCTACACGCCTGACCGCATCGCCGAGGCGGAAGCACGGTTGAAGCAGCTTAGCGACGAGAAGATCGACAGGATCGAACGCAACCTCATCGCCGGCCTGCCCGCCACCGAGCGCGCCTACAACCGCGACAGCTTTCGCGAGGCCTTGGCCGACTATGATGCGATCGGGCCGCAGGAATTGCGCGACAATCTCGCCTGGTTCCTGCGCGAGATCATTCCGGTGGCCGAGGAAGTCGGGGCGCGAATGTGCATCCACCCCGACGATCCACCTTTCTCGCTCTACGGCCTGCCGCGCATCGTCTCGACCGCAGAGGATGCGCGCTTCATCCTCAATGCCGTCGACAGTCCGGCGAACGGGCTGACCTTCTGCACCGGCTCCTATGGCACGCGCGCCGACAACGACATTATCGCCATGGTGAAGGAATTTGCGGCCCGCATCCATTTCGTTCATCTGCGCAACGTCACCATCGAGGAGGACGGCTCGTTTTATGAAGCCGAGCACCTCGAGGGCGGCACGGACATGGCGCATGTCATCCTCGCCCTGATGCGGGAAGAGGCGCGCCGCCGCGAGGAGGGCCGGGCCGACTGGCGCATTCCGATGCGGCCCGATCACGGACACCTTCTCGCCGACGACATCGGCAAGACCAGGATCAATCCCGGCTATTCGCTGATCGGCCGGCTCAAGGGCCTTGCCGAACTGCGCGGCATCATGCGGGCCGTCGAGCGGTTCGGGCTGGCTTGAGGTCGCAGCCCGGAAGCGGATCGCGGTTTGCGTAGGTAAAGCTCCTTGCTCATCGGCGGGCAGGCTCAGCCCGCGTGTCAGGCCGGGTTGTGGCGCCGATCCGCCGGAAAACGAAGCTGTCATTTCTCTTCGGCGCCGCGTCTGTCTGGGCAGCGTCGGTCAGTATCGCCATTCGATTGTGGATCGGCGACTTGACGCAGGCCGGATCCGTTGCCGCGGCATCGCCGGCAATCGCCATCGCTTGACACCGGCAACCGCCCCAATCGACCTCACGGCGCTCGCAGCTTCGGCACGGCTCCTGCATCCAGTCGGTGCCACGGAAGGCATTGAATGCCGGCGAATCGGCCCAGATCTCGGCGAGGCTGCGGTCTCCGAAGCGCTCGAAGCGAAGCGAGGGAATCGTCTGGGCGGCATGGCACGGCAACACGGTGCCGTCGGGGGCCACCATGAAGGCGTCGCGCGCCCAGCCGCCCATGCATGGCTTGGGATAGATGGCAAAATAATCTGGCGTGACGAAATCGATGGTCATGATGCCGGCGAGCCTTTCGCGCGCCGCCGCGACGATGTCCGCCTGCCGGTTGACCGCCGCCAGGTCGGGCATCAGCCTGTCGCGGTTGGCCAACGCCCAACCAGCATACTGCACATTCGCGATCTCCAGCCGCTCGGCTCCCAAGGAGAGGGCGAGATCGATGAATTCCGGCACTTCCTCGATGTTGTGCCGATGGACCGGTGCATTGATGGTGAGTGGCAGCCCGGCCGCGCGGGCGCGGTGCGCCGTCTCCAGCTTCTTCTCGTGGCTGCCCCGGTGGTTGCCGATACGGTCGGTGGTCACCGGGCGGGCCCCCTGGAAGCTCAGTTGCAGGTGGTCGAGACCGGCTTCGGCAAAGGCCTCTATGCGGCCCTCGGCAATTGCGACGCCGGCGGTGATGAGGTTGGTGTAGACGCCGCGCGCCGAAAGCCCAGCGATCAATTGCTCGAGGTCGCGGCGTAGCGTCGGCTCGCCGCCGGAAAGATGCACCTGCAGGACGCCGAGATCGGCGGCCTGCGAGAAAAGATCGAGCCAAGTCTGCGTGTCGAGCTCGTGGTTGCCCTTCAGCAGTTCGAGCGGGTTGGAGCAATAAGGGCACTGCAGCGGGCAGCGATGCGTCAATTCCGCCAGCATGCCGATCGGAGGCAGGAGGGGCACACTCATAGCTTCACCAAAAGCTTGTCCGACCATTCCTGCAGGAAGGCGACAACGTCGGCCGCCACGTCCTGCGGATCCGCGTCATAGTCGGCCGCAAGATCGGCGATGATGCGCTCGACGCTGGACTGTCCGTCGCAGCGGCGCAGTATGTCGAGACTGATCTCGTTCGGCCAGAACACCTTCTCCGGCGAAAGCACGGCAAAGGCCTGCCGCACCGGGTCGTACTGTATGCGCACATGTCTGGGCAGCGATGGCGCCGACCGCAACGACACGATGGCCCTTTCGCGCAGCGCCATCATAGGGCCGCCTCCGGGCGGAAGGCGCCGGGTGGTATGTTGGCCGGCGCGCCATAGGCATGCTGGAGCGCATCGAGCATGGCCCAGAGTACATCGCATTTGAACACCAGCGCATCGATCGCCTGCTGCTGGCGTTCGGCCGTGTCGGCGTGGGCAAGCACATAGGCGAGGGCGAAGTCGGCGTCGCGCGATGCCTGTTCGGGCCGGCGGCTGAAATAGGCCAGCGTGTCTTCGGTGAGGTAGTCGTATCTGGCCAGCATCGCCGGCACCCGCTCGCCGATGATGGTCGGCGAGAACATCTCGGTCAGCGACGATGCGACCGCCTCGAGGAGCGTCCGGTTCGTGCAGAAGGACAGGTAGGCGCCGACGGCGAAGCGGGTCGCCGGCAGCGCCAGCCTTTCGCTCTTGACCGCTTCGGCGTCGAGCCCGAGCGAGGTCGCCAGATGCAGCCAGCGCGCAATGCCGCCGCTCCGGCCGTCCTCGCCGTCATGGTCCTCGATGCGCTTGCGCCAGGCGGCGCGAAACGCCGGATCCTCGGCGCGCGCCAGGATCATGGCGTCCTTGCGCGGAATGACGGCCTGGTAGCAATAGCGGTTCAGCGCCCAGGCCTGCATTTCGGCCTTCGACAGGGTGCCGCCGGTCATCCTGTGATGGAAGGGATGGCGGTTGTGATAGCGCTCTTCGCCGACCTGACGCAGCACGGCCTCAAGCTCGCTCTTCGACAGTCCGCCTCGGGCCGCGTCTTGGAAATCGCTCAAAATTCCATCTCCATGCCATCGCTGGCGACTTCCCAGCCAGCCGCCTTGACCGCCGCGTGTTCGGCGGAATTCTCGTCCAGAACGGGATTGGTGTTGTTGATATGGATGAAGATGCGGCGGCCGATCTTCACATCGGCGAGGCCGGCGATCGAACCCGCTTCTCCGGACATCGCGATGTGCCCCATGCGTGCGCCGGTTTTCTGGCCGACGCGGGCGGTGATCATCTCGTCGTCCGTGTAGACGGTGCCGTCGAACAGAAGGCAGGCGGCATCGGCCAGGCGCATGCGCAGCGCGGCATCGATGCGTGCGCAGCCCGGAACGTAGAAAACGGCGCCGCGACCGTCGGCCCCGCTGATACGGACACCGATCGTGTCGCCCGTGTCGGAGCTGAAATTGGCGCCGGGATCGCTTCCCTGCTCAAGATAGAGCGCGACCTTGCCTGGCACAGGAAAGGGCTCGACCGCCACGCCGGTCGGGTGGCCGTCCGCGCCGCAGACCGCCATTTCCTGCGTCGGCGCCAGCAGGCGCCGAGGCACGATCGCCGGATCGAGCACATTGAAGATCGAATTGGCCTCCAGCGTCGCCAGCACCTGCGCCGTTGCATAGATCGCGAAAGGCTGTCGTTCGCGCAGGCTAAGCAGGCCGGCGACATGGTCCACGTCGGCATTGGTCAGCACCACCGCGCGGATCGGTGTCGAGCGCAGCGGCGCGTCGGCCGCGGGCTGCAGCTCGGGCGTTTGCGCAATCTGCTGACGGATGTCGGGCGATGCGTTGAAGAGAACCCAACCTGTTCCATCCGCCGATGCGGCGATGGACGATTGAGTTCGCGAACGCAGGCCAGGCATGCCGGCGCGAGCCGCGCGGCTCAGGCGGTAATTGCAATTCCATTGCGGAAAGCCGCCTCCCGCTGCCGATCCGATGATCTTCACGCGCATGGCAAACGCCCACTCCGCGGCCCACCCGGCCGGCTTGTCGGCGGCAGACAGCTTCGTATCCTTATTTCCCGCTGCAAAGCCCTCACATGCGGCGGGGTGCATGCCCCTGCTGCCAGGGACATGCACCCTTGCGGCCTACTTCCTGGGAGGAATTTCAGCAGGCAGATACCGCGAAATTTCGAAGCCCGCAGCAACCTGGCACATGGTCGGTTTCTTCCAGCTCTTCTTCATCGCATTCTCCTCTTCTGCCAGCCCGAAGGGCCAGTCATGTCGTTGGCACCATTGCGGGCGGGTGCAATGGCTCGTCCATCACTTCACAAATGGACAAATGAAACACCGGGTTCTCAAACAACTAAAAGAAACTGTCCGCATCGGAGATCGGTTCCTTCCTCCATCGTCTCGCCCGCTTTTGCCTGGCAGGGCTGTCCAAGCGATTCATGTTGGACAAGCCGTCTACTTGCAAGGACTTCTTGGTCAGCGGGCTGTCCGCGGACATCGCCGTATCTGTCGGCGCCCTCGGAGCCGCAGTCGCTTTGCGCCGTCAATTCAAGCGCGTCAGCCAAGCTCGGCTCGCTGCTTCGGTTTCAGCGAAGCAAAAGACAGAAAAAGACTTCTTTTTGCGATCCGGCCCGGATGCTCTCTTGCAGGCCTAGAACACGCTGGGCCCGCCTGGGAGGCGACGCATAACAAGAGAGCGGCTGCCAAAACGCCGCTTGGCATGGGTCGTTGAATGGGCCGATGCCGGCAACAGCCATGGGGAACTACGACAATGAAGACATTCCGAAACTGCCTGATGACCGCAGCCGCCGCGGGCCTGCTCAGCCTGGGGCTTGCCGCTCCCGCCAATGCCGGCGCCATCCGCCTCGGCATGACGACCTGGGTGGGCTACGGGCCGCTGTTTCTTGCCCGTGATCTCGGCTACTTCAAGGAAGCCGGCGTCGATGTCGATCTGAAGATCATCGAGGAATCAGCGCTTTACATGGCGGCGGTCGCCGGCGGCGACCTGGATGGCGCTGCCTCTACCGTCGACGAGCTGATGAAGTACCGCTCGGACGAGCTCTGCTTCAAATATGTGGTGGCGCTCGACGACAGCCATGGCGGCGACGGGGTCGTCACCCAGCCCGACGTCAAGTCGCTCAAGGATCTGAAGGGCCAGCCCGTCGCGCTGAACGAGGGCTCGGTTTCCGAATTCTGGTTCAACGTGCTCCTGAAGAAGGAAGGCATGACCGAGGACGACGTCAGCGTCACCAACATGACCGCCGATGACGCGGCGACCGCCTTCATCGCCGGCCAGGTTCCGGCCGCGGTGACCTGGGAGCCGCATCTCACCGAAGTCCGCAAGGGCGGTAAGGGCAAGGTGCTGATCGATTCCACGACCACGCCTGGCCTGATCGTCGATGTGATCGCGCTCAAATGCGACCTGATCGAGAAGCACCCCGAGGACGTGAAGGCTCTCATCAAGGGCTATTACAAGGCGGTGGAATACATCAAGACCAATCCGGAGAAGGCCTATGAGATCATGGCCAAGGGTATCGGCGGCTATCTGGAGAAGCCCGAGGATTTCGCGGCCGGGGCCAAAGGCGTGCGCTACTACGATCGCGCCCGCAACCTGGAATTCTTCGGCACTCCGGAGAAGAGCGAAGCGGCCGACCTGGTGAACTTCGCACAGGATATCTGGGGCAAGGCCGGCAAGCTCAAGATGACGATCGACTCGAAGACCATCCTCGACACCGATTTCATCAAGGAACAGTGAGCCTTCGGATCGCCGGCGTTGGCCCATCCGGGCCAACGCCGTTTTTTCGAAGCCAGGTTTTCGCGTTTAGGTTCTACGGAGGCCATCCATGGCACAGAGGCGGACGGCGTGGACGCGCCTGACGACCCCATTCGCCAACATCCCCGCCGGCACGGCAACCACGCTCGCGCTGGCGATGTGGGTGGTCGTGATCGGCGGCTGGGCTTTGCTGTCCTACGGCCGCGTCGTGCCGAACATGTTCCTGCCGACGCCCGGAACGGTGCTCGAGACGACCTATCGCATGTCGCTGGACGGCAGCCTCTTCTACCACACTTTGACAAGCGCCAAGGTGGTGATCCTGGGCTTCATCGTGTCCTCGCTGATCGCGGTGCCGCTGGGGCTGTGGATGGGCACCTATCGGGCGGTGCAGGCGCCGCTCGAGCCGCTGGTCAATTTCATCCGCTACCTGCCGGTGACTTCCTTCGTGCCGCTGTTCATCCTGTGGATCGGCATCGGCATCGAGCAGCGCATAGCGGTCATCTTCTTCGGCACGTTCTTCCAGCAGTTGGTGATGATCTCCGACTGCGCGCGCAGCGTCTCCAGGGACCTGGTCAACGCCTCCTACACTTTGGGCACCAAGCGCTCAGAAGCGGTGTGGCACGTTATCTTCCCTGCAGCGCTTCCCTCGATCCTCGACACCCTTCGCGTCACCATGGGCTGGGCCTGGACCTATCTGGTCGTGGCCGAGCTCGTCGCCGCGTCGAGCGGCCTCGGCTATATCAGCCTCAAGGCGATGCGCGGCTTCCAGGTCGACGTGATCTTCATGGCCATCGCCGCGATCGGGCTTCTCGGCCTGATCACCGACACGGCATTCCGCATTCTCCGGGCAAGGGTCGCGCCATGGGCACCTTGATCTTGAACGCATCCTCGCAAACCGCAGCCGGACCAAGGGTAGTGATGACCGAAACCGTCAAGGCGAACAATTCGGGCGGCATGGCCTCTGCCAATGCGCGTGCGGCCGGGACCACGATGGCCATTGAGGACGTGACGCTGCGCTATGGTGACGTCAATGGCGTGCTGGCACTGGACGATGTGTCGTTGAAGGTGGCCAAGAACGAATTCTGCGTCATCGTCGGCCCTTCGGGATGCGGCAAATCCAGCCTGCTCTACCTTGCAGCCGGCCTCAACGACGCGACCTCGGGCAGCATCAAGGTCGACGGCAGGGAAGTGATCGAGCCCGGCCCCGACAGGGGCATGGTGTTCCAGAGCTATACCTTGTTTCCCTGGCTAACGGTGCGCGCCAACGTCGAATATGGGCCGAAGCGCAAGGGGCTGCCGGCGGAGCAGCGCAGGCAGATCGTCGACCAGTATCTCAACGAGGTCGGCCTTGCGCCTTTCGCCGACCACTATCCTGCGCAGCTTTCCGGCGGCATGAAGCAGCGCGTGGCGATCGCGCGCGCCCTCGCCAACGACCCGGCCGTCCTTTTGATGGACGAACCCTTCGGCGCGCTCGACAGCCAGACGCGCGGCACCATGCAGAAGCTGCTGCTGCGGGTCTGGGAGCGGCAGCAGAAGACGGTGCTCTTCGTCACCCACGATATCGACGAGGCCCTGGTGCTCGGCGATCGCGTCCTGGTGATGACGGCGAGGCCCGGCAAGATCAAGGCCGAGATCAAGGTCGATATACCCCGGCCGCGCTCGATGGACGTGATCCTCGAGCCCGACTTCATCGCGCTCAAGCGCCGCATCCTTGGCCTGCTGCACGACGAGATCGACGAGGATCACTGAGAGCAATCTCAGATAGTTGGGGGCAGTTCGGCGTGCAAACGCTGAACTGCCCTAACGTCGAAGGGGTTGAGGCTCCCTACCTTTGACCGTTCTGCCCCGAGCCCAGGATCATCTCCGAAACCTTCTGCCCGATCATCATGCTTGGCGCGTTGGTGTTGCCGCCGATCAGCTTCGGCATGACGGAGGCGTCCGCGACGCGAAGCCCGTCCACGCCGCGCACTTTGAGGGTCGCCGGGTCGACGACCGCCATATCGTCCGTTCCCATCTTGCAGGTTCCGACCGGGTGATAGACGGTCAGCGCCTCGGCGCGCAGATAGGCGAGGATCTCGTCGTCGCTGCAGACATTCTTGCCGGGCAGCATCTCCTTGCCGCGCACCGCGTCGAACTCGGACGAGGCAAGGATCCGGCGCGCGATCTTGATACCTTCGACCAGCACCATGGCGTCGTCTTCATGCGTGAAGAAGCGGTGGTCGATCAGGACCTCGCGGCGAGCATTGTCGCGCGACAGCCTGATTTCGCCCACGCTTTTCGGCCGAAGCACGCAGGTGTGAACAGCGTAGCCGTGGCCGTATTCGATCAGTCGGCCGCGATGGCTACGATAGCCCGGCACGAAATGGAACTGGATGTCGGGCAGGCCGTTCGCATGCCTGGTCTTCGCAAAGCCGCCGGCTTCGACGTAATTGGTGGTGAGCATGCCCTTGCGGCGCGCGAAATACTGGAAGGGTGCCGCCGCCATGCGCGGCAGATTGGCGATCGACAGGCCGAGCGTCCTGGTGCTCCTTGAGCGCACGGTGATCATGCCGTCGACATGGTCCTGCAGGTTCTTGCCGACCCCTGGCAGGTCGAGAACCGGCGCGATGCCGATCTGCTTGAGCTCGTCTGCCGGACCGATCCCCGACGCCATCAGGATCTTGGGCGAGTTGATGGCGCCGGCCGAAAGCACGATCTCGCGGCTGGCGGAGAGCAGTTTCTGCCGACCCTCATGCCGCACGCGCATGCCTGTCGCGCGGCCCTCGGCGATGACGAGATCGATCACCTCGCATTGGCTGAGCAGCGTCAGGTTCCTGCGATCGAGGACGGGACGCATGAAGGCGCTGAAGCTGCTGAAGCGCTGCCCTCGATCCTGCGTGACGTTGTAGATTCCGACACCGAACTGGCTTTCGGCGTTGAAGTCCGTGTTGGCAGGCAGGTCGGCATTTTCACCGGCCCTAACGAACATGCTCGAAAGCACGTTCGGATCGCGCGGATTGTCGACCAAAAGCTCCCCGTCGGTGCCATGATAGCGCGGATCCTGGGCAAGCAGATTGCGCTCCAGCTTCCTGAACACGGGCAGCACGTCGCGATAAGCCCAGCCGGCGCAGCCGAGCCTTGCCCACTCGTCATAATCCTCGGCGGCGCCGCGAATATAGACCATCGAATTGATCGAGCTCGATCCGCCCAGCGCCTTGCCGCGGTTGACCGGAATCCTGCGGTTGTTGAGATGAGGTTGCGGCACGCCGACGAAACAATAATCGTAGTTCGGGTTGCCGTAGAGCGAGAGGATGCCCGCCGGAACCTTGACCCGCAGGCTGTTGTCGCTGCCGCCGGCCTCGATCAGACACACTCTGACCGATGGTTCGGCGCTCAGCCGATTGGCGACCACGCAACCGGCCGAGCCGGCGCCCACGACGATGTAGTCAAATTCCGTCGCTTCCATCCACCCCCCAAGACGCGGTCTCGGCCGCGGGTTCTTCCCAGACCGGTTTGCCGCCGACGATCGTTTTCAGCACTTTGATATCCGCGATCCTGTGCGGCTCGACCTGTAGCGGATCAACGGAAAGGACGATGAAGTCGGCGAGCTTCCCCGCCGCCAAACTTCCCTCATCCTTTTCCCGGTGGCCGGCAAAGGCTGCCCCCAGCGTATAGGCGTGGAGCGCCTGCGCGACGGTGATCCTTTGCTGCGGGACCCAGCCTGTTTCCGGCTGGTGGTCCAGGCTTTGGCGCAGCACCGCATTGCGAATGCCAATGAGCGGATTGAGGTCGACGATGGGCCAATCGGTTCCAAACGCGACGGCGCCTCCTGCCTCAAGAATGGAACGAACAGGAAAGGCCCGCGGCAAGGACTCGGAGCCGACACGCACTTCCCACACTCCCTCCATCCCGAGCCACTGGTCGCGTGGATAGATCATCGCGGGTTGGAAACTTGCTATCGCTCCTATCTCGCCAAAACGCTCGATGTCGCGCGCGGTGGGTATTTCGCAATGCTCTACCCGCGGCCGGCACCGCCTTGAGCGTTCCCCGTCCGCGGCATAGGCGTCGAGGGCCATCTCGATGGCGCCCGTTCCGATCGCGTGCGTCCAGACCTGAAATCCTTCCTGCTGCGCACGGCTGACGGCCGCGTTGTAGGCCGCTGCCTTCCACAGGCATGTTCCGGTTTCGCCCGGTCTGTCGGCGTAGCCCTGGGGCATGAAGCCGGTATGGGATTCCAAGACGCCGTCCAGGAAGAATTTGATGACACGTCCGTCGAGAAAGTCAGGGTCGAGGTCATCCCTCCATCCGGACACGCGCGCGATCACCTCGTCGATGTTCGAGTCCGGATTTACAATACTCGACAGACTGAACCGCAGGCTCAGCTCGCCATTCGCAAATATCTCAGCAAGCAAGGGCACCGCTTCGTCATCCATCCCCGCGCTTTGGACCCGCGACAATCCCAAACGGTTTGCTTCCTTGATGGCGGAGAGCAACGCGGATCGCATATCGGATTGCGAGGGTTGGGAGACCAGCGCCTCAAACTTGGACCACGCTTTCTCCTTCAGCCATCCGGTCGGCTCACCCCTCGCATCTCTAACGATTTCGCCACCCTCAGGGTCGGGCGTGTCC
This sequence comes from Mesorhizobium sp. WSM4935, assembly GCF_029625735.1. Taxonomy (NCBI): domain Bacteria; kingdom Pseudomonadati; phylum Pseudomonadota; class Alphaproteobacteria; order Hyphomicrobiales; family Phyllobacteriaceae; genus Mesorhizobium; species Mesorhizobium sp. WSM4935. The sequence continues at coordinate 712,883 of NZ_JARTVR010000002.1, read as the reverse complement.
CGGCTGATGCCGGCAAGTTCCAGCGCCTTGCTGTTCACCCAGGCGGCGTGCGCCATGCCGGAACGGAAGAAAACCGGACGATCGGCAACAACTTGATCGAGAAGCGATTTGTGGAAGCCGCCTTCGGGGAGATCCGGGTAGCCGTAGCTGAACTCGCTGCCCACGATCCATGCCCGGTCGGGATTGGCATGCGAATAGACCTTCAAGCGCGTAAGGACGTCGCCAAAGGTCTTCGCTTCGCGCAACCGCACCTCATCGAGATATTTGCTTCCCCAGGCAAAATGGACATGGGCGTCGATGAAAGCCGGCATTGCGAACCGGCCTTGGAGATCGACGATTTCAGGGTCTTTGGATGCTTGCGCCCTGACGGAGGACGAAGACCCGACAGCCACAATGCGGTCGCCGCGAACAAGCATCGCCTCAGCAACGGGGTTCGCCGCATCGACCGTGTATAGCGCGCCGTTTGCGTAAAGGGTGTCTCGCGCCATTTCAATCTCAGCGGTCGTCGCTCTCATGCGGGTGTTGAAAGCAAGCAACCACCAAATCCGAGGCGGAAGAATAACTTTTTCCGGTACCCGTGCTTAGGGCTTGCCTAAGCCTGCAATGTTCGGAGGTGATGTCGTCGATGTTGGTCGCAGGAATTCGCACTCAGCTCTGCGATGCCGCTGGAGCGTTTAGGGATAAGCTAAGCACTGACACATGAAATCATAATTTTCGCTCCGCCAGCCCGTCACTAAAAGCAAACCGGACCTCCATCGCAGCGGCGAAAGCCCCATCGGAAGAGACGTGGATATGTCGGTTGAGAAGATAGACACGCTCGTTGTCGGCGGTGGCCAGGCCGGGGTGGCCATGAGCGAGCATCTTAGCAAATGCGGGGTGCCTCATCTCGTTCTCGAGCGCGGCCGGATCGCCGAGCGCTGGCGTTCGCAGCGCTGGGACTCCCTCGTCGCCAACGGCCCGGCCTGGCATGACCGGTTTCCGGGCATGGAGTTTCCCGTGACGGGTCCCGACGGCTTTCCGTCCAAGGAGGAGGTCGCCGACTATTTCGTCGCCTACGCCAAGCAGATCAACGCGCCGATCCGCTGCGGCGTCGAGGTCAAGCTGGTGCAAAGGAATGTCGGCCGTCCGGGATTTCGCGTCGAAACCTCGGATGGCGTGATCGAAGCCAACAGCGTCGTGGCCGCGACCGGGCCTTTCCAGGTTCCCGTCATCCCGCCTCTCGTTCCCGCCCATGCCGGCATCCTGCAAATCCATTCCAGCGCGTATCGCAACCCCGCGCAGTTGCCAAAGGGCGCCGTGCTGGTGGTCGGCGCGGGATCGTCTGGCGTGCAGATTGCCGATGAGCTGCAGCGCTCGGGCAGGCGCGTCTATCTCTCGGTCGGCCCGCATGACCGTCCGCCACGCGCCTATCGTGGGCGTGACTTCTGCTGGTGGCTGGGCGTTCTCGGCAAATGGGACCTCGAGACCCCGGGACCCGGCACGGAACACGTCACGATCGCGGTCAGCGGCGCGCGCGGCGGCGAGACGATCGATTTCCGCCGCCTGGCAGCGCAGGGACTTACGCTGGTCGGCATGACAAAGACATACCAGGATGGCGTGATGACCTTCGCGCCTGATCTTGCGAAGAATATTGCCCGAGGCGACGCCAGCCTGATGTCGCTGCTCGACGAGGCTGACGCCTATGTTGCCCGCAATGGGCTCGACCTTCCGGACGAGCCCGAGGCCCGCCGGATCGACCCCGACCCGGAATGCGTGACCAATCCGATCCGCGAGCTAGATCTGGCCAAGGCTGGGATCGCGACGATCATCTGGGCGACGGGCTTTACCGTCGACTACAGCTGGCTGAAGGTCGATGCCTTCGACGAGAAGGGCCGGCCACGGCATCAGCGCGGCGTCTCGACCGAGCCCGGGATCTATTTCCTGGGGCTGCCCTGGCAATCGCGCAGGGGGTCGAGCTTCATCTGGGGTGTCTGGCATGATGCCAAGCACGTGGCCGACCGTATTTCGACGCAGCGCAAATATTTGGCCTACCACGCCGCCGCAAAGCGCGAGCCCGTGGACGCCTGACCAAAGCTGACGCTGCTAGCCCGGCCTGATGGAGACCAAGATGGCGCATACGCGAATTCGCAAATTCAATACGAAAGACACCTATCCCGAGCAGAAGCTCGACAATGATCTCTGCCAAGCCGTCGTCACGCGCGGCGGCCGCACCGTCTATCTGCGCGGCCAGTGCCCGCAGGACCTCGACACGGCCAAGAACATCGACAGCCACGATCCGGCCGAGCAGACCCACAAGGTCATGCAGAATATTAGGCAGCTCATCGAGGAGTGCGGCGGCACGATGGAGCATCTGGTGAAGGTGGTTGTCTACATCACCGATGTCCGCCACCGCGAGGCCATCTACCGGACGATGGGCGAATACATCAAGGGCGTGCATCCGGTTTCTACCGGACTGGTCGTGTCGGCGCTCGCGCGGCCGGAATGGCTGGTCGAGATCGACGGCACCGCCGTCATTCCGGACTAAAGCGCCATGACCTTCTCCATCGTCGCGCGCTGCAGGCGCACAGGCATGTTCGGCGTGGCGGTATCCTCGTCGTCCCCTGCGGTCGCTGCCCGCTGCGCCTACGCGCAGGCTGGCGTCGGCGCGGTCGCCAGCCAGAACGTCACCGACCCGACGCTCGGGCCGCGGGCTTTGGAACTGATGGCGCGCGGCGCCTCCGCCACGGAGGCCGTCGCGATCCTGAAGCGCACGGGCGCTTTTATCGAGTACCGGCAGATACTGGCTGTCGACGCCGCGGGCGGCAGCGCGATCCATTCCGGGCCGAAGGCGCTCGGCATCTGGGCCGAGGCGCGTGGCGAAGACGTCGCCTGCGGCGGCAACCTGCTCGCGAACGCCGGCATTCCGCAAGCCATGGTCGACGCTTTCCTTGCCTCCGAAGGCGACCTTGGCGACCGGCTGATCGCCACGATGCGCGCCGCGCTCAAGGCGGGCGGGGAGGCGGGGCCCGTCCGCTCCGCCGGAATGAAGCTGGTGCGCGATGTGTCCTGGCCCGTTGCCGACCTGCGTTGCGACTGGACCGAGGCCTGCCCGATCGAGCAATTGGCGATGCTGTGGGACATCTACAAGCCCCAGCTCGATGCCTATGTCACCCGCGCCCTCAACCCGTCCGATGCGCCGAGCTACGGCGTTCCCGGCGACGAATAGTCCGATCGGTTCTGGAGCCAGCATGAGCGAACTCAGCCACAAGGAGTGGGTCGGCAAGGCGTCTGCGATCCGTTTTCGCGACAAGGCGTTCATCGACGGCAAGCCGGTGTCGGCGCGCTCCGGCCGGACCTTCGCCAGCATCAATCCGGCCACGGGAGCGACGCTCGCCGAGGTCGCCTCCTGCGGAGAGGAGGATGTCGATCTTGCCGTGGCCGCGGCCAGGCGCAGCTTCGAGGCCGGCGTCTGGTCGCGAGCGGCCCCCGCGCATCGCAAGCAAGTGCTGCTGCGGCTGGCGGAGCTGCTGCGCGAGAACCTGCCGGAGCTCGCGCTGCTGGAGTCGCTGGACATGGGCAAGCTGGTCAAGGATGCCGCCACCATTGACGTGCCAGGCTCGGCGGCGACCTTCCAGTGGTATGCCGAGGCGATCGACAAGGTCTACGACGAGGTGGCGCCGACCGGGCAGGGCGACTTGGCGCTGGTGCGGCGCGAACCGCTTGGCGTCGTTGGCGCCGTGGTGCCGTGGAATTTTCCGCTCGACATGGCGACCTGGAAATGTGCGCCGGCGCTGGCGGCAGGCAATTCGGTGGTGCTGAAGCCGGCCGAGCAGTCGCCTTTCTCGGCGCTCAGGCTGGCCGAGCTCGCCATGGAGGCGGGCCTTCCCGCCGGTGTGCTCAATGTGGTGCCGGGCCTCGGCGAAACCGCCGGCCAGGCGCTTGGCCGCCATATGGACGTGGATTGTCTCGCCTTCACAGGATCGACCGCCGTCGGCAAGCTGTTCATGCAATATTCCGGCCAGTCGAATATGAAGCAGGTCTGGCTGGAGACCGGGGGAAAAAGCCCCAATCTGGTGTTCGCGGATTGCCGCGATCTGGACGCGGTCGCCGACATGGCTGCCTTCGGTATCTTCTTCAACCAGGGCCAGGTGTGCTCGGCAAATTCCCGGCTGCTGGTGGAGCGCGGCATCAAGGATGCGCTGGTGGAGAAACTGGCGGAGCGTGCGGCAGCGACGCAACCCGGCGACCCTCTTGACCCGGCGTCCAAGATGGGAGCGATGGTGGACGCGCGGCACGCCGCGACCGTCATGCGTTTCATCGATGGCGGCAGGAGGTCGGCGCGGCTGGTGGCCGGCGGCGACCGGGTGGCGATCGATGGGCGCGGCAGCTTCGTGCAGCCGACGATCTTCGACAATGTCTCGCCTGAAGATCCACTTGCCCGCGATGAGATATTCGGCCCGGTGCTGTCGGTGATCGCCTTCGACACCGAGGACGAAGCACTTCGGATTGCCAATGACAGCGTCTACGGCCTGGCGGCATCGCTGTGGACCGACAGCCTGTCGCGGGCGCACCGCATCGCGGAGAGGCTGCGCGTTGGGACGGTTTCGGTGAATACGGTCGATGCGCTGAGCCCGATGACGCCGTTCGGCGGGTTCAAGCAGTCCGGCTTCGGGCGGGACCTGTCGCTGCATGCGCTCGACAAATACACCGCGCTGAAGACCACCTGGATCAAGTACTGAGGAGCGGCCGCGACTTGATCACAGGGTGCAAACCGGCAACATAGGACCATGCCGCTCCGCTTCACGCTCAGACAACTCGAATATTTCGTCGCCGTTGGTGAAGCCGGCTCGATCGCCAAGGCGGCCGAGCAGGTGAATGTCTCGCCGCCGTCGATTTCGGCGTCGATCGCGCAACTCGAAGCGGAGTTCGGCGTCCAGCTCTTCGTGCGCAAGCACTCGCACGCGCTGGCGCTGACGGCGGGCGGGCGCCTGTTCCTCAAGGAAGCCGCGCGGCTGCTCAACGATGCGGATGCGCTGCATGACATTGCCGGCGATATCGCCGAAAAGGTACGTGGGCCGCTGGCGATCGGCTGTCTGCTCACGTTCGCGCAGATCGTGCTGCCCGCGCTGCGCCGGAAGTTCGAGGATGCTTATCCGGAGGTGCGCGTCAGGCAGTTCGAGCGCAACCAGGGGCAATTGTTCGAGATGCTGCAGCGCGGCGAGATAGACGCAGCGCTCACCTACGATCTCGAATTGTCGCAGGACATGACCTTCGAGCCGCTGATGCAGCTGCCTGCCTATGTAATGCTGCCGGCCGCGCATCGCCTGGCGGGGAGGGCGGGCATCACGCCGGAGGAACTGGTCGATGAACCCATGGTGCTGCTCGACCTTCCTTACAGCCGCGAATATTTCCTCTCGGCTTTCCAAGGCCTGCGGCCCAGGATCGCCGAGCGCACCGGCGACATCGCCGTGATGCGTTCGATGGTCGCCAACGGCTTCGGCTATGGCATCGCCAACATGCGGCCGCTCAACGCCATGTCGCCAGATGGCAAGCTGCTGGTCTTCGTGCCCTTGCTGGGCGACATCAGGCCGCTGACCATGGGAATTGCCTTGCCCAATGCCGAGCACCGCACGCTGACGGTACAGGCCTTCATCGACCATTGCCGCCGCTTCGTCGTCGAGCAGGGTGTCTTCGGCACCGAACGCATCGTCAAGTGAGCGACATCACGGCCAGCCGTCGGCAAGCCGCGACAGCAGTCTTTCCAGCATGTCGTCGCAACGCCGCAACTGTTCGACGCTGACGAATTCGTCCGGCTTGTGTCCCTGTGCCATTGAGCCCGGTCCGCAGACGACGGCAGGCGTGCCGAGATCGCGGCTGAACAACCCGCCTTCCGTGCCGAAGGCGACCTTCATCGTATCGTTGGCGCCGGTCAGCGATTTGACGAAGGCCACCGCTTCCGAAGCGGTCGGCGTGTCGAGACCTGGATAGGTGTTGGTGATCTCGATGTCGATCGCCGCTTCGGGCGCGATCGAAGCAGCGTCGGCGGCAATGCGCGAGGCGGCAGTCCGCAGCCGGTCGAGAATGCCTGCAGCATCGTCGGCGGCGACGTTGCGGATCTCGAAATCGACCACGCAGAGATTGGGCACGATGTTGAGTGCCACACCAGCATTGATCTTGCCGACATGCACAGTCGTATAGGGAATATCGTAGTCGCCGTCGCGGGCGCCTTCGCGGGCCAGCCGATCCTGTTCGTCGCGCAGGGCGCGCACGAAGTCGCAGCCGAGATGAATGGCGTTGAGCGCCAGCGGGGCGAGCGCCGAGTGGCCTTCACGGCCCTTGCAGAGGGCGCGAGCCGCGAGCTTGCCCTTGTGTCCCGTCGCCACCTGCATGTTGGTCGGCTCGCCGACGATGCAGAGCAGCGGGCGTTGCGGCGCCGCGCTCAGCATGTCGATCAGGTCGCGAACGCCCAGGCAGCCGACCTCCTCGTCGTAGGAGAGCGCCAGATGCAAGGGCGTGCGCAGCGGCATTTTCGAGGCCTTGATGCAGGCTGCGAGCGCCGAGGCCACGAAACCCTTCATGTCCGCCGCGCCGCGCCCGAAGAGCTTGCCGTCACGTTCGGTCATCGCGAATGGCGGCAGGGTCCAGTCCTGGCCGTCGACGGGAACGACATCCGTGTGGCCGGAGAGCATGATGCCGGGCCTGTCGGCCGGTCCGATCGTGGCAAAGAGATTGGCCTTGTGGCCGTCCGTGCTGTGGATGAGCTGGCTGGCTATGCCATTCGCTTCGAGCAGGTCCGCCGCGTAGCCGATGAGGTCGAGATTCGAGTCGCGGCTCACCGTCGGGAAGGCGATCAGCCTTTCGAGGATCCTGATGCTGTCCATGTCTGTTGTCCCGTTGCCCGCAGCCGGTTGTCTACATCGAGCGGTCGCCGCCCTGAAGTCGAATTTGGCTCAGCCCCGGTTCATCGCAGGCTAATCCCCGGATGCGCGGTTAGGCGCGTCCTAATCCGCACGGAAGAATTCCGTAGTTTTCCCGCGCCGACGCCAACTTATGAGTAATCTCGGCGGATCGGCAGGACCGAGCCGGCATGAAGGAAGCTATTATGCGCGACCCACGCTACGACATTCTGTTCGAGCCGATGAAGATCGGTCCGGTGACCGCCAAAAACCGCTTCTACCAGGTTCCGCATTGCAATGGCGGCGGCTATCGCGATCCATCGGCCGCGGCCGAGATGCGGCGCATGAAATCCGAAGGCGGATGGGGCGTCATCTTCACCGAGCAGACGGAGATGCATCACACCTCCGAGATCACGCCCTTCATCGAGCTGCGCCTGTGGGACGACGCCGACATTCCGGCTCTGACTAAGATGGCGAAAGCCATGCACGAGCATGGGGCGCTCGCCGGCATCCAGCTCGCCTATTCCGGCATCAACGGCCCCAACCTCTATACGAAGGAGGTCCCGCGCGGGCCGTCGGCCCTGCCGATCCGCACCTTCACCAACGACCCGGTGCAGGCGCGCGCCATGGACAGAGAGGATATCCGAGACCTGCGCCGCTGGCACCGCAATGCCTTCAAGCGCGCGAAGCAGGCGGGCTTCGACCTTGTGTGCCTTTACGGCGCGCACGGCTTCGGCATCATCCAACATTTCCTGTCGACCGCCACCAATCAGCGCAGCGACGAATATGGCGGCTCGCTGGAGAACCGCTCGCGGCTGATGCGCGAACTGATCGAAGAAGGGCGCGATGCGATCGGCGACACGTGCGGCCTGACGCTCAGGCTGTCGCTGGACGAGATGATCGGCGAGCTCGGCTTCGCCAACTCGGAAGTTCGCGATCTGATCGAGATGCATGCCGAGCTGCCCGATCTCTGGGATCTCGCCCATGGCGCCTGGGAGGATTGCTCCGGGCCGTCGCGCTTCAAGGAGGAAGCCGCGCAGGAGAGCCTCGTCTACGGCATCAAGAAGCTGACCTCGAAGCCGGTCGTCGGTGTCGGCCGCTTCACCTCGCCGGACGTGATGGTCAGGATGATCAAATCGGGCACGCTGGACTTCATTGGCTGCGCGCGGCCGTCGATCGCCGATCCCTTCCTGCCGCGGAAGGTCGAGGAGGGCCGCATCGAGGACATTCGCGAGTGCATCGGCTGCAACATCTGCATCACCGGCGACATGACGATGTCGATCTCGCGCTGCACGCAGAACCCGACCTTCATGGAGGAGTGGCGCAAGGGCTGGCATCCGGAGCGCATGCAGGCCAAGGGCGACAGCGACAGTGTGCTGATCGTCGGCGCCGGACCAGCCGGACTTGAGGCCGCCCGCGCGCTCGGCCTGCGCGGCTATCAGGTGGCATTAGCGGAAGCGGGCACCGGACTCGGCGGGCGCGTGGCGCGCGAGTGCCTGCTGCCGGGCCTGTCGGCCTGGGGCAGGGTGCGCGACTATCGTCAGTATCAGCTCGGCCAGATGCCGAATGTCGACATCTATTTCGAAAGCCGGCTGTCGGCCGACGATATCCTGTCCTTCGGTTTCCAGAACGTCGCCATCGCCACCGGATCGAGCTGGCGGCGGGACGGCGTCGCGCGCGCCCATGTCGTGCCGATGCCGATCGACGCCGCGATGCCGGTCTACACGCCCGACGATCTGATGGACGGCAAGCTGCCTTCGGGTAATGTGGTGCTGTTCGACGACGACCACTATTACATGGGCGGGGTTCTCGCCGAGCTGATGGCGCGGCAGGGCGCGAAGGTGACCCTGGTGACGCCGTCGGCCTATGTCTCGGACTGGACCCGCAACACGCTGGAGCAGGGCGCCATCCACCGCCGCCTGGCGGAACTCGGAGTGGATATCGTCCTCAACAGGACTGTCACGAACATCGCTTCAGGCGGAGTCGTGACGGCCTGCGTCTATACCGGCGCACGACAGGAGTTGGCGGCCGATGCCGTCGTCCTGGTCACCTCGCGCAGTCAGGACGACGCTGTCTGGCGCGAGCTCAAAGCAAGAGAAAACGAATGGGCCGGCAACGGCATCCGTTCGATCAAGGTCATCGGCGATGCGGAAGCGCCGGGACCGATCGCCTGGGCAACCTATGCCGGCCACCGCTTCGCCCGCGAGCTCGACGAACCCGATATTGGCGATGCGCTGCCTTTCCGGCGCGAGGTGACGGCACTGGCGGACGCCTAGCGCTGTTCGCTTCGGAGCGGATCGACCGATTTCGCCATCAGCGCGGCATGCAGCCGGAAAAATGTTGGCGGTCAGGATTCTCCTTGAGGCTGGCGCGCAGTTTGGTCAGTTTGTCCCCAAGCAGGACCACTTGCCAGGCCGCGCCGGACAGGGAGAACAAGCAATGCGCACCAAAACCAGCATCCGCGTCGTCGGCTGCCATGCCGAGGGGGAGATCGGCGACGTCATCGTGGGCGGCGTTCTGCCGCCCGTGGGCCGCACGATGATGGAAAAGATGATCGCGATGGAGCGCGATCACGACCATATCAGGCGCATGCTGATCTGCGAGCCGCGCGGCAGCGTTGCCCGTCACGTCAATCTGCTGGTGCCCTCGACGCGCGAGGATTGCGCCGCGGGCGCCATCATCATGGAGCCGACCGAATATCCGCCGATGTCCGGCTCCAACACGATCTGCGTCGCCACCGTGCTGCTCGAGACCGGCATGGTGCCGATGCAGGAGCCCGAGACGCGCTTCAAGCTGGATATGCCGGGCGGCGTTATCGAGGTCAGCGCCGAATGCCGCGACGGCAAATGTCTGTCGATCACCTTCCGCAACGCGCCGGCCTTCGCCGAGCGCCTCGATGCCAATATCGAACTCGAGGGGTTAGGAACGCTGAAGGTGGATATCGCTTATGGCGGCATGTTCTACGCCATCGTCGATGCCAAGGCGCTTGGCTTCTCAGTCGTCCCCGACGAGGCGCGCGAGTTGGCCGTTGCTGGCGAGAAGGTCCGCCGCGCGGCGCGCGAGCAGCTCGATGTCGTGCATCCGCAATTCGACAATGTGCGCGGTGTGTCCATCGTCCAGTTCGCCATGCCGTTCCAGGGGCCTGGCAATGTCACCCGCAACACCTGCATCGTCTCGCCCGGACGCTCGGACCGCAGCCCGACGGGAACCGGCACGTCGGCCCGTATGGCGGTGCTGCAGGCGCGGGGCCAGATGAAGGAAGGCGAGGTGCTGATCCATGAATCCATCATCGGCTCGCGCTTCACCGGCAAGATCCTCGAGCTCACCGAAGTCGCCGGGCGCAAGGCGATCGTGCCGCAGATAACGGGCAGGGCCTGGATCATGGGCGAGCACAATTATTATCTCGATCCGACGGACCCTTATCCGCAAGGCTACGTGCTGTCGGACACCTGGGGCACCTCGACTTCAGTGACGCAATAGAATTTCCTGCAGCGGCGGCGGCTCGGATCAGCCGAGCGCCTGAACGCTTTCCAGCTCGGCAGGGCATTTGCGCCTGGACAGAATGTCAGCGGAGCTTGCAGGGAAGCGCCTGCTCTGATTCCCTGCGCTTGGTGGGGGTCGCCTGATTCGCGTGCTTGTAGTTCCGGTCCCGCATCGTGGGGCAGGGCCGCAGGTGCTTTTGGTAGAAAGATGAAAAAATGACCGCCAAGCCGGAAATCCTGGAGATGAGACCCAAGATCACCGTTGTCGGGGTCGGCGGCGCCGGCGGCAACGCCGTCAACAACATGATCGCCGAAGGGCTGCAGGGCGTCGAGTTCGTCGTCGCCAACACCGACGCGCAGGCGCTCACCATGTCGAAGTCGTCGCGGCTGATCCAGTTGGGCGCGCATGTGACCGAGGGCCTGGGCGCGGGATCGCTGCCTCAGGTCGGAAGTGCCGCGGCGGAGGAATCCATCGACGAGATCATGGATCATCTGGCGGGAACGCATATGTGCTTCATCACCGCCGGCATGGGCGGCGGCACGGGAACCGGTGCGGCGCCCGTGATCGCGCGCGCCGCGCGCGACGCCGGCATCCTGACGGTTGCCGTCGTCACCAAGCCTTTCGTCTTCGAAGGCAAGCGCAGGACCCAGGCGGCCGAGGAAGGCATAGAGCGGCTGCGCGAGAGCGCCGACACCGTGATCGTCATCCCGAACCAGAACCTCTTCAGGGTTGCCGACGCCAGGACCACATTCGCCGATGCCTTCGCCATGGCGGACCGGGTTCTCTACGCCGGTGTCGGCTGCATCACGGACCTCATCGTCAAGGAAGGCCTGATCAATCTCGATTTCGCCGACGTGAAGTCGGTGATGCGGGACATGGGGCGGGCGATGATGGGAACCGGCGAGGCCTCCGGAGAGGGGCGTGCCAAGATCGCGGCCGAGGCGGCGATCGCAAATCCGCTCCTCGACGAAGCCTCAATGTCGGGCGCCAGGGGGCTGCTCGTGTCGATCTGCGGTGGCATGGACATGACGCTGTTCGAGGTCGACGAGGCCGCGACGCGGATCAGGGAAGAAGTCGACGCCGATGCCGACATCATCGTCGGCGCCATTTTCGACCAGGCCTTGGCGGGAAAATTCCGCGTATCGGTCGTTGCGACCGGTCTGCGCAAGAGCGCGGACATCGCCCAGTTCGAGCAGCGGATCGCCTAACTCCACGGCGCGATCTTCGATCGCGCCGATGGCGCGGCGCAATCGGCCGACGCCAGCTTGCGACGGCGAACAGACCCCGGCTGCCGAATATCACCGGCAGGTGTACTTACGCGCGCGGCTCTTCGTCGCTACCTTTCATGCCGAGGGCATATAACCGCGGCTGACGGGGAGGCGCTCGATGAAAAGCTTCGTCTATAACGGCCAGCCGGCACGAGTCGTCTTCGGGTCGGGCACCATTGCCCGGCTGCCGGAGGAGATCGAGCGGTTGGGGCTGAAACGTGTGCTCGTGCTGGCAACGCCGCCGCAGGATGCCGAAGCCCGGCGTCTGGCCGGATCGCTTGGCGGCACGGCGGCCGGCGTCTATGCCAAGGCGACGATGCACACACCGGTGTCGGTGACAGAGGACGCGCTGCGGGTCGTGGCGGAGCTCCAGGCCGACGGGCTAGTTGCGGTCGGCGGCGGCTCGACGACGGGCCTCGCCAAGGCGATCGCGTTGCGCACGGACCTGCCGCAGATCGTGATGCCGACGACCTATGCCGGCTCGGAAATGACGCCGATCCTCGGGGAGACAAAGGATGGCGTGAAGGTCACCCAATCGAGCCCCAAGGTGCTGCCCGAAGTGGTGATCTACGATGTCGACCTTACGATGACGCTTCCCGCTTCCTTGTCGGGAACAAGCGGCATGAACGCCATCGCCCATGCTGTCGAGGCGCTCTATGCGAGAGAAAGCAACCCGGTGATAAACTTGATGGCGACCGAGGCCATTGGCGCGTTGGTGAGCGCCTTGCCGGTCATCGCCGGGAACCCGCACGACCGCGAGGCGCGCTGCGAGGCGCTTTACGGCGCCTGGCTTTGCGGCATCTGCCTCGGCTCGGTCGGCATGGCGCTGCATCACAAGCTTTGCCACACGCTGGGCGGCAGTTTCGATCTGCCGCATGCGGAGACCCATACGATCGTGCTGCCGCATGCGCTGGCCTACAACGCCCCCGCCATTCCGGCCGTCATGGAGATCCTGCGGGCCGTGCTGAAGACAGACGATCCTGCCACGGCTCTCTACGATCTCGCCGGCCGGATCGGCGCAAGGCGCGCGCTCTCCGAGATCGGCATGCCGCCCGACGGGATCGACATCGCGACGGACCGCGCGCTGGCCAATCCCTACTGGAACCCGCGGGCACTGGAACGGGAACCGATCCGGGCTCTTATCGCGCGCGCCTATGCCGGCGAGCCGCCGCAGGCCTGAGAAAGCCGGCAGCAAGCGCACGTCGCCACGGAAGAGCCTCGGCAATCTGGTCGAGCGCTTCTTCAACAAGCTCAAGCAGTTCGCATCGCAACCCCGCTGCGACGAGCCGGTTGCCAACTTCATGGGCGACCTAGTCGGTCTGCATCCAGACCGCCTTCGTCTCAAGATATTCGTGCAGATGCTCGACGCCGCCCTCGCGGCCGTAGCCGGACATCTTCATGCCGCCGAACGGCACGGCCGGATCGATGGCATGGTACATGTTGACCCAGACCGAGCCGGCCTTGACGCGGCGCGCGAGCTTGTGCGCGGTGCCGAGATTGGTGGTGAAGATGCCGGCCGCCAGGCCGTAGGGCGTTGCGTTGGCGCGCGCGACAACCTCATCCAGCGTGTCGAAAGGCATCGCCGAGATGACCGGTCCGAAGATTTCTTCCCGCGCGATGGTCATCTTGTCCGACACCGCGCCGAAGACGGTCGGCGCGATGAAGTTGCCGCCGTCATAGAGCTCGCCCGTCAGCCGCAAGCCACCGGCGACCAGCCGGGCGCCTTCGTCGCTGCCCGCCTTGATGTAGCCTTCCACCTTGCCCGCCTGCCTTGCATTGATCAGCGGCCCGATTTCCGTCTCCGCTTCGATGCCATGGCCGACGCGCAGCTTGCCGGCGAACTCGGCGACCCGGCGCACGAACTCGTCATGGATATCGCGCGCCACGAACAGGCGTGAGCCGGCGATGCAGATCTGACCGGAATGCACGAACACCGCCATCGCCGCGACCGGCACGGCTTTGTCGATGTCAGCGTCGCGGCAGACGATGATCGGCGACTTGCCGCCGAGCTCCAGCGAAACACGCTTGAGGTTGGCGACGCCGGCGCGGGCGATCGCCTGGCCGGTCAGCGTCGAGCCGGTGAAGACAATCTTGTTGACATCCGGGTGCTCGGCGAGCCGTGCGCCGGCCTCGGCGCCGGTTCCGGTGACGATGTTGACGACGCCGTCGGGGACGCCGGCCTCCTGCATCAGCTTCGCGATCAGGAGCGGCGTCAGCGATGCATCCTCCGAGGGCTTCAGCACGATGGTGCAGCCGGTGGCCAGAGCCGGTGCGATCTTCCAGATCGAAGCAGCGGTGGGCGCATTCCAGGGAATGATCGCGCCGACGACGCCGACCGGCTCGCGCCGGGTGAAGGAGACGATCTCGCCGGGGATCGAATTGTCGATCGTCTCGCCATGCAGCGCGGTCGCCATGCCCCCATAGAAGCGCAACATACCGATGACGCGGCGCCGGTTGGCCAGCGTGCGGGTGATCGGCAGCCCCATGTCGAGCGTGTCGGAGACGCTGAGCTCTCCCCAATTTTTTTCGAAGAGGTCGGCGATCCGCAGCAGCACGCATTGCCGCTCGTAGGGCGAGAATTCGACCAGGGGCCTTCGAAGGCCGCGCGTGCCGCAGCCACCGCCGCGTCGATATCCGCGGCTCCGCCGCGCGGCACGGTGGCCAGCACTTCGCCCGTCGCCGGGTTCAGCGCCTGCATCTCCTCACCGGATTGCGCCGCCACCCACTTGCCGCCGATGAACATCGGCCGGAATTCGCCATGGTAGAGCGCGGCGGCCTTCGCCCTCGGGTCGAAATTCAGCGTCATCGTCTCCTCCTCACGAATTCCGACGCGACTATTACTCCCGCAGCCGGCGACCTCAAACAAGGGAAGCTAAAGGGGCGTTTCACATAATCGGACTGTGCCAGGCGCGCGTCTTCCCAGGTGTTTCCGGCAACGGAGGAACAGATATGCAAGGTGCAAGGTTGCGCGAGCCCCCGGCTGGCGGTTATGCGGGATCGAGATTTCCTGACGAAAGGCAGAACCGATGAAGGTCGTTTCCACATCAAAATCGCATGGTGGCATCCAGGGCGTCTATTCGCACGCTTCCGAAGTCTTAGCCTGCGACATGACCTTCGCCGTCTTCGTGCCGCCCCAGGTCAAGAACGGACCGTGTCCGATCCTGTGGTATCTGTCGGGCCTTACCTGCACGCACGCAAATGTCATGGACAAGGGCGAGTACCGGCGGATGGCATCCGAGCTCGGGCTGGTCGTCGTGTGTCCCGACACCAGCCCGCGCGGGTCCGACGTTCCGGACGAGAAGGACAATTGGCAATTCGGTTGCGGCGCCGGCTTTTACCTCGACGCGACGCAAGAGCCCTATGCCAAGAACTACGGGATGTATTCCTACATCGCCGAGGAATTGCCCCCGCTCGTCGCCGCCAATTTTCCGGTCGACATATCACGGCAGGCCATCTTCGGCCATTCGATGGGCGGACATGGCGCGTTGACGATCGCGCTGAAGAATCCGGAGCGCTACCGGAGCTGCTCGGCCTTCGCGCCGATCGTACAACCGTCGACGGCCGGCTGGTCGCGGCCCGCTTTCGAGAAGTACCTCGGAGCGGACGAAAAGAGCTGGCGCGCCTATGACGCGACGCTGCTGATCGAGGATGGCAAGCGATATCCGGAATTCCTCGTCGACCAAGGCACGGCGGATGGCTTCCTGCAGGACGGTCTGCGCCCATGGCTGCTGGAAGAAGCATGCAAGAAGGCAGGCATCGATCTGACCTTGCGCATGCAGGAAGGCTACGACCATTCCTACAATTTCATCTCGACCTTCATGGACGATCATCTGAAGTGGCATGCCGCGCGGCTTACGTGATTGTCGTCGGCGAAATGTGCGCCCGGCCGCTCTCGGAAGGGCTATTCCGCGCCAGCTCTGGCTGAGAATCGCGCGTTCACCTTCTGGTGAGCGCTAGGATTTCAGCAGGAACATTCGCCTTTTTGCGCTGTTAAGCCCGAGCAGCAGCGCGGAAAGGAGCTTCCGCATGGATAACCCGCGATCCACGGCAAGCATAGCCGGCCATCCCATCCACCCCATGCTCGTAACCATCCCGATCGCCTGTTTCGTCGGGACATTGCTGACCGATATCGTCTATTGGTGGACGGCCGAAATGACCTGGGCCAATTTTTCGGCCTGGCTTGTAACCGTCGGTGTCATCGTCGGTATCCTGGCTGCCATCGCGGGGCTGACCGACTTTCTTGGCGGCCGCAGGATACGCGCTCAGCGGACCGCGTGGCTGCACATGGCGGGCAATATCGTGGCGCTTGTTCTGTCCTTCTTCAACATGCTGATCCACACGCGCGATGCCTGGACGTCCGTCGTGCCGACCGGGCTGATCCTCTCGGCGCTGGTGGTGATCATCCTGCTCTTCACCGGCTGGCTCGGCTGGGGCCTGGTCTATCGCCATCACGTAGGAGTGGCCGATGAGACGGTTTGACAGCGATCTAAGATGGCCGATTGCGGCGCTTTGCTGCGCAATGGCTTTGGGCCTTGCCGCCTGCAGCGACGACAACACCG
The DNA here is from genome assembly GCF_029625735.1 of Mesorhizobium sp. WSM4935. NCBI lineage: Bacteria > Pseudomonadati > Pseudomonadota > Alphaproteobacteria > Hyphomicrobiales > Phyllobacteriaceae > Mesorhizobium > Mesorhizobium sp. WSM4935. The sequence continues at coordinate 696,698 of NZ_JARTVR010000002.1, read as the reverse complement.
ACCCGAACGTGCAGATCGGCCCCAATCCGAAGCTGCCGGAGATAACCCAATACCTGTTCCCGCCTATGCATCTGGCCTCGGTGGTCGGCTGGAAAAACGATGAGAAGCCGACCGTCGCGCAAGGCTTGCAGATCGAGGCGCTGGCCAAGGGGCTCCAGCATCCGCGCTCGCTTTACGTGCTGCCCAATGGCGATATCCTGGTGGTGGAATCCAAGGCGCCGAACGAAGCATCGGTCAAACGGCCGAAAGACATCATCATGGGCTGGGTCGAAAGCTGGGTCACTTCCGGCGGCGATAGCGGGCCAAGCAACCGCATCACGCTCTTGCGCGACACCAATGGCGACGGCAAGCTGGATTATCAGGGGGTGTTTCTCGACCACCTCAACTCGCCCTTCGGCGTGGCGCTGGTCGGCAACGATCTCTATGTCGCCAACACGGACGCGATCGTGCGCTATCCCTACCAGCCGGGCGACACCAAGATCACGGCGCCGGGCAAGGTGCTGACGGAACTGCCAGGCGGACCGATCGATCACCACTGGACGAAGAGCCTGGTGGCGAGCCCTGACGGCTCGCTGCTCTATGTCGGCGTCGGCTCGAACAGCAACATTACCGAGAACGGCATCCAGGCCGAGAAGGACCGCGCCGCGATCTGGGAGGTCGACCGCGCCACCGGCCGCTGGCGCATCTTCGCCAGCGGGCTGCGCAACCCCAACGGCCTGTCGTTCGAACCGGAAAGCAAGGCGCTTTGGACAGTGGTCAACGAGCGTGACGAGCTCGGGCCGAACCTCGTGCCGGACTACATGACCTCGGTGAAGGACGGCGCCTTCTATGGATGGCCCTACAGCTATTACGGCCAGCATGTCGATCCACGCGTCATGCCGCAGCGGCCGGACATGGTGGCCAAGGCCATCCCACCTGACTACGCGCTGAGCTCGCATGTCGCGCCGCTCGGGCTTGCTTTCTACACCGCAAACAGCCTGCCGCAATCCTATCGCGGTGGCGCCTTTGTCGGCGAGCATGGCAGCTGGAACCGAACTCGCTTCAACGGCTACAAGGTGGTTTTCGTGCCGTTCAGCGGCGGGCATCCGAACGGCATGGCGCAAGACGTCGTCACCGGCTTCCTCAACGACAAGGGCGAGGCGAGGGGTCGTCCGGTCGGCGTTGCCGTCGATAAATCCGGTGCGCTGCTGATTGCCGACGATGTCGGCAACACCGTGTGGCGGGTCACCGCGGCTGGGCCCGGATCCACGTAAGAACCTGGCTCAATCCCCGACATCGAACGGGCCATGTCGAGGAAGGCGCGCACCAGCTCGCCGTCGCTGCGTTCGCGCAGGCAGATTAACGCTTCGTCCATCAGCGTCTCCGGCGCGTCGATCGTAATCGGCACCAGCCGCGCATCATGGCCGAACTCCGCCGCCGAGACGAAACCGACGCCGGCTCCAGAGGCGACGATCTCGCGCACCGCCTCGCGGCCTTCCGCTTCGATGGCGGGTTTCGCCTGCCGCAGTGGCTCGACCGCCTCGGAGAGCCAGGCCCCGAAACGTCTGTCGCCCTTTGCAAAGTTCTGGAGACGCATGGTCGGGATCCGCAAAGTCCAAAGTTTGGGCCGGTCATGCGGGAGGCTGCGTTTCAAATTTCAAGATGCCGGAAATTGTCGGCTGCCTGGCGCGGTGGCTCAGCCGAAGCGCTTCGCGGAAAATTCGGCGGCCGATGGCACACCTCGCCCCGCGATGAAGCCGGCGATCCAGCGCGCCGTCGCCGGGGCGAGCGTCAGCCCGAGATGGCCGTGGCCGAAGGCGTAGATCACGTCCGGCGATTTCGTCGAGGGACCGATCACCGGGCGGGAGTCCGGCAGCGACGGCCGGAAGCCAAGCCATTGCGACGATGGCCGGCCGAGATCGGGGAAGAACTGCCGTACGCCGCGATCGAGCAGCGCGAGGCGGCGCGGATTGGGCGGCGCGTTAAGCCCGCCGAGCTCGACGGTGCCGGCAACCCGCAGCCTGCCGTCCATCGGCGTCATGTAGAAACCGAGATCGACCGGGCAGACCGGGCGGTTGAGCAAAGGCGCCGTGGTCGGAAATTCGAGATGGTAGCCGCGCTCGGTGTCCAGCGGGATACTGTCGCCGGCTTGGTCAGCGAGCGGGCGAGATCGCGCGCCCGCCGCAATCACCACTTTTTGCGCCGTGACGGAAAGGTCCCGGCCGCTCAGCCGCATGCCGCCGGCACCCGCCGCGAGGCCGGTCACGCTCGCGCGCATGAATTGCGCACCTCGGGCTGCGGCAGCGGCAGCCAGCCGCGCCATCACCGCCCCGGGGTCGCTGACATTGAGCGAATCCGGGAAATAGAGGCCTTTGGCCTCGAACGCCGCGAGCCGCGGTTCCAGCGCGGCCACCTGGTCGGCGGTCAGGACCTGCTGATGGACACCGAGCTCGGCCCGCAAAGCCCGCCCGCCTTCGGAGGCGGCAAAATCGCCGGCGCGGCGGTAGACATAGAGGCAGCCGTTTCGGCGCATCAGATCCTGAAGCCCGGCCTCCTGCACCATTTCGCCCCAGGCCGGCAACGCTTCGGCGAGCAGACCGGCGAGCGCCAGCGCATTGGCGCGGGTTGCCGCCGGCAGCGACTGCCGGACAAAGCGGATGAGCCATGGCGCGAGCTGGAAAAGCGCTGCCCAGCGCAACGAGAACGGACTGTCGGGATCGAGCAGCAGCTTCGGCAAAGCCCGCAGCACACCGGGATTACCGACCGGCATGCAGGCATATTCGGCGATTGTCCCGGCATTGCCGAACGAAGCGCCCGAGCCGGGCTCGTTCGGGTCGATGAGCAGGACCTCGCGACCCTCGCCAGCGAGGCGCAGGGCGCTCGCCAGACCCACGACGCCGGCGCCGATGATGGCGATCTCGACGGATTTCGGCGCGGAGGTCATGGCCTTAGACGAAGCCCGGCAGTTGCAGGTGGCCGGCGGCGAGCAACTCGGCCATGGTGGTGAGCGCCGAGCGCAGGTCCTCGAGCGAGCGCGCCGCGCCGACATTGATGCGCACGCCGTGCTGCACCGGCTCGCGCCCGACGGCGAAGGCGTCGCCCGGCAACACGGCGACACCACGCTCCAGGCAGGTGCGGGCAAAGCCGGCGCCGCGCCAGGGCTCCGGCAGGCGCAGCCAGGCATGAGTCGATGTCGGATGCGCCTGGATGTCGAAGCGACCGAGGATTTCGCTCAAGATCGCTTGGCGCTGGCGCAACTCCTGTTTCTGGATATCGATGATACGGCCGGCGGCACCTTCCTCGATCAGCCTGGCGCCGATCAGCGCCGTCAACGGGCTTATGCTCCAGCAATTGATGCGCAGCGCCGCCGCGATCTGGCCGGCGATCGGGCGCGGAGCGATGACGAAGCCGAGGCGCAGGCCGGGCGCCAGGCATTTGGACAGCGCGCCGAGATGGATCGTCAGCTCGGGTTCGAGGCTGGCGAAGGAGATCGGCGGATCGTCGGCCAGGGGCCGGTAGACGTCATCCTCGATGATCAGCACATTGTGGCGCCGCGCGACAGCGGCCAGTTCATGCCGGCGCTCCTCGCTCAGCGTGATCGTCGTCGGATTGTGCAACGTCGGCACCAGGAAAACGGCACGCGGGCGAAGCTGCGTGCAAGCGGCCTCGAAGGCGTCCGGGCGCATGCCGCCGCGATCCATGGCGACGCCACGCAAATCCAGCCCGTGGACCCGGCACAGCGCGTTGATCCCCTGATAGGTCACCTCGTCGGCAAGTATCACCTCGCCATCCCTGGTCACGGCGCCAAGCACGCAGTCGAGGCCATGCTGGGCGCCGGCTGCCAGCACGACACGGCCAGGGTCGCCATCGCCTGCGACCGATTTCAACCAATCGGCGACCGCCGCGCGTCCCCAAAGCGGCCCCTCCGGCGGATGATAATCCTGCAGCGAGGCGTAGTGGCGATCCTTTGAAAGGCGCGGCATCAGCGCCGCGACCGCGTCGAGATAGGCTGACGTGGGCGGCCGGTTGACGGAGAGGTCGATGATGCCGCTCTGGTCGCTCGGCGCCGACACGAATCCTGGACGTTCGACAATGTCGCGGGCAGCGACCGTCGTGCCGCGTCCAGGGCGTGCCTCGAGCAGGCCCTGCTCCTGCAGGGTGGACAGCGCCCGCGTCACGGTCGTGACGTTGATGCCCAGGGCGCGCGCGATCTCGCGCTGCGGCGGCAGCCGGTCGCCCACGGCGAGCGTGCCCGCGGCGATGCGTTCGGCGATTGCGTCGGCCAGACGGCGATAGACCGGGCTTTCATCCTCGGTGAGGCGAAGATCTTCGAGCATGAAGGATTCGAACTGCGGCTGACGTCTCACTTTGTCGGGCATCTAGCACAAGACAATGATCCATACAATAGAACTTGTCCGGCACAAGGCCGAGAAAAATTATCACACAATGCCGCAATTTTTCGACTTGACGGGCAAAGTTGTCCGCATTTATGGTCGATTTCAGCTTAATTGTGTGACCATACAAGTCGGACGGCGCTGTTTCGGCAGGCCGTACCCGGGAGGACGAAGCATGGATCGCAAACCACGTAACGAATCTCTCGACGGCAGCCGGGATTGCCCGCGATGAGCGTCGGCCAGGCCTTTGCACCGACCGGCGGAGCAGCGGTTGCGCATTCCGCGCAGACGAGCGCCGGCCAAGGCTTCGTCGAATTCGCTGACGTCGAGAAATCTTATGACGGCCGCAGCTTCGCGGTGACGCGGATGAACCTCACCGTCGCTCGCGGCGAATTCCTGACGCTGCTCGGTCCGTCCGGCTCCGGCAAGACGACGACGCTCAACATGCTCGCCGGCTTCGAGCGGCCGACGCATGGCACGATCACGCTGGAAGGACAGCCGGTCGATCGCTTGCCGCCTTACCAGCGCAACATAGGCATGGTGTTTCAGAACTATGCGCTGTTCCCGCATATGACGGTCGAGGAAAATGTCGGCTTCCCGCTTTCCGTTCGCCAGGTGAGCAAGGCCGACATCGCGTCTCGAGTGGGTCGCGCGCTCGACATGGTGCGGCTGAAGCAATTCGGGGACCGCCGGCCGGCGCAGCTTTCCGGCGGCCAGCAGCAGCGCGTGGCGCTGGCTCGCGCGCTGGTGTTCCAGCCCAGCCTGGTGCTGATGGACGAGCCGCTCGGCGCGCTCGACAAGAAACTGCGCGAGCATATGCAACTCGAGATCAAGCAGATCCACACGATGCTGGGCGTCACGATCGTCTATGTCACGCACGACCAGAGCGAGGCGCTGACGATGTCTGACCGCGTCGCGGTCTTCAACCAGGGCGACATCGCCCAACTCGGCTCTCCGGATGATCTCTACAACGCTCCGCAAAGCTCTTTTGTCGCGAGCTTCATCGGCGAGAACAATACGCTGGAGGGCGTGGTCGATCGCGTTTCGGGAGAGCAATGCCGCGTTCGGCTGAATGGCGGCGGCGAGATCACCGCGCTGGCGGTCGGGGTGACGCAAGGGAGCCCCTGCCACGTCGCCGTCCGGCCCGAGCGGCTCAGCCTCTCGGCCGCCGCCAATGGCGGCAACGCGCTATCGGCGACCGTCGATGGGCGCATCTATCTCGGCGATCACCTGCGCCTTCTGGCTAGGCTCGCCAACGACCAGGTGCTGACCGTCAAGGTCGGCCCCGAAGCGACGATGGCAAACGGCGAGACCGTGACGGTCTCCTGCGCGCCCAACGATTGCCGCGCCTTTCCGGTCGATGCCGGAACGGGCGGCGCCATTCCAAAACAGGGGAAACCATCATGAAACATGTGAGGACACATCTCATCGCGCTCGCGGCCGCCACGGCCTGCGCGACCATCGCCGGCGCCGCTTTCGCCGAGGAGCTGTCGATCATGGCAAGCGGCGGCGCCTGGCAGGATGCGCAGCGCAAAGCCTGGTTCGAGCCGTTCGCCAAGGAAACCGGCGCCAAGATCCTCGAGCAGGAATATCTCGGCGATCTCGGCAAGGTGAAAGCCATGGTGGAAACAGGCAATGTGCCGATCGACCTGGTAACGGTCGAGACCGCGACCGTGCTGCAGGGTTGCGACGCCGGCATCCTCGAGCGGCTCGACTATTCCAAGATCGCACCGCGCGACAAATTCATTCAAGGGTCGGCGCTGGATTGCGGTGTCGGTCTCGATGCTTATGGCGACATCCTCGCCTATGACCCGACCGTGCTCAAGGAGGCGCCGACCTCGGTGCTCGACCTCTTCGACACGACGAGATTCCCGGGCAAGCGCGCCATGCGCAAGTTCCCGGCGCAGAACCTCGAATGGGCTCTGATGGCCGATGGCGTCGCACCTGCCGACGTCTACAAGGTGCTGGCAACGCCGGAGGGCGTCGACCGCGCCTTCAAGAAGCTCGACACCATCAAGAAGGACATCGTGTGGTGGGATGCCGGCGCGCAGCCGGCGCAACTTCTGGCCTCCAAGGAAGTGGTCATGACAACCGCCTGGAACGGCCGCATCCAAAACGCCATCGACACCGACAAGAAGCCGTTCAAGATCGTCTGGAACAACCAGATCCTCGAATACGATATGATCAGCATTCCGAAGGGCGCCCGCAATACGGAGCTCGCCTACAAATATCTCGCCTATATCAGCGAGCCCAAGAACAACGCCAAACTCGCAAGCTACATCACCTATGGCCCGGTTCGCACCGACGCGGCGTCCTTCGTCGCTCCCGACGCGCTGCCGAAGCTGCCCAATGCTCCCGACCATCTCAAGGGCGCCTATCTGGTGGCCGATACCGAGTTCTGGGGCGACTATGGCGAGGACCTCGTCAAGCGCTTCAACGCCTGGCTCGCCCAGTAGGACGGCGAAATGTCGGCGCTCCAGCCCAGCGAACTCGACCGGGCGACGCTGGCCCGCGACCGGTCAGCCGCCGACACGGACCTGAAATCCGTGTCGGCGGCGCTCCGGCGCGCCGAATTCGGCGACCGGATGCGCTCGCTGGTTCTGGCGGCCCCGCTGCTCATCCTTCTGGCGCTGAGCTTCGGCATCCCGATCGTGCTGCTTCTCTCGCGCGCCGTCTACGACCCGACCATCGCCGACGCCTTGCCGAAAACCGCGCAGGCATTGGGCAACTGGAACGGCCAGGGAATGCCGGGCGACGACGCCTTCGCCGCGTTGGCGGCGGACCTGAAGGAAAACCAGGCCAAAGGCACGGCCTATGAGCTGGCCAGGAGCCTTAATGCCCGCCTGCCAGGCGCGCGCAGCCAAGTGCTGAAGACGGTGCGCAAGCTCGAAAGCGCCGACGGCCCGGCCGCGCTCGGCGCGGTGAAGTCGGTGCCGTTCTGGTCTGCGCCGTCGACCTGGCCGGCCATCCGGAGCGGCACCCGCAGCCTTACCTCCTTCTATCTGCTCAGCGCGCTCGATCTGCGCTGGAATGCCGACGGCGGCATCGAGCAGGTGCCGCCCGAACAGGCGATCTTCATCCAGGTGTTTCTGCGCACCTTCTTTGTCGCCGCATCGGTGACGCTGGCAACGCTGATCCTCGGTTTTCCGCTCGCCTATCTGATCGCCAACGTGCCGAAGGGGCTGGCGGCCATCCTGATCGTCGCGGTGCTGCTGCCGTTCTGGACCTCGATCCTGGTGCGCACCGCCGCCTGGACGGTGCTGTTGCAGAAGTTCGGACTGGTCAATGATTTCCTGCTTCTGATCGGCGTTACCAGCGACCGGGTCGACCTGATGTACAGCCGCATCGGCCTGATCATCGCCATGACGCATATCCAGCTGCCGTTCACGCTGCTGCCGATCTACAGCGTCATGCGCACCATTCCAGCCTCGCAGATGAAGGCGGCCTATTCGCTGGGCGCCAGACCCTTCACCGCCTTCCGCCGCGTCTACATTCCGCAGGTGTTCCCGGGCGTGATGGCCGGCTGCATGCTCACCTTCATCCTGTGCCTCGGCTATTACATAACCCCGGCGCTGATCGGCGGGGCGAGCGACCAGTTGATCAGCAATTTCATCGCCAATTACGTCAATGTCGAACTGAACTGGGAGATGGCGGCGGCGCTGTCCTTCATCCTGCTCGTCTTCACGCTGGCGCTGTTCGGCATCTTTGCCCGCGTCCTCGGCCTCGACCGCCTGAAGCTGGTATAGCCATGCTGCTGTCTCCCTATCCCACAACAGGCGAACGCATCCTCATCACGCTGCTGTGGATCTGGTGCGGGCTGGTCATCCTGTTCCTGCTGGTGCCGATCCTCATTCCGGTGCCGCTCTCCTTCAACAGCGGCGCCTTCTTCATCTTCCCTCTGGAGGGGATCTCGACGCGCTGGTACGAGGTGGTGCTCGGCACGCAGCGCTGGCAGTCGGCGATCGGCAACAGCCTGATCGTCGCCTTCGGCACGACGGTGATCGCGACGACACTCGGCACGCTGACGGCGATCGCGCTGTCCGACGAGAAATTCCCCGGACGTCGCATCATCATGCCGCTGCTGTTGTCGCCGCTGATTGTACCGGTGGTGATCACCGCAGTCGGCTCGTATCTGTTCTACGCCCGCGTCGGGCTCGCCAGCACCTATGCCGGCATCATCCTGGCGCATACCGCGCTGGCCAGCCCTTTCGTGGTGGTGACGGTCGGCGCCAGCCTCACGGGCTTCGACCGCAACCTGATGCGGGCCGCGGCTATCTCGGGCGCCAGGCCGCTGACGTCGTTCTTCCGCGTCATGCTGCCGCTGATCCTGCCCGGCGTGCTCTCGGGAGCGGCCTTCGCCTTCGTCACCTCCTTCGACGAAGTGGTCATCGTGCAGTTCCTGGCCAGCGCCAGCCAGCGCACGATGCCGCTCGAAATGTTCATCGGACTGCGGGAGAAATTGAGCCCGGCAATTACGGCAGCGGCAACCTTGATGATGGGGCTGTCGATATTGTTGCTCCTGGTCGCCAACATCCTGGCGCGGCGTGGGCGCAAGGCCCCAGCCTAAATTAGCTTACGCAATTCCGGACGGAAGGCTACGGCGGAGGCGCCGAGCCTAACCGCTTCGCACTTTTCCTGGAATTGCTCGGCCCCGCGGCCATCGGGCAGGAACGATCTCGCGGCTGACGCATTTTGCCTCGCGTCAGCAGCCGAGGGACCAAATGCGCATAGCTCATGTCGCGCCGCTCTATGAATCCGTGCCGCCGAAACTCTATGGCGGGACGGAGAGGATCGTTTTCTATATCACCGAAGCGCTGGTCGGGCTCGGACACGACGTGACTCTGTTCGCGAGCGGCGACAGCGAGACTTCGGCCAGGCTGGCGCCTGGACGCGACCAGGCGATACGCCTCGATCCGCGGCCGAAGAAATCGGAGATCGCCGCGCATCTGGCGATGCTTGCCGATGTGCGCGAGCGTGCCGGCGAGTTCGACGTCATCCATTTCCATCTCAGCCACTTCCTGCATTTTCCTTTCTTCGAAGAGATCGCCGGGCGGACCGTGACGACGCCGCATGGCCGGCTCGACTATGTGGATCTGGCGCCGGCCTACAAACGCTTTCCGCGTTTCCCGATGATCTCGATTTCGCACAGCCAGAAGCGTGGCCTGCCGGATGCGAACTGGCTTGCCACGATCCATCACGGACTGCCGCTCGACGCCTACCAACCGACTTATGAGCCGCAGCCGGAGGAACCATATCTTGTCTTTCTCGGGCGCCTGTCGCGCGACAAGCGGCCGGACCGCGCCATCGAGATCGCGCGCCGGTCCGGGTTGAAGCTGAAGCTGGCGGCCAAGATCGGCGACGACGACCGCGCCTATTTCCGCGACAACATCGAGGCACTCATCGACGGCGACCGCGTCGATTATGTCGGCGAGATCACGGAAAACGAAAAGGCCGCGTTTCTTGGCGATGCGGCGGGCCTGCTGTTCCCCATCGACTGGCCCGAGCCGTTCGGCCTCGTCGCGATCGAGGCCATGGCCTGCGGTACGCCGGTGATTGCGTGGAACCAGGGCGCCCTGCCGGAGATCGTCGATAACGGCGTCACCGGCTTCGTCGTGGACAGCGTGGACGGTGCGGTCGCGTCGATGCCCGCGCTTCTCGATCTCGACCGGCGGCAGGTGAGGGCAGCCTTCGAGAAAAGGTTCTCGGCGACAAGAATGGCGCGCGACTATCTTGCTGCCTATATGCGTCTGACCGGCACGCCGGAGGCCAAAGCCTCCTGACCTTGATGCCTAGAGCCGGATGATTTCAGGTCTGTTCGACCTGAAATCCGGATCCGACTCTAAATCAAAGAGATAGAGCATGATGTCGCCCGAAAGCCGCTTCACACTTTTCGGCATCATGCCTAGGGCGGGGCAAACAAAGAGGTGACGAATGATGGAGCTCGACGAGCGCAAGCTCGATCCCGCCGTAGCCCTTTCCTCACTCGACGAGACCGCGCCGCGGGAACCGCATCGGCTTTTTGCGCTCAAGCAGGGCGACTGCTTCGCCGTGGCCGATGCCTATGGCGATATCAGAGGGTCGGGCGACGGCTTCTTCCGCGACGACACCCGCGTGCTTTCCGAATTCCGGCTGACCGTCGGCGGCAGGCCGATGTCGCTGCTCGGAGCCTCGCTCAGCCAGGACAATGTGCTGTTCACGTCCAACCTCACCAATCTGCCGATCCAGAGTGCCATAGGCCGCGATATTCCGCAGGGTGCGATCCATATCGAACGCGTCAGGCTGCTGTGGCAGGACAGGCTGTTCGAGCGCATCACGCTTTCCAATTATAGCCGCGAGCATTCGACCATCACCGTCTCCCTGCATTTTGCCGCCGACTTTCGCGACATGTTCGAGGTGCGCGGCTCGACGCGGGTGAAGCGCGGCACGACGCATGTCGCCAAGACCGATAAGACTTCGGTACTGCTCGGCTATGACGGTCTGGACGGTCTGCCGCGGCTTTCCGCGATCTCCTTTTCGCAGGCACCCGACCAGTTGAGCGACAATCGCGCCGATTTCCTCATCGCGGTGACCAAGCGCAGTCAAAAAGTGCTCTATATCGAGGTTGGTCCCGAGGTCGCCGATCCGCCCGATCGCGACCGCTTCCGCGCCGCGGCGGCGCGGGCCCGCTTCGGCATGCGCGCCAAGCGCAGGCATGGCGCCACGGTGCACAGCTCGGGCCGCGTCTTCAACGATTGGGTCGAACGCGCCCGCGCCGATGTGGCGCTGCTTACCACGGAGCTTCCGACGGGGCCCTATCCCTATGCCGGCATCCCGTGGTTCTCGACGGCATTCGGCCGCGACGGCGTGATCTCGAGTCTGCAGATGCTCTGGCTCAATCCCGGGCTGGCGCGCGGCGTGCTGGCTTTTCTAGCCGAGCATCAGGCGACGGAGACCTCGCCCTTCAGCGATTCCCAGCCCGGCAAGATCATGCATGAGACGCGCAAGGGGGAGATGGCGACGCTGCGCGAACTTCCTTTCGGCCGCTATTATGGCGGCGTCGACACCACGCCGCTCTACATCCATCTGGCTTCCGCCTATGCCGACCGCACCGGCGACATGGCCTTCATCGACAAGCTTTGGCCTTCGCTGAAAGCCGCCGCCGAATGGACGGAGGAGGCGAGCCGCGCCACCGGTTTCGTGACCTACCAGCGCGCCGCCGAGTCGGGCCTCGCCAACCAGGGCTGGAAGGACAGTTTCGATTCGGTTTTCCATGCCGACGGCCGCATCCCCAAGGGGCCGATCGCGCTGGTCGAGGTGCAGGGCTATGTCTTCGCCGCCTTCCGCGGCATGGCGGCGCTCGCACGCCGCCGCGGCGAATTCGCGGACGCCGAGCATTGGGAGGGCCGCGCCGAGGAAATGCGGGTCGCCGTGGAACGCGACTTCTGGCTGGAAGACATGAACTTCTACGCCTTGGCCATCGATGGCGAGGGCCAGCCCTGCAAGGTGCGTACCTCAAATGCCGGGCACCTGCTTTTCGTCGGATTGCCGCAGCCCGAGCGTGCCAAGCTGGTCGCCGACCAGCTGCTGTCGGCATCCTTCCATTCCGGCTGGGGACTGAGGACGCTCGCCGACGACGCGGTGTTTTTCAACCCGATGTCCTACCACAACGGCTCGATCTGGCCGCATGATACGGCGCTCTGCGGCGTCGGCCTCGCACGCTACGGCGAACGCGACAGTGTGGTGCGGCTGATGAGCGGCACGTTCGAGTCGGCCGTGCATTTCAACATGCGGCTGCCGGAACTGTTCTGCGGTTTCGCCCGGGCGCCCGGCGAGGCGCCCATCGCCTATCCTGTGGCCTGCCTGCCGCAGGCCTGGTCGGCCGGCTCCACCTTCATGCTGATGCGGGCATGCCTGGGGCTGGAGATCGATGGCTGGCAGGGTGAATTGCACGTCACGCGCCCGAGGCTGCCGATCGGCATCGACACGCTTATGATCAGGCACCTGACGGTCGGCGACAAGACGATCGATCTCACCTTCCAGCGGGTCGGCGACCGCGTCGGCGCCTTTCTGTCCGATCGGCATGAAGGCCAGGTGCCGCTCATCGTGCGTACATAAACAAAGCGCTGCAACCCTGCGTTCAACGGCCGAAAATGTCGGAACTGATCGCTGGTTTGTGCGTTCCAGACCTACCCCGGTCCGCCCGTCTGCGGCCGGCAAGAACGAAAACAATGAATAGACGGCCGGAGGCGACCTGGCATTTCAATGACACAATATGGCGTCTTGTTACTGGTCCTTATCTTCGCAAGCCTTGGACTTTCCGTATTCGCGATCTTCATTTCGTTTTCCCGGTACCGTCGCAATCACCCGAGGGCTTCGACTTTGCCGGGCCCAGGTGAGGACGTTGCCACCGAGGCGGCGCGAAAGATGCTGCGTGAGTTCGAGAAGAACGGGCAGTCGGTCGACGCGGCTCTGGTGACATGGTCGCCGGATACGCTGCGCAAGATCCTCGCCGACGAACTGCCGGATGCGCAGGTGATCGTCGTTTCCAATCGCGAGCCCTATATCCACAACCAAACCAGGGATGGCGGTGTCGAACTTGTCGTGCCGGCGAGCGGACTGGTTTCCGCGCTGGAGCCGATCACACGAGCCTGCGCCGGCACCTGGATCGCCTATGGCGGCGGCAGCGCCGACCGGGCGGTGGTCGACGGAAACGACCGCGTGCAGGTGCCGCCTGGCCATCCCTCCTACACGCTGCGCCGGGTCTGGCTCAGCGACGATGAGTATCAAGGTTATTATCTGGGCTTCGCCAATGAGGGCCTCTGGCCGCTCTGCCATATCGCCTTCACGCGGCCGATTTTCCGCGAGTCGGACTGGGAGGCCTATGAAGCCGTCAACCGCAAATTCGCCGACACGGTGGTTGCCGAGGCTCGCAACGAGCGGCCGATCGTGCTTGTCCAGGACTATCATTTCGCGCTTTTGCCGCGCATGATCCGCGAGCGTCTGCCCGAGGCGATCGTCATCACCTTCTGGCACATCCCCTGGCCGAACTCGGAAGTGTTCAGCATCTGCCCTTGGCGTGAGCGCATCCTGGATGGCCTGCTCGGCAGTTCGATCGTGGGTTTCCATACCCAATACCACGCCAACAACTTCACCGAGAGCGTCGACCGCTTCATGGAAAGCCGCATCGAGCGCGCCGATGCCGCCATTTCCTACGGCGGTCAGGTGACGCTGGTGCATTCCTATCCGATCTCGATCGAATGGCCGGTCGAGCTCCTGAAAGCCCTGCCGAGCGTCGAGGAGTGCCGGGTGCGCGTCCGCAAGCGGTTCAGGATTCCAGCCGGCGCCAAGCTCTGCGTCGGTGTCGAGCGTCTCGACTACACCAAGGGTATCCTAGACCGCTTCCACGCGCTTGAAGAGCTGTTCATTCGCCATCCCGAAATGGTGGGCAAGGTCGTGTTCCTGCAGATCGCGGCGCCGAGCCGCGGCACGCTGCCGGCCTACAAACAACTGCACGAGGAATGTCTGCGCTGTGCCGAGGAGCTCAACCAGCGCTACGGCAGCGAATTCTATCGGCCGGTGGTCATGGTAGCCGAGCACCATTCGCAAGCGGCGGTCTATGAACTCTATCGCGCCGCCGACATCTGCCTGGTCACCAGCCTGCATGACGGCATGAATCTCGTCGCCAAGGAGTTTGTCGCGTCGCGCGACGACGAGCAGGGCGTGCTTTTGCTCAGCACCTTCGCCGGCGCCTCGCGCGAGCTGCTGGAGGCGCTGATCGTCAATCCTTACGACGCGGCGATGATGGGCGAGGCGATGCTGCAGGCGCTGACCATGGGACCCGACGAGCAGCGTGAGCGCATGCGGCGCATGCGCGAAATCGTGCGCGACAACAATGTCTTTCGCTGGGCCGGCAGCATGCTGCTCGACGCGGCGCGGCTGAGAAAGCGCGGCGACCTCGACCGGGTCACATACGACCGGCCGGCGAGCCCCACCGGCGACAATGTCGTCTCCATGTTCGAACGCAAACAGGCAGTCGGATTCCGATGAACAGTCAGGCAGACCTTACCCCGCCGCTTCCCGAAGGCCGGTGGGCGCTTTTCCTCGACATCGACGGGACCTTGCTGGAGCACGCGGCGCATCCCGACGCCGTCTCGGTCAGCAAGGAGCTGCGCGTTCTCCTGGAGAGGATCGAGCGGCGGCTCGACGGCGCGCTCGCCTTCATCACCGGGCGATCGATAGCAGCCGTCGACCATCTGTTCGACCCGCTGAAATTGCGGATCGCCGGCCTCTACGGGCTGGAGCACAGACTTCTGCCGGACGGAAAGATCGAAGCTGCGGACGAGCCGGCGGATATGGCGGCACTTGCCGACGAGATCGAACTGGAGCTCGCAAGCAAGGCCGTCTATGTCGAGCGCAAGGGTCCGGTGCTCGCCATCCACACGAGAGCTGCGCCGCAGCTCCTGGCCCGGGCGACGGAGCTGGTCGAGGCAGCGCTCGCGCGCTTGCCGCAGGGCTACCGCGTGATCGCCGGGAATGCCGGCGTCGAGCTGATGCCACTCGAAGCCGCCAAGGGCGCCGCGATCCGGCGCTTTATGCAGCTCGATCCTTTCACCGGCAGGCGTCCAGTGTTCCTCGGCGACGACACGTCCGACGAGAACGGTTTCGATACGGTCAATGCCGCGGGCGGCATATCGATCCGCGTGAAGCCGCAGGGCGAGACGGCTGCCCGCTTCGCCATCGAAGATGTCGCAAGCGCCATTGCCTGGCTCGAAGCCAATTTCGGCGCTCCCGCCGATGAGGCTTCACCGTTGCGGGCCCTGACTGCCTGAATATCGGTCCGCCTGATTGTTCGCTTGCCGCCAGCGATTTACTCGGCCGCCAGCTTGCGTCGGGCAAGGCTGACCTCGTCCAGCGGGAGTTCCGGCTCCTCCTGGCTTTCGTCGCGGTTTGCAAACGAGCTCAGCCAATGCGAAAGGTCGTCGAGGTAAAGATAGATGACCGGCGTGGTGAAGAGCGTGAGCGCCTGGCTGACGAGTAGTCCGCCGAACATCGTGTAGCCGAGCGGCTGGCGAATTTCCGCGCCGGTGCCGTTCTCCAGCATCAGCGGCAAGGCGCCGAGCATCGAGACCATGGTGGTCATCATGATGGGCCGGAACCTGAGCAGGCAGGCCTGGCGGATCGATTCCAGCGAACTGAGATGCTGGTCCCGCTCCGCCGCGATGGCGAAGTCGACCATCATGATACCGTTCTTCTTGACGATGCCGATGAGCAGGATGACGCCGATCAGCCCGATCAGGTTGAACTCCATATGGAAGACGAGCAGCGTGCCCAGCGCGCCAAGACCGGCGGAGGGCAGGGTGGAGAGAATAGTCAGCGGGTGGATGTAGCTTTCATAGAGGATGCCGAGGATCAGGTAGACCACGACCAATGCGCCGAGGATAAGCACCGGTACTGAAGAGAGCGATTGTTGGAAGGCCTGCGCCGTACCTGTGTAGTTGGTCTGGATGGTCGCAGGCAGCCGCATCTCGGCGGCGGTCCTGTCGATCGCGGCGGTGGCCTGGCCGAGCGCCACGCCGGGCGCCAGGTTGAAGCTGATCGTCACCGACGGGAACTGGCCTTCGTGGTTGATGACCAGCGGCTGAACCGGTTTGGTGGTCCATTTCGCGATGGCCGAGAGCGGCACCTGCGAACCGCTCGACGTCGTCAGATAGATCTGGTCGAGCGCCTTGAGGTTACCGCGCAGCGACGGCAGCACCTCGAGGATCACGTCATAAGTCGAAAGCTGCGTGAAATACTGGGCGATCTGACGCTGTCCGAAGGCGTCGTTGAGCGTGTTGTCGACATCGTTCGCCGTCAGGCCGTAACGCGCTGCCTGGTCGCGATCGACCTGCAGCGTGAGCGTCGTGCCGGAGCTCATCTGGTCGGTCGAGACGTCGCGCAATTCGGGCAGGCGCTGCAAGGCCGTCAGCAGCTTGGGCGCCCAGCTGTCGAGCGTATCGAGGTCACTGCTTTCCAGCACATATTGATATTGCGACGCGGACAGCTTGCCGCCGACGCGCACGTCCTGCGAGGCCTGCATGAACAGCCGCGCGCCCTGGACGACCGAAAGCTTCGGCTGCAACCGCCGGATGACCTGATCGGCCGAAGCATCGCGCTCGTCGCGCGGCTTTAACTGGATGAACATGCGGCCGGTGTTCTGCGTGTTGCCGCTTCCGCCCGTTGATGCCGCGAAATGCGCGACCGCCGAATCCGTGGAGACGATCCGTGCGAACTGCGCCATGTAGGACTGCATCTGGCCGGCGGAGACATCCTGGCCGGCGATCACCTGGCCGAAAATCAGACCGGTATCCTGCTGCGGGAAGAAACCGCTGGGAACCAGGGTGAAGAAATAGCCGGTGAGCGCCACGCAGGCCAGGAACGCCAACAGTGTGATGAAACGATGCCTGAGCGCCCGGTCGAGGCCGCGTTCATAGGCGCGCAGCATGCCGTCGAAAACGCTTTCGCTCCACCGGTAGAGCTTGCCGTGATGCTCCTCGGCCGCCGGCTTGATGAAGCGTGAGGCCAGCATTGGCGTCAGGGTCAGCGAAACACAGGCCGAAACCAGTATGGTCATGGCCAGCGTGACCGCGAACTCCTTGAACAGGCGGCCGATGATGCCGCTCATCAAGAGTAGCGGGATCAGCACCGCCACCAGCGATATCGAGATCGACATGATGGTGAAGCCGATCTCGCTCGCGCCGCGGATCGCGGCCTGCATCGGCTTCTCGCCATGCTCGATGTAGCGGACGATGTTTTCCAGCATGACGATGGCGTCGTCGACGACGAAGCCGATGGAGATCGTCAGCGCCATCAGCGACAGATTGTCGATCGAATAGCCGGCGGACCACATCAGGCCGCATGCGCCGAGCAGCGCTAAAGGCACGGTGAAAGCCGGAATGGCCGTCGCCCAGATGTTGCGGAGGAAGAGAAAAATCACCATCACGACCAGCCCGATGGTGAGCATCAGTGTGAACTGAACGTCGGCTACCGAAGCGCGGATGGTCTGCGTGCGGTCGGAAAGCACCTGCAGCTTCAGCGACGCCGGCATCGAGGCAGTCAGCATCGGCAACTCGGCCTTGATCTTGTCGACCGTGTCGATGATGTTGGCGCCCGGCTCCTTGAAGATCACGAGCACGACGCCGCGCGTCGTGTCGGCCCAGCCGGCCTGGGTGTAATCCTGCGCGTCGAGCACCGCCCGGCCGACATCCTTGACCCGCACCGGCGCCCCGTTCCGATAGGCGATGATGGCGTTGTTCCAGTCGTCGGCCGCGGTCATCTGGTCGTTGGAGAAGATGGTGAAGGAGCGCACCTCGCCCTGGATGTTGCCCTTGGGCAGGTCGACCGTGCCGATCGAGAGCGGGGTGCGTACCGCTTCCAGCGACAGCCCCCTTGCCGCTAGCTTGGCCGGATCGAGCTGGACGCGGATCGACGGCGTCTGCTGGCCGCCGACCAGCACCTGGCCGACGCCGTCGACATGACTGATCACCTGCGCAAGCTTGGTGTAGACGTCGTCGCTCAGCGTCGTCAGCGGCAAGTCGGTCGAGCTCGCGCCGATCAGCATGATCGGCGAATCCGTCGGATTGACCTCCCTGTAGGTCGGGGGATTGGGCAGGGTCTTCGGCAATTGTCCGCCGGCGGCGTTGATGGCCGACTGCACCAGCCCGGCGGCCGCGGCGATATCGACGTTGAGATCGAATTGCAGGGTGATCTGGCTGGAGCCGGACAGGCTGCTCGACGTCATCTCGGCAATGCCGGGGATCTGGGCGAACTGCGTCTCCAGCGGCTGGGTGACCGACGACGCTATGGTGATCGGGTCGGCGCCCGGCAGGCTGGTGGATACCTGGATCGTCGGAAAGTCGACATTCGGCATCGGCGCGACCGGCAGGTTGAGATAGGCGACCACGCCGACAAACAGCACGCCGATCATCAACAGCGAGGTTGCGACCGGATAGCGGATGAAGGGTGTTGAAACACCGATGGCAGCCATCAGCCTGCGCCTTTCTCAGCCGCGCCGCCCTGGGTCTGTCCGGCACCTTGTGCCGGCGTGGCGTCGACGCTTGCGCCATCGACCACCCGGTACTGGCCGGTAACCACGACACGCTGCCCTTGGTTGAGCCCGTCGGTGACGACCGTCTCGCCGCCATCCGAAGGACCGGTCTTGACGGTTTGCCGACGGACCTTGCCGTCGTCGCCGACGACATAGGCGAAGAGCCCATCCGGGCCGTGCTGGACGGCTTCGTCCGGCACCACGATCGCGCCTGCCATCGTGCCGATGCGGATACGCGTGTTGACGGAAAGACCAGGCCACAACGCATTGTCCTGATTGGCGAATGTCGCCTTGAGCGAGATCGTGCCGGATGCCTGGTCGACCTGGTTCTGGACCGCTTCCAGCCTGCCGCTGGCCAGCACCGTCTTCATGTCGGCGCCAAGCGTGTCGATCGCAACGGGACCGGCCGCGAAGACCTTGTTGATGGTCGCAACCTCGTCCTGCGGCTGCGTGAACGACACGTAGATGGGCTGGAGCTGCACGATCGTGAACAGACCGGCGCTTTGATCGGCCTGAACGATGTTTCCGGGGTCGATGGTGCGAAAGCTCGTCTTGCCGGTCAGCGGTGAGGTGATCCTGGTATAATCAAGATTTAGCTGTGCCGCTTCGATCGCGGCCTTGTCGCCCTCGATCGTGGCGGCGGTGGAATTGACCACCGCCTGCTGATTATCGACGTCCTGCTGGGTTTCGAAGGTTTTTTGCAGAAGTGTGGAGAGGCGTTTGAGCACGACCTGCGCATTCCTCAGCGTCGCCTCGTCCTCCGCCTCCTTGGCCTTCGTCTGGTCGAGCGCCGCCTGATACGGGCGAGGATCGATCTCGGCGAGCAGGTCGCCCTGCTTGACCATCTGCCCTTGCTCGACCGGAACTTTGTCGACGACGCCGGCGACCCGGCTCGAGATGCTGACGCTGTTCAGCGGCGTGACCGTTCCGAGCCCATAGAGGTAAAGCGGGAAATCGGCCTTCCGCACGGTGGCGACGGTGACCGGGACCTTGGGCGCGGGCTGCGCCGACGCCGCAGTCGTGGCTGCCTTTGCGTGGGCGTGATTGCGCCACACGCCATAGCCGCCGCCGAGCAGGATGAGTATGGCCAAAAGCACGATGCTGCGAGAGCGCTTCGGCCGGTTGCGAATGGGCTGT
The DNA here is from genome assembly GCF_029625735.1 of Mesorhizobium sp. WSM4935. Lineage (NCBI taxonomy): Bacteria > Pseudomonadati > Pseudomonadota > Alphaproteobacteria > Hyphomicrobiales > Phyllobacteriaceae > Mesorhizobium > Mesorhizobium sp. WSM4935. The sequence continues at coordinate 677,123 of NZ_JARTVR010000002.1, read as the reverse complement.
TGTGTTGATGAAATGCTCATGGCGCCGTCCACCTGGCAGGCAAGAATTATCAAGCCTTTTCAGGATGGTTGGAGGTTGAGATCGACCTCGTTGATCGGCGGGACAGTAGTCCTGCCGATGCGGCGCTGTCAGCTTACAGATCGGTCATGTTGCGCTGCGGCATTCAAGGTTGCGTGAGCCCGCCTTGACCCGGCAATCGCGGCAAAATCAAAATTTGTTCATAGCGGCTCGACCCGAAGGGCAATCGACGGTCAGGCGGGAAACAGGAAAGCCGCGCCAGGATCGAAAAACACCGGGCGACGGGAAGGCGCGACTTCCTGCGCCGCGAGCGCGGCGGAGGTCGGCCGGATGTCAATTTCCTGGCCGGCGCTTGTGCGCGCGACAATTCGCCGGCGCTCGCCGTAGAAGGCGACATCGACGATCTCGACCGAAAGCTCCGCATTGTTCGGCGAGCGCTCCAAACGAAAAGCTTCCGGCCTGATCATCAGCCTGGTCTTCTGCCCCCGCTCGAAGCTGCCGTTCGCGCTTATGCCGGAGACGAGCGCGCCATCGGCGAGGCGGATGGTGGAGGTGCCGCCCACCGTTTCCAGATGTTCCGCGGCGAGGAAATTCGAGTTGCCGATGAAGCCGGCGACGAAATCGGTGGCGGGTCTGAGATAAAGGTCCTCACCGGTACCGATCTGCTCGATGCGGCCTTCGCGGAAGAGGGCGATGCGGTCTGACAGATGCAGCGCTTCTTCCTGATCGTGGGTGACGTAGAGGATGGTGACGCCGGTCTCGCGATGGATGCGTCGGATCTCGGCCTGGATTTCTTCACGCAGTTTTTTGTCGAGCGCCGAGAGCGGCTCGTCCATCAGAAGGATCGGGGGATCGTAGGCCAGCGCGCGGGCGAGCGCGACACGTTGCTGCTGACCGCCCGAGAGAGCCGCGGGCAGACGTTCGGCGAAGTTTTCCAGCCGCACCAGCGAGAGCATGTCGGCGACCTTCCGCTTGACCTCGACATCGGGCCGGCGGCGGACGCGGAGCGGGAAAGCGACGTTTTCGGCGACGGTCAGATGCGGGAAGAGTGTGTAGCGCTGAAAGACCATGCCGATGTTGCGCTTGTGCGAGGGCACCGAAAGCAACGACTTGCCTTGCAGCAGCACGTCGCCGGAGGTCGGATCCTGAAAGCCGGCAATGGCATAGAGCGTGGTCGATTTGCCTGAGCCGGACGGTCCGAGAAAGGTCAGGAACTCGCCCTTCGGGATATCCAGCGTGACATCGTGAACGGCGGTGAAGGCGCCGAACGCCTTGCGCAAGTTACGGATCGAGAGGAAGGGCTGGGTCATGTCTGCAGCTTTCGGCGCAAGAGTGCCGTCACGATCATCAGGGCCAGCGTGAGCGCGACCAGCAGGCTGGAGGCGGCGGCGATCACGGGCGTGAGATCGGAGCGAAGGCTGCCCCAGATCTTGACCGGCAAGGTCTGCAAGGTGGGGCTCGCCATGAAGATCGCCACGACCACCTCGTCCCAGGAGGCCAGGAAGGAAAAGATCGCGGCGGAGAAAATGCCGATGCGGATCGACGGCAGAGTGATGCGTAGCTTGGCCTGCAGCGGGCTCGCGCCGCAGACGATGGCCGCGTCCTCGATCGACTTGTCGAAGCCTTCGAGCGCGGTGGCGATCGGGATGATGGCGAAGGGCAGGGCAAGCACGGTGTGAGCGACGACGAAGCCGACGGTCGTGCCGCCAAGGCCAAGCCTCAGGAAGAAGGCATAGATGGCAATGGCAAAGACGACGACCGGCAGGACCATTGGCGTGAGCAGCAGCCCGCGCAGGATCTCGCGGCCGCCGAACTGGCCGCGAACCAGCGCGAAGGAGGCGAGCAGGCCGATGGCGACGGCGAGGATCGCCGTCATCGTAGCAATGCGGGCGCTGGTCAGCGCGGCCTCGATCCAGGACGGATCGGCAAACAGCTCCTGATACCATTTCAGCGTCCAGCCGGGCGGTGGGAACGCCAGCCAGCGCGACGAGCCGAAGGACAGCAGGACGATGAAGACCACAGGCAGCAGAAGGAAGGCCGCAACGAGCGTGGTGAAGGCAAGCAGCGCGACCTTCAGCCAGCCGAGACGGTCATAGTCGAGCAGCATCTCAGGCGCCTCCGGTCGTGCGTCTTGCGCCGACCAGGCGCAGTTGCAGCGCGTAGAGCGCCATGGTGACGACGAGCAGGATGAAGGCGGCAGCACTCCCCAGTCCCCAGTTGAGCAGCGACTGGATCATCTGCGCGATCATTTCGGCGAGCATCATGTTCGACGTGCCGCCGAGCAGCGCGGGCGTGACGAAATAGCCAAGCGACATGACGAAGACCATCAGGCCGCCGGCGGCGATGCCGGGAAGCGAGAGCGGCAAAAGGATGCGGCGGAAGGCGGCAAGCGGGCTCGCGCCGCAAAGGGCGGCCGCGCGCAAAGTCATCGGATCGATGGCCCGCAAGGTGCCGACCAGCGGCAGGATCATGAATGGCAGCATGATATAGACCATGCCGATGGTGACACCGGTGAGATTGTTGATGAGCGGCAGCGGCTGGTCGATGATGCCCGCGGCCATCAGCGCCCGGTTGATGACACCGGTGCGCTGCAACAGCACCATCCAAGCATAAGTGCGGGTCAACAGGTTCGTCCACATCGAGAGGATGATGATGCCGAACAGGATCGAGGCGAGCGCAGGCGGCATGATGGCCAGCATCCAGGCGACCGGGAAGGCGACGAGCACGGTGACGATGGTGACGACGGCGGCGACCAGGAAACTGTTGAAGAACACCCGCGCATAGGTGCCGTCGCCCAGCAGCGCCGCGTAATTCTGCAGGCCCGGAGCGGGATCGGTGACGCTACGCAGCAACAGCGCCAGCACCGGCACGACGAAAAACAGTCCGATAAGGATCAACGCCGGAAGCAGGCCGCCAAGGCCTGCCGGTATCCGAGGGGTTGCGATCCCTTGCTGTGCTTCTACCGACATCTCGGTATCCCGGATTGGCGATCGGGACGGCCGGTGCCGTCCCGAATTTTGTCATGAAGGAACGCGCGTCACTTCGCCTGCCAGGCGTACCAGCGCGTGGCGATCTCGTCGCGATGCTCGGCCCAATAGTTCATGTCGAGGTTGATCTGGCTCTCGACATGGGCGTCGGGCAGGCCCTTGACCACGTCAGCGGGCATCTCTGCCTTGGCCTTGGTGTTGATCGGCGCATAGCCGCTGGCCTCCGCGAACTTCGCCTGGCCGGTGGGGCTGGTCGCAGCGGCGAGGAATTTCATGGCGGCGTCCTTGTTCTTGGCGCCCTTCGGCACGACAAGCACATCGGCGGCGGTGAGGTTCTGGTTCCAGGAAACGCCGACGTCGGCGCCGTCCTTTTCCAGCGCGAAGACGCGGCCGTTCCAGAGCTGGCCGAAAGCGGCCTCGCCGGAGGCGATCAACTGCTGCGATTCAGCGCCGCCGCCCCACCAGACGATGTCGGACTTGATGGTGTCGAGCTTCTTGAAGGCGCGGTCGAGGTCGAGCGGATAGAGCTTGTCGGCCGGCACGCCGTCGGCGAGCAGCGCGATCTCGATCACACCTGGCGCCGACCATTTGTAGAAGGTGCGCTTTCCGGGAAATTTCTTGGTGTCGAACATGTCGGCCCAGCTCGCCGGTTCGCCGGAGACGGCGCCTTTGTTCCAAGCGAGCACGAAGGAATAGTAGAAGCTGCCAACGGCGTTCTCATTCGAGAAGCGCGGGTCGAGATCGGCCTTCGGCACGACGGCGAAGTCGATCGGCTCGAGCAGGCCATCCTTGGCCGCCTTGATGGCGAAGTCCATCTCGACGTCGACGACGTCCCAAGTGACGTTCTTGGCGTCGACCATGGCCTTCAGCTTGCCGTAGTCGGTCGGACCGTCCTGCAACACCTTGATGCCCGACGAAGCGCTGAATGGTTCGGCCCAGGATTTGGTTTGGGCTTCCTGGGTCGTCCCACCCCAGCTGGTGAAGACCATTTCGTCGGCCTTCGCGGCCGTCGTCGCCATCAACCCGGCAAGGATGCCGGCAAAAATCAGTTTCATGTCGTTCTCCTCTGATTTGTTTGTTCCGTTTCTTGTTCTTGTCAGTCCAACCTTCGTCACGCCCCTCAGCGCATGACGAAGGGATCGGGGATCGGGTCGTCCGAGGTGCGGATCCACACAGATTTCGGGCGCGTGTAGTCGCGGATGGCGTCGAGGCCGCCCTCGCGGCCGAGGCCGGAAAGGCCGTAGCCGCCGAAGGGCACCAGCGGCGATACGGCGCGGTAGGTGTTGACCCAGACGACGCCGGCATGGATGCCGCGCGCCATGCGATGCGCCTTGGCGAGATTCGAGGTGAAGATGCCGGAAGCGAGCCCGAAGGGCGTGTCGTTGGCTAAAGCCAGCGCCTCGGCCTCGGTGTCGAAGGCGAGCACGCTGAGCACCGGGCCGAACAGCTCTTCGCGCACGCAGGCGAGGGCCTGGTCCTGCGCCTCGATGATGGTCGGCGCGTAGTAGTATCCGTCGGTCTTGTCCTTCGGCCGCGCGCCGCCCGTGACGAGCCGCCCGCCCGCCGCCACGCTTTCCGAGACGATCGCCTCGATCCTTTCGCGCTGGCGCGCCGTCGCCAGCGGGCCCACCTCGGTCGCCGGGTCCTGCGGGTCGCCGATGACGATGGCTTCGGCCTTGCGTTTCAGCCGGGCGAGAAAATCATCCTTGACCGACCGCTCGACCAAGAGCCGCGAGCCGGCGACGCAGCTCTGGCCTGTCGCCGCGAAGATGCCCGCCACGACGGCATTGGCCGCGCTGTCGAGATCGGCGTCGGCGAAGACGACGACCGGGCTTTTGCCGCCGAGCTCGAGCGTCGTGTAGGCGAGGTTCTCGGCCGTGTTGGCGACGATCCGCCGGGCGGTCGAAGGACCGCCCGTGAAGGCGACGCGCGCGACCAGCGGATGGCTTGTCAGGCGATGCCCGCAATCGTGGCCGAAGCCGGTGATGATGTTGACGCTGCCCGCCGGGAAGCCGGCTTCGTGGACGAGTTCGGCGAAAGCGAGCAGCGGCGCCGGGCCATCCTCGGAGGCCTTGAGAACCACCGTGCAGCCGGCGGCCAGCGCCGGGCCGAGCTTGACCGCCGACAGGAAGAGCTGAGAGTTCCATGGCACGACGGCCGCGACGACGCCGATCGGTTCGGGCCGCACCGTCACCTCCATGTCGGCCTTGTCGATCGGGATGAAGGCGCCTTCGTGCTTGTCGGCCAGCCCGCCATAATAGCGGTAATAGTCGCCGACATAGGCGATCTGCGAGCGCGTCTCGCGGATGATCTTGCCGGTATCGCGCGTTTCCAGCTCGGCCAGCCGGCCGGCATTGGCAGCGACGAGATCGCCGAGCTTCACCAGCAGCTTGCCCCGCGCGGTCGCGGTCATCGCCGCCCAAGGGCCGGAACGCAGCGCCCGACGCGCGGCCTCCACGGCGCGGTCGACATCGGCAACGGACGCGGTCGGCATCGTCGCCCAGGGCAGGCCCGTGGACGGATCGACGCTGTCGAAGCTGGAGGCGGGCTCAGTGAACTGGCCGTCTATGTAGTTCCTGAAGACAGTGCTGCTCATCGCGCGTCTTCCTCCTGGAAGGCCGGCATCACCTTGTCGATGAACAGCTGCAGCGATTTCTTCTTGCGCTCGTGCGAAAGTCCGCTGTCGATCCAGATCGAGTACTGGTCGTAGCCCTGCGCCTCGTAAGTCTTCAGCCTGGCGATCACCTCGTCTGCCTCGCCGATGACCAGGTTCTGCCGGATCTTCTCCGGTGCGTATTGCGGCATCGCCGCGATCTCTTCCTCGGTCAGCGGCTCCAGGACGCCTTGGCGGACGGGTTTCTTGTTCTGAAACCAGGCGCCGAACTGGCAGTAGAACTGCGACAGGTCCTGGGTCAGGCTGTCGGCGTCGGCGGCGTCCTCTGCGACGAATGTGTGCATCAAGAGCATGATTTCCGGCCGCGGAATGTCCGGATGCGCCTGGCAGGCGGCGTTGAAGCGCTCCATCAGACTCGCGACCTCGCCGTCGCCGGAGGCGAGCGGCGTCACTTGCACCTGGCATCTGTTGGCGACCGCGAAGTCGTGCGAATTCGGGTCGCGCGCGGCCACCCAGATCGGCGGGTAGGGTTTTTGCAAAGGCTTGGGAGACGAGGTGGTCGGCGGGAACTGCCAGAACTCGCCGGAATGCTCGTAGTCCCCGTCCCAAAGGCCGCGGATCGCCGGAATCATCTCGCGCATGCGCTGGCCGGCGCCCCATGCATCCAGCCCGGGGAAGACGCGCTGATACTCATAGCTGTAGGCGCCGCGCGCGATGCCCAGATCCAGCCTGCCGCCGGTGACGACATCGGCCATTGCCGCTTCGCCCGCGAGTTTGATCGGATGCCAGAAGGGCGCGATGATCGTGCCGGTGCCGAGACGGATGGTTTTCGTCTTGGCGGCGAGATAGGCGATGTTGATGAACGGGTTCGGCGAGATGGTGAATTCCATCCCGTGGTGCTCGCCGATCCAGGCTGTCTCGAAGCCGGCCTGCTCCGCCAGCAGGACCAGTTCTTCCAGTTCCGCCAGCAGTTCGGAATGCGGCTTGGCGAGGTCCGAGCGCTCCATATGGACGAAAAGCGAAAACTTCATCGGTCTCACCGCTGGCCGGAATGGATTGGGCCGGAATGGATCGGCGCCGACGGTGCCGGCTTGGCGAGCGGCCGGACCTCGCCTTCGACTTCGTTGCCGACATAGACGCCGAACGTGTCCTCGGCGCGCTCGCGTGCGTAGCGGGCGAGCATCGAACGCACTGCCGGGTCGGCGATCTTCAATTCGGCGATGCGCTCAATCTCGACAAAGCGGATCTGGCCGTCGCCCGAGACGGGGGCGTCCACCGTTCCGCGATAATAGACGTGCGTGCGGGCAGTGTCCGTCGCGTCGTCCCACACCGCGTAGAGGAAGCCGAGCTCGGCATCGATCGCCTTGGCGGCGAGTTTTCCCCTGAGGCTGCGGGCATCGTTCGCGGCACCGAGGCCCCAGCCGGCGGGCAATTGGTGGAACCCCTCTGCGGTCTCGAAGAAGAGCACGCGGCCTTCGTTCTCCAGAATCGCGCCCACTTCCGTTCCGGGTGGAGCGGCAGCCGCAAGTGCTTCCTGGCTGAGGCCGGGCGTCACATAGGCGCCCCGGCAGTATCCGAGAGGCTGCGCACCATTGTGGCTGAAGTCATGGACGCGGCCGATGAGGATCGAATGATCGCCGGCATCGATCAACTGCTCCATGCTGCAGTCGAACACCGCGACCGATCCCTCGATCAGCGGATTGCCGGTCTGTCCCGGCTGCCACGCGACGGACGCGAACTTGTCAGGAACCTTCGAGGCGAAGATTCCGGACGCGGCCTTCTGAGCTTCCGCCAGGATGTTGACGGCAAAGCCCCTGGAGGTCGAGAAGGCCTGATGCCCCAGCGCCTTCTTGGCGATGCAGACCAGCACCAGCGGCGGATCGAGCGAGACCGAGGTGAAGGAGTTTGCGGTGAAGCCGCGCGGGTCGCCGGCCTCGTCGATGGTGGTGACGATGGTGACGCCGGTCAGGAACGAGCCCAGCGCACGTCGGAACTCCATGGCGTCGAATGCGGGGGCATCGAATGCGGGGGCGTCGAACGCCGGAGCCGCCTCGGCGCTTGCGGGAACATCTTCCACCCGGTCGAGAAAGGCCATGATGCGCGGAGTCACCTTTTGCGGCGAAGCGATTGTCATCATGTGCTTTTCGCCGCTCAGCACCAGGCACCGTCCGGCCGGAGCAAGACGCGCCATGGCTGCCGACATGGCGGGCGTGGAGTTGCGATCTTCCGAGCCGGTCATGAACAGTGCGGGTACGGCAAGGTCGGCCAGCCGATCGGCATGTGCGGTATCGGCGCTGGCAAAGAGGCGGTAGGTGCGGGCATAGCCCTCGGCGTCGACGCTTTCGAGCGCCGCGCGGGCCGTCGCGGCCGCGTCTGAGAGGCCCGGCGGAATCGGATTGCCGAACCAGCGCGCGATCGTCGCGGCGATGGCTGCCGGATCGCCGGGGCCGCCGAGCGCTGCCGCCCGTTCGCGCACTGCCTGCGCAAGCTCGGGAGGGCGGCGAAAGACAGCGTTGAGGCAGACCAGCGCGTTGACGCGAGCCGGCGCGCGAAGGGCGATTTCCTGTGCCACCAGCGCGCCCATCGAGTGGCCGACGACAGCGACGCGGCCCAAGCCGAGATGATCAAGCAGGCGGATCGCCTGATCGGCGAAGTCGGAGAGGCCGGCGTTTTCCGGGGGCAAAGGCGAAGCGCCATGGCCGAGCATGTCGATGGCGATCACGTCGAACCGATCTTGCATGGCGGCGATCTGCGGCTGCCAGATCGCCGCATCCATGCCGACGCCATGGATGAGCAGGACCGGCGCGCCCGCACCGGCACGGACGAAGCCGGTGCCGTCGGTCGCCTTGCTGCGGATCGTCGCGGCGTCAGCCATGCAGGTCTCCGAGCTCCTTCAGGTCCTGATAGCGATCGCCGATGCGGTGATGCGGCCGGCCGCCGATCGATGCGCCGAGCGCCACCACCAGCTCGTCCGGGGCAGGGGCGTCGCCGATCTGGAAATGCACGGTGAGATAATGCGAGCGGCGGCCTTCGTCGTTCTTGTCCATCAGCGGAATCATGATCGGCGTGTTGGGACCGCCGCGCAAATTGGTGAAGGCGAGATAGGTCTTGGCGCCGACGGCGCGGCGATAATGGTTGCCGAAATGCAGGGTGTGGATCAGCGCCGAGGCATGCTCGATCTCGCCTGACGTGCCGCAGATGGCGGCCTTGCCGTAGCCTTCGATTGCTTCGCCCGAACCCGCGACACCGATGATCTCATTGGTCAGCGTTTCGCCGAGTACTGGCGCGAAGGCGCGGATTTCGGGAGAGAGATCCTCGACGAAGCCGCGGCCGGCCCATGGGTTGGTGAGCACAGCGGCGACGCCGATCAGGCGCAACGGCCGCGGGGCTGCCTTGCCGCCCTCGATCAGCGTGTTCTCGGTATAGGTCACGATCTTGCGAATAGCCGGCTGCATGAAATTCCTCGGGATGGAGCCGCTCGCGGCTGCATCGATTCCTCTATCGTCTTATGGTATACCATGCTATGGAGTGCCGCGTGCCTTGTCAATCGGTCATGGAATCTGTTTTTGTGACGAGGCTAGGGATTTGAGGAAAATGGCTGACACGCTTCGCATCGACCGCTCCGCCAAGACGTTGAGGACGCTGGCGCTGGAGCGCATGCGCGAGGCGATCATGGATTTTCATTTCCAGCCCGGCGAAAGGCTGGTCGAGAGGCCGTTATGCGATCAGCTCGGGGTCAGCCGGTCGGTGGTGCGCGAGGTGCTGCGGCAACTGGAGGCCGAAGGCCTTGTGCAGATGATACCGGGGCACGGGCCGGCTGTGGCCAAGCCAGATCTCGGCCGAACCGACGAGATCTACGAGTTGCGCGCGCTGCTGGAAGGCATAGCGGCGAGGGCTTGCGCCACCTCGGCCACCGACGATCAGATCGCCTCGCTCGATGCGGCGCTGGCGAAGCTGCTCGAGGCGTGGGCGTCGGGCGTGCCGGCCGAGGTGATGCGGGCGACGGCGAGCTTTTACGAGGTGCTGTTCGAGGCCGCCGACAAGCGCATCGCCTGGGAGATCGTTACCGGCCTCAATGTCCGCATCAACCAGCTGCGCTCGATGACGATCCTGTCGCAGAACCGCCGCGAGCCGGCGATCGCTGAAATGCACGCGATCATGGATGCGATCCGTTCGCGCAAGCCGGAAGCGGCGGAGGCCGCGGCCCGACGGCATGTGGAGACGGCTTGGAAGATCGCGCGCGACGCGCTTCGGCTCGGCACGCTTGATTAGGATACAGGTGCTGGAATTCCTGACGGTGCCTCGAAAAACGAAGAGGCAGATATTGCCGCCTTGCCAGGCTGCCTGCGTCTGGAGAGCAGACATTTGTCTGGGATTGCAAAACATGCGATACAGTTAGTCCGCCGCGGTTACGCTGCGGATTGGAGGGTTGGCTCGAGTGGTCGATGGCAGCCGCCTGAAAAGCGGTACGGCGAGTAATCGTCGCGGGGGTTCGAATCCCTCACCCTATTTTGGCGCCGCTCCGGAACCCGAGAGCGGCGCCAGTCATTTGAACATCGGCGCATCGCCATGGAAATGCAGCCCTAACACCTCTTAGGGTGCTTGCGTCAATTGGGCAGGAGTGAACGCTAATGCCTTTCCTGTCAGTTCCTGTCGACCGGCTTCGAGCGCATCCGCGAAACCGTCTCACGTTCGGCGCGCTTGGAGCGCAGCGGCGGCAGGCCGCGATCGACGAGGTCCATGTCCTCCAGCACCATGTCGCCCATGCGCTTGAAGGCGATATCGAGCGCTCCGGCACGGTGGGCCGAGCGCAGGAAGCCGGGGAGCGCGCGGACGGGATGGTCCTTGGCCAGCGGCTCCTCCGGGAAGACATCGCTTGCGGCAACGATGTGGCCGCTCTTCACCGCTTGCATCAGTGCCGGGAAGTCGACGACCCCGGCGCGGCTGAGCAGGATGAAGGCCGCGCCCTTGCGCATTTTGGCGAATGAGTCTGCGCCGAGGAAACCCTGGTTCTCGCTGGTGACGGAAGCGACGACGAAGACGAAATCGCTCTGCGACAGCACCTCGTCCAGCGAGGCCGGCTGGACGCCGTTGTCGATCAGGATCGACGGCGGCAACCACGGATCATAGACCTTGGTGCGGGTGCGAAAACCTATCAGCAGACGGTTGAGCGCGCGGCCGAGATCGCCGAAGCCGATGATGCCGACATCGGCGCCGGACAAGAGCCGCGCCGTCTGATTGCCGTCGCCGCCCCACAATTCCTTGCCCTGCCGGAAGGCGAGGTCGGCATCGACGATGTTGCGCGCCAGGTTGAGGGCCATTGCAAGGCCAAGCTCCGCCACCGGCTCGGCAAAGACAAGGCCGGTGGTGACGACATGGATGCCGCGCGCGAACAGCGTCTCATAAGGCATGTTGTTGAGGAGGTTGGTCTCGACGTTGAAGATGCAGCGCAGCGCCTTAAGCTTCTCCAGCGTCTCGGCTGAAATCGGCGGCTGACCGATGATGTAGCGCGCGTCCGCCAGCGTTTCGGCGGGTAAGGCGGAAACGCCTTCCGGCGTGGTCTCGACAATGCGATAATGGCTGCGAAGGCGGGCCAGTTGCGGCGGCGTGAAGATCAGGTCGAGCGTGCGCGGTTCGGGTGCGCTGATGACCAGCGGCAAGGTGTTAGCGGACATGTTCTCCTCCCGGGACACGATTGGATCGCGTCAACACATCTTTCCAGTCTTACTCCCGGTGAAACGATTTACAAGAACGAAAAATCGATTTATCGGTTAGATTAGCGAGGCGGCGAAACCCGCTGTCTGCCCTCGGGAGGAGGTCAATGGCGCAACAGGAAGCCAAGCAGAGGCGTCCGTCGATTCACGACGTGGCAAGCCATGCCGGCGTGTCCGCTGCCACCGTCTCCAAGGTGCTGGCCGGCGTTACCACGGTGAGGCCGGAGAACGCCCGGCGTGTGTTCGATGCCGTCGAACGCCTGGGCTACCGCGTCGATCCTCTGGCCTCCGACATGCGCAGGGCCAAACGCCGCATCATCGGCGCCATCATGCCGGAATTCGAAAGCGAGTTCTTCGGCTCGATGGTCACCGAACTGGAAGGGCTTGCCGAGCAGCGCGGCTACACGCTGGTCGCGGCATCGAGCCGTGAATCGGAAACGCGCGAGAAAGAAATCCTTGCCCGCATGCATGACTGGCGCGTTGCCGGCGTGGTGCTGGCGCCGGTGCGCAACGAGCACGGGCCGGCCGCCGCCTTCATGAAAGCCAACGGCATGACCGGCGTGCTGATCGACCGCGTCTTGTCCGACGACGCTTTCGACACGGTCTCGGCCGACAGCGCCGCGGCAAGTGCCGAGGTGGCGCGCGCGCTTGTCGGCCAAGGTCACCGGCACGTCCTGGTCGTCGGGCTTGGCCAGCAGGCGGCAACGGTGCGCGCCCGCCTCGAAGGGTTTCGCACCCAGGCGCTGGCGCTCAATCCGTCGGTGCGCATCGACGTCGTGCTCTCCGAGAGCGAAGTCGAGCCTTTGCGGACGCTGCTTCGCGACTATTTCAGCAAACGAGAGGCTGGAGACGACCGGCCGACAGCGGTCTATTCGCTCTTCCTCAAGGGCACTCTGGTGGCGCTGTCGGAATTCCGTCGGCGCGGCTGGCACTGCCCGAACGACATCTCGCTTGTCGGCTTCGACGACGCCGAATGGATGCAGGCGACATGGCCGGCGATCGCAGCTGTGGTGCAGCCGGTGCGCGAGATCGCCGGCAATGCGATGGAGGTTTTGTTTCGCAGGATCGAAGGCGACGGCGGACCGCCCAGGGCGCGGCTCGAACCCTGCAAGGTTTTGATGCGGGAATCCGTTGGCTCGCCAGGCAGCGGCCCGCATTCCGGGGGAGGAGACCGACAATAGCCCCCATTGTCGACAACGCAAGAAAGGCGCCGGCCCTGGCCGAGGCATCCGGCGCAAACAACAAATGGAGGATGGAATGACATCGCTTTTCCCAAAGATGAATCGATTTGCGCTTGCCATGGGCGTGGCGCTTGCGTGCGCCACGGTCGGCGTGGCTAAAGCCGAGGACGGCGAATACGGCGTGTTGATGAAGACTTTGGCCAACCCGTTCTGGGGCGCGATGGCACAGGGTGTCGCCGACGGCGCCAAGGAAGCAGGCGTGAAATATTTCCAGCAGGCGGCTGAGAGCGACCAGGCGGCCGAGCCGCAGCTCAATCTCTGCAATACGATGCTGGAGCGCAAGCCGGTGGCGATGATCACCGCCGCCATCAACTCGACCAATCTCTTGCCCTGCCTGAAATCGGCGCAGGACGCCGGCATCAAGATCGTCGACCTCGACAACAATCTCGATCAGGCTGTGCTCGACAAGGAAGGCGTCAAGGTCACCTTCCATATCGGTTCCGACAATGTCGCCGCCGGCGCGCAAGGGGCTGAATATCTCGTCTCCAAGCTCGGCAAGGACGCCAAGGGTCCGGTGCTGGTGATCGAAGGCCTCTCCGGCAACATTACCGGCGAGAAGCGAGCCAAGGGCTTCGCCGACAAGCTGAAGGAACTCGCGCCCGGACTTGAGGTCGTTGCCTCGCTGCCTGGCGACTGGGATCGCGGCAAGGCGGCCTCGATCGCCACCGACACGCTCACCGCCCATCCCGATCTCGTCGCCATCTTCTGCGCCAATGACGGCATGGCGCTCGGCGCCGTGGAATCGGTCTATGCGGCGGGCAAGGGTTCCCAGGTGACGATCATCGGCGTCGACGGCAATATTGATGCGGTGAAATCGATCAAGGAAGGCCGCCTCAACGCCTCTGTCGCGCAGCTTCCCTATCTGGTCGGCAAGCAGGCGGTGGAGAACGTCAAGAAGGCGCTCGGCGGCGAGAAGGTTCCGGAAAGCATTGCCGTGCCCACGTTGGTGCTGACCAAGGACGTGCTCGACGCCGGCAAGGAGCCGATGCTGCAATATGTGAAGTGAGGGAATAGGCAGTAGGCAGTAGGCAGTAGGGAAGTAAGCAGCTCGCACCGCTATCATCCTTTCCCTACTGCCTAAGCCCTACTGCCTACTACCTTACTGCTCGCTCTTAAAGGTGCAAAGACATGGCTTCTGAACAGCCCGGCTTCTGGGCTCGGGTGCAGCGCGCATCCGTCGAAAGGCTCCACATCAGGCTGGAGTCGCTGGTGGTGCTTCTGGCGCTGAGCACGGCGATGGCACTTTTGTCGCCTTTCTTTCTGTCGCTCAGCAATTTCCTCAACATCCTTCTCGCTACCTCGACGATCGGTGTGCTCGCGATCGCCGCCACCTTCGTCATCGGTTCGGGCGGGCTCGACCTTTCGCTGGGTTCGGTCATGGGCCTTGCCGGCGTGGCCGGCGCCTTCGTCGCCCTCAATCTCGGATGGCCGTCGGTGCTGGCTGTGATCGCTTGCATCCTGGCCGGCGGGATCGCCGGCTACATCAACGGACAATTGGTCACCCGCGCCTTCGTGCCGGCCTTCATCGTTACGCTCGGCATGCTGGGCCTTGCGCGCGGTCTGGCGCTGGTCATCTCGAAGGGCAGGGCGATTTATGGCCTACCGCCCGAGATCGTCTATATCGGGCAGGGCAGGCCCTTCGGCATCCCGATGCCGGTGATCATCTTCGTGGTCACCGCGATTGTCGCGCATGCGGTGCTCGCCTATACGCGCTTCGGCCGCCACACGCTGGCGCTGGGCGATAGTGAAGGTGCCGCCCGCGCGGCCGGCATCCGTGTCGAGCATCATCGCCGCATCATCTACACGCTGTCGGGCGCGCTGGCCGGCCTTGCCGGGCTGCTCTTCACCGCCCGGGTGAATGCCGGCGATCCGACGGCCGGCATCAATTATGAGCTCACCGCCATCACGGCGGCGATCATCGGCGGCACCAACCTGTTCGGCGGCCGCGCCTCGATCCTTGGCACGATGATCGGCGCGCTGATCATGGGCGTGCTGCAGAACGGGCTGACGCTGCTTGCCGTGCAATCCTACTACCAGCAGATGGCGATCGGTGCGGTGCTGATCCTCGCCGTCTTCATCGACCAGTACCAGGTGCGGAAGGAGTCACGCGTATGACCCTGCTTTCGCTTCGCGGCATCCGCAAGAGTTTCGGCGCGGTCGATGTTTTGCATGGCGTCGACCTTTCAGTCGCGGCTGGCGAGGTGGTCGGCCTGGTCGGCGACAATGGCGCCGGCAAGTCGACGCTGATGAAGACCATTACCGGCATCTACCGGGCCGACACCGGCTCGATCGAATTCGATGGCAAGGACATCCTCGCGCTGGATCCCGGCCAACGGCGGCGCCTCGGCATCGAGATGATCTACCAGGACCTCTCACTGGCCAAGCAGCAGGACGTGGCGTCGAACATCTTCTTGGGACGCGAACCGACGAAGCGATTGCTCGGCCTGTTCCCCGGCTTCGTCGACAAAGGCGAGATGGACCGCCAGGCCGCCAGGATGATCGAGCGGCTCGGCGCGCATCTGCCGTCCATCAATCGCTCGGTCGGGTCCTTCTCCGGCGGCCAGCAGCAGACCGTGGCGATCGCGCGCGCGCTCACCTTCAATCCAAAACTCGTCATCATGGACGAGCCGACGGCGGCGCTGGCCGTGCGCGAGGTGCAGAGCGTGCTCGACCTCATCCGGCGGCTGAAATCGGAAGGCATTGCCGTCATCCTGATCTCGCATCGGCTGAACGACGTTTTGTCGGTCACCGACCGTATCGTGGTGCTGCGCCACGGCCGGGCGGATGCCGATCTCGTCACCGTCAACACCAACATGAACGAAGTCGTCAGCCGCATCGTCGGCGGCGGCGATACGGCCGCAGCGGCGGCGCATGAGCAACGAGGCTGACATGAACACCTTTGGACTGCACACTTTTGCCATCGCGCCGGTCTGGGACCTCGCCCGCATCGAGCCGCAGATGGATCGGCTGAAGGAGCTCGGCATCGGCCTGATGGAGATCCCGCTGCTCAGACCCGAGGAGATCGACACCAAGCGCACGCGCGGCTTCGCCAATCACTATGGCGTTGAGCTTATCCCCTCGCTCGGCCTGCCGCGAGCGCTTGACGTGGTCGAGCGGCCGGACGAGGCGCTCGACTTCCTGCAGCCGGCCTTCACGGTCTGCAACGAGGTCGGCGCCGAAGCGCTGGGCGGCGTCACCTACGGGACGATCGGCAAGACCACCGGCCGCGCGCCGACGCAGCGCGAGATCGACGGCATGTGCCGCTTTCTCGAACGTGCAGCGAAGTCGGCGAAGTCGCGCAGCCTCAAGCTCGGCATCGAGCCCTGCAACCGCTACGAGACGCATCTGATCAACCGCGGCATCGACGCGGCGCGGATCATCGAGCGGGTCGGCGCCGAGAACATCTTCATCCATCTCGACACCTACCACATGCATATCGAGGAAGAGAGTTTTGCTTCCGGTTTCGAGGCGGCGGCGCCCTATCTCGGCTACGTGCATGTGTCGGAAGCCAATCGCGGCGTGCCAGGGCGCGGCATGCTCAACTGGGCGGCCTGCATGAAGGCGATCGCCGAGATCGGCTATGAGGGCGCGATCACGCTCGAAAGCATGAACCATGTCGATGTCGATATCGCCGGGGGTCTCGCCGTATGGCGGCCGGTGGCGGAAGATCCGCGCGACGTCATCGAAGTCGGACTGCCGTTCCTGCGCGAGGAGGCGAGGAAGGCGGGGCTGACGCTCGGGTAGCATCACACTCCGAGGGAGCGGCCGAAGCAACCCTGGACGGTTTGGATTTACCGAACCAAATTGCTCTTGCAATGTGGCTTTGGAGGATTGAAATCGTGCCATTCGTCAGCATAGGCGGCGTCACGCTGCATCATCGCCATATCGAGGCGACCGGCACGTCGCGTCCGATTATCTTCATCAATTCGCTGGGCACCGATTTCCGCATCTGGGACGACGTCGTCGCGCGGCTCACCGGTGAAATGCCGATGCTGGTCTATGACAAGCGCGGCCATGGGCTGTCGGATATCGGCAGCGGCGTGCGCTCGATCGACGACCACGCCGACGATCTGAGCGGCCTCATCGATCATTTCGGTTTCGACAAGGTGGTGCTCTACGGCCTGTCGGTCGGCGGCATGGTCGCGCAGCAGCTCTATGCACGCCGGCCGGAGCTCGTCGAGGCGCTCATCCTCAGCGACACCGCCCATAAGATCGGCACGGCCGAGAGCTGGAAGGCGCGTATCGCGACCGTCGAGCGCGACGGCATCGAGGCAATTGCCGACGGCATCATGAAAGTGTGGTTCACACCGGAGTTCCATGCCAGGCGCGCGGAGGATCTGGCCGGCTGCCGCAACATGCTCACCCGGCAGGCGCTGCCGGATTACATCGGCACCTGCATTGCGGTGCGCGATGCCGATTTCACCGACAGCGCCCGGCGCATCGCGGTGCCGACGCTGTGTGTCGTCGGCGACCAGGACGGTTCGACGCCGCCGGATCTGGTCCGCTCGCTGGCCGAGCTGATCCCCGGCGCGCGCTTTGAGGTGATCCGCAATGCCGCGCACATCCCGTGCATCGAGCAACCCGACGCGCTCGTCAGCCTGATCCGCGATTTCGTCGCGTCGTTGCCCGAGGGAAAGCCTGCTCATGGATGATGTCACGAAAAACCGCTACCGGACCGGTCTCGATGTCCGCCGCTCAGTGCTCGGCAGCCGCCGTGTCGACCGTGCCGAGGATGCCGCGACCGATTTCGACCGGCGTTCCAGCAACTGATCATCGGGGCGGCATGGGGAACCGTATGGGCGCGGCCCGGCTGCTCGAAGCGCGAGCGCTCGATCGTGACGCTGGCGCTGCTTGTCGCGGTCGCCCATGACGAGGAAGTGGCAATGCGCGCCACCGCCCATACGAGCGCCACGCGGGACGACATCTGCCCGCGCAGGTCGAAAGCCAAGGTCATTGATGCACACGTTCTCGGCACACGCTAGCGTGCCTCTATCATTTCAAACGCGTTCGAGCGCTATCGCGATGCCTTGGCCGACGCCTATGCACATGGTGGCCAAGGCTAGCTTGCCGCCGCGCTCGCGCAGCTCGATCGCCGCCGTGCCGGTGATGCGCGCACCCGACATGCCGAGCGGATGACCGAGCGCGATCGCACCACCGTTTGGATTGACGTGCGCAGCGTCTTCGGCAATGCCGAGCTCACGCAGAACGGCAATGCCCTGGGAGGCAAAGGCTTCATTGAGCTCAACCACATCGAACCGGTCGGGCGTCAGGCCCAGACGCGCGCAAAGCTTCTTGGTGGCCGGCGCCGGGCCAATGCCCATGATGCGCGGCGCCACACCGGCGACGGCACCCCCGAGGATGCGGGCGATGGGCGTCAGGCCGTGCTTCTTCGCCGCGGCTTCCGACGCGATGATGAGTGCGGCTGCGCCGTCATTGACGCCGGAGGCATTGCCGGCCGTGACGGTGCCGCCCTGGCGGAACGGCGCCGGCAACTTGGCCAGCGCTTCGATGGTGGTGCCTGCTCGGGGATGTTCGTCCTTCGACACGACGATCGCGTCGCCTTTCCGCTGCGGGATGGTCACCGGCGTGATTTCCTTCGCCAGGCGGCCATTGGCCTGTGCGGCCATTGCCTTGTCCTGGCTGCGCACGGCGAAGGTGTCCTGATCGGCTCTGCTGACGGCAAAATCCTCGGCCACGTTCTCGCCGGTCTCCGGCATGGAATCGACGCCATATTGCTTCTTCATCAGCGGGTTGACGAAGCGCCAGCCGATGGTGGTGTCGTAGATTTCGGCATTGCGCGAGAAGGCGGTGTCCGCCTTCGGCATGACGAAGGGCGCGCGGCTCATCGATTCCACGCCGCCGGCGATCATCAGCTCGGCCTCGCCGGCCTTGACGGCGCGCGCGGCGATGGTGATGGCATCCATGCCGGAACCGCACAAGCGATTGATGGTCGAACCCGGAATGTCCTGGGGCAAGCCGGCAAGCAGCAGCGCCATGCGCGCGACATTGCGGTTGTCCTCGCCCGCCTGATTGGCGCAGCCATAGATGACGTCGTCGACAGCCGACCAGTCGACGCCGACGTTGCGCTCGACCAACGCTTTGAGCGGGACGGCCGCGAGATCATCGGCGCGCACGGAGGACAACGAGCCGCCGAAACGGCCGATGGGCGTGCGGATGTAATCGCAGATGAAGGCTTCTGTCATCTAGGCAGCTTTCCCTTTGGCGGTTCGTTGATGCGCCGCCTGGGTGCGGGCCTGCAGGTCGCGCAATGTCTTCAGCTCGAGTTCCGTCGGCGCCGGTGTCTCGTCAAGGGCCTCGGCGAATTTTACGACCCAGCCACAAGTCTCCTGCACCTGCGCGCGCGTGACGCCGGGATGCAGCGACACCACGGTGAACTCCTTGGTCGCCGGGTCCGGTCTCCAGATGGCGAGATCGGTGATCAAAAGCGTCGGGCCGGCGGTGTCGATGCCGAGCCGCTTGCGGTGGTCGCCGCCCTCGCCATGGCCGAAGGAGGTGAAGAAGTCGATCTTCTCGACCATGCCGCGCTTCGACTGCGCCATGGTGATGTAGACCTGCCTCGACGAGGTGGCGATCTCCGGTGCGCCGCCGCCGCCAGGCAGCCGGGTCTTGGGATGCGCATAGTCGCCGATGACGGTGGTGTTGATGTTGCCGAATTTGTCGAGCTGGGCGGCACCCAGGAAGCCGATCGAGATGCGGCCGCCCTGCAGCCAGTAGCGGAACATCTCCGGCACCGCGACGGTGGTGACCGCCGTCTCGCACAATTCGCCGTCGCCTATCGACAGCGGCAGGACATCGGGCGCCGTGCCGATGGTGCCGCTCTCATAGATCAGCGTGATATCGGGCGCATGGGTCAGCCGCGCGACGTTGCAGGCGGCCGACGGCGCGCCGATGCCGACGAAGCAGACATCGTCGCTTTTCAAGGCGCGACTGGCGGCAATCGTCATCATCTCGTTGGGAGTGAAGCCCATATCGTTGGCGTCGCTCATGCGGCTTTCCTCAGATGCTCGACGCGGCCGGCAAAGTCGTCCGCGTCGCTCTCGATGACGTTCTTCCGGATCCAGGCCTGGAAGCGGTCGCGGTCGGCGGCGATCTCGTCCCATTCCAGATAGGCGGCGTTGTCGCGTTCGTAATAGCCATGCGTGTAGGAGGGATGCGATCCGCCCGGAACGACGGAAATCGCCGCGATCGTCCAATTCGGCAGCACGGTGAGGTTGGGGTGGAGGTCGTCGAAATTGTCGACCACTTCCTCGACCGTCACCACCGCCCGCTTCGCCGCCAGCACCGCCTCCTTCTGGATGCCGATGATGCCTTCGACCAGCACATTGCCCTTCCGGTCCGCCTTCTGCGCGTGGATGAAAGTGACGTCCGGCCGGATCGCCGGGACGGCGGTCAGCACCTCGCCGGTGAAGGGGCAAGTGACCGACTTGATGTTGGGATTGACCGCGGCGAGCCCGGCGCCGCGATAGCCGCGGAACACCGCGCAGGGTAGGCCCGCGGCGCCCGCCTCGTAGGCGTTGGCCATGCCGGCGTGGCTGTGCTCCTCGACCTCGATGGCGCGGGGAAAACCGTTCTCTATGGCGTCGCGAGCGCGTCGCAACAGGCCAACGCCCGGGTTGCCGAGGTAGGAGAAGATGATCTTCCTGGCCATGCCCATGCCGATCATCTGGTCGTAGATCAGGTCGGGCGTCATGCGGATCAGGGTCAGGTCGCGAAAGCCCTGGCGGATCGCCTCATGCGCGGCGGCGGTCGGGATGAGATGGGTGAAACCCTCGAAAGCGACCGTGTCGCCGTCATGCAGGTTTTCCGCGACCGCTTCTTTCAGCGGCAGGAACTTGACCATCTCAAAGGCTCCGTCGATGAAAAAAGTTCGTATTGCGAACATTTGTTTTAAATGAGATACTTCTAACTCCAAGCTCCGCATTGAGTCAACGCAGGTCTGGAGGTGCTCGTGGAAGAAGAAGCCATTTCACGCGATCACATCGGCTCGCTGGAACGCGGCCTGGCGGTGATGGAGATTCTCGCGCGCCATCCGGCCGGCATGACGTTGACCGAGATGGCCGAGGAGGCGGATCTCACCCGCGCGGGCGCTCGCCGGTTCTTGCTGACATTGGTCGCCACGGGCTACGCGTCGCAGTCCGGCCGGCTGTTTTCGCTGTCGCCGCGCCTTTTGACCGTCGCGCGGACCTGGCTCGGCGGCGCTTCGCTCTGGACTTTTGCCGCGCCGATCATGCGCGAGGTGGCCGGCAAATTCGACGAAGCCTGCAATGCGGCGGTGCTGTCGGGCAAGGACGTTGTCTATGTCGCGCGTATTCCCGGCCGACGAATCTTAAGCGTCGCGCTCGATGTCGGCACCAGGCTGCCGGCCTATTGCACGTCGATGGGGCGGGTGCTGCTTTCCGGTCTGTCGGTGGATGACTTGAAGGCCTACCTGGCGGAAGCATCCATCGAGCGGCGAACGCCGAAGACGATCACCGGCCGCGCCGCGCTCGGCAAGGCCATCGACAAGGCAAGGGCCGATGGTTTCGCCATCGTCGACGAGGAACTGGAGCTCGGCCTGCGCTCGATCGCGGTGCCTATAATCGATCGCGCCGGCCGAACCGTTGCCGCCATCAACGTCTCCACGCAGTCGGCGCGTTTCTCGCTCGAGGCGATGGAGCGCGAAATATTGCCGGTGCTGCGGCAAGCCAAGCAGCGCATCGAGGAGTTTTTCTTCGTTTGACCCAACGGAGCGTCGGACCGCAAGCCGTTGACGCTTCCTTTCAGATACATTACTGAACAGGATTATACAGGTTCATTGAACAGGTATCGATATGGCCCGTCGCGCGATGCAGCTCTCACCCGGCACGGGCAAGCCCGAGCAGATCGCGACGGTTCTGGAGCATGAGATACGCTCAGGCCTGCTCGGCTTCGGCGACCGCCTGCAGAGCGAAAACGAGCTTGTCCAGCGCTTCTCCGTCAGCCGCAACACGGTCCGCAAGGGGCTGGAGGAACTGTCGAGCCGGGGCCTGATCACCACCAAGGTCGGCATCGGCTCCTTTGTCACCTTCGACGGCATGCCGGTCGACGATGCGATCGGCTGGTCGCGCGCGCTGGCCAATGCCGGCGCCAATGCCGAGACGCGCACGTTGCGGCTCGAGATCATCGAGGACGCGGAGCTGGCGGCCAGGCTCGGGGTCGAGAGCCCGTCCTTCATCGCCGTCGATCGCGCCCGCACCAACGCCGATGATGGCCACGCCATTTCGATCGAGCGCAGCCGCTTGCCCTTGTCGCCCGAGCTGGAAGAGGTGCCGCTGCGCGGCTTGCGTGAAGGCTCGCTGCATCAGACGCTGCGCGGGGCGGGGCTCGTTCCCGACCACGGCGAGGAGTGGGTCGACATCGAGATGCTGAGCGCGGCCGATGCGGCGATCCTCGCTTGCGCGCCCGGCACGCCTTTCTTGCGCACCCGCCGCCTGACGCGCGCCGCCGATGGGCGCGCCATCGAATTCGTCACCAGCCTGCTCAACCCGACGCATTTCGCGCTGCATCTGGAGTTCTGAGCATGGCGGAGGAAGCGATCGATAGGGCCATGGGCGCGCTGGTCGGTGGGGCGTTGGGGGACGCGCTGGGCATGCCGACTCAGCTTCTGTCGCCCGCCCGCATCGCCGCGCTCTATGGTCATGTCGAGGATTTCGTCGCGCCCTCAGCCGATCACCCAGTGTCGAAAGGGCTGCCCGCCGGCACAATCACCGACGACACCGAGCAGGCGCTGTTGCTTGGCCGCATCCTCGTCGAGTCCGGCGACCGCTTCGACCACGCGCGCTGGGTCAACGCGCTGCTCGACTGGGAGCGCGACGTCAAGGCGCGCGGCAGCTATGACCTGCTCGGACCATCGACCAAGCGCGCCATCGACGCCATCAACAAGGGCGTGCCGGCCGAGGAGGCTGGACGCGGCGGAGACACCAACGGCGCTGCGATGCGGGTCGCGCCGGTCGGCATCATGATGCCGCCGGAGCCGCTCGAGGCGCTGGTCGCCAAAGTCGCGGAAACCTGCCGGGCCACGCACAACACCTCGATCGCCATTGCCTCGGCTGCGGCGGTCGCGGCCGCTGTCAGCCTTGGCGTTTCGGGCGGCGACTGGCGCGCCGCTTCGAGCCATGCGGTCGCAGCCGCAAAGCTTGGTGGCACGCTCGGTCATTGGGTTACTGGTGGCGACATTGCCCAGCGCATCCTCTGGGCGCAGGGGCTCGTTCGCGGCAAGGCGGAGAAGGAAGCCATCAAACTGATCGTCGACCTGGTCGGCACCGGCGTCGCCAGCCAGGAATCGGTGCCAGCGGCCTTCGCGGTGCTGGAGGTCGCGCAAGGCGACGCGTGGCGGGCCGCCGTCATCGCCGCCAATCTCGGCGGCGACACGGACACGATAGGGGCGATTGCCGCCGGCATGGCCGGCGCCTGCGCCGGGCTGTCGAAGCTGCCGCAGGATCGCATCGCCCAACTTCGTGGCATCGAGATCGCGCAGGTTCGCGCGCTGGCTGAGGATCTGGTCGCCGCACGCAGCCGCAAGGCCAGCCCTGGCAAGGAGGATGCCGCATGAGCGGACGGCTCGTCCACGTCGGCAGCGCGGTGGTCGACTATGTCTACCGCATCGACGCCCTGCCCGCGGCCGGCACGGAAAAGACCGCGACGAGCTACGCCCGCGTCGCCGGCGGCGGTTTCAACATGATGGTCGCGGCAAGCCGCACCGGCATGAAGGTGGTGTTCGGCGGCCAGTTGGGCACCGGGCCGGACGGAGACTTCCTGCGCGCCGCTTTCGCCGCCGAAGGCATCGAAACGCTGACGCCGCCGTCGCCCTCGATGGACAGCGGCAATTGCGTCGCCATGATCAGCGGCGACGCCGAGCGCACCTTCGTCTCCTGGCCGGGCGCCGAGAGCCGGCTCACGTTCGCCATGATGAAGCCGGTTCAAGTCGTTCAAGGCGATTGGGTTTTCGCCTCGGGCTATACGCTGAGCTATCCCGGCAGCCGCGATGCGCTCGCGGATTGGATCGAGGCGCTGCCGGCCGGCATTCCTTTCGTGTTCGATCCGACGCCGGTGATCGCCGACATTCCGCGGCCGATCCTGGACAGGGTTCTGGCGCGTACGACCTGGCTGAGCTGCAACACTGACGAGGCCGCCGAGATTGCCGGCGCCGGCGATGCCCAGACCGTCGCCATCCGGTTGCTCGCCGACCATTGCCCCAAAGCCGAAGGCGTCGTCATCCGCGCCGGCGCGCATGGCTGCCTAGTGCGCATGGCCGATGGCGGCACCCGTGCGGTGCCGGGCTTCAAGGTGGAAGCCGTTGACACCAACGGGGCCGGCGACACGCATATCGGCGCTTTCGTCAGTGGCCTTTCGCGCGGCATGTCCCCTTGCGAGGCGGCACGCTACGCCAATGCGGCCGCCGCGCTTTCGGTGACCCGCCATGGCGGGTCTTCGGCGCCGACCGACACGGAAATCCAGGAATTCCTGACCCAGCGCGGCGAAGCGACGACCGCGCTTGGCCGGGCCGAAGCGACTGCAACTTAACAAGCTCGTCAACCGGGCGAACAATGAGAGGAAAATACCATGCGCATGCCCAGACTGACTGCATTGCTTACGGCGACCGCCGTCTTCGTCTCAGCCTTCACGGCTTGTGCATTCCCCTTGGCAGCGCAAGCCGCCGAGGAGGTGCATGTGCTCAACTGGAAAGGGTATGGCGCCGACGAGCCGTGGGCGGTCGCCAATTTCGAGAAGGCGACCGGCTACAAGGTGGTCAACGACTTCTTCAACTCCGAGCAGGAGATGCTGACCAAGATCCGCACCAATCCCGGCCTGTACGACGTCGTCATGATCAACGCCGCCTTCAACGATCAGGCGATGGCCGGCAAGCTGATCCAGCCGATCGACGTCTCGAAGCTCTCCAACTACGCCGACGTTGCCAAGGATAAGGCGGGCTCGCCGATGCTCAACCATGACGGCAAGGTCTATGGCGTGCCGTGGGTGTGGGGCCTGACGGCTCTGGCCATCAACGACAAGAGTTTCGACAAGCCGCCGACGAGCATCGCGGAGATGTGGGATCCGAAGCATAAGGGCCGCGTCATCATCCGTGACGACGCCGTCGAGGCGGTGCAATTCGGCGCGATCGCGTCGGGGCAGAACATCAACGACATCAAGGATATGGATGCGGTCAAGGCGAAGCTCACCTCGCTGATGCCGCAGATCAAGACCTTCTGGAGCTCGGAGAACGACTGGAACCAAATGGTCGCCTCCAACCAGATCGACATCGGCACCTATTGGAGCGGCTCGGCCGACCGCGCCAAGACGCATTTCAAGCTGCCGGTCTCGCTGGTCATCCCGCAGGAAGGCGCCGTCGCCTGGCTCGACGCGTTCTCGATCCCGGTCGGCTCGAAGAACGTCGCGGGCGCCGAGGCCTTCATCAACTACATGATCGACCCGAAATTCTATGTCGAATGGGTCACCAAGGTCGGTGCGCCGGTCTCGGCCAATACCAAGGCGGTCGAGGCGCTGCCCGAGGACGCCTTCAACCGCAAGGTCATGGGCAGCCCGGATGTCGCCAAGCGCATCCAGTTCCAGGCACCGATCACCGACGAGCAGCGCGAGAAGTATCTGGCGCTGTGGCAGGAACTGAAGGTCAATGTGAAGTAGTCAGGCTGCTTCGGGGAGGAGAGGGCAAATGGCTGACCAGCTTGCGATCGGTTCGCGCCGCGGACTGAGGCCGGCCCTGCCGCTTCTCCTTCCCGCCTATCTGTGGCTGACGGTGGCGATCTTCCTACCGCTGTCGGCCATGGCCTTCTTTTCGTTCATGACCGACCTGCCGCTGGCCGGAAAGGAGTGGTCGTTCACGCTCGGCAATTACGCGGCTTTCTTCTCGCAAAGCCTCTATTCGACGCTGCTGATTGCATCGCTGCGGCTCGGCCTCGAGGTGACGCTGTGGTGCGTCGTCATCGGCTACCCGGCGGCTTATGTGCTGGCCAAGGTGCTCAAAGGGCGCAGTCGCGAGGCGATCTTCCTGCTCGTCATCCTGCCCTTCTGGTCGAACGGGCTGGTGCGCATCTTCTCCTGGGCGATGGTGCTGCGCGAGGGCGGCATCCTCGATACTGCACTCAACGCGGTGCTGCCGTTCAAGATCAACATCGATCTCATGTATTCCTATCCCGCCGTCATCATCGGCCTGGTGCACTCCTACGTGCCCTACATGGTGCTGACCTGCTACCTCACGCTGCAGGCGATCGACGACTCGCTGATCGAGGCGGGACGATCGCTTGGCGCGTCGCGGCGGCAGGTGCTGTGGCGGGTGATCATCCCGCTTTCGATGCCGGGCCTGATCGCCGGAGCGGCGCTGATCTTCGTGCCGGTGGTCGGCTCCTTCATGGAGCCGCGCATCCTCGGCGGCCGCACCGGCACCTTCTACGGCACCGTCATCGAGGACCAGTTCGTCGCCGTCTTCAACTGGCCGCTGGGCGCCGCGCTCTCCTTCATCCTGCTCGCGGTCGTGCTGATCATCCTGGCTTTAGCCGCGCCGGTCCTGCGGAGAGCCGGCTGATGGCGACGACGCGCATCCTCGAAGGGCTCGGGCGATTCTACATCGTGCTGCTGCTCGCCTTCCTCTATCTGCCGATCATCATCATGGCGGCGATGTCCTTCAACGCCTCGCCCTTCTACCAATTGCCGTTCGAGTGGACGACGGACTGGTACGCTTCGCTCTGGCAGAACGACCAACTGATCGCGGCGACCTGGAACAGCATCGAGATCGCAATCATCACCACTTTGATCTCGACCGTGCTTGGATCGATGGCGTCGCTGGCACTCTACCGCTACGAGTTCCGCGGCAAAAAAATCCTGCAGGCGCTGCTCTTTCCGCCGATCGCCATTCCATGGCTGATCACCGGCACCGCGATGCTGATCTTCTTCTTCGGAGTCGGCATCGGCCGCGGGCTGGTGGCAATCCTGCTCGGCCATGTCGCGCTGGCGCTGCCCTACGTGATCGTCGTCGTCTCGGCGCGGCTGCAGACCTTCGCGCCGGAGCTGGAGGAGGCGGCCCGCTCGCTCGGCGCCAACCAGTGGCAGGTGACCATGCGCGTGACGCTGCCCTGGATCATGCCGGGCGTGATCGCCGGCGGGCTGTTCGCCTTCGCCGTGTCGTTCGACCAGTTCGTGGTCTCGTACTTCCTGTCGACGCCCGGCCAGACGACGCTGCCGGTCGAAATCTATGCCGCGATCCGCAAGGGTTTTACCCCGGAGATCAACGCGGTCTCGACCATCATCATTGTCGTGTCGATGGCGCTGATGCTGCTCACGGCGCGCTTCTTCAAATTCGGCGGAGAGAAATAATAATGGCCGGCGTCCAGGTAGCGAACGTCTCCCGCAGCTTCGGTGCGCACAAGGCGCTGGACGATGTCTCGATCGATTTTCCGGACGGCGGCTTCTACGCGCTGCTCGGGCCATCCGGCAGCGGCAAGACGACGTTGCTGAGGCAGATCGCCGGCTTCGACTTTCCGGATTCGGGCCGCATCGCCATCGGCGGCGAAAGCGTCGAGCGCGTGCCGGTCGAAAAGCGGCGCATCGGCATGGTGTTCCAGAACTATGCGCTGTTTCCCAACATGAGCGTCGCCGACAATGTCGCTTTCGGCCTTTCGGTACGCGGCGAGCCGAAGGCGGCGATCGCCACAGAAGTGCAGCGCGCGCTCGACCTCGTGCAGCTCGGCAAGCTCGGCGGGCGAAAGCCGCACCAGCTCTCGGGCGGCCAGCGCCAGCGCGTGGCGCTGGCGCGCGCCATCGTCACCAAGCCGCGCGTACTGCTTCTCGACGAACCGCTCGGCGCGCTCGACAAGGCGCTGCGCGTTGACATGCAGATCGAGCTGAAGCGCATCCAGCGCGAGATCGGCATCACCACGATCTTCGTCACGCATGACCAGGAAGAGGCGCTGACGATGAGCGACCGCATCGGCATATTGCGCGACGGCCGGCTGGTGCAGGAAGGGCCGCCGGAAGAGATTTACGACAGGCCGCAAAGCGAATTCGCCGCGACCTTCCTCGGCGACGCCAATATCTTTCGCGGCGACGCGACCGGCTCCGGGATCAAGCTGTCGGACGGCACGACGATCGCCGCTTCGACAGGCGCATCGGTGCCGGCCGGCGCCAAGGCGAGCTGTGCCGTGCGGCCGGAGCGCATCCGGATCTCGACCGGCGCTGCGACTGCCGGTGCCGGCAATGCGAACGTGCTCGCAGGGTGGGTCTCGAAGCGCATCTTCGCCGGCAACAACAGCACCTATTTCGTCGAGCGCGACGGCCAGACGCTGAAGGTGATCGTCCAGAACACCGGGGCCGAGAGGCTGGCCGAAGGTCAGCCCGTGGTGCTCAGCTGGTCGCCGGACAGCACTGTGCTGATCGCGGCCTGAGACTGCTGCTCGAAGCCAGGCCGAGACGATTCAAATCTCCGGGATGCTTTCGCGGAAGATGACCTGCAACCGTGGCTGATGGAGCTCGTAGGGCAATCCCCTGACCGAATGCGACAGGATGTTGAGCGCCTCCCTGGCCTCGACGCGCGGATTCTGATCGATCACCGCGTCGAGCGTGCCGTCGAGCAAAAGCTCCTTCGTGCCGTCTGTCACTTCATGGCCGAGGAAGAGGATCTCCTTCGCGCGTCCGCGCTCCTTCAGCGCGCGGGCGATGCCGGTATTGCCGGCGCCGACATTGTAGATCGCGGCAAGATCCGGATGGCGCTCGAGCAAAGCGGAGGCTTCCGAATAGGCCTTTTCGCGGTCGTCGAGCATTTCGCGCATCTCGACGATTTCGAGGTTGGGAGATTCCTCGGCGACGATATGGCGAAAACCCATCTCGCGTTCCTCATGGCCGCGATAGGCGAGCGAGCCGGCGAACAACGCCACCTTGCCCGGACGGCCGGCGCCCATGAAGCGGTTGAGCAGATAGCCGGCGAGCCGCCCTGCGGCGCGGTTGTCGATGCCGATATAGGCGACCCTCGGCACATGCAGGATGTCGGAGGCGATGGTGACGACCTTGATGTCGCTGGCCGACAGCGAGCGGATCGCCTCGCGCACCGTCGGGTGGTCAAGCGCGATGACGCCGACACCTTGCGTCTGGCCGTGCAGATCCTGCAGCAGGCGGGCGAGCCGGTCGGGGTTGAAGCCTTCGATGGTGGTGACGCGGACGTCGAGATCGGGCCGCGTCAACGCCTGCGCCTCGATGTGCCGGTGCAAGAGCTTGATGAAGGAGTTGGTGCCGGCCGGCAGCGCGAAGTCGAGCCTTATCGTCTGCCCCGGCACGGCGCGCTGCTGACTTCCGTTCGGCGTTTCGGCGATGTAGCCCAGGCGCTGCGCCATCTGGATGACGATCTCGCGCGTGCGTGCCCGCACCCCCGGGCGGTTGTTCAGCACACGGTCGACCGTGGCAGGAGAAACGCCGGCTTCCCGGGCTATGTCTGTCAGGGTTGACCGCACGTCGAGCACCTCATCGCAAGCATCAGAATCACGCAGCTTCCACTCATTTCCGCGGAAAACGCTCAGCCGCAACCGCGATTCTGATGTGAAATGATGTAACCGCCCTTGGCTTGCGCGCAAGCCGGCGCGGTACATAAGGCGGCGAAGGTCCGGCCAAGCTGGTTGGATCGCGGCGAAAGCCCCTCAAATCCAAGCAATGGGAGCGATATGATGGGTTCGGCGGACTGCATTTTCTCCCTCATTTGCGAATTTATGACGTGTTTTGAGTATTTATGATGTTGACAGGCTTCATGTGCTGTCGTCAATATCCCTCACGCGGGCCATGGAGGAACAGGCCCCGAGGGAGGAATTCGATGTCTCAAATGATCCGCATGTCGCGGCGCCGCCTTTTGGCGTCCGGAGGAAAGGCCGCGGTGTTCGTCGCCGCGACCGGTATTGCACCGCAGTTTATTCGTCTTGGCCGCGCCTTCGCGGCGGACGCGCTAGCGCCGGGCATGATCGGCGGCCCGACCGGCTTCGACGGCGCGGAGCGCTATCAGTACGGGCCCGACACGCCGGAAGGGCGCGCGGTCGAGGCGGCCAAGGCGCTGAAGGCGGCCGGCAAGGCGCCGGCGAAAATCGTGCTCGGCCTGTCCGACGGCTCGATCGGACAGCTGACCAAGCCTTTCCCGGCCGGCGCGCCGTCGATCAAGGATCTGTGGGAGAAGGAAACCGGCATCCAGATCGAGATCGTCGGCCTGCCGAACGGCCAGGAATTCACCAAGACGATGCAGGATATCTCCACCAAGGGTGGGGCCTACGACATCTATTCGACGGAATGGAACCGCCTCGGCGATCTCGCCGAAACCGGCGGCATCGCCAAGCTCGACGACTTCGTCGCCAAGCACAAGCCGGAATGGGACGACCCGAAGCAGGGCTACGTCAACGGCGCCAAGGGCGTGTCGCTGCTCAACCAGTATCGCGGCTCGACCTATGGCGTGTCGCTCGACGGCGACTTCCAGACCTGGGTCTACCGCGCCGACCTGTTCGGCGACGCCGCCGAGCAGAAGGCCTTCAAGGACAAATATGGCTACGACCTTGCCCCGCCGAAGACCTGGAAGCAGCACAGCGACGTCGCGGCCTTCTTCCAGCGGCCGGACAAGGGCCTGTTCGGGTCGACCGATCTGCGCAACCAGGGCTGGGGCTACACCAACTGGTACCAGCGCTATGTCTCGATGGCCTCGCCCAACCAGTTCCTGTTCGGCGACGACGGCAAGCCGCTGATCAATTCCGAGCAGGGCATCGCGGCGACGAAGGAATATGTGGAGTCGCTGGCGCACCATTCGCCGGACGCGATCTCGTGGGGCTGGCCGGAGCAGTATGGCAACTTTGCCAAGGGAGGTGCTGCGATGACCTGCGCCTTCTCCAACCTGCCGAAATTCCTCGACAATGCCGGCAACAAGGATTCGGCCGTCACCGGCAAGATCGGATCGATGCTGCCGCCGGGACGCGAGATCGACGGCAAGCTGATCAGCCGTTCGGTTCTGTGGTTCTCGCTGACCGGCATGGTCTCGTCGCAATCGAAGAATCCGGAGGCCGCCTACCTTCTCCTACAGTGGCTGGGCTCTGCCCGCATCTATGCCTGGATGAGCGCCAATCCCGGCGGCTATCTCGATCCGTTCCGGCTCTCGGACTTCTCCGATCCGCTCGTGCGCCAGACCTATCACGCCTACCACATGGATGTGGTGCGCGAGACGGTGGCGCGCACGGTGCCGACCATCAACTATCCGGGCGCCACGGCCTTCCACAACGCGCTTGACGAGAACCTCGTGGCCTCGCTGACCAAGGCCAAGACGCCGGAGCAGGCAATGGCCGACACCGAACGCGAATGGAAGAAAATCGCGCGGCGCATCGGCGAGGACAAGCTCCTCGAAGCCATCAAGACCAACAAGGAGGCCTGGCCCACGGTTCTCGATCCAATCAGCTGATCCGCCTCCCTGGATCAGAACCGGAGGGGAGGGGCGTCAGCTCTTCCCCTCCTTCCTAACGCCACCAGCAAAGCAGCCAGATGAAGCGTTCCGTTCCCTTCGAGATATTCCGCTACGCCGCGATCCTCGCGGCGATGGCGGTGACGCTGGTGCCGATCCTGTGGATGGTGTCGATGGCCTTCAAGCCGATCGGCGAATGGTCGGCGACCGGCGCCGACCTGACCTGGTGGCCGAAGCAGCCGACGCTTGCCAATTTCCAATTCGTGTTCGGCCATTCCACCAACGACCTGATCGTCGCGCTCGACCACACGGCGGTGAAGCCGATCCTGTCGTCGCTCTTGTCGGCGGTGTTCGGGACCGTGATCGCCATGTCGGCGGGCACCGCCGCCGCCTATGGCCTGTCACGCTTCGGCTCCGGCCAGAACCTGCCGCTGGCGCTGATCCAGCTCAGGCTGTTTCCGCCGATGGCGGTGATGATCCCGGTGATGATCATGTGGGCGTTCCTCAACCTCAACGACACATGGTGGGGGCTGGCGCTGATCTACGGCATCGTCACGCTGCCCTTCGCCTTCTGGCTGATGAAGACCTTCTTCGACGACATGCCGCGCGAGATCGAGGAGGCGGCGCTCGTGGAGGGCTGCTCGCGGCTGCGCGTCTTCACCCGCATCACGCTGCCGATGATGCGCGCGCCGCTGGCGAGCGCCGCGCTCTTCGTCTTCATCCTCAACTGGTCGGATTATCTCATTGCGCTGCTGCTCACGACGCGCGAATGGGTGACGATTCCCGTCTACATGGCGTCGCTGTCGTCCTCGATGACCGGACAGCTCTACGGCGCCAAGGCCGCGCTCGGCCTGATCGCGGCGGTGCCGCCGGTGATCATGGGCATCGCCATCCAGCGCCATCTGGTGCGCGGGCTAACCTTCGGAGCGCTCAAGCAATGAGCGCGCTGACGGCGACGATTTTGGAGGACAAGATGGACGCGCGGACGAAGTCCGTCGCGCCTGACGAGGGTGCGCGGCTGGGCTTCCGTCTGACCTTGCCGGCGCAGATCCTGGTGCTGTTCATCTCGGCCTTTCCGCTTCTGATGCAGCTCTACATCAGCGTCACCGACTGGTCGCCGCTTTCGGGCGTCGGCTGGTGGAACGCCTGGGAGATGTGGAACAGCTTCGCCAACTATACCGACCTCGCGGCCGATACGCGCTTCTGGAGCGCCTTGCAGCGCACCGCGATCGTCATGCTGGTCTGCGTGCCGGCGGAATTCCTGCTCGGCCTGGCGCTGGCGACGCTGTTCGCCGACGACTTTCCCGGCAAGCGCATCTTCTATTCGATCCTGCTGATGCCGATGATGGTCGTGCCAGCGGTCGCCGGCTACATGTTCTTCATGCTGTTCCAGTCAGGCGGCCCGGTGAACGACATCCTGTCGCGCATCGTCGGCACGCCGGTGACGATCGCCTGGCTTTCCGATCCGAACCTGGCGCTGATCGCGGTGATGATCGCCGACATCTGGCAGTGGACGCCGCTGATGTTCCTCATCCTGCTCGCCGGCCTGGTCGGTGTACCGGAGGATCAAATGAAAGCGGCCACATTGCTCGGCGCCAATGCCTGGCAGCGCTTCACCACCATCGTGCTGCCGAAGATGAAGACGATCATCATCATCGCCTTGGCGATAAGGGTGATTGAGAACTTCAAGATCTTCGACACGCTCTATATCATGACCGGCGGCGGCCCGGGCGTCGCCACCGAGACGATCTCCGTCTACATCTACAAGGTCACCACCCAGGACCTGATCTGGGGCTATGTGGCGGCCATCGCGCTCGCCATCCTGATCGTGCTTTCGATCGTCGCGGTCTACGCCATGAAGCGCATGGCGAAGAGCCGGGAGGTGCCGGCATGAGCGCGATCCACTTGCAAAACCTGGTCAAAAAGTTCGGCGACTTCGCCGCGCTGAAGACGATGGACCTCGAGATCGCCGATGGCGAGTTCATGGCGCTGCTTGGACCATCGGGTTGCGGCAAATCGACGACGATGAACATGATCGCCGGCATGGAAGAGCCGACCAGCGGCAAGATCCTGTTCGGCGAGCGCGACATGGCAGGCGTCCCGATGGGGCGGCGAGGCGTCGGTTTCGTCTTCCAGAACTATGCCATCTTCACCCATATGACGGTGCGCCAGAACCTCGCCTACGGTCCGAAGATGCGCGGCACCGCCAAGGCCGAGATCGGTCGCCGCGTCGGCGCCATCGCCGAGATGCTGCAGCTTTCGCCGCTGCTCGACCGCAAGGCCGACAGGCTGTCGGTCAACATCCTGCAGCGCGTGGCGATCGGCCGCTCGGCGATCATGGAGCCGGCGATCTTCCTGCTCGACGAGCCGCTCTCCAATGTCGACGCGGCCTTCCGCGCGGTAATGCGCACCGAGCTCAAGCAGCTGCAGCGGCAGTTCAGGCAGACCATGGTCTATGTCACGCATGACCAGCTCGAGGCCATGACCATGGCCGACCGCATCGCGGTGATGGATCACGGCGTGCTGCAGCAGGTCGGCACGCCGCTCGAGGTCTACAACAACCCGGCCAATGTCTTCGTCGCGCGCTTCATCGGCGCGCCGGGCATGAACCTGCTGAAGGGCAGACCGGCGCAAAGCGACCGCGGGCTGGTGATCGACCTGGGACCGCTCGGCGTCACACCGCCCTTGTCGGATGACCTGGCTTCGGCCGTGCGCGCGGTGCGTGGCGACGTGCTTTACGGTTTCCGGCCGGAGCAGGTGACGCTTGCCGAGCGCGGGCTCTCGATGCCGGTGAGCTTCGTCGAGCGGATCGGCGCGCGCACCATCGTCCATCTGGGCGAAGGCGAGAGCGCGGTCAAGGCGGTGTTCGAGAACGATGTCGGCCTGTCGGTCGGGCAGACGGCGGTCGTGGCGCCGCCGGCCTCGTCGGTGCGTGTCTTCGACGCGGGCACGGGTCGCGCCATCAAGGTCGGGGGGTGAGATGCTCATGCAAGTATCCCCAGGTCCGCGCTGCCCCTCACCCTTACCCTCTCCCCGTGAAAGACGGGGAGAGGGGGTCGCCGGCGTCGCGGCCAGCCTCCTTCTCCCCGTCACTATACGGGGAGAAGGTGCCGGTAGGCGGATGAGGGGCGGCGCCAAGACCGGTAGTTTGCTCGCAACCAACGGAGCGGGCTGAGCCATGGCCGATATCGTTTTCCGCAACGTCACCAAACGCTACGGCACCACGCTTGCCGTTGACGATGCTTCCTTTACCGTCAACGACAACGAGTTCTTCTGCTTCTTCGGGCCGCCGCTGTCCGGCAAGTCGACGATCCTGCGGCTGGTGCTTGGGCTGGAAATGCCAGATCAGGGTGAGATCCTGATCGGCGGCAAGCCGGTCAACAGCGTCTCGCCAGCCGAGCGCAACGTCGCCATGGTGTTCCAGAACCTTGCGCTGTTCCCGCATATGAGCGCGCGCGACAATGTCCGCTTCCCGCTGGTCGAGCGGAAGGTGGCCGAGGCCGAGATCGAAAAGCGCCTCACCGACGTCGCAGCTAAGCTGCATATCGGCCATATCCTGCACAAGCCGCCGGCGCAGCTTTCCGGCGGCGAGCGGCAGCGCGTGGCGATCGCGCGCGCCCTGGTGCGCGACCCGTCCGCCTATCTGATGGACGATCCGATCTCGGCGCTCGATGCCAGGCTGCGCGAGGAAACGCGCGTCGAGCTGAAGCGCATCCAGCGCGAGCTCGGCAAGACGCTGATCTATGTCACGCATGACCAGGAGGAGGCGATGTCGGTCGCCGACCGCATGGCGATCCTGGAGAACGGCCGGATCAGGCAGATCGGCGCGCCGGCCGAAATCTACGATCGTCCGGCCAGCGCCTATGTGGCGCGCATGCTCGGCTCGCCGATGATGAACATCCTGCCGTCGGTGCGCGGCGCAAGCGGGATCGAGGCTGCGGAAGGCGCGATCCGCATCGCCGACGACAAAGCGCCGGCCGAGGCGATCGAGATCGGGCTCAGGCCGGAAGACATCAAGGTCCGGCCGTGGACGGACAACGAGACGGCGGAAGGGGGCTCGGGCCGCCCGGCGCGGGTGTTCGAGGTCGAGCCGCTCGGCGGCTACACCGTGGTGACACTCGCTGCCGGGCAGGCGCGGCTCAGGGCGCTGCTGCGCGGCCAGCCCGACATCAGGCCGGATGCGATGGTGGCGATATCCTGCGAGCCGGCCAGAGTGCATTATTTCGGCCAGGACGGAAGCGCGCTGTGACGGCCGCCGCGGCGACAGAATTTCGGGAGGAAGAAATGGCAGAAAAAAGCTTCGAGCCGGACGTCAAGGTTCGCACCAGGGACTACAAGATAGGCTGCGTCGGCGCCGGTATGATCATGGCCGAGTGTCATCTGGCGGCCTACAAGGAAGCAGGCTTTCCGGTTGTGGCGATCGCCTCGCGCACCAAGGCGAACGCCGAGAAGGTCGCCACCCGCTGGGGCATTCCGACGGTGCACGACACGCCGGAACATCTGATCGAGGACGAACAAGTCGAGATCATCGATCTTGCCTTCCCGCCCGACCAGCAGCCGGCGCTGATCCGCCATGCGCTGAAGCAGAAGCACATCAAGGCGATCCTGGCGCAAAAGCCGCTGGCGCTGTCGGTCGAGGAGGCCGTCAAGCTGCGCGACGAGGCGGCGAAGTCCGGCAAGATCCTCTCGGTCAACCAGAACATGCGCTACGACCAGTCGATGCGCGTGTTGAAGCAGATCATCGACAGCGGCGCGCTCGGCGACATCGTCTTTGCGCAAATCGACATGCATGCGATCCCGCACTGGCAGACCTTCCTTCAGGGCTACGACCGGCTGACGCTCGCCAATATGAGCGTGCATCACCTCGACGTGCTGCGCTTCCTGTTCGGCGATCCGGACGAGATCACGACGCTGACGCGAAAGGACCCGCGCACCCAGTTCGATCACTCCGACGGCATCACCGTATCGACGCTGCGCTTCCCGTCGGGCGTGCTTGCCGTGTCGCTGGAGGACGTTTGGTCCGGCCCGCGGCAAGAGGGTTATAAGGACGACCAGCATATCAACTGGCGCGTCGACGGCACCAAGGGCGTCGCCAAGGGCACGATCGGCTGGCCGACGGGTGCCGCCTCGACGCTGACCTACGCTTCGGCCGAGACGACCGGCGGGGAATGGGTGACCCCGAGTTGGGAGACGATGTGGTTCCCGCATGCCTTCATCGGCGTGATGGAGCAGCTGCAGCATGCCGTGAAGACGGGCACGCCGCCGGCGCTTTCCGTTGCCGACAACGTCAAGACCATGGCGCTGGTCGAGGCAGGCTATCGCTCGATGGCCGCGGGCCGCACGGTCAAGCTCTCCGAGATCCCGACAAACTGAATCAACTGAATCGCTTACAAGGAGGAACTCATACCATGATGCAGGCAGGCATTTTCACGGGCTATTTCCCGTACGGCCTCGAAGAGACGGCAAAGAAGATCCGCGGTCTCGGTTTCAACACGGTGCAGCTCGACCTGCACTTCAAGGACATCGACCTGTCGGCGGGCCAGATCACCAAGGACAAGGCGAAGAGGGTGCGGGATGTCTTCCGCGACCATAACCTGCCGGTCTGCTGCGTGTCGGGCTACACCAACATCATCCATCCGGACAAGGCGGAACGCGAGAAGCGCGTCGGCTATCTCAAGGAGATCATCCGCAATGCGCGCCATTTCGGCTCGCCTTACGTGATCTCGGAAACCGGCACCTACAACACAGAGTCCGACTGGGTGCATCACCCGAAGAACAAGACCGAGGAAGGTTTTGAGGAATGCCGCAAGGTGATCGCCGACCTTGCCCAGACGGCTTACGATCACGGCGCGGTGTTCCTGCTCGAGACCTATGTCAACAACGTCGTCGGTTCGGTCGAGGAGACGGTGAAGATGTTCGCGCAGGTCGACCATCCCGGCCTCGGCCTGCTGATGGACCCGACCAATTATTTCGAGACCCACAACATCGACCGCATGGACCAGATCCTCAACCAGGTCTTCGACACGCTGACCGACAAGATCAAGATAGCCCACGCCAAGGACGTGAAGCGTTCGGGCGACGACAAGTCGGAGAAGCATGCCGATATCGGCGACGCCGACGCGATGGAAAGCCACACCTTCCGCGGTGTCGGCGAGATCGAGCTGCCGGCCCCCGGTCTCGGCTCGCTGAACTACGACCTGTACTTGAAGCGGCTCGCCGAGAAGCACCCGAACATCCCGGTGATCATCGAACATCTGTCGGAAGACGACGTGCCGCGCGCCAAGAAGTTCCTCGACGGGAAGTTCCGCGAGAACGGCCTCTGAGATTGCGCAGGCGCCGCGCTTCGCGGCGGCGCCTGCGGCTTGCACCAGACAAGTGGAGGAAACGAAATGTTGAAGTTTGGATTGAAGCTGGCGGCCGCGGCGACTGTGCTTGCGGGCCTCGCCTTCGGCTCAGCTGCGCAGGCGCAGGACGGCCA
The DNA here is from genome assembly GCF_029625735.1 of Mesorhizobium sp. WSM4935. NCBI lineage: Bacteria > Pseudomonadati > Pseudomonadota > Alphaproteobacteria > Hyphomicrobiales > Phyllobacteriaceae > Mesorhizobium > Mesorhizobium sp. WSM4935. The sequence continues at coordinate 639,611 of NZ_JARTVR010000002.1, read as the reverse complement.
GAAGACGTTCTATCTCTTGTCGCATGGCGGCCCGTCCGATGCGTTCTGGATCGACTGGAACGCCGGCGCGACCAAGGCCTGCGACCAGCTTAAGGTCACCTGCAAGATCTCCTTCAGCGGCGGCGACATGGCGGCGCAGAAGGAGGCTTTCAACTCGGCGCTCGCCGCCAAGCCGGACGGCATCGCCACGACCTCGGCGCAGCCCGGGCTGTGGACGGAGGAAGTGAAGGCCGCCAAGGCCGCCGGCATTCCGATCGTGTTCTTCAACACCGACGACCCGGCAACCGGCCGCCAGGCCTATGTCGGCGCTGACCTTAAGGAAGCCGGCGCCATCTGGGCGAAGTATCTCGTCGACCATAAGATGGTGAAGCAGGGAGACAAGGTGTTCCTGCCGGTCGAGGTGCCCGGCGCCAGCTACCAGCAACTCGAGACCGAGGGCATCGCCGGCGTCTTCGATCCGCTCGGCATCAAGTATGACGTGGTCGACTGCGGCACCGATCCGGCCGGCATCATCGCCAAGATGACCGACTATATGGTCGCCAACAATCCGCCGGCGATCATTGCGCTGGGCGATTCCGTTGCGGCCAGCGTCAAGCGGGTGTTCGACGGCGCGGGCATTCCGGCCGGCAAGATCCCGGTCGTCGGCTGGGGCAATTCCAAGGAGACGGCCCAGGCGGTCAAGGACGGCTTCGTCAACGCCGCCGCCTGGCAGTATCCGTCGGCCCAGGGCTTCATGCCGGTCGCGCTGCTCGGCCTCGCCGCTTCGGGCGAGCCGATCGGCTACGACATCCACACCTTCGGCCTCTACGACGCCTCCAGCGTCGAGCCGATCCTGAAGCTCTACGACAAGAAGTGAGAGAACTGGCGCCCGTCGTGTGAACGTCGGGCGCCACGCAGAAAGCATGGTTCAGCAAGTCATGGTCCAGCAAGCCGGGGCAGTTACAGCGGAAGATGGCGCGGGGCGTGCGAAGGCCAAGTCGAGTCTGATGCGCTCGCCGCAATTCTCCTCCTTCGTCATCCTCGTCGTGCTTCTGGTGGTGTTCGCGGTCGCCGACGGCAACTTCCTGTCGCCGCTCAACATCTCCAACATGATGGCGTTCCTGCCGGAGCTCGGCATTATCGCGCTCGGCATGACGCTGCTTCTGACCGCCGGCGAATTCGACCTGTCGGTCGGCGCAGTCTTCGCGCTCGCCCCGGTGGTGGTGATGCTCCTGGTACAGAACGCCGGGGTCGATATCGGCATGGCGCTGCTGGCCGGTCTGCTGCTCTGCATCGCGATCGGCGCCATCAACGGCGTCATCGTCACCAAGATCGGCATCTCGTCCTTCCTAGTGACGCTGTCGATGCTGCTTATCGTACGCGGCGCCGCGCTCTACATCACACAAGGGTTTCCGCTGAAGTCCTGGGACCAGCCGGGCTTTTTCGTCACGCTGCTCGCCGGCAGCTTCAACATCGGCGCGTTCCGCTTCTACACCTCGCTCTGGTGGTTCATCGGGCTCTCGCTGCTTGCGGTTTATGTGCTGCGCTACGCCAAGCTCGGCAACTGGATCGGCGCCATCGGCTCCAACCGCAACGCGGCGGTGGCGCGCGGCGTGCCGGCCGACGCCGTCAAGATCTGGCTTTTCATCCTGACCTCGGTGCTCGCAGGGCTTGCCGGCATGATCAGCGCCTTCCGCATCTCGGCGGCCTCGCCGGTGGCGGGAACCGGCTATGAGCTCGAAGTGATCGCCATGGTGGTGGTCGGCGGCACGGCGCTGACCGGCGGGCGAGGCACCATCCTCGGCACCATCGTCGGCGCGCTGATGCTGCGCGCGATCCGCAACGGCATCGTGCTCGTCGGCGTGCCGGGGCTTGCCTACAACATCTTTGTCGGCGTCATCATCCTCGCCATGCTCATCCTGCACGCTCTGCTGCAGAAAAACGCCGCAAGGAGCTGACGACAATGCAGGAAGTGCTCCGGCTGCAGAACTTACAAAAATCCTTCGGCAGCGTGCGCGCGCTGAAGAATGCCTCGCTGACGCTCAAAGAGGGCGAGGTGGTCGCGCTGCTCGGCGATAACGGCGCCGGCAAGTCGACGCTGATCAAGGCGATCTCCGGCGTCTTCCCGATCGATCGCGGCGACATCTATGTGCGGGGCGAGAAGGTCTCGATCCGCTCGACGCGCGAGGCGATGGATCTCGGCATCGAGACCATTCATCAGGACACTTCGCTTGCGCCCGACCTCAGCATCGCGCGCAACCTTTTCCTCGGCCGCGAGCCGGTCAATCTCAAATGGCTCGGCGTGTTCGCGCCGCTCGACCTCGCCAAGCTGCGCGATGCGGCCTCGGCGCTGCTCAAGCGCGTCGGCATTTCGAAGAAGCTCGACGCCGACGCCTTGGTCTCGACGCTGTCCGGCGGCGAGCGCCAGTCGATCGCCATCTCGCGCGCCATGCAGTTCGCCGCCAAGGTGATCATCCTCGACGAGCCGACCAACAATCTCGGCGTTGAGGAAACGCATGGCGTGCTCCGCTTCGTGAAAGAGATGCGAGCCGCCGGGCATTCGGTGCTCTTGATCACCCACAACATCCACCATGTGTTCGAAGTCGCCGATCGCATCATCGTCATGCGCCGCGGCGAGATCGTCGCCGAGCAGACGGTCGCCGACACCGACCTTCTGACCGTGGAAAGCCTGATAACCGGCGCCGACCTGTCGGCCCTGATGAAAAGGGCGCAGTGACGGGATGGTGAAGCTCTACGGACAGACGCTTTCACGGCGGCAGGTCGCGGAACGTTCCGGCATGCTGTCGCAATTCGCGGGCGTGCGGCTGATGACGCTCGGAGACGGCGTCGAGCGCGGCATCCGCATGCTCGAATTCCGCACAGGCTCGGGCCTGCGCTTCACGGCGCTCATCGACCGCGCACTCGACATTGCCGATTGCGAATACAAGGGCCAGGCGATCGGCTGGCATTCGCCGAGCGGTTTTCGCAACCCGGGCCTCCACGACTATGAAGGCGAGGACGGCTTCGCCTGGGGACGGTCCTTCTCCGGCCTGCTGGTCACCTGCGGCCTCGACCACATCCTCGGCCGCAACGAGGTGCCGGCGGAGAACTACAACTATCCCGGGCGCAAGACGGTGACGCATTCGCTGCATGGCCGCGTCAGCACCATCCCAGCGCGGCTCACCGGCTATGGCGAAAACTGGGACGGCGACCGCTGCGTTTTGTGGGCGGAGGGAATCGTCCAACAGGCAAGCGTGTTCGGCGAAGATCTGCATCTCATCCGCCGCATCGAGGCCGATGTCGGCGGCAGCGAAATCCGGCTTTCGGACCGGGTCGTCAATCACGGCTTCCATCGCACCCCGCATATGTATTTCTATCATGTCAATGTCGGGCATCCGCTGCTCGACGAAGGCTCGCGCTATCTGGCGCCGATCCGTGACGTGGTCTGGGCAGCACACGCCGGCGAACGCTACGAGGCGCAGAAGGTCGGCTACCGTACCGTTTCCGGGCCTCAGCTCGGCTTCAGCGAACAGGTCTGGCAGCATGAGCTGGGCGCCGACGGCAAGGGCGAAGTGCCGGTCGCCGTCGTCAACGACCGGCTTGGCCTCGGCTTCGAAGTCGTCACCCGCAAGGACCAGTTGCCTTGTTGCTACGAGTGGCAGAATTTCCAGGCCGGGCAGTATGCGCTTGGCATCGAGCCCTCGACGCACCATGTGCTCGGCAACCTGGCTGCGCGCGAGCGCGGTGAGATGATCTGGCTGGAGCATGGCGAGACCCGCGCCTATGACGCGGTGTTTCGCGTCCTCGATGGCAAGGATGCGATCGCAGATGCGGAACGAAGGATCGCGGCCATCGCCCGTCAGCCAGAGCAGGATTATCCTCAACCATCCGGCAATTTCCCAAGACTGGCGGGGAGGGCATGAGCGCGACATTTATCCATAGCGAGCTCTCCGGCCGGCGGACCGGATTGCCAGCTCTGCGTGAAGATTGGAGGCCGATGTGACGGTGGCAAAGAAGCGCGACTACAGCCTTGTCGGCGAAAGCACGCGCAGGGCGATTGAGACCGGGCTCGCCTCGGCCGAATGGTACCACACGGACGTGCCGCGCAAGACGATGAAGGAATTGATGCAGCGCTCCGACGGGCCGGCGATCCGCGACACCATCATATGGATTTCCGCGATCCTGGGCTCGGCGGCCGGCATCGTCTGGTTCTGGGGCACATGGTGGGTCGTTCCGTTCCTGTTCGTTTATGGCGTGCTCTATGGCTCTTCGAGCGACTCACGCTGGCACGAATGCGGCCACGGCACCGCCTTCCGCACGCGCTGGATGAACGACGTCGTCTACCACATCGCCTCCTTCATGCTGATGCGCAACCCCGTGCAGTGGCGCTGGAGCCATGCGCGCCACCACACCGACACCATCATTGTCGGCCGCGACGCCGAGATCGCGGTGATGCGGCCGCCGGACCTCATCAAGGCGGCTTTGGCCTTCACCGGCATCCTCGACTTCCGCTATTCGCTGCCGACGTTGGTGCGCCAAGCCTTCGGTACATTGTCGGACGACGAGAAGAGCTACATCCCTGAGATGGAGCAGCACAAAGCAGTGATCGCGGCGCGCTGGCATATGGTCGTCTATGCCGCGACGATCGCTGTCGCGATCGCGCTTAGGTCGTGGATACCGCTGGTGCTGATTGGCGTGCCGCGCCTTTACGGCACCTGGCACATGGTGCTGACGGGGCTGTTGCAGCATATCGGACTGGCCGACAATGTCACCGATCACCGGTTGAACACGCGCACCGTCTACATGAACCCGATCAGCCGGTTCATTTACTGGAACATGAACTACCATGTGGAGCACCACATGTTCCCGATGGTGCCTTATCACGCGCTGCCGAAGCTGCATGAACTGATCAAGCACGATCTGCCGGTGGCGAACCCGTCGATGTGGCACGCCTATCGCGAGGTCTGGCCGGTGCTGCTCAGGCAGCTGAAATATGAGGACTATTATCTCAAGCGCGAATTGCCGCCGACGGCCAAGCCCTATCGCGGCGAATTCCATGATCTCGACATAACGGCGGCCGCCGCCGAATAGGCGCCGCATGGCAATCCAGAGAATATGATGGCCGGAGAAGGACGATGGCGGAGTGGGTCGAAGCATGCGCGGTGGACGATGTGGACGAGGAGGATGTGATCCGCTTCGACCATGGCGGCCGCACGTTCGCGATCTACCGCTCGCCGGACGACGCATTCTTCGCCACCGACGGCTACTGCACGCATGAAAAGGCGCATTTGGCCGACGGGCTGGTGATGGACGACATCATCGAATGCCCCAAGCACAATGGCCGCTTCAACTACAAGACCGGCGAGGCCAAGGGCGCGCCGGTCTGCGTCAACCTCAAGACCTATCCGGTCCGGGTCGAGGCCGGTAAGGTGATGATCGATATCGGCTGAGGCCGTGGGCGAATCAACAGGGACACATCAATGAGCCGAAAGAGACCAACCGTTGCCGATCTGCGCGCCATGAAGGGCAAGCGGCAATTGACCATGCTGCGCGTGCTGACGCTGGAGGAGGCGGAGGCCGCCGAGCGGGCAGGGGTGGATATCGTCTCCGTGCCGCCGGAGCTGGTGCTCAATCCGCAATATCGCGATGCCGCGCCCAGCCTCTTCACCATGCCGGGCGACAATTTTTATGAGATCGGCACGGCCGACGATTTCGTGCGCTGGGCGTTCCGCCTCTACAAGGCAAGCGCCGACGCCGTCTATTGCAGCGCCGGCTACGCTACGATCAAGCGCATGGCCGATGACGCCATCCCCGTCATCGGCCATGTCGGTCTGATTCCGTCTCGCGCCACCTGGACCGGCGGCTTCAAGGCCGTCGGCAAGACCGCCGACACGGCGATGAAGGTGTTCGAGGCGGTGAAGCAGCTGGAGGCCGCCGGCGCGATCGGCGCCGAGATCGAGGTCGTGCCGGTCGAGGTGGCGAAGGCGATTTCGGAGCGCACCTCGCTGATCATGCTGTCGATGGGCGCGGGCACCGGCTGCGACGCCCAGTACCTGTTCGCCGAGGATATTCTCGGCACCAATCGCGGTCACATGCCGCGCCACTCGAAAGTCTACCGCAACTTTGCCGCCGAATATGACCGGCTGCAGCAGGAGCGCATCGCGGCGTTCTCGGAATATGTCGCCGACGTCAACAGCGGCGCCTATCCGGAAGACAGGCATATCGTGCACATGGATCCGGACGAGCTTACCCTCTTCATGAAGAAGGTGGAGGCAAAGCCCTGAGCCAAGGGTCGAAAAGCGTCAGCCGGTTGCCGGGGGACCTTGCCAAATTCCGCTGGCGAGGGCGGCGTAAAGCGCTTCCGCATCGATGCCGAGCGGCCTGTCTTCCTTGAGCGTCGCCACATGAGAGCGCACGGCCGCGTGGATTGTGCCCGTGGCCGGCGCGAGCGTAATGCCCTCGCGCAAATCGACAGCCTGCGCTGCCGCCATCAGCTCGAAGGTAATCAGCCGCCGCCACAGCACGATCATCTCAGCGCATTTCGCGACGGCGAGCGGCGTCTGCGTGGCGTGATCCTCGACGCCCTCGGACACAGGCAGGAAATCGAGCATCACCGGATTGGCCTTGTGGCGGATCGCGGCCAGGATGGCCGTCACCGTCTTCTGCAGCGGCACGAAGCCGGCGGAAGCGCCGCCCACCGGCGAGAGGTATTTCGGCAGGCCATGACGCGTCGAGCCGGTGAGCTGGACGAAGCGCGCGGCGGATGCCGCCGCGCATTGCGCGATCGCAAGGCCAAGCGTCTCGAAGGCGAGCGCCAGCGACGCGGTGTGGAAATTGCCGGTCGACATGACCAGCTCATCCTCGGCAAGCACCAGCGGATTGTCGGCGGCGGCGTTGAGCTCGATCTCGACAGCCAGCCTGGCATTGTCGATCGCCTGGATCAGCGCGCCATGGATCGAGGGCATGCAGCGGATCGACAGCGGATCCTGGATGGTGGTCGGTGCCGGCGCTTCATCGCGGGCCAGCAGGTCGCGCAGGGCTTTCGCCGCAAGTTGCTGGCAGGCACCCGGACGCGCCTGATGCTGGCGCGGATCGAGGATGGTGCGGTTGGCGCCGATGGCTTCCATCGTCAGCGCGCCGGCCTGTTGCTGCTGGTCGAGCGCCGACAGCGCATCGGTAAGCGCCAGCGCTCCGGTCCCAGCTGAAACCGCCGAGGCGTTGATCAGGGAAAGGCCGTCTTTGGGCGAAAGGCTGACGGGTGCGAGCCGCGCCATCATCAGCGCCTTGGCGGCAGGCATGCGGCGGCCCTGATATTCGGCTTCGCCATCGCCGATCAGCACGCGGGGGATCGCCGCCATCAGCAGAAGGTCGCCGGCACCGATCGAGCCCAGCGACGGCATCACCGGATGCACGCCGGCATTGAGCGCGTCGACCAGCGCGGTGAACACGCGCGGCGACAGGCCCGAGCCGCCGGGCGCGAGCATGGCAAGACGGGCAAACATCGCCGCCCGCACCGCCGGCGTCGGCAGGGCCTCGCCGACCGCGGCGCTGCGGCCTTCGATCAGCTGGCGCTGGAAGGCGCTCGCGTCGCCTTCGACCGCGGTGACGAGATTGGCGCCGAGGCCCCTGTTCAGCCCGTAGATCTGCTGGCCCGCGGCCGCGGCGGCATCGAGGACCTGGCGTGCGTTGTCGAGCCTTTCGAGGACGGCCGGCGTGACCTCGACCTTGCAGGCGTTGCGCGCGGCGGCAACCACATCATCGATGCTGACGCCCGCACCGGTGAGAACGAGCGGGCTCATGCGAAGCGCAGCCTCTGGCCGATGCCCTTTTCGCTGGCCTTGGCGAGCATGGCCTTACCGAGCGCGATGTCGGACAGCGAGAGGCCGCGATGCCAAAACAGGATCGTCTCGCCATCGCTTTGCCGGCCTGCCTTGAGGCCGGCGGCGATCTGGCCCAGCTCGGCATGCAGCGTCGCTTCGCTCAGCCGTCCCGTCTCGACATGGGCGCGCAGCGAGCCGAATTTGCCGCTTTTGCATTGGCCCCAGTCGTCGACGACGATCTTCTGCATGATGTCGGTCAGCGACAGCTCGACCGCGCTCATCGTGCCATAGGGCACCACCAGCGCGCCCCGCTTGATCCATTCGGTCTTGAGCAGCGGCTGCGGTTCCGGCAGCCGCGAGGCTTCGACGACGATATCGGCGCCTTCGACGCAGCCTTTCCAGTCGGCCACGGCGATGACCGGCTTGCTCAGGTCGGCCGCGAGCTTCGCGGCAAAGCTATCGCGGCTGTCGGGCCGTCGCGAATGGACGCGGATCTCGTCGAAATCGAAGAGATGGTCGAGCAGGCGCACGTTCCAGTAGGCGGTGCCGCGCGCGCCGATATGGGCGAGCACTTTTGACGACTTCTTCGCCAGATGCTTGGCACCGATGGCGGTGACGGCGCCGGTGCGCATATCGGTGATGACGGTGGCATCGAGGATGGCGCGCGGCGTGCCGGTGCGCGGATCGAAAAGATTGAGGATGCCGAATTCCGACGGCAGGCCATGCATGTAGTTGCCGACATAATCGCCGACGATCTTGACGCCTGCCGCATCGAGCGGCGCCACATAGCCGCGCAGCACGTTGAAGTGGCCGTGGAAGGAGGGATCGGGCTCGAGATGGACGCGCGGCTCGATAACGGTCTGGCCGTTACCCTGCGCGACGAGCCCGGCCTCGACGGCGCCGATGATCTCGGCGTCGGTCATTGCAAGTGCGTCAATGTCGAGAGCATTGAGGTAGTCGATATAGATGGGCTTCATGCGTTTTCCTCGGCCACCCCCGGGCTCATCCATAACAGGCGAAACCGGGACACGGAAGTTTGTTGGATAAGCTCTGGACTGTACCAGGTTTATGCTGTTCAACCACCGCGTCATGACCAGCATCTCCGACAACGAAGACGTGTCCCGGCCGATAGTTTCCGCAGGGCAATCCCGACGCGTCGCTCTGATCGTTGCGGTCGCCTTCTTCATGCAACTACTGGATTCGACGATCATCTCGACGTCGCTGCCGCAGATGGGCCGGTCCTTCGGCGTGCCGGCGGTGGCGATGAGCATCGGCATCACCGCCTATATGCTGACCATGGCGGTGTTCGTGCCGCTGTCGGCCTGGCTTGCCGACCGGTTCGGCGCGCGCAACATCTTCCTTGTTGCGATCGCGCTGTTCACGCTGGCCTCGATCGCCTGCGGCATCTCGCAAAGCCTGACCGCGTTCGTCGCCGCCCGCATCGTGCAGGGCCTTGGCAGCGCGCTGATGACGCCCGTGGGCCGTATCCTGGTGCTGCGCAACGCCGAAAAGTCGGAGCTGCTCAACGCCACGGCACTGATCACCTGGCCGGCTTTGTTCGCGCCGGTGGTCGGGCCGGTGCTCGGCGGCTTCATCACCACCTATCTCTCCTGGCATTGGAATTTCTTTATCAACGCTCCGCTGGGGCTGGCCGGGCTGGCGCTCCTCGCCCGGTTCGTGCCGGGCGACCGCGATTCCGAGGCCAAGCCATTCGATTGGCCGGGCTTTTTCCTCACCTCGCTCGGCCTTGCGGTGATGCTCTACGGGCTCGAGCGCCTGGCGCATCCCGAGGACGGCTTGCTGCCGACGATAGGCTCCATCGGCATCGGCATCGTGATCGGCTGGCTCGCCGTTCGCCATCTTCTGCAGGCCCGGCATCCGCTGCTCGACCTTTCGGCTTTCAAGGTGCTGACATTCGCGATCTCGACGCTTGCCGCGGGTACGGTCTTCCGTATCGCCATCAATGCCACACCCTTCCTGCTGCCGCTGCTGTTCCAGGTCGGCTTCGGCCTGCGTCCGGTCGATGCCGGCCTGTTGGTGCTGGCCTATTTCCTCGGCAATCTTGGCATGAAGACCGTGACGACACCGACGCTGAGGCGCTTCGGCTTCCGCACCGTGATGGTGGTGAACGGGGTGATCGCTTCGCTGGCGATCATGGCCTGCGGCGCGATCTCGCCGCAGACGCCGCTGGCGCTGGTGGTGGCCCTGATGGTGATTGCCGGCCTCACGCGCTCGATGCAGTTCACCGCGCTGAACACGCTTGCCTTCGCCGATATCGGCGCGCCGCAGCGAAGCTCGGCGGCGACGCTCTCCTCGATGCTGCAGCAGATTGCGATGCTGTTCGGCGTGGCGATCTCGGCGGCGATCCTCAACCTTTCGCAGATCGTCAGGGGCGAAGCCTTGCCCGACCTCGTCGACTTCAGAATCACCTTTGTCGCCATCGGCCTGCTTGGTCTTGTCGCGGCGATGCGCTTCCTGATCTTGCCGGCCAATGCCGGCGCCGAGGTTTCAGGCCATTCGACGAACAATTGAGGTCGCGCCGGGCGCATTTTGCGGACGCAAATTGCGCCAGCGGCGCCGCCTTCGAACGGGTTCTTCCACAGATCGCGCGATCGCGTTGGCGAACCGCCAAAAAGCACAAGAGTTTCCGCCTATTGCGCCAGTTTCGGCAATCGATGCGTCCACTCGGCAAATAGTCGGAGAGGCGCGGGTCTTGAAGCGGATTCATTTGACGAGCCGCTGTTGAGCCGATTAGCTTTCGTGCGGGATGGAGGCCGGCAAGCCTTGCCATCGGGGCGAAAGACATAAGCCATGAATGCGACCGGCTGGCTGAACTGGAGGCGCCTTAATCAGGAAGGCATCGTTTTTGCAATCGCCATCCTGCTGTTCGCTGCCGCTGCGCTCGGCCTGCCTGGGTTCCTGACAGCCGATAATCTGGTCGCCATCGTCCGCTCGGTCTCGGTGCTCGGCATCCTGGCGCTTGGCATGGCGGTCGTCATCATCGGCCGCGGCATCGACCTCTCGGCGGTCGCGATCATGGCGATGTCGGTCGCCTGGTACCTGCAATTGCTCAACACCGGAACCTCGGACGGGCTCGCCTTCGTCTATGTGCTGGCGGGCGTACTCGCCATCGGCCTGCTCAACGGTTTCCTCGTCGCCTATGCCGACGTGCCGGCGATCTTCGTCACTTTGGCCACCGGCTCTTTCGTGTTCGGCTATGTGCGGTCGCAACTGATCACGCAGGATGCCGTGCCGGTGCCCGGCGGACACTGGGTCGAGCTGCTCGGCGGCGTTCGCTTCCTCGATATTCCGGTCGAGGTGTTCGTCTTTGCCGGGCTGGCTTTCCTGGTCTTCCTGTTCCTGCGCTACACCAAATGGGGCCGTTTCATTTATTTCGCCGGCGACAATCCGGTCGCTGCCCGCAACATCGGCGTTCCGGTGCGGCCCATGCTGGTGCTGCGCTATGTGCTCTCGGCTTTCGTGGCGCTGATCGCCGGGCTTCTGACGGCGGCCAGCCTGCATTCGATCAACACCCGCATCGTCAATTCGACGCTGCTCTACGACATCGTTTTGGTGGCGGTGATCGGCGGCATCGGCCTTTCGGGCGGCAGGGGCGGAGTGCGCAACGTGCTGGTGGGGGCGGCGCTGATCGGCATCCTGCTCAACGCCATGACCATTATCGACATTCCGCTACTCTACCAGAACCTGATCAAGGCGGCGATCCTGTTAGGCGCCATCATCGTCGACGGCATCATCAATCCGCGCGACGAGCAGACGGCGCAACAGGGTGACATTTAGAGCAGATGGGCTAGCCCATCCTGCTCAGGGGTACCCGGAGCGATCGCGACGATCGGCCGGCAATGAAAACCGAACCAGAGGATGTAACATGAAACTGTTGAAAACATTGATGGCCGCCGCCACGGCGCTCGCCATTACCGCCTTCGCAGCGCCGGGCTTCGCCGCCGACGATCCTGGTCCCGCCGCCTATGCCAAGGCGCTCAACGGCAAGCGCGTCATGCTGGTGCCGCTGGCCATGGGCTTCGACCTGGCGCAGGGCTGGGCGCATTATCTGAAGAAGGAAGTCGAGGCCTGGGGCGGCACGTTCGAGACCCGCGATCCGAACTGGGTGGTCGATGCCGGCGCGCAGGCGATCACCGACGCCATCGCGTCCGACACCCGGCCGGACGTGCTGATCATCCATGCGCCCGACCTCAACTCCTATTCCAAGCTGATGAAGAAGGCGCAGGCCGTCGGCACCTACGTTATCCTGGTCGACAATCCAGCGAACTTCCCGGCTGACGCCTTCGTCGGCAGCGACTGGGACAAGCTCGGCCAGCTCGAGGCGGAAGCGGCGATCAAGGGCTGCGGCGAGAATTCGTCCAAGAAGATCGGGCTGGTGCAGGGCGACCAGGCGAACTCCTCCAGCCTTTACCAGTATGCCGGCATCATGAAGGTGCTGGAGAAGCATCCCGACTTCCAAGTGGTCGCCAAGCCGGATTCCAATTGGGACGCGACCACCTCGCGCAACGTGACGACGACGATGCTGCAGCAGCATCCGGATATCTGCTCGATCATCGACTTCTGGGATGGCGACGCCACCGGCGCCTCGGCCGCGATCCGCGACGCGAAGCTCGAGGGCAAGGTGTTCCTGGTCACCACCGGCGGCGGCGAGAAGGCGGCCGATTGCGACAAGCTGGAAGACGGCACCTATGGCGCCGTGGTGATGACGGATCTTGCCCGCCAGTCGGGCGACATGAACGCCATTATCAAGTTCCTGCTGCAGAGCGGCCAGCCGGCCGGCACGTCGCACACCTACATCTACACGCTGGAGAAGGCGACGACCAAGGCCGACCTCAAGCCCGACAGCTGCTGGGACCTGAAGGCGCTGCAGGCCGAAGCGGCGGCGAAATAAGCCGCGCGCCCAAAAAGCATCCCGTGAGGTGGCCGGATCGTTCCGGCCATCTCTTTCCCGTTTCATGACAGCAGCAGCCGATGACTTTCCGTGAACGCCTCCAGGCCTGGCGCTACAATTTCGTGCCCGACCATCTGGTCGGCGAGATCCTGACCAAACGCTGGACCGACAACGCTATTCCTTTCCTGGCGCTGGTGGCGACGCTCGGCGTGTTCGGCTCGGTCATTCCGGGCTTCTTCAAGCTCACCTCGCTGCAGGAATCGACGCGCCAGCTTGGCGAGTTCTCGCTGGTGGTCATCGGCATGACCGTGGTGATGCTGGGCGGCGGCATCGATCTTTCGGTCGGCTCGATCTTCGCGCTGTCCTGTTTTTCCGCCGTCTATGTCTTCTTCATCCTCGAACAGTCGATCTGGCTGGCCTTGGTCGCGGCGCTTTGCACCGGGCTCGTCTTCGGCGCCATCAACGGTTACCTGGTCGGCTATCTCAGGTTGCGCGCCTTCCTCACCACGCTGGTTACCTTCATCTTCGGGCGAGCGCTGTTCGATATCCTAGTCACCGCCTATGCCGCCGACGTGCAGCTGTCCCAAGCGAGCTCCGACGTGCTCGACTTCATCGGCGACGGCACCTTCTGGGGCCTGTCGGTCTCGGTCTGGCTGGCGATCATTCTTGCCGTCGTCACGCATATCGCGCTGACGCGCTCGCGGCCGGGCTGGCATGTGCTGGCGGTGGGCGGCTCCCGACGCTCGGCGCACAATGCCGGCATCCGTGTGCGTCGCACCGTGTTCATGACCTATGTCTTTTCCGGCTTCTGCTGCTCGATCGGCGGCTTTCTCATCGCCTGCCGCTTGAGCGGGGCGGGGCCGGGCACCGGCCTCAACCTCGAAATCATGGCGCTGACGGCGGCGGTGGTCGGCGGCGTCAGCCTTGGCGGCGGACGCGGCTCGGTGGTCAAGGGGCTGATGGGCGCGATCATCGTGCTCACTATGACCAACGGATTGATCCGGCTGGGCTACGGCACCGGCACCAACCAGATGGTGCTCGGCATCCTTTTGGCGGTCGCCGTCACCATCGACATCCGCTGGCTGAAGAACCGCCACAAGGTGCTGAACGAGGTCTATGTCGCGCCGGTCTACCTCAAGATGGGCGAGACGCAATCGGCCGCGCCGGGCTCCGGCACGTCCTACGAGCTCGACAACCGGCTGTCGGCCGCGGACCATATCGGGCTTGGCGAGCTGGAGGGACCCGAAGACGTTATCCTCGATCGCGACGACCATCTCTATTGCGGCACGCGCCATGGTGAGATCGTCCGCTTCTTCGCGCCTGACTACAAGCGTTCCGAGGTCTTTGCCCATATCGGCGGCTTTCCGCTGGGGCTCGCCTTTGACAAACAAGGCAATCTGATCAGCTGCGTCGGCGCCATGGGTCTCTATTCGGTCTCGCCGGAGCGCGAGGTGAAGCGCCTGTCGGCCGAAACGGCGCGCTCCTGGACCTCGATCGTCGATGACGCAAGGCTGCGCGACCCGAACGACTGCGACATCGCGCCCGACGGCCGCATCTATTTCACCGATTCCACGAAACGCTACGACGCCCACGATTGGGCGCTGGACTCGATCGAGAACCGCGCCACCGGTCGCCTTTTGGTCTACGACCCGAAGGACGGCTCGACCAAAACGCTGCTCGACGGTTACCGCTACACCAACGGCGTGTGCATGGCGCATGACGGCAAGTCGCTGTTCTTCGCCGAAAGCTGGGCCTGCCGTGTGCATCGCTACTGGTTGGAAGGGCCGAAGGCCGGCACCGCCGAATGCGTCATCCGCGACATGCCGGGCTATCCCGACAACATCAATCGCGCCTCCGACGGCAATTACTGGATGGCCTGGCTCGGCATGCGCACGCCGAGCTTCGATCTCTCCTTGCGCCATCCCGATATGCGCAAGCGCATGACCCGGCGCCTGCCGCAGGACGAATGGCTGTTCCCCAACATCAACACCGGCGGCGTGGTGAAATTTAACGAGAAGGGCGGCATCGTCGAGACGCTCGGCGATCTTTCGGGCAACGCGCATCCGATGGTCACCTCGATGCGCGAGCACAAGGGCTATCTTTTCGTCGGCGGCATCCTCAACAACCGCATCGGGCGCTACAAGATCGAGGGCGCCGACCCGACCTGGACGAGCCCCGCCTCCTATTGGGGAGGCAAGCCATGATCCTCGATCCCATCCTGGACGTCTTTCGCGGCAAGGCGGTCACCATTCCGCCGCTCGACGGCGCCTTCCGTCCCAACACGCGGCTGGACGACGCGCCGGCCTTTGCCGAGCTGACCGAGCCGGACAACCTGCTGATGGCCGATGGCCAGTTGCTCGTCTCCAGCGGCAACGCGATCCTTGCGGTTGCGGCCGGTTCCGAGCCCGTCGTGGTCGAGACCTTTCAATCCCCCGTCACCGCGCTGGCGCTGTCGCCCGCCAGCGAACTGACGGTCGGGCTCGAAAGCGGCAGACTGCTGATCGCCGGCAAGCAGGTCTCGTTGCCCGCCGAGATCCGCTGCATCACGGCGCTTGCCTATGCCGATGACGGCACGCTGTGGCTGGCCAACGGCTCCACCGAACATGCGCCGTCGCAATGGGCGGCCGACCTGATGAAGAAGGGGTCGTCCGGTGCGCTGTGGCGATGCGGCCGAGGAGGCATCGGTTTTCAGAAGATCGCCGGCGACATTGCCTTTCCCTACGGGCTTCACCCGGTCGGCAGCGACGTGCTGGTGAGCGAAAGCTGGCGCCACCAGCTCGTGCGCTTCGACGGCGCGAACGGAACCCGCTCGACCGTGCTGACGCATCTGCCCGGTTATCCTTCGCGGCTGTCGCCGGCCAGCGATGGTGGGGCGTGGCTGACGCTGTTTGCGCCGCGCAACCGGCTGATCGAATTCGTGCTGCAGGAAACGCATTATCGCCAGGACATGATCGACCAGGTGCCGCCGGCCTACTGGATTGCGCCGGCTTTGGCCTCCAACCGCAGCTTCCTCGAGCCGCTGCAATGCGGCGGCATCCGCACCATGGGCATCCATAAGCCGTGGTCGCCCAGCCGCTCCTACGGGCTCGTCGTGAAGCTCGATCGGACCCTGCAGCCGCAATTCAGCCTGCACAGCCGCGCCAACGGCACGCGCCACGGCATCTGCAGCGTTGCAGAAAAGGATGGCCGCCTGTTCATCGCCGCGAAGGGCGGCGATTGCGTGCTGGCGCTCGACGCAATCACGGGAGGTTTCTGATGGAACCGATCGTCCGTCTCGAAAACGTCACCAAGACCTATCGCGGCGTGCCGGCGGTGAAGAACGTCACGTTCGATCTGAGGAAGGGCGAGATCCACGCGCTGCTCGGCGAGAACGGCGCCGGCAAGTCGACGCTCACCAAGATCATCGCCGGCGTCGTCGACGCGACATCGGGCAAGATGATCCACAAGGGGCAAGAGATCGCTTACGCCTCGCCGCATGCCGCGCTGGAAGCCGGCATCGCCATGGTGTTCCAGGAGACCAGCCTGGTGCCGTCGATGACGGTGGCGCAGAACCTCTATCTCGGCACCGAGAAATTCCTCAACCGGCTGCGCGGCACCTATATTTCGGCGCAGCAGTTCCTGCAGTCGCTGAATTTTCCCGTAGATCCCAATGCCATGGTGGCGACGCTTGGCGCGGCCAAGCGGCAGATGGTCGAGATCGCGCGCGCCGTCCACCACAATGCCGAGATCATCATCTTCGACGAGCCGACGGCGACGCTGACGCCGGAGGAGAAGCGGCATTTCTTCGCGCTGATCCGCCGGTTGAAGACGCGCGGCGTGTCGATTGTCTTCATCAGCCATGCGCTGGAGGAAGCGCTGATGATCGCCGACCGCATCACCATCCTGCGCGACGGCGAGCTGGTCATCACCGACGAGACATCGGCCTTCGACCGCGACAGGATCGTCGCCGCCATGGTCGGGCGCTCGCTGACGGGGCAGATCTACCGCCAGCGCGACGAGACGAAATTGCGCAAGGCCGGCAAGAAAGTGCTCTCGGTGCAGGACATCTCGATGAGCAACATCGTGCGCAACAATTCCTTCTCGATCTTCGAGGGGCAGATCACCGGCGTGTTCGGGCTGATCGGATCCGGGCGCACCGAGACGTTCAAGATCGTCTCTGGCATCTACAAGCGCGACTTTTTGCGCGGTGGCGCGATCGAATTGGACGACAAGCCGGTGCGCTATCTGGTGCCGAGCGAGGCGGTGGCCGACGGCATCGTTTATGTCACCGAGGACCGCAAAAGCGAAGGCATCTTCGAGACAATGGGCATTGCCGAGAACCTGTTCGGCGGCCTGCTCGCCGCGGGCCGCGAGAAGGCGTGGGTGATCAACCAGCAGGAGATGCGGCAGCTCTCGGCCGAATGGACGAAGACGCTGAACATCAAGGCGATCAACGACAATGCCCGCGTGGTCGAACTTTCCGGCGGCAACCAGCAGAAGGTGGTGATCGGCAAGGGGCTGGTGCAGCAGCCGCGCATCGTCATCCTCGACGAGCCGACGCGCGGCGTCGATGTCGGCGCCATCGCCGAGATCCACCAGATCATCAACCGGCTGGCCGATGAAGGGCTCGCCGTGGTCGTCATCTCGTCCTACCTGCCCGAGATCATGAACCTATCCGACCGTATCCTGGTCTGCCGCCAGGGCCGCATCGTCGAGGAGTTTTCGCCGGCGGAGGCGACGGAGGAGAAGATCATGTATGCGGCAGTGCACTAGGGTGTTGGCTGGTAGGCACGTCGACCGTTGGCCGAGTCGTCCGTCCCATTGTCATCCACGGGCGGAGCAAGGAGCGAAGCGACGCGCGCAGACCCGAGGATCCATGCCGTTACCTTCGAGCGCTGCTCACGGTGCAAAATTCTGCTCCGCTGCATTCCTCGACTACGGTCACGGAATGGATTCTAGGGTCTGCGCGCGTCGCTACGCTCCTTGCTCCGCCCTAGAATGACGAAGCTGAGGTGCTTCGGCCAACCTTCGCGGTCGCGTGCTTTCCCGCGCTAAAAACTCAATCGGACAAATGGGTTAGCCGTCTATGCGCAACGCTTGATTCAACGACCTCTCCCATAAAAAACTGAAAGGACCACCCCATGGCCACCACAAAACTGCTCAGCGATGCCGAGGTCGAAAAAATCCCGGCGGTGAAGGCCGTGTTCGACGATATCCGGGCGACGCGGAAATCCGACTTCGTCAACAATTTCTGGCGCGGGCTCGCCAACGATCCCGCATCGCTGAAGCGGGTGTGGGAGCAGCTCAAGGCGGTGATGGTCGCCGACAGCGCCATCGATCCGCTGACCAAGGAAATGATCTACATCGCCGTCTCCACCGCCAATGGCTGTTCCTATTGCATCCACTCGCATACAGCCGCGGCGCGGGCCAAGGGCATGACCGATGCGCAGCACGGCGAGCTGGTGTCAATCATCGGCCTGGCGGGGCAGACCAATCATCTCGTCACGGCGATGCAGATTCCGCTCGATCCGCAGTTTGAGGTGAAGTGAGGCGCGGCTTCTCCTTCTCCCACAGGGGAGAAGGGGAAGCCGCGCTACACTGGCCGGTAAACCCTCTCCGCCGTATTCCAGAAAATATCCGCCTCGGCCTTGGAGCCATGCGGCATCACCGCTGCCCGGTGCGCCTTGATCAGCTCGGCGTGGCTGGTCCAGAGCTTTTCGATCGGAAAGTTCGAGCCGAACATCAGCCGCTCGCTGCCGAGGATTTCGATCGCGTTGTCGACGATGTAGGCGATAAGTTCGGGGTTGTTACGGTGCTCGAACGTGCCGAGCCCGGAGAGCTTGGCGTGGAAATTGGGCGCGGCGGCGAGCGTGCGCAGGCCGGCCTTCCATGCTTCGGTGGTTTCCGGCTCCATGCCGGTCAGCATGCCGGCATGGGTGAGGATGAAATTCGTCTCAGGGTTTTCACCGACAAGGGTCAGTCCGTCCTTCATCTGCGCCGGGAAGAGCTGGAGGTCGAAGGAGAGGCCGTAATCCTTCAGCCGCGCTACATTCTTCCGCACCTTCGGATCGATCACCTGGTCGGCCGCAGCCGCGAAGCGGAAGGCGGGCGTCTCGTGCCAGTGAAGCTGCATGCGCACGCCGCGCAGCAGCTTGTATTTCATCAAACGGTCGATCTGCGGGCGCACGTCGTCGACCGTCATGTCGGCATAGCCGACGATGGCGTGCGGCCAGCCGGTTTCGTCGGCAGTCTTCTGCAGGAAGGCGACTTCCTTCTCGAAATCCTCCTTGGCCCAGTTGGTCTGCACATACACAGCCTTGTCGACGCCGGAGCCTTTCTGGTCTTCGAGGAACTCCGTGATCGGATAATCGCGGCGGATCGGCTCGTAGGGGCCGAAGATGCGCGGCACCATCGGCCCGACCAGCCAGGGCTGGTCCTGCTGGCGCCAGATGTGGAAATGCGCGTCGATGGCTTTCTGCATCACGATACCCTTTTCCAGATGGAATCGGCCGCAGGCGCCGGGCGGGCGAGCGACAGGATGAAAGCGGTCAGGCTTCCGACCGACGAGCCGTCGACCAGGTCGTCGAGCACCGGCAAGATGGCGCGGAGCGCCGACGTTGCGGGCCGAAAGCGCGGATCGCCGGCGAGCGGCGTCGCCAGCGACAGCCGGAAGGCACGGGCACTCAGCCGGCGCATTGCGATCTCCAGTTCGGCATGGCTGCCGCGTTCCAGGCCATCGGACAGGATGACGACGCAGGCGCCGCGCGCGAAGGCTGAAAAGCGCGGCACCGAAAGGAAGGCGAGCAGTGTCGGACCGATGCGGGTGCCGCCGTCCCAATCGTCGACAAGCGCCGCGGCACGGGCGAGCGCCTGCTCACGGTCGCGGATGCGCAGCGCCGAAGTGATGCGGGTAAGCCGTGTGCCGAAGGTAAAAACTTCCGCGCGGTCCGCGCCTTGCACGGCGGTGTGGGCCAGGTTGAGGTAATCGGAGGTGTGCAGCTTCATCGAGCCGGAGACATCGATGAGCAGGAGCAGTTTTCGCGGCACGGTCTGGCGGTGGCGCAGCAACGGCGTGGGGATGTCGCCATCGGCGCTGACGATTTCGCTGAGCGAGCGGCGGAGGTCGAGCGTTCCGCGCCAACGGGCGCGGGCGGTGCGAAAAGAGCGGCGCGCGGGCAGGGCGGATGCAAGCTTGCGGCGAAACTGGCCAAGGCCATTGGCGTCATGCTGGAAATCGCGGCTGCTCAATTGCTCGAGCGCCGAGGAGAGCTCGCCGCCTTTTTCCTGGCGGGCGACTTGGTTCTCTTCCTCGCGCGTGCCGCGATCGTCCTTGACGCGGGTTTCGTCGTCCTCCTCGCCTTCGATCGAAGGCTTGGCGTCGCCGTAGAAATAGGCGCGGAAATGCGCCTCGAATTCGCCGCGGCGATCGGGCGAGGGGGCAAGCGTCGCAAGGGCCGCCTCGCGGATGTCGTCCATCGAGCGCGGGCCGAGCAGGGTGACCGCCTGCATGAAGCTGGTGATTTGTTCTGGGGCGATGGGAAAGGCGTGATCACGGAGCAAACGGGCGAAGCCGAGGAAAGGCGCGGCGGCGCGAGGTAAGTTTTCCTCTCCCCGTTCACGGGGAGAGGATGCCGGCAGGCAGGTGAGGGGCGGCGCCGAGTTCTGCCCAGTGTGGCGCTGCCCCTCATCCGCCCCTTCGGGGCACCTTCTCCCCGTGAACGGGGAGAAGGGATTGTCGAAGTCGCGCATCACCCCAGTGCCCCCTCGACAATCCTCCCCAGTTCCGGCGCGATAGCGGACAAATCCTCCTCGTCCTTGATCAGCACGCCGATGGCCCGCCGAAAGGCTTCCGGCCACGGGCTGCCGCCTTTTTCGAGAATGGTGGCGGCATTCGCCCATTCGACAGCCTCGGCGATGCCCGGCGGCTTGGCAAGCGGCCGCGCGCGGATCTCCTGCACGGCGTTCGCCACGGCTCTCGCGGTCGCCTCGGCGACATCGCTTGCGCGCAGCATGATGATCTCGGCTTCGCGCTGGGCATTGGGGTAACCGATCCAGTGGTAGACGCAGCGCCGGCGCAGCGCCTCGGCCAGCTCGCGGGTGCGGTTGGAGGTCAGGATGACGATCGGCTGCCTTGCGGCGCGGATGGTGCCGCGCTCCGGAATGCTGATCTGGAAGTCGGAGAGGAATTCGAGGAGCAGCGCTTCGAACTCATGGTCGGAGCGGTCGATCTCGTCGACCAGAAGCACGCGCTGATCCGGCGCGCGCAGCACCTGCAGCAATGGCCGGGCGATCAGAAAGCGGTCGTCATAGATGTCGATCTCGTGCTCGCCGGCATGGCGGATCGCAAGCAGCTGGCGCTGGTAGTTCCATTCGTAGAGCGCATGCCCGGCATCGATGCCTTCATAGCATTGCAGGCGTACGAGCTCGCGGCCGAGCAGTTGGGCAACCGCCTTCGCGGCTTCGGTCTTGCCGACGCCCGGCGCGCCTTCGAGCAACAGCGGCTTACCCAGGCGGATCGCCAGGAAGATCGCGGTGGCGAGGCTGTCGTCGGCCAGGTAGCGCGAAGCGGCAAGGCGCTCGGCGATCGCCTCCGGCGAAGCGGCGACTTCAACAGCGTCGGCGCGGGTCATCGTCCCGCTCAGCCCGCGGCCTGCGCCTTCAGCGCGCGCAGGATGCGTTCGGGCGTGATCGGCAACGTGTCGATGCGCACCCCGACCGCATCGAACACGGCATTGGCGATGGCCGGGATTTGCGGGTTGGCGCACATCTCGCCCGGTCCCTTGGCGCCGAACGGCCCATCGGCCGAGGGACGCTCCAGCACGATGATCTCGGTCTCGGCGAGATCGCCCGGACCCGGCATCAGATACTGGTTGAAATCGGTGCCGCCATGGTCGCGGTTCGGATAATAGGGCTCGGTCGTTTCGTAGAGCGCGTGGCTGATGCCCATCCAGGAGCCGCCGACCAGCTGCTGCTCGACCATCTTCGGGTTCAGCGCACGGCCGATCTCGAACACGTTCTTCACTGTGAGCACCGTCACTTCGCCGGTTTCGTCGTCGACCTCTACCTCGGCCACCGTGCAGGCATGGGCATAGCAGGTGGACGGCTTCATTGCGCCGGTCTCCTTCTCCGGATAGGAGCGCGGGATCAGGAACATGCCGCGGCCGGAGATCGAACGGCCTCGCTTGAAGTGCGCCGACAGCGCGACGTCGAAGATCGAGATCGATTTCTGCGGCGCGCCTTTGACCTGGATGTTGCCCTGGCCGTCGGTCTCGAGATCGGAGGCGTTCACCTCAAGCTCCTCGGCGGCCACTTCCAGCATCACCTGGCGCGCTTCCTTGGCCGCCTGGATGACGGCGTTGCCGGCCCGGTGCGTGCCGCGCGAGGCGAAGGTGCCCATGCAGTGCGGGCCCGTGTCGGTGTCGGCGGTGTCGATGACGACGCGATCGGTCGGCACGCCGATCGTCTCGGCGCAGATCTGCGCCATGATCTGTTTCATGCCCTGGCCGAGATCGACGCTGGAGAGCGTGACCATGAAATTGCCGGTCGGCGTCGAGTGCACCAGCGCCTGGGTCGGGTCGCCGCCGAGATTCATGCCGGTCGGATAGTTGATCGCGGCGACGCCGCGTCCACGCCGGATCGCCATCTCAGGCTCCCTTTCTGTAGGAGGACATAGCCATGTATTTTTCGGCCACCGGCCAGTTGGCGGCGCGCGAGGCTTCCTGCATGCATTCGATCAGCGCCGCGCCTTCGGTCGGCTGGCGATGCGCCTTCATGTCGCCGTCGCGATAGGCGTTGAGGAAGCGGAACTCGAGCGGGTCCATGCCGATCAGCCGCGCCAGCTTGTCCATCTGCACTTCCAGCGCGAAGTCGCCGACGGTGACGCCGAAGCCGCGCATGGCCGACGAAGGCGTGCGGTTGGTGTAGACGCAGTAGGTGTCGATCCAGACATTCGGGATCGTATAGGGGCCGGGATAGTGCGCGGCGCCCTTCTGCGCGCCATAGGGGGAATGGCGCGAATAGGCGCCGGCATCGGTGTAGCCGGTCACCTTGCGCGCGACAATGCGGCCGTCCTTCATGACGCCGTCCTTGATCACGACCTTCTCGGCCGCGCGCGGGGACGAGATCTGCATCTCCTCCTCGCGGCTGTAGATAAAACAGACCGGGCGTCCGGTTAACTTGGCCCCGAGGATGGCGATCGGCTCGACGATGACGTCGACCTTGCCGCCGAAGCCGCCGCCGACGGTGCCGCCGACGAAGTGCAGCTTCGAGCCCGGCATCTGCAGGATGATCGAGGTGTTGTCGAGGGTGAAGAACATCGCCTGCGTGTTGGTGTAGCAGGTGAAGCGGTCATTGCCCTCGGGCGCCACCACGCAGCCGGTCGTCTCAGTCGGCGCATGCTCGATCGGGGAGGACTGGTAGGACTGCTCAAGAATATGGTCGGCCTGGGCAAAGCCTGCCTCGACATCGCCGAAGCGCACCTTGCGGCACTCGCCGCTGTCGTAAAGATAATAGTTCTGGCCGTGATATTCGTTGACCAAAGGCGCGCCGGGCTTCAGCGCTTCCTCCATGTCGAAGACGGCCGGCAACACTTCGTAGTCGACCTTCACCTTGGCGGCGGCTTCTTGCGCCGCGCGCTCGGTCTCGGCCAACACCGCCACCACGGCCTCGCCCTTCCAGCGCACCTTGCCGTCGGCAAGCACGGTTTCGTCCTCGGGGCCGATCTGGATCAGGATCAGGATGGTGTAGACATTGTGCGGCACGTCCTTGGCGGTCAGCACCTTGACGACGCCCGGATGCTTCTCCGCCTCGGACGTGTCGATCGAGCGGATGCGGGCATGGTGGTGCGGGCTGCGCACCATCTTCAGATGCAGCATGCCCGGAAAATTGCGGTCGGCAAAATAGGCGGTCTTGCCAGTGACATGTCCCGGCGAATCCAGGCGCGGCCGCGGCTGGCCGATCTCGTTGAGGCCGTCCTTGCGGACATCGGCGAAGTAATCTTTGCGCAGTTCCATGGGCGGTCCCTCAAGCGGCGTTCTGCGAATTGGCGCGCGCGGCGGTCAGCACCGCCTGGATGATCGGCTCGTAGCCGGTGCAGCGGCAGATGTTGCCGGAGAGCGCCTCGACCACGTCCTCACGGCTCGGGTTCGGCGTGCGGTCGAGCAGCACCTTGGCGGCCATGATCATGCCCGGCGTGCAGAAGCCGCATTGCGTAGCGAAGGCATCCAGGAAGGCGCGCTGCAGCGGATGCAGCACGCCGCCTTCGGCAAGACCTGCGGTCGTCCTGATGTCGGCGCCGTTGCAGGTTTCGGCCAGTGTCAGGCAGGAGAGCCGCAACTCGCCATCGATGATGACCGAGCAGGCGCCGCAGGTGCCTTGGTGGCAGCCGCCCTTGGGCGACGTATCGCCGATCTTGTCGCGCAGGGCGTGGAGCAGCGTCGTGCCGCTCTCAATGAATTCGGCCTTTTCGGAACCGTTGAGCGTGAATTGAACTGGGACCTTAGCCATTTTTCCTCCCTGCGCGCCTGCCCGAGACTTCGGACAGACGCACGCCCCCGACGGGCAAAACTAAGCAAGCAGCAACCTGCCGAGATGGACAGGCAGTATCTCGGCACGATACCGGGCGCTGGCGATCGGGTCGGTGATCGGCGAGATGCCTTCGCCAGCCGCTGCAAGCGCCGGCGCGATTTCCTCGGGCGTGAGCTTACAGCCAAGCAATGCCCTTTCCGCAGCTTTGGCGCGCATCGGCCGGTCGGCCATGCAGCCAAGCGCGATGCGGGCGGAGGTGACGGTGCCGTCGGCAGTGCGTTGCATCAGCGCCGCGATGCTCAGCACCGAGATCCCTTTCGGCTTGACGCGCGATATTTTGAGGAAGCGGAAGCTCTCCGTCTTGGGCATCGACAGGCTGACGGCGGTGACGACGGCGCGGCTGGTGTCACGGCCCGCCAGGAACGTCTCGATCGGCAGTTCGCCGTCTTCGGTGACGACGGTCGCGTCCAGCGCCAGCAGCGCCACGGCGAAATCGCCGTAAGGGGCGGGGGCGAACAGATTGCCGCCGACGGTCGCCATGTTGCGGATCGCCGGCCCGCCGACAGCGCGCGCGGCCGGCGCGAGCGCGGCAAGCTCTGGATGACGGTCGATCGCGGCCATGGTGACGGAGGCGCCGAGCCGGACCTTGCCGCCGGAAACCGCGATCTGCGACAGGCCGGGATCGCTGACGCGCACGAGTCGGGAGACGGAAACGTCGCCTTCATTGGCCGCGCGCACGACAAGCGTGCCGCCGCCCATGTAGCGTGCGCCCGCTGTCTGCAGCGCGGCGTTCGCGTCTTTCACGGTGGAAAAAATCTGCAGCGCAAGCGACATGGCGCGCTCCCGTCAGCTCTGGCCGGCGAAATGGGCTTTCAGGGCGTTGAAGCCGCCCTGGAAGACGTTGGCGCCCATGCCCTCGGCGAGCTTGTCGGCTTCCTCGGGCGCGGCGTCGAAGCTCGCCGTCCATTCCGCATAGGTGCGGTTGCCGTCGGTGACACGCCGCAATTGCAGCGTCGCCTTGTGGTTGGTGAGCGGCTGCGGCGTTTCGAGGATCGAGTAGCTGACCAGGAAATTCTCGTCGGAGAAGTCGAGCAGCTTTTCGCGCAGCGTCGCACCGCTGACCAGTTTGAAGTTGCGCACGCAGCCGATCGCGGTGGGGTCCTTGCCGTCCTCGATATGGCTTTCCACCATGCGCGGATGCCAGCTTGGCAGGCCGTTGAAGTCGCGGATGCGCGCCCAGACCTGCTCGACCGGCGCATCGATGACGCTGGAAATGGTGACTTTCGCCATAGACTGGTTCCCTTGCAAAGATCGGGAGCAGGTTAGGGCGGCCGACGAGCCGGCGCTTATCAATGCGTCTTGAGCGCGTATCAACCAGTCGGAAAAACCGGCGCCTTAGGCTGTCGCTCGAGCGGCTTCACGATAGAGTGTCGGCGGCACGCCGACATGGTCGCGGAAGAAGCGCGAGAAATTGCCCTGGGTGGTGAAGCCGAGATTGCAGGCCACCGAGATCAGCGGCTCCTGCGACCACTGCAGCTGGCGAACGGCTTCCTCCATGCGCAGCGTGTTCCAGTAGACGTTCGGCGTCAGGTTGGTCTGTTCCTTGAACAGCGCGAAGAAATGCGGCCGCGACAGACCGACGGAACGGGCGACATCGTCGAAAGAGATGCGCTCGCAGACATTGGCCTTCATCAGCTGGATCGCCTTGCGGACACGGAAGTCGAGCATCGTGTTGATGCGCGCGCGGGCTACCTGCGGCGCCGAAGCATCCGCCGCGTCGAGCACGCTGTCGATGAAGCGCTCGATCTCGTAATTGGCGACATCGTCGATGCTCTCATTGTCGGTCAGGTGATCGAGCAGGTTCGCCGCCGCCTGGTGCAGCCAAGGCTCCAGCGTGATTGCGGCTTGCGTGAACAGCGGCGCCGACGAAGGCAGGTCGCGGCGCCGGCGCGCCCAGTCCGGGTCGATGTAGAAGGCCAGGAACAGGCCGGGCCTGCCGTCGCGGGAAAGAGCGTGGCTGTGCGGCTGGAACGAATTGATGCCGGCCGCGGTGTCCGGTCCAAGCCGCACCGTGTCGCGGCCGATGGTCATTTCTCCTGCGGTGCCTTCCAGCCAGATGATGAGATGTGCCTCGCCATGGGCATGGGTGACGAAGTCGTTGGCGACATTCAGCACGGAAACATGTCCGAACCGGCCCCAGTAGAGCCTGATCGCGTCCGTCATGGGTATCGTTCCTCCCGCAGGCGACTGGCCTCCCTTCGCCTGCTTCTGAATAGTGCGGCCGGGGTGCGGCCGCGTCAAGGCGGGCAGGCGCGGCGGAACTTGCGTTCAAAGCGCCTGGATGGATTTTCAGACTGAGCGATAGGGGGCGGTTTCTCCTTCTCCCCTTGCGGGAGAAGGTGGATCGGCGCGATAGCGCCGAGACGGATGAGGGGTGTTCCGGCGGAGTGAGACGTTGGCCTTCCCTGGAGCCCCCCTCATCCGTCGCCTTCGGCGACACCTTCCCCCACAAGGGGGGAAGGGGGAACCTAATCGCTGCGGCGGAAATTGCGGATGCGGTCGAAGAGCACCGCCAGGATGATAGCGCCGCCGATGAAGGTGCCTTGCCAGAAGGCGTTAATGCCAAGCAGGCCCAAGCTGTTGCGGATCACCTCGATGAGGGCGGCGCCGACGATGGCGCCGAGCGCGGTGCCGACGCCGCCGGCGAGATTGGCGCCGCCGATGACGGTGGCGGCGATGACCTGCAGTTCCATGCCGGTGCCGAGATTGGTGGTGACGGCGCCGAGCCAGCCGGTCTGGATGATGCCGGCGAGCCCCGCCGACAAGGCCGAGATCATGTAGACGGCGACCTTGATCTGCTTGACGGGAACGCCGGTCAGCGTCGCCGCGTGCTCATTGCCGCCGATGGCGAAAATGTGCCGGCCGAACTTGGTCCAGCGCAGGATGAAGCCGGTGATCAGCGCCAGGATGATCATGTAGAGCACCGGATTGGCGATGCCGAAAACCCAGGCGCCGCCGCCCAACGCCAGAAGCTTCTGGTGGTCCGGCCCGAACTGGAAGACCACGGTGTTGTTCGAAGCGACCATGGCAAGGCTGCGCGCCACCGACAGCATGCCGAGCGTCACCACGAAGGGCGGGAAGCCGAGATAGGCGATGAGCACGCCGTTGAAGGCGCCGATGGCCAGCGCGGTCGCGATCGTGGCCAGGATGCCGATCTCGATCGAATAGCCGGCATGCATGGTGACGGCGAGCACCATGGAGCACAGGCAAAGCACCGAGCCGACCGAGAGGTCGATGCCGCCGGTGATGATGACGAAGGTCATGCCCAGCGCGACGATGGCGACGAAGGTGACGTTGCGGGTGATGTTGAAGAGGTTCTTCGAGGTGGCGAAGGAATCGGTGGCGAAGGACAGGAACAGGCAGGCGAGGATGACCGCGATCACCACCCAGAAAGTCTGGTTGGCAAAGAGCCGCGACAGGAAAGTGTGCTGCTTCTGCGCGATCGTCTGGTCAAGGGTGACTGCCATTATCGACCTTTCCTGAGAGGTGGGGCGCGGAACCCTTTGCGTCACGCCACCCGTTCAAATCCGTGGGTCATGCCACCTGTTCGATGGCGCCGGTGATCAGCCCGGTGACTTCCTCGGGCGAGCTCGAGGCGATCTTCTTGTCGGCGACCTTGCGGCCGCGCCGCATGACGATGACGCGGTCGGCGACGTCGAATACGTCGGGCATGCGGTGGCTGATCAGCACCACGGCGATGCCCTGGTCGCGCAGATGGCGGATGAGGTTCAGCACTTCGGCGACCTGCCTGACCGAGATCGCCGCCGTCGGCTCGTCCATCAGCACGATCTTGGCCTGCGACAGCATGGTGCGGGCAATCGCCACCGCCTGGCGCTGGCCGCCCGACATCTGCTTGACTAGGTCGCGCGGACGCGTCTCGGATTTCAGCTCGGCAAAGAGCTGGCCGGCGCGCTTGTACATTGCGGCGTAGTCGAGGATGCGGAACGGGCCGACGCCGCGGCGCAGCTCGCGGCCGAGATAGACGTTCGCCGCGGCCGTCAGATTGTTGCAGAGGGCGAGGTCCTGGTGGACGATCTCGATGCCGTGCTGGCGAGCGTCCGCCGGCTTGTGCATGACAAGCTCCTTGCCCTCCAGATGCATGGTGCCGTGGCTCGGGCGGAAATTGCCGGCGATCATCTTCACCAGCGTCGACTTGCCGGCGCCGTTGTCGCCCATCAGGCCGACGACCTCGCCAGCCTCCAGCGAGAACGAGACGTCGTTGACCGCCTGGATGGCGCCGAAATGTTTCGAGATATTGGCGAGTTCGAGAACCGACACCAGCCTTAGGCCTCCCCATTTGTCGACGCAGCCTTCCGCCGGACCCGCCGGCGCCACTTACGTCCCGCCCGTCCATCTCCTCACGAACGGCGCGGTAGATGCATTTAGGCAAAAGCCGGCAAAGGCGTCAATCAATTGTCTGACGATTAATTTCGAGACTCGACAAAAAATCTGTTTTGTAGGACAAATAAGAATTGACGCTGGCGAAAAGCCGATATTAGCTAAGTCTCGGAGGAAGACTTTGCTCCACGTCCGCCTGTCCGGCGGAGGGCGGGCGAATGGTTTGATGATCCGGCTGCGCAATATTTTGGGCAAACGGATCGGGAAATGCTTGTCAGCCCGGTGCAGGACGCGACCATCATGAGATGCTGGTCATGGTCTTGTGCATCCGGGCTGATCAGTGTGGCGGGCACGCGGTGTCCGTCTGTTTCAAGGGAGGACTGATATGAGGAAAACACTTTTGCTTGCCGCCGTCGCCGCCATGGCGTTGGGCGCCGGGCCGGCTTTGGCCAAGAAACAGCTCGTCATCGTTGTGAAAGGTCTCGACAATCCGTTCTTCGAAGCCATCCATCAGGGCTGCGAGAAGTGGAACAAGGAAAACGCCAGCTCGGAATATGAATGCTTCTACACCGGCCCGGCATCGACTTCGGACGAAGCCGGCGAAGCACAGATCGTGCAAGACATGCTGAGCAAGCCCGACACGGCGGCGATGGCGATCTCGCCGTCCAACGCGCCGCTGATCGCGCAGACGATCAAGAGCGCCAATCCGTCGATCCCGATCATGACGGTCGACGCCGACCTTGCCAAGGAAGACGCAGCCCTTCGCAAGACCTATCTCGGCACCGACAACTATCTGATGGGCAAGAAGATCGGCGAGTACATCAAGAAGGCCAAGCCCAATGGCGGCACGATCTGCACCATCGAAGGCAATCCGGCGGCCGACAACATCCTGCGCCGCGCGCAAGGCATGCGCGATGCGCTGTCGGGCAAGGAAGGCCTCGCGGCGCTGAAGGGTGAAGGCGGCTGGACCGAAGTCGCCGGCTGCCCGGTGTTCACCAATGACGACGGCGCCAAGGGCGTGCAGGCGATGACCGACATCCTTGCCGCCAATCCAAAGCTCGACGCCTTCGGCATCATGGGCGGCTGGCCGCTGTTCGGCGCACCGCAGCCCTATCGCGACCTGTTCAAGCCGATGGCCGACAAGATCGCCAAGAACGAGTTCGTCATCGGCGCCGCCGACACGATCGGCGACGAGGTGGCGATCGCCAAGGAAGGCCTAGTGACCGCGCTGGTCGGCCAGCGGCCGTTCGAAATGGGCTATAAGGCACCGTCGGTCATGCTCGACCTCATCGCCGGCAAGAAGGTCGACGATCCGGTCTTCACCGGCCTCGACGAATGCACCAAGGAAACGGCCGACACCTGCATCCAGAAGTAGGCGCCGGCTGCATCCGGGACCTCGAAAAGGAGGGGGCGCCCGCAAGGCGCCCCCTTTTCTTTCGATGCCGACTTTCCTTGTTGTACAGAGCAGAGGCGCTTGCCGGTCCTCTGTTTACGCAATTCCGGGTGGAAGGCCACGGCGAAGGCGCCGAGCCCAACCGCTGCACGCTTCCTGGAATTGCTCGTCAAATCTCCTGCTTCACGCCATCTTTCGAAGGCATCAGGTCGACGCCGTTGAGCTTGCCGATATGGGTGGCGAGCATCGGCACATATTGCTCGGCGGGACCGGTGGCAAAGGCCGTGGCGAAGGAATTCTTGGTGGCGTTGCCCAGAGGGTTGGCGATGCCGGCGGCGCCCGCCATCGATTCCAGATAGGTCAGGTCCTTGAAGGCATTGGCGATGGTGAACTTGTGCGCGTCGCGGTCGCCCTCCAGCGTCCAGCGCATGAAGGTCTGGTAGAAGCCGCAATCCATGCGGCCGTTGCGGATGACGCTGTCGAAGCGCTGCGGCGAAATGCCGACCTTCTCAGCCAGTGCCAGAGCCTCAGAATAGATCGCCGCGTAGCCGAGCGAGACGAAGTTGTTGAGCAGCTTCATGCGATGGCCATCGCCGGTGTCGCCGATGTGGACAATGCGGCCGGCCCAGGTATCGAGCACCGGTTTCAGCCTGGCGAACACCGCGTCCGGCGCGCCGACCATGGCGTCGAGCGTGCCTTCCCAGGCCTCCTTCGGCGTGCGGCTGAGCGGGGCGTCGACATAGTCGACGCCGAGCGGCTTGAGCTCGGCGGCCAGGGCCACCGTGGAGACCGGATCGGAGGTCGAGCAGTCGACGACGACCGAGCCTTGCTTCAAGCCCTCCTTCAGCCCGCTGGGGCCGCGGATGATCGCTTCCACCTCGCGGGAGCCGGTGACGCAGATGAAGACGATGTCGGATGCCGCGGCCACTTCCCTGGAGGTGGCCGCTTCCCTGGCGCCGCGTCCCAAGAGGTCTTCCGCCGGCTTGCGGTTCTTGCGGCCAAGGAAGGTGAGCGGATAACCCTTGTCGACGATGTTCTTGGCTATGCCGTGCCCCATCAGGCCTAGGCCGATGAAACCGATGTTCTCGCGGGCAGCGGTGGTGCTCATGTCGTCTCTTCCCTGTCTTTCGTGGTGATGGGCGCCCGCGGCGCGGCGGGCAGCTGTCGAGAAGGTTTCCGCGGATCGCGGGTGGCGGGCGATTGCAGAATACCATATTGTCTGACAATACACATAATTCCCGAGCCTTGTGGAGAGCAAAATGACGAAGCGGATCATGTTCACCGGCGGCAGCGGCAAGGCCGGCCGGCATGTCGTTCAGTATCTGGTCGAACATGGCTGCCAGGTGCTCAACATCGACACCAAGCCGCTCGACAATCCGAAGGTGCGCACGCTGATCACCGACATCACCGACAGCGGGCAGGTGTTCAACGCGCTGTCGAGCTATATGGGTCTGCACGAATTCGACCCGTCGCTGAGGGCACAGCCGGTCGATGCCGTGGTGAATTTCGCCGCTATCCCGCGCATCATGATCACGCCGGACAACGAAGTGTTCCGCATCAACGCGATGGGCACCTACAATGTCATCGAGGCGGCGGTGAAGCTCGGCATCCGCAAGGTGATCATCGCTTCCAGCGAGACGACCTACGGTCTGGTTTTCGCCAACGAGCCGCGCAATCCGACGCATTTCCCGCTCGACGAGGACTATGACGTCGATCCGATGGACTCCTACGCGCTGTCGAAGATCGTCAACGAAAAGACGGCGCGGGCCTTCGCGCTGCGCAGTGGTTTCGACATCTATGCGCTGCGCATCGGCAACGTCATCGAGCCGCACGAATATTCGCTGTTCCCGAAATGGTTCGCCGATCCCGGCTTCCGCAAGCGCATCGCCTGGAGCTACATCGATGCGCGCGATCTCGGCCAGATCACCTTGCGCGCCATCGAGAAGGACGGCCTGGGCTACCAGGTGTTCAACGCGGCCAACGACGATACCTCGTCGGACCTGCCGACAGCGGAGTTGTTGAAGCGCTTTTATCCGGACGTGCCGGTCAAGGCCGAGCTCGGCGAATATGAGACGCTGCTTTCGAACCGCAAGGCGCGCGAGGTGCTTGGTTTCCGGCCCGAGCACAGCTGGCGCAAATACGTCAAAACCGCGTGAGGCGACGCCAAATGCTGGTTGAGCTGTGCACATCTCGGCAGGTTGCGGCAAAGCGGGCTTGCCGTGCTTGACAGGCTCTGAAAACGGGATTTTGTGGACCTATGCGGGACGCGAAGCCGAATAACGAAAAAAGGCCGACGAAGACGGCGGCCGCAGAGCGTCCGGCCGGCGTTCGCCGGTCCGACGCGCCTCGCATCCCCGGCGCCAGCGTGCATACCTCTTTGGCCAGCGAGATCGGGTTGCGCATCGTGCGCGGCGACTATCCGCCAGGCACCATTCTGCCCAATGAAGCGAAATGGTCGGAGACTTTCGACGTCAGCCGCTCCGCGGTGCGCGAGGCGATCAAGATGCTGATGGCCAAGAGCCTGCTGGCGTCACGGCCGAAGATCGGCAGTTGGGTCGAACCGAAGGAACGCTGGAACCTGCTCGACCGCGACGTGCTGTCCTGGTACGCGACGTCGCCGGACCGCGAGGTTTTCCTGAAGACGGTGCAGGAGTTCCGCCATATCATCGAGCCGGAGGCAACGGCCTTCGCGGCGATGCGGCGCACCGACGAGCAGATGGCCGAGATCAGCCAGGCCTGCCGCGAGATGCGCGAGGCCACCAATCTGCAGGAGCGAACCCGCGCCGACACGCGCTTCCACCTCGCCATCCTCAGGGCCTCGGGCAACGACCTCCTGGTTCCGCTTGGCGTGCTGATCGAATCCGCCTTCGATCATCTCTTCACCTATACGACGCGCGAGCTGGACGATCTGCAGCATGCCCAGAAGCTGCACGAGGCGATCGAGAGAAACATCCGCCTCAAGAGGCCGGATGCCGCGCGCAACGCGGTCCGCAAATTGCTGGCCAATACCGACGAAGTCATTCAATCGCGTTAGGGCCTGCCTGGCAGACCTAGTCCTGCTTCTCGCGGCCGAAGGCGACGCGCAGCTCGTCCTTCGCCTTTTCCAGCACTTTCTTGCGCTCTTCGGGCAGGTTCTTGCCGGCGCGGTTGATGTAGAAATTCAACATCGACATAGCGGATTGAAACGGCTCGGCCTTGCGCCGGTCGCTGTGCTCGGCCGACCGCTTCAGCGAGGCGGCTATCTTCTTGGCGTCGTCGGATTCGAAGACGTGCTCCTCAAGATCGAGCGCATCGCTGTGCTCGGTCACGTCGGCCGACCATTTCTTTTTGGCGGTCATGGTGAACTCCTTCCTGGAGCGCTTCAGCGTTTCACGGAAAAGGCCGAACCGCTCTATCGCTTTGTTTCACGCAATTCCGGACGGACACTTTTCCTGGAATTGCTCTCAGGCAAACTCCAAGCGGTGAGGCGGGTTCCGGTTCTGGAGCCACGGATTTGCCCGTCGTGGCGCTGCTCGGCTCGGAAAATGGGCCGATAGTGCGTTCAAACACGCGATCTCGAAGAAATCGCGGACAGGAGACGCCGTGACGACACTTCCAGGAAACGCGGCAAGCAAAGCCGGCATAGACAGTTTCTATGCATGGATGCGGCTCGGCATCTCCTTGCTGCTGGCGACGATCGGCGGCGTCGGCACCTGGGCGGTGGTCGTGGTCCTGCCTGCCGTGCAGGCCGAATTCGGCATCGATCGCGCCGGCGCCTCCATGCCCTATACGGCGACCATGGTAGGCTTCGCCGCCGGCAATGCGCTGATCGGACGCGCCATAGATCGTTTTGGATACTGGATACCGGCGCTCGCCGCTTCGCTCGCGCTTGGCGCGGGGTTTCTGCTGGCATCGCTCGCCAATTCGATCCTGGGCGTCACGCTTGCTCAAGGCTTGCTGATCGGCGTCGGCTGTTCGGCGATCTTCGGGCCGCTGATCGCAGACGTCTCGCACTGGTTCGATCGCCGCCGTGGGGTCGCGGTGACGGTGGCGGCATCGGGCAATTACATTGCCGGAGCGATCTGGCCGACGATCATGCCTTATGTGATGGAAGGCCATGGCTGGCGTTTCACCTATGCGCTGATCGGGGTCCTCTGCATCGTCACCATGGTGCCGCTGGTCCTGTTGTTGCGCCGGCGCGCGCCGCATGAGGGGATTTCCGGCGCGCCTCGGGCGCGGCCGGTGCAGCCGATCTCGCTGTCGCCCTCGCAATTGCAGGTCCTGCTGGTGATCGCGGGCTTTGGCTGCTGCATGGCTATGTCGATGCCGCAAGTGCATATCGTCGCCTATTGCATGGATCTCGGCTACGGCGTCGCGCGCGGCGCCGACATGCTGTCGATCATGCTGGCGGCCGGCGTCGTCAGCCGGATAGGCTCCGGCTTCCTCGCCGACCGCATCGGCGCGGTGAAGACGCTGCTGATCGGTTCGGCGCTGCAGTGCCTGTCGCTGCTCTTCTACATTCCCTTCGACGGGCTTGCCTCGCTCTATATCGTTTCGCTGGTCTTCGGCCTGTCGCAAGGCGGCATCGTGCCCTGCTATGCCATCATCGTGCGCGACTATATGCCGGCGAGGGAAGCCGGCCAGCGCGTCGGCATCGTCCTGATGGCGACGATCTTCGGCATGGCGGTGGGCGGCTGGATGTCGGGCTGGATCTACGACCTCACCGGCTCCTATGCCGCCGCGTTCCTGAACGGAATCGGCTGGAACCTCGTCAACCTCGCGGCCATCATGCTCTTGATGTGGAAAGCCAACCGCAGCGCCGCCGCGATCGCCTGACGGGCCTTGGGCGCCGACATCGGCTTGCTTGACAACGGCTGACGCATGCGCGACGCCAATCGGCAATGCTGACTTGGTGAGCTGACTGGTGGCGCGATGACACGGATGCCGATCCGGACATTGCGGTCGTGTGTCGAGGGCGGGGGGACAAGGCGTTGACCAGGCCGCGCTCCCGCCGCGGCGGCGGACGTCCGACCATTGCCGATGTGGCGCGCAAGGCCGGTGTCGGCGCGATCACCGTGTCGCGGGCTCTGCGCGAGCCCGGGCGGGTGTCGGAGGACCTTCGCCGGCAGATACTGGCCGCGGTCGACGAACTCGGCTACGTGCCCGACCCGAACGCCCGCGCGCTTGCTTCGGCGCGTGCCGAAGTGTTCGGCGTGCTGGTGCCGTCGCTCACCAACAACGTCTTCGCCGAAGTGGTGCGCGGCATCTATGACAGCCTTTCCGACAGTCCATTCCGCATCCAGATCGGCAATACCCACTATTCGGGCCTGGAAGAAGAGCG
Organism: Mesorhizobium sp. WSM4935; assembly: GCF_029625735.1. Taxonomy (NCBI): domain Bacteria; kingdom Pseudomonadati; phylum Pseudomonadota; class Alphaproteobacteria; order Hyphomicrobiales; family Phyllobacteriaceae; genus Mesorhizobium; species Mesorhizobium sp. WSM4935. Next base: position 604,284 of record NZ_JARTVR010000002.1, on the reverse strand, counting down.
GTTGCTGCAGGTCTTCGGATCGCAACGCCCGGCGGCACTCATCGTGGCCGGCATCGACCAGACGCCCAGCGCGCGGCGACTGCTGGAGAATGCCGGCTGCCCGGTGGTGCAGGTGATGGAGACCGGGCCGGATCCGGTCGACATGATGGTCGGCTTTTCGCATTTCGATGGCGGCAGGACGGCCGCCGAGCACCTCCTTGAAGCCGGATACCGCAAGATCGGCTTCATCGGCGCCAGGATGGATCCGCGATCGCAGCGGCGCCTTGCCGGCTATCGCGCCGCCATGGAGGCCGCCGGCCTGTTCGATCCGCGGCTGATTACCACAACGCCGGTGCCGTCAAGCGTGAGCCTCGGGCGCGAGCTGTTCCGCGACGCGCTGGCCAAGATGCCGACGCTGGACGGCGTGTTCTGCAACAATGACGATATCGCGCTCGGCGTTCTGTTCGAATGCCATCGCGCTTCCATCGATGTGCCCAAGCAGATCGGCATTGCCGGCTTCAACGATCTCGACATGATGCAGGTGTCGTTTCCTTCGATCACCAGCGTGCGGACGCATCGCTACGAGATCGGCACGCGCGCCGTCGCCATGGCGCTTGCGGCAATCGCCGGAAACCGGCCGGAACAACGGATCGTCGACCTCGGTTTTGAGCTCATGCCGCGCGAGAGCACCGCGCGTTGAAGAGCCCCGGAAAAATGTCTAAGCCGGCGCTTTACACCCAATCATGGTAGCGCTACCATTTGTCTGTAAAATCAACATTCGGCGGAGATCCGAGGCTGTTTATTATACATAAGCAACAGCCGTTGCTTGTTTATTATGTATAATATGATAGTTTTCTAAACTGCCGAGGAGGTGAGGGAGGAGGATCGGGGCGACGCGGCTCCCCGGTGGGCGTGTGCGGTTGGGCAGAGGGTGCCGACCGGCAGCGCCAGGAGTGATTACAAGCAGAAACTGCAACTGGGAGGAATATCGATGATCAAGTCACTGGTTGGCGGCGTCATTGCCGCCACTGCATTCGTCATGCTGGGTTCATCGGCGATCGCCGGACCTGAAGTGGTCAAGGGACCCGCGGCAGAACCGGACTGCTTTGTCCCCTGGACAGCCGATACGCAGTTTTTCAAATATCCGAAGAAAGAGGGTCCTTACCGCATCGCGCTTGCCAACGGCTACATCGCCAACACCTGGCGCATTCAGATGATCCAGACGGCCAAGGCCTATGCGGCGCAACCGGATGTCGCCAAGAAGCTCAAGGAATTCAAGGTCGTGTCGACTGGCGAGGACGTGCCGGCGCAGATTTCGGCGATCAACAACTTCATCGATTCCGGCTTTGACGCGATCGTGGTCAACGCACAGAATCCGACAGCGTTCGGGCCGGTCATCAAGCGCGCCAAGGAAGCCGGCGTCGTGCTCGTCGCGTTCGACAACATCCTCGACACCAAGGATGCCATCAACGTCAATGTCGACCAGAAGGGCCTTGGCGAGCTCTGGGGCAAGTGGCTGGTCTCCCATGTGCCGAATGGCGGCAAGGTGCTGGAGGTACGCGGCGTTGCCGGGACCTCGGTCGACACCGATCGCCACAACGGTATCCATGAGGTGCTGGATGCTTCCGGCAAGAAGTGGAACGTCACCGAGGTGGTCGGCAAGTGGGATGACGGCGTGGCGCAGAAGGCCACGGCCGATGCGATCGCCACCAGCGGGCCATTTGACGGTATCACCGGGCAGGGCGGCGACACCGGGATCGTGCAGGCGATGATCGACGCCAAGCATCCGTTCGTGCCGTTCGGCGGCGAGACGGAAAACGGCTTCCGCAAATTCTGTGCCGCGCATGCGGCCGACGGGCTGAAATGCTCGTCCGCCGGTACCGGCCCGGCCCAAGTTGCGGTCGCCATCAAGACGGCGATTGCCGCGCTCGAAGGCAATGTCGTGCCACAGTCGATAAAGCTGCCTTTGGCTATCGTCGAGGATCCGAACTTCAAGGCAGGGCAGGATTTCTTCCCCGACCAGTCCGACAATTTCTTCGTCGGCAATTCCTTCCCGACCTGCGGCATCAATTTCACCGCGCAGGAAATCATGGGCCAGACCAAGGAAAACAAATAGTCTGACCGGACGGTGCCGCGGCGAGCTCGCGGTACCGTCCTCCTGTTCTCAACTCGAAACGGCCGGGGAGGGCCAATGGACGGCGCGGCTCCGCTCTTCCGCATGGAAGGCATCTCCAAGCGTTATGGCGGCGTGCGAGCCCTTGAAAAGGCCGACCTGACGGTCACCGCGGGCGGCATCCACGCTATTCTGGGCGAGAACGGCGCCGGCAAATCGACGCTGATCAAGGTCATGGCCGGCGTCGTGGCGCCCGACGAAGGCACGATGACGCTCGACGGCCGCGAAGTGAGCTTCGCCTCGCCGGCTGCGGCCAACCAGGCCGGAATCGTCTGCATCTTTCAGGAATTGTCGCTCATCCCGGAATTAAGCGTCGCTGACAACATCGTCATTTCCGATCCACCGAAGCGCTTCGGCATGATCGACCGAAGGGCGCAGCGGCGCATCGCGGAAGAGGCGCTGGCACGCGCCGGCGCCTCCGACATCCACCCTCGCGCGCTCGTCAAGGACCTGCCGCTGTCGCGCCGGCAGATGGTGGAGATCGCCAAGGCGCTGGCTCGCAAGCCGCGCATCCTGATCCTCGACGAAGCGACTTCGGCGCTGACGGCGGCGGACGTCGCCAAGGTCTTCGAGGTATTGAAGCGGCTGCGCTCGGAAGGACTGGCGCTGCTCTATATCTCGCACCGCATGAACGAGATCGCCGAACTTGCCGACCATTGCACGGTGTTCCGCAACGGCCGCAATGTCGCGAGCTACCCGGCGGGCTCGAAGAGCGACAATGAGGTGGTCGAGCTGATGATCGGCCGCGAATACAGCCACATCTTCCCGCCGAAACCCGTTGGTGTCTCGGCCGCCACGCCGGTGCTCGAAGCGCGTAATCTCTCCTGGGCCGACCGGCTGGACAATATTTCGCTGACCGTCAGGGCCGGCGAAGTCGTCGGCCTGGGCGGTCTCGACGGGCAGGGTCAGCGCGAATTGCTGCTGGCCTTTTTCGGCGTGCTGCGCGGTCTGCGCGGCGAGGTGCTGATCGACGGCAAGCCGGTTTCGATCGCCAGCCCGACCGCAGCCAGCCACGGTCGCATCGGAATGGCGCTGATCCCCGAGGATCGCAAGACCGAGGGGCTGATGCTGCCGATGACGGTGCGCGAAAACCTCTCCTTCGCAGCCCTCGACCGGCTGGCCAAGGGCGGCATCATAGACCGTGCCGCGGAGCAGCGCCTGATCGACGACATGGTCGGGCTGCTGGCGATCAAGACGGCGGGGCTCGACATTCCCGTCGGCGCGCTCTCGGGCGGAAACCAGCAGAAGGTGGTCATCGCCAAATGGCTGATGCGGCAACCGCGCATCATCCTGCTCAACGATCCGACGCGCGGCATCGATGTCGGCACCAAGCAGGAGCTCTATCAGCTGATGCGCAAGCTGGCGGATGCGGGAGCCGCGATCCTGTTTTATTCGACCGACTACGACGAGTTGATCGGCTGCTGCGACCGCGTGCTGGTGCTCTATGACGGCGCGGTCAAGCGCGAGCTGGTCGGCGATGGGATCACCGAGCACGCGCTGATTGCCAGCGCGCTCAACATCCACGGGGACAACTCCCGCATCGACTTAGGAGCGAAGGTGTGAAGGACTGGCGCTACTTGTTGGCCGAGCAGCGCGGAACGCTTTTGGCCTTCGGCATCTTCATCGTCATGTTCGCCATCTACAGCGCGAACCATCCGGCGGGCTTCACCCCCAATGTCGTGCAGACGGCCGCCAACAAGGGCGTGTTGCTTGCCTTCGTCGCCATGGCACAGACGTTGGTGGTGATCACCGCCGGCATCGATCTGTCGGTCGGCATGATCTTTACGCTCACCAACTGCATGGCTTCATGGCTGGTGATCGGCACCGGCCTGGAGACGGCGTTTGGGGTGTTGGCGGTGCTTGGCACCGGACTGCTCTGCGGGGCGGCCAACGGCGCCATCGTTATTTATGGCAGGCTGCAGCCGATAGTCGCCACCATCGCCACGGGCGCCGTCTTTTTCGGTCTGGCGCTGCTTTTGCGTCCGGTTCCCGGCGGCTCGGTCAACGAGGACCTCGCGGATTTCCTGACCGGACGTTTCTTCGGCTTGGTGCCGGCGAGCCTCGTGGCGCTGCTCGTCGTCGTGCTCGTCGTCTGGGTGCCGTTCAGCCGTTCCGAACTCGGGCGCGCCGCTTATGCGGCGGGCTCTTCAGAGACGGCGGCTTACATGTCGGGCGTGCCGATCCGCAGGGGCAAGTTTCTGGCATACACGCTTGCCGGCCTGCTTGCGGCCATCGGCGGCCTGTTCCTCACCTTCTTCACTTATACCGGCGAGGCGGCCTATGCGAGCGGCAATTCCTACACGCTGTTCTCGATCGCGGCGGTCGTGCTCGGCGGCGTTTCGCTGTTCGGCGGCAAGGGCAGCGCCATCGGCGCGATCTTCGGCGCGCTCGCCTTCCGCACCATCGGCGATCTGTTGTTCGTCTTCGACTTCGATCCGCTCTGGCAGCCGCTGTTCCAGGGCGTTATCCTGCTGATCGCGGTCAGCCTCGGCGCTTTCGCGCTGTTTCGGGTGCGCAACCGGTTGGAGTGGTTCCTGTGAGCGAGACGACGCTTGGCGGCATCGCCAACCGCATGCCCAAGTTTCTGCGACGCGCTGATCCGGCGGTGCTCACGGCATTTGCCTGCATCGTCATCCTGCTTTTGCTCGGCAGCCTCTATTCGCGCAGCTTTCTTTCGCCGGAATATCTGCTGCAGCAGCTGAAGGTCGCGTCCTTCCTCGGCGTCATCGCCACCGGCATGATGCTGGTCATCCTGCTCGGCCAGATCGATCTGTCCGTGCCATGGTCAGTGGCTACAGGCGCCATGATGGCCTGCGCGGCCGCCGCCTATGGCCCGGCCGGCGTTGCCGTGGCCATCCCTTTTGGGGTGCTGTGCGGCGTGGCGATCGGCATCGTCAACGGCATCGGCGTCGCCTATCTGCGCATCCCCTCGATGATCATCACTTTGGCCACCAATGCCGTCGCGCAAGGGTTGATGGTGGTCTATACGGGCGGCTTCTCGCCGCAGGATTCGGCGACCGCCGCGATGCGATACCTGGCGACCGGCTTCACCATTCCGGGCGTTCCCAACGCCGTCATCATCTGGGCGCTGATCGGCGCCGCGACGGTCTTTGTTTTAACCCGCACCAGCTTCGGCCGCGCCGTCTACGGTATCGGCAACCGTGAGCGCGCCGCCTATCTTTCCGGTATCGACACGCGCCGCGTCGTGATGATCGCCTTCGCCGTCTCCGGCGGGCTGTCGGCCTTTGGCGGCGTGCTGCTGGCGGGCTATGCGTCGAAGGCGGCCCAATCCATGGGTGATGCCTATCTGCTGCCCTCGATCGCCGCGGTGGTGCTTGGCGGCACTTCGATCCTCGGCGGGCGCGGCTCCTATCTCGGCACGGTGGCCGGCGTGATCCTGATCACGCTCTTGCAGTCCATCCTCTCGGTCATGCAGATGCCCGAGGCGGGACGGCAGATCATTTACGGCGTCGTGATCGTCGCCATGCTTCTGCTCTATGGACGCGCGCCGGCGAGCCGCTGACCGTGGATGAGGCGAGCGCAAGACCGCAGATCCCGGAGCTCCGCATGAACCATCTTCGGACGGTGCCGGCCATCGTCGTGATGGGTGTCGCCGGTTGCGGCAAAACGGCCGTGGGCGAGGCGCTCGCCACGGCGCTTGGCGCCGACTTCATCGAAGGAGACCGGCTGCATCCGCCGGAGAACGTATCACGCATGTCACGTGGCGAGCCGCTGACCGATGCGCTGCGCGAGGGCTGGCTCGACGCCATAGGCGAGCGCATCGCAACCTCCGTTGCCGATGGACGAAAGGCAGTGGCGGCGTGCTCGGCGCTCAAGCGAGCCTATCGTGACCGGCTGAGCCGCTTTTGTCCCGGTATGGTTTTCCTCTATCTCAAGGTCGATCGCGAGACCGCCTGGCGCCGGGTCGCCAACCGCAAGGGCCATTTCATGCCCACAAGCCTCGTCGACAGCCAGTTCGCCACGCTGGAAGAGCCTTCCGCGGACGAACGGGCGGTGATGGTCGACGGAACGCGAAGTGTCGCAGGGATCGTGAAAGAAGTCATCGGCCGGGGTCAGTGATTTCCGCCATACGCACCGGACAGGGGCTTCAGGCGCCCTCATTGCCGATCGCGGCCTCGGTTGGCCGCTCGGTCAGCCGCACGGCGCTCGACCAGGCCATCATCTGCTCCGGACAGAGTTTGAGCGTTTCCAGCATCTGGTCACGCTTCGATAGGATAAATCCCGCCTGAAGGACGAGGTTCTTCCCTGTCGTGTCCTTGGAAGGCGATGTAGGCGCCTCCGGATTCGCGCTCAACTCGCTAAGGATCGCCCGATACTGGCGAAAAGGGACCGTCTCGATCGTCGCCATATGAAACAGCGCCGCACCCGCGCGCGCGGCGAAGTTTGCCGGCGCCGAGGCGAGGTGGGTCCAGCCGCGCTCGCCCATGGCGACCTCGGTGAAGGCGGAGCCGGCATAGATGGTGTTGGTCATCAGCACCACGCCGTTTGCTTTCAGCACCTTCTGGATGCGCGTGGTGACCTGATAGGCGTCGGTGCGCTCAAAGACGATCCGGCTCTTCAGGAACCGGTTCTCGACCTTGACCAGCGGCGGGTTGATCACGCGGAAGCCGAATTGGCTCGGGGTGAAGCCGTGATACTGGGCGCTCACCTGATGGGTATCGACGCCGGCCTCGTGCAAGGCGCGCTTGCCCATGATCGTCTGCGACGTGAACTGATCGCACCATATGATGGCGCCGCGCCCGTTGCGCAGGGCTTGTCGCAGGGCCCCGAGGCCTTCGAGCCGGATCGCCGGCGACCAGCGCCAGTCGGCGACGAGATGCGCCGCAAGCGTCAGCCGCCGGCGGTGAATGGCGGCGAGCTGCGCCTTGAACATCTCTCGCGTGTCGACGGCGTTGCCGAGCACGGCCCTGACCGCGACGTCGTAGCGGGCGAAGTCCTTGCGAAAGTGGCGCTTGCGCCGAAGCCTGGACACCCAGCCGCAGATGGGGCTCCACCAGGAGACCGGCAGGATCGCCGCGACGCCGAGATAGAAACAGGACAGCAGGCTCTCCCGCAGGTCCCGATTGGTGAAACGGCGCAGTTTTCCGGGGCGGATAACCTTGCGAGTGAAGAAGCGAACGGACTCGTCGCGCTCCGGCACCGGCACGTCGGCGGTGATCTCGGTGTGATAGATGTCGTTCGACGTTGGCTGCCGGCTGGCCCTGCGGGAATTGCCAAGCCAAGGCAGCCTCATGCGTCAGAGCCCTGTTCCACTCTTTGTGATGGAGCATGATCTTGCCCGAAACCGGTTACCACTTCGGGACCATGCTCTGCCGCTTTACTGCGTCCGCAGTGGACTGGCAACCAAGAGCGACAAGTCGGGGCCGGGGCTTATCGTCTGGCGCAATTGTGGGCGGAAGCTTGGCGAAGCGGTCGAGCCTGGCCGCCGCGCTTTTCCACGATCTGCCTCAAATCTGAGACGTGAGCTCCGCCGGGAAATCGTCGTTGTCGGCATCGCGCATGGCAGCGAGGCTGCGGTTGTCCAGCACCTCGGCGATCGCCTGGCGCACTTCCAGCATCATGTGGCGGACCTGGCAGGTGGCCTCGTCGCAATCCTCGCAGCGCTGGTATTGCGTGCGGCTGGCGCAAGGGATCGGCGCCAGCGGGCCGTCGAGCACGCGCACGACATGGCCGATCTTGATCTCGGAAGCGGGGCGAGCGAGGCGGTAGCCGCCTTCCTTGCCCTTGCGGCTCTGGACGAAACCGGCATTGCGCAGCTCACCCAGGATCGCATCAAGGAATTTCTTCGGGATGTTGTTGGCCACCGCAATGTCGTTGACAAATGCAAGCTGGCCAGCCGGCAGGCCGGAAAGATGCACAAGGGCCTTGAGGCCGTATTTGCCTTTTTTGGTCAGCATGCCCGATTCAATTCATCAAACCCCAATGCGCCTGCATCTGGCGGTTGTTTGTGTGCAAATCATGACAGTTGACCGCCTGGCCTAACAATTTGCCCGGCAACTTAGGCACAAACGCGTTGATTCTTCGTAACGTTTTTCACGTTGGATGCCGGATTTCCCCTGCGAAGTGCCGGCCGGCCCAAATGAGGAAACCGGCTAAAGCCGGCTTTCCTGCGCTTCCTGATTGTACGGCGGCTCAGCGGCTGCCGTAGGCCTGATCGAGCAGTCCGCCGGCGGCGAAATGCTCCTTCTGCACCTTGTCCCAGCCACCGAAGATTTCCTCGACGGTCAGTAGCCGGACGTCCGGGAAGTCGGCCTTGTGCTTGGCGGCCACCGTAGCGTCGCGAACCCGCAAGCCGTTCTCGGCGGCGATCTCCTGGCCGTCCGGCGTGTAGAGGAAGTCGAGGTAGGTTTTGGCGAGATCGCGGCTGCCATGCTCGTCGGCTACCTTGTCGACGATCGCCACCGGGAACTCGGCGAGCAGACTGACCGAAGGCGTGACCTGCTCGAATTTGTCGTCGCCATACTCCTTGCGGATGCCGCGCGTCTCCGACTCGAAGGTGATCAGCACGTCGCCAATTTCGCGCTGGACGAAAGTCGTGGTGGCGGCTCGCCCGCCGGTGTCGAAGATCGGCACGTTGTTGAAGAGCTTGTTGATGAACTCCTTCACCTTGGCGTCGTCGCCCTTGAAGGCTTCCTTAGCGTAGGCCGTTGCGGCGAGATAGGTATAGCGCGCATTGCCCGACGTCTTCGGATTCGGGAAGATCACCTGCACGTCGTCACGCACCAGGTCGTTCCAGTCCTTGATGTGCTTGGGATTGCCCGCGCGGACAAGGAACGAAGGCAAGGAATAGAAGGGCGAGGCGTTGTCAGGGAAATCCTTCTGCCAGTCGGCTGAGACAAGGCCCTTCTTGACCAGGAAGTCGACGTCGGTGACCTGGTTGAAGGTGACGACATCGGCGCCAAGACCTTCGGCGATGGCGCGCGCCTGCGCCGAGGTGCCGGCATGCGACTGATCGATCGTGATGCCGGGGTGCTTGACAATGAAGGCCTTGTTGATGTCGGCGAACAGCTCGCGGCCGACGTCATAGGATGCATTCAAGAGCTTGTCGGCCGACCAGGCTTGGGAGGACGCGAGGGCGAGAACGGCAACAGCCGCGATGCCGAGCAATAGACCCTTCATGAAAGCAGGCTCCTTGGAAATGGATCGAAGCTATGGCGCGACCATAGTCGGGAAAGGCTGGCGCGACGAGGCACGCGCTCAGAGCGGCGAGCGAGGGTTTGGAAAATATCTCGCCGAAACAGCTCTTTGCTAGGATTTTCTTCCAAGCAGATTCATGGATAACGCCAGGCCTGGGCGCTGGAGGGCATGAAGTTAATTCACGACTTGGGAAAAAGCTTCCAGCGTCGCGGCCTGAAAGCCACGCGGCTCTTCTGCGCGGCGGGATGGTCGACGGGCAGCTCGATCTCGACGCGCTGGCGCTCGCCGCCGACCTCGAGCTCGACGCGCCTGGTGCCGGCGACGCGGCGGCTGGCGGCAACCGTGCCGGCGATGCAGCCGCTGCAGCCGTCGAGCAGGTCGACATCGTGCGGACGGAAATAGAGAACCGCCTCGCCGGACGGCGCATGCGGCGCGTGCAGGCCGATCGGCCGGTCGGCGATCCAGACCTCACCGTTCTCGACCTTGACCGGCAGCGAGCTCGACTCGCCGATGAAGGAGTAGACGAAGGGCGAGTTCGGCGTGTCGTAGATATCGTCAGCGGTGCCGACCTGCTCGATGCGGCCCTGGCTCATGACGACGACGCGGTCGGCGAGCTCCAGCGCTTCCTCCTGGTCATGCGTAACGAAAACCGTCGTGTGGCCGGTGCGGTCATGGATCTCGCGCAGCCAGCGGCGCAGCTCACGGCGAACCTGGGCGTCGAGCGCGCCGAAGGGCTCGTCGAGCAGAAGCACCTTGGGCTCGATCGCCATGGCTCGCGCCAGAGCCACGCGCTGGCGCTGGCCGCCGGAAAGCTGCGCCGGATAGCGCTTTTCCAGGCCCGACAGTTGGACGAGGTCGAGCAATTCGAGCGCCCGGCGGCGGATTTCCTGCCCCGACGGTCTTGCGGCGCCGTGCCGGACCTTCAGGCCGAAGCCGATATTGTCGGCAACCGTCATGTGGCGGAACAGCGCGTAATGCTGGAAGACGAAGCCGACATTGCGCTCCTGGATCGACTTCTGCGAAGCGTCCTCGTCGCCGAAGAAGATCGCGCCCTTGGTCGGCCGCTCGAGCCCGGCGATCAGGCGAAGCAGCGTCGTCTTGCCGGAGCCGGACGGCCCGAGCAGCGCGATCAGCTCGCCGGACCTGATGTCGAGCGACACGTCATGGAGCGCCGGAAACCGCTCGAACTCCTTGCGCACATTGACGACGCGAACTTCCATACAGATCCCTCAGTTCTTTGATGCATATCATTATCCCAAAACCGCTACGCATTTTTGGGTGACATGCACCTAGTGTCCGCGTGTCGCGGCGATCTCGGCGCCGTAGCGCATCTCGAGAAGCGTTTTCAAGACCAGCGTCACCAGCGCCAGGCCGGCGAGCAGCGAAGCGACGGCAAAGGCGCCGACGGCGTTGTACTCATTGTAGAGGATCTCGACATGCAGCGGCATGGTGTTGGTGAGGCCGCGTATGTGGCCCGACACCACCGATACCGCGCCGAACTCGCCCATGGCTCGCGCATTACACAGAAGCACGCCGTAGAGCAGTCCCCATTTGACGTTGGGCAGCGTCACATACCAGAAGGCCTGCCAGCCGCTGGCGCCCAGCGACAGTGCCGCCTCTTCGTCACCATTGCCCTGTTCCTGCATCAGCGGGATCAGCTCGCGCGCGACGAAGGGGAAGGTGACGAAAATGGTGGCCAGCACGATGCCGGGCACGGCGAAGAGGATGACGATGCCATGCGCCTTCAGCCAGGCGCCGAGCAATCCCTGCGCGCCGAAGAGCAGCACATAGACCAGGCCGGAAATGACCGGCGAGACCGAGAAGGGCAGGTCGATGAGCGTCGTCAGAAACGCCTTGCCCTTGAACTCGAACTTGGCGATCGCCCAGGCGGCCGAGATGCCGAAGATGACGTTGAGCGGCACCGAGATCGCCGCCACAAGCAAGGTCAGGCGGATGGCGGAGCGCGTGTCGGGGCCGGAAAGGGCTTCGGTATAGGCGCCGATGCCTTTGGCAAGCGCTTCGTGGAAGACGACGATCAGCGGCAGAAGCAGGAAGACGGCGAGGAAGGCAAGGGCGATTGCCATCAGCACGGCCTTGACGGGCCGGCTTTCGGTCACCGCGGCCGACTGGCTCTCGTGGAGCGGCTCGTAGGATTTGATCTCGGGATCAGCCATAGCGCTTGCGGCTCCATGTCTGGACGAGATTGACGACCAGAAGCATCAGGAAGGACAGCGCCAGCATGATCGCGGCGATCGCGGTCGCCGCCTCGTAATTGTATTCCTCGAGCCGGATCACGATCAGAAGCGGCGCGATCTCCGACTTGAAGGGCAGGTTGCCGGCGATGAAGATAACCGAGCCGTATTCGCCGACGCCGCGCGCGAAGGCGAGCGAGAAGCCGGTGATGATCGCCGGCGCCAGGCCCGGGAAAAGCACGCGGGTGATGATCTGGAAACGGCTGGCGCCGAGCGTGGCGGCTGCTTCCTCGACCTCCTTGTCGAGCTCTTCCATGATCGGCTGGACGGTGCGCACGACGAAGGGCAGGCCGATGAACACCAGCGCGATGACGATGCCGAGCGGCGTGTAGGCGACCTTGATGCCGAGCGGCATCAGCAACTGGCCGATCCAGCCATTCGGAGCATAGAGCGTGGTGAGCGCGATGCCGGCGACGGCCGTGGGCAGGGCGAAAGGCAGGTCGACCATCGCGTCGGCGATGCGGCGGCCGGGGAAACGGTAACGGACCAGCACCCAGGCGACGACGGTGCCGAACACGACGTTGACGGCCGCCGCCAGGAAGGCGGTGCCGAAGCTTATCTTCAGCGCGTTGAGGGTGCGCCGGTCGACTGCGATCGCCCAGAAATCGGCCCAGCCGAGCGCGGCCGAACGCCAGACCAGCCCGGAAAGCGGGATGAGGATGATGAGCGTGAGGTAGGCAAGCGAGAAGCCGAGCGTCAATCCGAAGCCCGGAATGACACTCGGCTGCCTGAATCGCCACCCCGCCTTGGCGGGTGCTGTGGTCATGCTGTTCTGGATCGTCCTTCTATTCAAACCGGAATGGCTTTGCCAGTCGCATTCGGCCGGCATGCCCGAGGCTCACCGGCTGTCCGGCCTCACTGCGCCGGCTTGTAGATCTGGTCGAATATACCACCGTCGCCGAAATGGTAAGGCTGGGCTTTCTTCCAGCCGCCGAATTGCGGGTCGTCGATGGTGACCAGCTTGATTGCCGGGAGTTTGGCAAGGTCCTCGGCCGGCACCAGGTCGGGCTTGGCCGGGCGATAGTGGTTCTTGGCGATGATGGTCTGGGCTTCCTTGGAATAGAGCCAGCTCAGATAGGCCTCAGCGACCTTGCGCGTGCCCTTGGCATCGACATTGGCGTCGACGACCGCGACCGGCGGCTCCGCCAGGATCGACGTCGGCGGATAGACGATGTCGAAATTGTCCGCGCCGAATTCGTCGAGCGCGAGATAGGCTTCATTCTCCCAGGCTATCAGCACATCGCCCAGGCCCTTCTGCGCGAAGGTCACCGTCGAGCCGCGCGCGCCGGTATCGAGGACCGGGACGTTCGCATAAAGCTTGCCGACGAACTCCTTGGTCTTGGCTTCGTCGTTGCCGTCATTGGCGTTCGCATAGGCCCAGGCGGCGAGATAGTTCCAACGCGCGCCGCCGGACGTCTTCGGGTTCGGGGTGATGACCTGGACGCGGTCCTTGACCAGGTCGCTCCAGTCGTGGATGCCCTTGGGATTGCCCTTGCGCACCAGGAAGATGATGGTCGAGGTGTAAGGTGCCGAGTTGTTCTCGAATTTCGTGCGCCAGTCCGGGTTGATCTTCTTCGTCTTCGAGACGATGGCGTTGATGTCGCCTTCGAGCGCCAGCGTCACGACGTCGGCATCCAGGCCGTCGATCACTGCCCGGGCCTGTGCGCCGGATCCGCCATGCGACTGCTGGATGGTCACAGTTTCGCCTGTCTCCGCCTTCCAGTGCGCGGCAAAGGCCTCGTCATAGGCTTTATAGAGTTCACGTGTCGGGTCGTAGGACACATTCAGAATGGTCGTATCGGCAAATGCGAAACCGAGCGTGCCGAACTGGACTGATGTGGCGACCAGGGCGCCGAGCAGTTTCCTGAAATGAGGTTTGGTCATTCCCGCCTCCGTTGAACTGCACGAACTCTACCGAGTTTATAGAATTTAGATGCATTGAATGTTGCCTTTTTCACCTCCTCGAAGCAATTTTTCGCCGTGATTGGGCCGAAAGAAGAAATGACGTCCTCAGCGTTGCCCCTTGGCTCCTCGTCAGCCGAGCTAATTAGAAACCGTCGAGCTCAGGGCAAGCCTGGGCGGTTCAATCGGCGGTGACCGGAAAATCGAAGCGCTGTTTTGGAAAAGGCTCTTTGGCCAGGCTGAAGTGCCACCATTCGCGCGCATAGTTGCGGAAGCCGGCGGCACGCATGGCGCCAAGCAGCATCTTGCGGTTCGCCGCCGCTTCGGCGGCAAGCGGGCGGTGCGCCGTCTCGCTCATCGGATCGAAGCAGTCGAAACCGGTGCCGAAGTCTAGCGTGCCGCCATCGGGCGCGCCGCAAGCCTGATGAACCGGGCTTTTCCTGGCGGCCTCGGCGATGGCGAGGTCGACCGTCGAGCCGCGCGAATGACTGGACAACTCACCGACATAGCCCTTGGCGATCAGATCTCCGCGTTCGACCGTTGGGTACCATTGCGGATCCGGCGGGCCGCCCTCTCTTGTCCATCTGTCCATATCGGCAACCGCGCGCGCCGGGCGGTAGCAGTCGAAGACGACCAGCGTCAGGCCCTTGGCGGCTATCGCTCTCTGCACGCCGGAGAGTGCCTTCGCCGCCTGCGCGGTCAGGATGCAGACCGGCGCGTCGTAACCATCGACCTTGCGGTGCAGGAAGTTTTCGCGGCCGGCGTAGCGGATATCCTGGCGGATGGTCGGGTCGATATCGGCCAGCCTGACGAAGCCGGCGGGCAGGGGATCGGCGCCGGCTGCGAGGGTGCCGGCGATCGAAAGCAACGCGCAAAACGCAATCTTCTGAATCGCTTGCCGCGTTCTACTCAACGAACACCTTCACGCTTGCCGCGCGGCCGGCGGCGTCGATCACGGTCAGAGTCGAATAGCCGGTGCCGTCCGGTTGCCAGGTGGCCGTGCGGCGGCGGTCGATGCCTGCGAGCGGCTTGCCGTTGGCGAGCCAGCGGAACGGCGCCCGGCCGCCCTGCAGCTTCAGCACCAGCGGCGTGGCCTCGGCCGAATTGGTGCCGAGATCCACGCGCGCGCCATTGGGCGGGAAGATGATGGTCGGCGCGGGCTCGGTGGCGGTGGCCTGCACCAGCCCGTCCGATCCGGCGCCGAAGCGGGCAAGCGTTACCGGCAATTCCTCGCGCTTGGGATTGAAGACACCCGGCGGCCGGCCGGGCAGCGGCACGCTGGCAAGGCCGGAACGGACGAAGCCTTCGAACAGAATGGGCGCCGCCGAGACATAGCCCGACAGGCCGGGGACGGGGCTGGCATCGGCGCGGCCGACCCACACACCCAGCACGTAGCGGCCGTCGAAGCCGACGGACCAGGCATCGCGATAGCCGTAGGACGTGCCGGTCTTGTAGGCGATGCCGCGCTGCATGGCGCCTTCAGGCGGCTTCACGCCGGACAGGATGTCGTTGATCTGCCAAGCCGCCTGGTCATCGAGGATGGTGGCCGTGGTGCGCTCCGCATTGGCCGGCTCGGTGCCGTCATGCAGCGTGTGCGTCTTGCCGCCATTGGCGAGCCCCATATAGAGCTGCACCAGATCGCGCAAGGTCACGCCGACGCCGCCTAGTCCGATCGCCAGGCCGGGCGCCTCGTTGACCGGCAGGATCGGGTTGACGCCGGCCTGGCGGAAACGCGCCGTCAGCCGTGCCGGGCCGACCGCGTCGAGCACGCGGATCGCCGGCACGTTGAGCGACAATTGCAGCGCCTGGCGGATCGAGACATCGCCCTGGTAGCCCATGTCGAAATTCTTCGGACGGTAGCCGCCGAAATCGGCAGGACTGTCCTCGATAATGGTTTCCTGCGCCACCAGTCCCTGCTCGAAGGCAAGCCCGTAGATGAAAGGCTTCAGCGTCGAGCCGGGTGAGCGCACCACCTTGGTCATATCGATCCAGCCGGAGCGGCTGGCGTCGAAGAAATTGGCGGAGCCGACCTCGCCGAGAATGTCGCCTGTGCGCGCATCGGCCATGACCATGGCGACGGAAAGTTTCGGCCCGAGCTTCCTGGCGGCATCCTTTGCCACCTGTTCCAGCCCTTGCTGCACGCTTTTGCGAATGGTGAGCTGCAGCGGCTTGCCGGGCACGGCTTTGGGCAGCATGGCATAGGAGGCATGCGCGGCCAGTGCCGGCAATTTTCTGCGCAGGCCGGAAACATCGTCCAGCGCAGCGCGCGCGGCTTCGCGTTCGCCGAGCAGGCCGGCCGAGACCATGCGGGTGAGCACGCGGTCGCGCGCGCTATGGGCGATGCCGAGATTGCGGTCGGGCCGGCGCCTTTCCGGCAATTGCGGCAGCGCGACCAGAAGGGCTGCCTCCGAGACAGTCAGCCGCTTCGGCTCCTTGCCGAAATAGGCGAGCGAGGCGGCGCGTACGCCTTCGAGATTGCCGCCATAGGGCGCCAGCGTCAGGTAGCGCTCAAGGATTTCCTGCTTGGACAGACGCCGCTCGATCTGGATGGCGCGCAGCATCTGCTTGAGCTTGGAGCCGATACTGCGGCTGTCACGCGGCTCGATCAGCCGGGCAAGCTGCATCGACAAGGTTGAGCCGCCGGAGACGATGTGACCGCTGGTGACGAGCTGGCCGGCGGCGCGGCACAGCGCCAGGACGTCGACGCCGCGATGGTCCCAGAAGCGCTTGTCTTCATAAGCGACCAGCATGTCGACGAACTGCCTGTCGACCTGGTCGAGCCGGGTATCGAGCCGCCAGTAGCCGTCCGGGGTGGCGAAGGCGCGCAGCAACTGGCCGTCGCGGTCCTGGACCTCGGTGGAGACCGTCAGCTTTGCCGGCAGCGGCGGCGGGAAGGCGCGGTCGAGT
The DNA here is from genome assembly GCF_029625735.1 of Mesorhizobium sp. WSM4935. NCBI lineage: Bacteria > Pseudomonadati > Pseudomonadota > Alphaproteobacteria > Hyphomicrobiales > Phyllobacteriaceae > Mesorhizobium > Mesorhizobium sp. WSM4935. Next base: position 587,913 of record NZ_JARTVR010000002.1, on the reverse strand, counting down.
TCCCTGAGCGCGGGGATCGATGCGGCCGCAACGCAAGCAAGCGAGATGCCTGCAATCGCGGTGCGTTTGAGGGATTTTCTGGAGAGCACGGCGCTGCCCCTTTATTGCCCTGCCGGGCATTTCTCCCCGTATAGTGACGGGGAGAAATGGGCCTGCGCAGAGGCTTTCGCCAATTTCCAACGCTGCAGAATAGGTGCCGACGATCGCGACAATCCCCTTCTCCCCGTCACTATACGGGGAGAAGGTGCCGGTAGGCGGATGAGGGGCAGCGCCGTCGCCATGTTCATTTTCGTGCCATCGGCGAAATTACTCCGCCTTGACCTCCATCACGCCGGTGGCGGTGCGGGCCGAGTATTGCGGCCGGTACATGTCCTCCACCGTCGCCGCCGGATGGGCGTAGGTGCCGGGGGTTACGGCGCGAACGACATAGGCCAGCGTGATGTTGCGGTCGCCGTCGCCTTCATTGGGGTTGAAGGCGGCGACGAAGCGGTCGTCGCGGAACTCCAGATGCGCGGCGTCGGTCTGCGCCAACCAGGAGAAGTTCGACAATTGCGCACTGGAAACCAGGCTCGGATTGTCGATCTCGAAGCCGGCCGGCAACAGATCGGTGATCAGGAGCCGCGACGGCCATTTGTTTTGCTCATAGACCTTGAGCACGACCACATAGCGCTCGTTCTGCTTGGCTTCGGTGACGTTGGCCTCGGTGCCGTCGAGCTTGTAGTAGGTGCGATCGATGGTGAAGCCGTCGCCGCCGGCGGGCAACGGCTCGACCGGCGCGGCGACCGCCGTGACCACCGCCTGCAGCGGCGTCGCGCCGGTGTTGGCGATGGTGACCGGGCTGTCGACGAGGCTGCTGCCGGCGATCTGGTCGGAATAGCCGCCCGAATGCGGCGCGCCGTTGACGGAAAGCGTGATGGAATCATTGCCTTCCTTCAGCGCCCGCGCGGCAAGCAGCATCCAGGATTCGTCCTGCGTGCTCGTCCAGCGGGCATCGGCGCGTGCCACGCCCACGAGCTTGATCAGCTGGGGCATGATGCTTGGCACCGGCTTCGATTCCGCCGCCAGCGCCAGCATCGCCGCGCCGTCACGCAGCCGCGAGCCATAGTCCGAGCGGAAGTAGTCGTAGTCGGTCTGCGACTGCGCCAGCCGGAGCGCCGTCTGGAAGGTGGCTTCCGAACGCTGCGTGTCGCCGTAGAGTGCCAGGCTCGCCGCCAACTGGGCGACGGCCATCGGGCTGGAGAAAGCTTCGAGCTGGGTGTCTGCGTAATAACGCAAGTCGCCGATCGAAGCCTTCTTGTTGCGGGCGAGCACATAGAGCGCATAGGCGATCTCGCTGCCCTTATCCTGGACGTCCTGGTCGTAGCCGAGCGAGTTCTGCAGGTTGTTGAGCGCCTGGTTCATCGCCAGCGCCGGCACATCGTATTTCTCCTCGCGCGCCCGGGTCAGGAACTCGGTGACGTAGGCGTCGAGCCACAGATCGCCGGAGCCCGGCCCCCAGAGGCCGAAACTGCCGCTTGACGACTGGTAGGACAGCACCTTGTAGATCGCGTCCTGGATGCGGCCATGCAGGTCGGGGTCGTTCTCCATGCCGATGCTCTTGGCCATGTCGTTGACATAGAGCAGCGGCATGGCGCGGCTTGTCGTCTGCTCGGCGCAGCCATAGGGATAGCGGTCGAGCGACATCAGGAGCGACGGCACGTCGAGTGCGGAGGACTGCGAAACGCCGACACTGACCGAAGCGCCGTCGAGCACGCTGGCGGCAAGCAGCTCCTTATCGACCCGCAGCGAGCCGCCATGGGGCTTCAGGTCGACAACCATGCGGTTGGTGAGCGGAAGCTGGGCCGGACGCACCGGCAGATGGAGCGTCTGCTCGACTTCCGTACCGTCGGCATGCGCGAGCTTTACCGTGACCGAGGCATCGCCCGCGGTCTTCGCGACCAGCGGGAAGGTGAGCGACTGGCGCTTGCCCTGGGCGAGCGTCAGCTTCTCGGGCAGGGGCTTGTCGCCCGTCGACAGATCACCGGTCGTGGTGACAGACAGGGTGTAATCGCCGGCCGGGCCATCGGTATCGGCGATATCGAGACGCATGGTCGCGGCATCGCCCGGCGCCAGGAAGCGCGGCAGGCCGGCGGTAATCACCACCGGATCGCGCACGATGACGTCGGTCTCAGCATGGCCGACGGCATCCTTGGTCCAGGCGACCGCCATGACGCGCACGGTGCCGTTGAACTGCGGGATGTCGAAGTCAATGCGGGCCTTGGCATTGGCATCGAGCTCGACCGGGCCGGAGAAGAAGGCGACCAGCTTTTCGGTCGGTGGGCTGCCCTGCGCCTGCATGTTCGCCCCGTCACCGCCGGTGCGTATCTTGCCCATGGTGCCGAGCGAGCCGTCGATCAGGCGTCCGTAGAGGTCGCGGATTTCCAGCCCCAGCATGCGCTGGCCGAAGAACCAGCCCTCCGGATCCGGCGCTTTATAGTTGGTGAGGTTGAGGATGCCGACATCGACGGCCGCCACCATCACGTAAGCGTTGCTGCCGGCCTGAGCGCCGTCGACGGCAACGGGGATCGACAACTGCTGCCGCGGCACGGTCTTTTCGGGCGGCGTCAACGTGACCGCCAGCTTCTTCGAGCCGGGATCGACCGCCAGCCATTTGACGCCGATGGCGCGGGCCGGCATGCGCGATTCCTGCGCGTCGCCGGGCCGGAACAAGGTCGCCGTGACATAGGCGCCGGCGCCCCAGTCGTCGCCGACAGGAATATCGACGGTGCTGCCGCCGGCGGGCACCGAGGCGGTGACCGTCTTCAACAGCTTCTCGGCGCCGATGGTGACCAGCAATTCGCCGGCAAAATGCGGCGAGACCTTCAGCCTGGCGACCTCGCCGGCGGCGTAAGTGTCCTTGTCGAGCGCGATCTCCAGGCCGTCGGGGGTTTCGGTGGTGGTCGAGGCGACATACCAGCCGGCGTCGAACTCATAACTGGTCGCCGGACCATCCGGATCTGCGGTCTCGACCTCGAGCCGGTAACGGCCCCAGTCGACGGGAAGGGACACGGTCGCCTCGCCATCGGCCTTCAGGTCGACCGCGCCATTGGCGACCGCCTTGGTGAGGTTCACCGCCTCGTAGTTCCAGGAATTGTTTGAACGGTACCACTGATAATTCCGCTCGACCTTGACCAGCGACCACTGGGCGCCTTTCAGGTCCTCGCGCTTGCCGTTCGGGTCGACGGCGATGATGCTGAATTTGGCGGTTCCGCCTTGCGGCACCTCATCGCCTTCGAAATCCGGCCGGATGCCGATGACGTCGCGCTGCGGGCGAACGCCGATGTCGAGCGAGCGCTCGACGGCGCGGCCGCCGGCCTCGCGCATGCGCACGGTGACCTTGGCGTTGACCAGCTTGGTGGTCGACGGCAACTGGTCGATCGTGATCGGGAAGGTCGCCTTGCCGTCGTCGCCGACGACCGGAAGGTTGGCGAGAGGCGTCACGGTCGGCTCGCTCGACTGCTCGTCGGCCAGACCGAAAGTGAAGTCCTTGAAGCTGTCCCAGCTACTGGTGGTCGACAGCGTCATCTCGCCTTCAAGGGCGAGGCCCGCGGCCGGCGCGCCATAGAGGAAGCGGCCGTCGACGGTGGCGTTGGCGGTCTCGCCCTGGGCGATCTCCTTCTTGTCGGCGGTCAGATCGAATTCGATGCGATCCGGCACGAAATCCTCGACAAGGAACATCTGGCTGGCGACCGGCGCCTGCTTGGGATCGGTGTAGATCGACACCGTCCAGGTGCCGCGCATGGCGTTGGCCTCGAGCGGCAGATCGACGGCATGCCCGCCGGCGGATTCGCCGTTGCTGACGATGCGACGGTTCTCGACGCCGTCGGGACGGGTGAAGATGAAGGTGAGCGGCAGGTTGTCGACCGCTTTTGCCGCGCCGTCGCGGGCAAGGGCGGCGACGTGCACATCCTCGCCGGCGCGGTAGATGCCGCGCTCGGTCCAGGCATAGACGTCGAGCGCGCCTGGCGAGGCACGCCCCGCGACGCCGCGATCCGACAGGTCGAAACCGGCCTTGCCCATGTCGAGGAAGACGAAGTCGTTGTCACCCTGCTTGGCCATCAGCACCGCCGGCACCATGCCGTTTTCGCCGCGCGTCAGGCCTGGATTGAACACAGCGTGGCCCTCGGCATCGGTGGTCGCGGTGCCGAGGATTTCGTTGTTCTTGGCAAGCAGCGTCAGTTCGGCGCCGGAAATCGGCTTGGCCGATCCCAGCGAACGGGCAAAGACGTTGAGACCGTCCTGGCCGGTATAGGTGGAAAGGCCGATGTCGGAGACGACGAACCACTGCGTGGCGCGCGAACCATAATCGTCGCTCTTGTCGTCGACCGGTTGCGCGGTCAGCACATAGACGCCGGGCTTGCGCTGCGGGATCGCCTCATCCACCGGGAACGAAGTGGTAACCTCCTTATTGAGATCATTGGCGATATCGAGCGTGCCCGACCAGACGGGGGCGCCCATCTGGTCCGAAATGGTGGAGACGTCATAGCCATCGAGCTGATGCAGGAACTGATAGCCGGACAGAAGCTGCGCCAGCGAACGATCGCCGATGCGGTAGAGCGTCATCTTGGCGGCGTTCATGTTGACGGTGACGACCGGAATGCCGCGGCGGGCGCCTGCCGGCAGCACGAAGCTGTCGCCGGTGAAGCGGGCGGACGGGGCGCGATCCTGGACATAGATCGACAGCACGACGGGCGCGGCGATCGTTTCGCCGATCGCCGCCGGCAGGCCGGCGCGGAAGGTCACGTCATAATGTTGGCCGTGTTCAAGACCCTCGACGCAAATCTGCTTGTCCTTGGCCTCGACGGCCTTGGGCGCGGCGTTGTCGACGGTGACGAACTGCGAATAGTCGACGCCGGTCTTGACCAGCTCCTCGGAGAACTGAGCGCAGATGCGCGGCGAGGAGGAATCGGCATCGACGGTGTGCTCGACGACGCGAAAGCCCTTGCGCGCCTTGAGGTCGGCATAGTCGGCCTGGACGGCGGGCGAGCTCACCAGCGCAAGGCTCGCCTCATAGGCCTGCAGCGAAGGCCGGTAGAGATCGCGCTTGTCGAGGCCGGCGGCAAGCAGCGCCAACGCCTCGGCGCGGGTCTTTGCCGTGCGCACCAGCTTGTAGGCGTTGAAAGCTGCCGAGGTGGCGTTCATCGGCAAAGTCGCGGGTTCGGTGGTGTTCGACGCCGGCTCCACGGCGAGTATCTCGTGCGCCAGCGCCAGCCAGAGCGCGCCGTCATCGGGCAGAACGGAGATCGCGGCCTGGTATTTCTGCATGGCGAGGCGATGATCGCCGGTAAGCGATGCCTGCTCGGCGGCAGCCTGCAGGGCGGCAAGGCCCTCGGTCGGCTTGTCATAGGCCGGGTCGGTCAGCTTGTTGCGGAACTGCTGGGCCTGGTCGGCCATCCAGTTCGGGAAAAAGGCCAGAGCCGGCGGAGCGCCGATATCGGGGTCGCCATCGACATTCGCGACCTTGCCGGCGACGGCACCGGTGAAGGATTTCAACTGGTTATAGTCGGATTTGAGAAAACACCATTTGGCCTTGGTGTTGTAGGTGAAAGCGCGGCAGGCGGGGTCGCCGAGGCAGCTTGTCTTGCATTGGTCGAGGCTGACATTCTGCTCCGACCTGAGGTCGAAACCGAAATAATCGGAATTGTCGCTCGTCACGATTCGCCGGGCTTCGGCCGCAAAAGCCGCCCCGCCCAGGGCGAAAAAGATGAGAAGAAGGAAAGAGAGACCACGAGCCGCGCGCATTGCCATACCACCCTCCAGACATCGCCAGCGTCCGGGCATGATCAAGCTTCGTGCAGGCTTGTCAACGCCGGAACGCCGCAGGTTCATCACCCGCGAACGGTTTCCATGCCGGCCAAAGGCCGGTATTTCGACAGAACCTCTGTGAGACGGATCACACTTTCTTGCGGAATCGCAAAAGGTGTGAATTCCAAGCCCATTCTATTTCAGACAATTGGATTGTGGCCCCTTTACGAACGTTGCGGAACTTCATTCCAATTTTAGTTTTGTCGACTAGGTTGTCTTAATGCCGGCGCGTGAAGTGCAGATGTCAGGAGGGTTCGCGCCAGGGCGCGGGCTTTCGCGCGCCCTGCTTTTCGCGCTCGTCTGCTCGACGGTGCTGGCCGCTGAGGTGCGGCAGGCGGCGGCTTTCGAGATTTTCGGCATCAAGCTTTGGGGCTCGTCCAAGGACGAGGATGCCGACATCGTCGATCCGCTGCGCTATTCGGTGACGATCAATGCGCCTGACGCCGACAAGGATCTGATCAAGAGGCTGGAAAACGCCTCGGCGCTGAAAAATGACGAGGAGCATCCGGTGTCGGGGTCGCTCGGCCTGATGGCCAAGGCACGCGGCGACCGCGAACAACTCGTCGCCGCCCTCTACGCCGATGCCCGCTACGAGGGCGTGGTGACTATCACGATCGAGGGCAAGTCGATCGACGAATTGCCGCCGGATGCCGAGTTCAAGGGGCCGCAGCCCATTCCGGTGGTCATTACGGTTTCTCCCGGAGCGAAATTCACGTTGGGCAACATCCGGCTGAAGGGTGATGCGGCGGGGTTGGCGGCAGCCGATTTCGGCCTGATCGCCGGCGGCGATGCCGGCTCGGGCGCGGTGCTCAAGGCCGAAGCGCTGATCGTGCGGGCGCTGAAGGAAGAGGGCAGGCCGCTTGCCAAGGTGACCGACCGCGAGATCGTCGCCGAACACACCAGCTCGACGCTGGACGTGACGCTGACGGTGGCCGCCGGCCCGGTCGCCGGCTATGGCGACACGACGGTAGAGGGCACGGAAAAGGTCGATCGCGACTTTACCGAATACATGACCGGGCTGAAACGGGGCCAGCAATATTCGCCGCAGGAGATCGACGATGCTCGCGACCGGCTGCTCGGCCTCGAGGTCTTCAACAGCGTGACCATCAAGGAAGGCGAAAAGCTCGACGCCAACGGCAATATTCCGATCGATGTCCAGGTCAGCGAGCGCAAGCCGCGGTTCTTCGGCGTCGGCGGCACCTTCTCGAACACGGAAGGCCTGGGGCTCGAAGGCTATTGGGGCCATCGCAACCTGTTCGGACAAGCCGAGAAGCTGCGTTTCGACGGCTCGATCAGCGGCATCGGCAGCAACAGCATTTCGGCGCTCAACTACAATGCCGGCGTCATGTTCGAAAAGCCGGGCGTGCTCGGGCCGACATCGAAATTCTTCACCGGCATCAAGACGGTGTTCGAACATCCCGACGCCTACGACCATTTCTCGGTCAAGGGCGACGTGGGCGTCTCCTACGACCTCGACAAAAAGCAACGGGTCTCGGCCGAGTTCGACCTCGACTATTCGCGGATCACCGACGCCTTCGGCAAGCACACCTATCTGATCGCCAGCGTGCCGCTGCAATATGTCTATGACAGCCGCGACGACAAGCTGAACCCGACCAGGGGATTCCGCTTCCTCGCGTATGCGGAACCCAGCTACGACATATTGAACGGCGCAACCTTCCTGAAGCTGAAGGGCGAGGGCTACACCTACCAGTCGCTCGACACGGCAAGCCGGTTCGTGCTCGCCGAGCGCGCGACGCTGGGTTCGATCGTCGGCACAGGGCTGCAGAATGTGCCGGCCGACCGGCGCTTCTATTCCGGCGGCGGCGGCTCGGTGCGCGGCTATTCCTACCAGGGCATCGGCCCGAAGGATATTGACGGCCAGCCGATCGGCGGCCTCTCCTCGTTCGAAACCTCCGTCGAGATGCGCATCGGCGTCACCGACACGATCGGCATCGTGCCCTTCGTCGATGCCGGCACGGTCTCGACCAAATCCTTTCCCGATTTCTCGAACGTGAAGGTCGGCGCAGGCGTCGGCCTGCGCTATATTACGCCTTTCGGACCGCTGCGCATCGACGCGGCCGTGCCGCTCAACCGCGATCCGGGCGATCCGCATTTCGGTATTTATGCCGGCATCGGTCAGGCGTTCTGACAATGAAGATTTTCTGGCGCGTCCTTCGCATCTTAATCTACACGCTGCTTCTGCTGCTGGTGGTGGCGATCGGCGCGCTGGTCGTTTTGACCGGCACCGAAGGCGGCCGCCAGAATCTTGCCAGCCTGATTTCGAAGATGGCCTCCAACGAGGACCGCAAGATCACGGTCGCCGGCATCGAAGGCATCTGGTCAGGTGCGCTCAGGGTGGACCATGTCGTGCTGGAAGACCGCGCCGGCCCCTGGATGGTGGCGCGCAAGGTGGCGCTCGACTGGTCGCCGACGGCGCTTCTGTCCAGGAATTTCAGTGCCGATCGTTTTGCCGCCGAGCGCATCGAGCTGGCGCGGTTGCCGCGGCCAAGCCAGCAGCCATCGCAAGGCGGGTCGACGAGCCTGCCGGTGTCGATCGACGTGAAGCGGATCGATCTGCCGGAGATCGCGCTGGGACAGGAGCTTGCCGGCAGCGGCATCGCCGAGCTGGCCGCCAAGGGCTCGCTCAAGGCCGATCCGTCGCCACTGGCGTTCGAAAGCGTGCTCAATGTTTCCCGCCATGACGGCAAGCAGGGCAATGTCGACGCCAAGATCCACTTTGCGCCGGCAGACAACAAGCTCGACCTCGATCTCAAGGCGTCGGAGCCGGCCGGCGGCATCATCGCCAATCTGCTCAAGCTGCCGGATGCGCCGCCCATCAACATCGTCGTTTCCGGCAGCGGGCCTTTGGCCAATTGGAGCGGCGTCGGCACCTTCATGGTCGATGGCCGGATCGTCAGCCAGCTGACCGGTCGGCACCAGCTCACCGACAAGGGCCACCGCGTCGAGGCCAAGGGCGACGGCGAATTCGAAGGATTCCTGCCGGAGAAGATAAAGGCGCTGTTTGCCGGCAAGACGCGCTTCGACCTGGCCGGAACGGCGACTGCATCGGGTGGGATCGATATCGAGCAGGCCACCATAGAGAGCGATTCCGTGCACGGCGCCGCGACCGGCAATGTCGATCCGAAGGGCGCCAGCGACCTGGCGGTCGAGCTCTCCGCCAAGGACAAGCCCGTCACCGTCGATGTCGGCAACAGCGCGGTTCCGATCCTGGTCGCGGTCGAAAAGGCCACGGTGCGCGCCTTCGGCGACGGCAAGGCACCGACGGTCGATATCGGCACGTCGCTTATTTCGGTCGCCGTCGGCGGCACCCAGCTCAACAATATTACAGGCGAGATCCATTCCGACGGCTTCGATGTCGAGACCCTTAGCGGCCCGGTCAGCATCAAGCTCGCGGCCGCCGGTCTGAAGACCGATGTGGCGACGCTGGCGCCGCTGGTGACCGGCAAGCTCGCGGCGGATCTTTCCGGCACGATCAGCCGCGAGACCGTCATCATCGACAAAGGCACCTTGCGCAGCGATGCGCTCAATGCCGGGCTGACGGCAAATGTGGCGTTGGCCGACCTGTCGATGACGCTGAAAATGAATGCCGACGCAGTCTCGAAGGCATTGCCGCCGCAGATCAGCTCGCTGCTTGGCGAGCGGGTGAAATTCTCGGCCACCGCCACGCGCGATCCGCAAGGCGCGTTCGCCGCCAACTCGCTGGAGATCAGCTCCGGCTCGCTCAGCGCCAGCGGCACAGGCAGCATGCAAGGAACGAATATCCAGGCCAGCGTCAGGGGCACGTTGGGCGACGTCTCGCCGCTGTCGTCGCTGGCTGGCACGCCGCTCGCGGGCGAGGTCAATTTCGCGCTGAGCGCAAGCGGTCCGCGCTTGGCGCCGGATTTTACGGTGTCGGCCGACAGCGCCAGCCTGACGGCGGCCGGCCGCACGGTGAAGGACATCAAGCTCTCGGCCAAGGGCAAGGCCGATGTCGCCAATCCGACCGCCGAAATCTCGCTGACCGGCAGTGCCGAGGGGCAGGCGCTCGACATCGAGGCCTCGCTGGTGACCGCCGATGGCAAGCGCTCGATCAAAGGGCTCAGCCTGGCGCTCGGCGACAATAAGGTGTCGGGCGATCTCGTGCTCGACGACAAGTTGCTGCCGCTCGGCACGCTCACGCTCGCCGTGCCCGATATCGGACCGCTCGCAGCACTCGCGGATCAGGCCGCCACCGGCGACATCAACGGCACGATCGCCTTTGCCAAGGACGGCGAGGCGCCGACCGTCACCATCAACGCGGCCAGCACGTCGATCGCGCGCGGCGATCTGGCGGCGAAAGCCATCACCGTCAACGCGCTGATCGCCAACTACCTGAAAGGGCCGGCCATCTCAGGCACGATCAAGGCCGACAGCGTGACCTCCGGCAGCACGGTCATCAGCGGCATCGGCATCGATTTGAAGCGCGACGGCGACTGGACCAATTTTACCGGCGGCGCAACAGCGTCCGGGATTCCGGCGACCGCCACCGGGCGGGTGAAGATAGCCAACGGCACGACGAGCGTGGAAATCGCTTCCGGCGAGGCGACGGTGCGCGGCATCAAGGCGGCCATCGCCGAGCCTTCCAGCCTCTCCATCGCCAATGGCGTGACTTCCATCGAGAAGCTCGCGCTCAATCTCGGCGGCGGCTCGGCGACGGTTTCCGGCAGCGCCGGCCAGACCTTGGACCTCACGGCCAACCTCGCCAATCTCCCGGTGGCGCTCGCCAACGATTTCGTGCCTGGCCTAAACGGGGCGGGAACGGTGGAAGGCACTGCACATGTCACGGGTCCGTCGTCCAATCCCGACGTGCAGTTCAACGTGAAAGTGGCGGGCGCCGAGACCAGCCAGACCCGGCAGGCTGGGCTCGGGCCACTGGATCTGGACGCTGCCGGCATCTACACGCTGGCCGGCGGCGTAGCCCTCGACCACGCCTCGTTGTCGGGCGAAGGGATTTCCGGCAAGGCCGCCGGCACGCTCAACCCGAACGGCGCCAGCGATTTCTCCCTCGACCTCACATCGTCCGGACCCAGCCTGCCTTTGATGGTCGGCAGTGCTGAAAGCCCGGTCAAGATCGCGGTCCAGTCCTTGTCGGCAAAGATGGCGGGGGAGAGCACGCAAGCGCGGCTCGATCTATCCGCGATCCTGCCCTCCATTGCCGCCAGCCAGGCGAAGGTGGACGGTCTCACCCTGATGCTGCATTCGGACGCCTTCGACCTCAAGGGGCGGGCAGGACCGGTCTCCGGCACGGTCTCCGTGGACAGGATCGGCCTCGATAATCCCATGCTGGCACCGCTGATCGCCGGCAAGGTCACGGCGAAGGTCAATGGCCGGCTGGCACCCGATTCCGTCGCCGTCAACAGCGGCTCCTTCAAGAGCGATGCGCTCAACAGCCAGGTCGCCGGCCGGATATCGCTTGGCGACGGCGCGGTCGATCTCAACGTAAAGGCCGATGTCGCTTCTTCCGCCTTGCCGGCCGCGGTGCGCGGCATGCTTGGCGAGCGCGCTGAGTTGAGCGCCGCGCTGAAGCGCGATGCCAATGGCAACGTCAATGTCGACGGCCTGAGGCTGAATTCGGGAGCACTCAGCGCCGACGGGCAGGCGAGCCTTGCCAACAGCAAGCTTGCCGCCGACATCAGGGGTGCGCTGAGCGACGTTTCAGGGCTGTCGAAGGACGCCAAGGGCGCCATCGCCTTTGCCCTGAATGCGCAAGGCCCGGTCACCGCGCCCGACCTGTCGATGACGGTGAGCAGCGATCGGCTTTCGGTGGCGGCGCGAGAGATCACGGGGCTGAAGCTCACGGCCAGCGGCAAGGCCGATGCCGCCAATCCGGCGGCCAATGTTGAGCTCACCGGCAATGTCGCCGGGGAAAATTTGCAAGGCAGCGCGGTGCTCGCCACGACCAATGGCAGCCGCGCGATCAACGGGCTTCTGCTCTCGCTCGGCCCGAACAGGATATCGGGCGATCTCGCCCTCGACGACGCCTTCGTGCCGGTCGGCACCGTTTCGCTCGACCTGCCCGATATCGGACCGCTGGCCGCGCTGGCCTTGGAAAAGGCCGAGGGCAATGTGCGCGGCACGATCGCCTTCTCCAAGACCGCCAACGGGCCGAATGTCGTGGTCAAGGCGAACACCTCGGAGATCAAGCGCGGCGATCTCTCGGCCAGGAATGTCGCCATCGACGCGCAGATCGCGAATTATATGGCTGCTCCGGTCATTGCCGGCACGGTGCGGGCCGAGAGCGTGACTTCCGGCGGCACCGCCATCACCGGCATCGACGTCGATCTCAAGCGCGACGGCGACTGGACCGGTTTTTCCGGCGGCGCCACCGTCAAGAACATTCCGGCCAAGGCCGCCGGCCGCGTGAAGGTCGCCAACGGCACGACGACCGTTGAGCTCGCATCTGGGCAGGCGACCGTGCAGGGCATCAAGGCCGCGATCGCGCAGGCCTCGACGATCACTGTCGCCAACGGTGTGACGACGCTCGACCGGCTGGTGCTCAACCTCGGCGGCGGCACGGCGACGGTGACGGGAAAGGTCGCGCAGGCGCTCGACATCAACGCCAATCTGGCGAGGGTGCCGATCTCGCTCGCCAACAGCTTCTCGCCGGGTCTCGACGCGGCCGGCTCGGTCTCGGGCACGGTCAAGGTCACCGGCGCGCCGCCGACCCCCTCGGTCGCCTTCAACATCGATGCCGCCGGCGTGCAGACCTCGCAGACGCGCGGCGCCGGCCTGGGCGGCATGAATGTGTCGTCCTCGGGAACCTTTGTCGACAACAAGCTCGCCTTCGACGCCAACATCAGCGACGGCGCCGGCCTCGGGCTCAAGGGCGGCGGCACCGTGAGCACGGCAGGCACGCCCACCTTGGCGCTCGACTTCAAGGGCAAGGTGCCGTTTTCCTTCCTTGCCGCCAAGCTCGCCGCGCAAGGTCTGGCGCTCAACGGCACCGCCAATGTCGATGTGCAGGTGCGTGGTCCTGCATCCGCGCCGGTGATCAGCGGCAAAGTCACGACATCCGGCGCGCGCCTCATCGATGCGCGCTCCGGCCTGGCGGTGAACGACATCGCGGCGGACGTCTCGATCGCCAGCAGCGTCGCCAGGATCAACCGGCTGACCGGCACGCTTTCGACGCGCGGCAATCTCTCGGCGAGCGGCACGGTGGGCATCACGCCGGCGCAAGGCTTCCCGGCCGACCTGTCGATCAAGCTCACCGATGGCCGCTACACCGACGGGCGAGTGGTGACCGCCAATCTCGGCGGCGACCTGACCATCAAGGGGCCGCTGGTCTCGGCGCCGGTGATCGCCGGCACGATCAACCTGGCGAGAACGGTCATCACCGTTCCGGACAAACTGCCGGGGTCGCTTTCGGAACTCAACGTCAAACATAAGAATGCGCCTCGCGCCGTGCGGGCACAGGACAAGGCGTTGCACCCGGCCACATCCAGCGGCGGCAATAGCGGCAGCGGGCTCACCCTCGATCTGACAGTGAACGCGCCCAACCAGATTTTCATCCAGGGCAGGGGCGTCGACGCCGAACTGGGCGGATCGCTCAAACTTACCGGCCCGGCGTCGTCACCGCAGGCCGTGGGCACCTTCACCTTGCAGCGCGGGCGGCTAACGATCCTCGCCAAGCGGCTGACGTTCACAGAGGGTACGGTCGGATTCCAGGGATCGCTGGTGCCTTACCTCAATCTCACGGCGACCACAACGACAAGCAGCGCCACCGTGACGATCGTGGTTTCCGGCGAGGCGACCAACCCGAAATTCAACTTCTCCTCTGTTCCGGCGCTGCCGGAGGATGAGGTGCTGGCACAGCTTATCTTCGGCCGCTCGATGTCGAACCTTTCGCCGCTGCAGATCGCCCAACTCGCCGACGCTGCCGCGCAATTGGCAGGCGCCGGCGGCACGACGTCGCTGCTCGACAACCTGCGGAACGCGATCGGCATCGACGACCTTGACGTGACGACGGACGAGAAGGGCGGCACGGCGGTTTCGGCCGGCAAATACCTCAACGACCGCACCTATGTGACTATACAGAAGGGCGACAAGCCAGGTTCCGGCAAGGCTACGATCGACCTCGATGTCGGGCGCGGCGTGAAGCTGCGCGGCGAGGCCAACGACGCCGGAGAAGCCAAGGGCGGCGTCTTCTACGAACGCGAATATTGAGGCCGCGCCGGCGTTCCTCTGCGAAACGGCGGGCCGTCCGCCACGCGTAGTGAACTCGCTATCCGTGTAAAATGTATTGATTTAATCGCCCGCGACGATTTTTTGGGAAATCCGCGTCGCGATAACAAATTTGCGTCAAGACTGTCGCTATCGCGCGAACCGGGTTGCGGCCAAAGATGCACATTCCCTGGCATGTTCCTGCTCCACACCGTCTTTTGACAACGCGGTCTGGATGCGGAATGTTAAAAGGCGGAAAGCCAACAATGGGAGCAAGTCATGGCAATCTACAAAAGCAATGGTGATCGTGTTCCGGATCACATCCTGAAAATGGCCGAAGAAGCCAAGACGGGTAATGTGGACCGGCGCGAATTTCTGGCTTTGGCCAGCGTCTTCGGCGCATCGACGGCAATGGCCTACGGCATGCTCGGCCTCGCCGCGCCGACCTCGGCCCGGGCCGAGGACGTGCAGGGCAAGAAGGGCGGAGTGATCAAGGTCGCCATGTCGATCAAGGATCCGAAGGATCCGCGCACCGCAGACTGGTCCGAAATCGCCAATGCCGAGCGCCAGGCGCTCGAGCCGCTGGTGAAATACACGAAGGAATATACCTTCGCGCCCTACCTCCTGGAGAGCTGGGACATCAATGACGACGCCACCGAATACACGCTGCATGTGCGGCCGGGCGTCGAATGGAACAACGGCGACAAGTTCACCGCCGACGACGTGATCTACAATTTCACCCGCTGGGCCGACAAGGCGGCGGAAGGCAACTCGATGCCTGGCCGCCTCGGCAGCCTCGTCGACGACACGACCAAGAAGCTGCGCGAAGGCTCCGTCGTCAAGGTCGACGACATGACGATCAAGCTCAAGCTGACCAAGCCCGACATCGCCATCATCCCGAACCTGTGCGACTATCCGGCGCTGGTCGTGCACAAGACCTTCGACGAGAAGGGCGCCAACTTCAAGAACTGCCCGATCGGCACCGGTCCGTTCGAGCTGGTCTCCTACGATGTTGGCCAGAAGGTGGTCTACAAGCGCCGCACGACCGGCAAGTGGTGGCAGGGCGAAGCCTTCCTCGATGGCGTCGAGTTCATCGACTACGGCACTGATCCGGCCGCGACCGTCTCGGCTTTCGAATCGGGCGAAGTCCAGACCAACCACGAAACGACCGCCGACTATATCAAGATCATCGCGGATGTCGGCGCTCCGGTATCGGAAGTCGTGACGGCGGCCACCGTGGTGTCGCGCTTCAACGTCACCCACAAGCCCTATGACAACCAGAAGGTTCGTCAGGCGATGCTGCTTGCCGTCGACAACGCAACCGTCTTGCAACTCGGCTACGGCAATGCCGGGACGCCTGCCGAAAACCACCATGTCGCGCCGATCCATCCGGAATATGTCAAGCTTCCGGAGGTCAAGCGCGACATCGCCAAGGCCAAGCAGATGCTGACGGAAGCCGGCGCGATCGATTTCGAGCACGAGCTGATCAGCAACGACGAGGACTACCACAAGAACACCACGGACGCGATCGCGGCGCAGCTGCGCGAAGCCGGCATCAAGGTGAAGCGCACCGTGCTGCCGAGCTCGACCTTCTGGAACGACTGGACGAAGTATCCGTTCTCGGAAACCAACTGGAACATGCGTCCGCTGGGCATCCAGGTGATCGCCATCGCGTATCGTACCGGCGAAGCGTGGAACGAGACGGCCTATTCCAATCCGGAGTTCGACAAGAAGGTCAACGAGGCGCTCGGCATCGCCGATGCGGAGAAGCGCAAGGTTGTGATGAAGGATATCGAGCAGATCCTGCAGGATTCCGGCATCATCATTCAGCCTTACTGGCGCAAGCTCTACATCAACATCAAGCCCGAGGTGAAGAACCACTCGATGCACCCCACCTACGAGCACGACTTCGGCAAGGTCTGGCTCGAGCAGGCGTGATACATGGCGCGATGAATGCGAGGGGCAGCCGCCCCTCGTATTTGCAGCTTCGTTGCCGTTGCATAACCTGCAGCGGCGGCGGGGCGCTATCCGCATTACGAAACAGGGTTGAATGTATCTGACCCCAACCCGGCCGGCAGGGGGGCACACATGTTCTCATTCATCGCCAGACGCATCGGCACGATCCTGCTCACGATGCTGTGCCTGACGCTGGTCGTCTTCTTCCTCGTCAATCTCGAGCCCAATCTGAAGAAGCTGGCGATCAGCCAGACCGAGATGCACACGCCCGCCGACCAGCTTGAGAGCTGGCTGGTCAATCACGGCTATCGGCAGAATTTCTTCCTGCGTTACGGCCAGTGGCTGGGCGTCCTGCCGAAGCATCCGATCACCGATCCGGCAACCGGCAAGACCACGCAGCGCTTCTCCTTCTGCAACGACCCCACGGAGCCGCAATTCTCCGGCGTGCTGCAGGGCGATTTCGGCTGCTCGACCAAGTTCAAGACGACGGTCGCCGCCAAGCTTTTCCCGGCGCTTGGCGCCACCGGATTGCTGATGTTCTGGGTGCTGGCGGTGATGGTGCCGATCTCGCTGCTGATCGGGATTCTCGCCGGCATGCGCGAAGGCTCGCGCACCGACCGCGTGCTGTCGGTCGCCTCGATCGCCTCGACGGCGACGCCTGAATATGTGTCGGGCGTCATCTTCACCGTCATCTTCGCATCGTGGCTCGGCTGGCTGAACGGCTCGGCGGCGTCCGCCAGCCAGGGCATTACCTTCTACAATTTCACCCTGCCGGTGATCACGCTGGCGATCTACGGCACAGGATACATCGCGCGCATGACGCGCGCCTCGATGGTCGAGGTAATGACGCAGCAATATATCCGTACCGCCCGGCTGAAGGGCCTGTCCTTCAGCAGCGTGGTCATCAAGCACGCGTTGCGCAACGCGCTGATCGCGCCGTTCACCGTCATCATGCTGCAGTTCCCGTGGCTGCTCACCGGCGTCGTCATCGTCGAGGTGATGTTCCGCTACCAGGGCTTCGGCTACACGCTGGTCGAAGCCGCCGGCAACAACGACATCGATCTGCTGCTCGGCTGCTCGCTGGTCTCGGTGTTCATCGTGCTGATCACACAGCTCATCTCGGATGTCGGCTACGCGTTTCTCAATCCGCGTATCAGGGTTCAGTAGGGGCAGGGCCGATGCAAACGGAATATATCAGCGCCTTCGATGTGGTTATCGGCGTGCTCTGGCGATTCTGGCCGGTCTGGGTCGCGCTCATCCTGGTGATGGGCGCGAGCTTTAGCTACCGGAGGAAGCTCGGGCTCTACGGCCAGCTCTTCGACAGCGGCGTCGGCATTGCCGGTGTCTTCATCTGCCTGTTCTGGCTGTTCACGGCGATCTTCGCCTCCACCATCTCGCCCTTCGACCCGCTGGCGCAGGTCTCGGTGATGAAGGACACGCTGCCCGGCGCGATCGAACCGGCGTCGAAGCTCGTGTACTATTTCGGCGGCGACAAGCTTGCGCGCGACGTGTTCTCGCGCATGGTCTATGGCAGCCAGATCGTTCTCATCATCGCGCCGGCCGCCACCGGCTTCGCGCTGATGGTGGGCATCACGCTCGGCCTGCCGGCCGGCTATTATGGCGGCAAGATCGACACGCTGCTGTCGTTCCTCGCCAATCTGGTGCTGGCCTTCCCGGTGATCCTGTTGTTCTATCTGCTGGTGACGCCGGGCATCATGGACACGCCGATCCCCTATGCGATGGCGGGACTGTTCTTCCTGTTCCCGATCATCTTCTTCTGCGTCCTGTTCTGGACCCGCTACAAGAACCGGCCGGACCGGCTTTATATCCTGCTCGGCATCACGCTGGTTGTCGGCGGCTGGATCTATGCGGGCCTGGTCTTCGACAAGGATCCGCTGCACATCGTCCACATCGATCCCAACCAGCTCAACATCTTCGTGGCGGTGGTGTTCGCCTCCAGCCCCGGCGTGTTCCGCATCGTGCGCGGGCTGACCATGGACATCAAAACGCGCGACTATGTGGCGGCGGCGCAGACACGCGGTGAATCGCCGTGGTACATCATGCTGTGGGAGATCCTGCCCAATGCGCGCGGTCCGCTGATCGTCGATGCCTGCCTGCGCATCGGCTACACGACGATCCTGCTCGGGACGCTCGGCTATTTCGGCCTGGGCCTGGCGCCGGAAAGTCCCGATTGGGGCACCGCGATCAAGGACGCCAGCCGGCTGTTGCGTTCCTTCATCCACCCGGCGCTGCCGCCGACGATCGCCCTGATGTCGTTCGTGCTGGGGCTGAACCTTTTGGCGGATTCGCTGCGCGAACAGTCGATGAAGGATTGATGGCGGGGCCCTAGGCCCTACCTGCTGGAACAACTAGGATTGGAGCGACCCATGAACGAGGCAGTTCGAAATCCGGCTCAACCAATCATCGAGATCGAGAACCTCTCGATCTCCTTCTTCACCCGCAAGGGCGAAATCCCGGCCGTGATGGATTTTTCCTGCACGGTCATGCCCGGCGAGGCGATGGGCATCGTCGGCGAGTCCGGCTGCGGCAAGTCGACCGTGTCGCTCGGCATCATGCGCGATCTCTCCAACATCGGGAAGATCGTCGGCGGCCGGATCAAGTTCCAGGGCCGTGACATGGGCGAGATGTCGGAGGAGGAGCTTCGCGCCATCCGTGGCAACAAGATCGCAATGATCTACCAGGAGCCGATGGCGAGCCTCAATCCGGCGATGAAGATCGGCCAGCAATTGATGGAAGTGCCGCGGATCCACGACAAGGTGTCCAAGGAAGAGGCGTATAACCGCGCCCTGGAGATGGTGCGGGCGGTGAAGCTGCCCGACCCGGAGCGCATGATGCGCTCCTATCCGCACCAGCTTTCCGGCGGCCAGCAACAGCGCATCGTCATCGCCATGGCGCTGCTGTCGAAACCGGCGCTGCTCCTGCTCGACGAGCCGACCACCGCGCTCGACGTCACCGTCGAGGCCGGCATCGTCGAGCTGGTCAAGGGACTCGGCGAGAAGTTCGGCACCTCGATGATCTTCGTGTCGCATAATCTCGGCCTCATCCTCGAGACCTGCGACAAGATCACAGTGATGTATTCCGGCGAGGCGGTCGAGACCGGCAAGATCGAGGACGTGTTCGACCGGATGCGCCACCCCTATACGCAAGGGCTGTTCCGTTCGATCCCGCTGCCCGGCGCCGACAAGAATTCCCGGCCGCTGATTTCCATTCCCGGACAGTTGCCGCTGCCGCATGAGCGGCCGAAGGGCTGCAATTTCGGGCCGCGCTGCCACCATTTCGTCGAGGGTGTCTGCAACGCAGCGGAAATCCCGATGATCCCGGTGGAGGGTCATGAGGGGCATTTCTCGCGCTGCGTGCGGTTCAACGAGATCGACTGGGAGGCGCTGCCGCCCGGTGCCAAGAAGGTCAACGAGAAGGTCGAGCCCGGCGCGCCCGTGCTGAAGATCCAGGACCTCAAGAAATACTACAAGGTCGGCGGCAGCGAGGTGTTCGGATCAAGCGAAGGCCGCGTCGTCAAGGCCAACGAGACGATCTCGTTCACCGCGCGCGAATCCGAGACGGTCGCGATCGTTGGCGAGTCCGGCTGCGGAAAGTCGACGCTCGCCAAGGTGCTGCTCGGCCTCGAGACCGCGAGCTCCGGCACGGTGATTTTGGCCAATAAGGAGATCCAGTCGACGGGCATCGAGAACCGCGGCGTCGATACCGTCTCGTCGATCCAGATGGTGTTCCAGAATCCGTTCGACACGCTGAACCCCAGCCATAGCGTCGGCTCGCAGATCATCCGCACGCTGGAGAAGTTCAACGTCGGCAAGACGGTCGCCGAGCGGCGCCAGCGCATGCTGGAGCTGCTCGACCTGGTGAAGCTGCCCAGGGCCTTCGAGACCCGCAAGCCGCGCCAGCTTTCGGGCGGCCAGAAGCAGCGTATCGGCGTTGCGCGCGCCTTCGCCGGCGATGCCAAAGTGGTGGTGGCCGACGAGCCGGTCTCGGCGCTCGACGTCTCGGTGCAGGCGGCGGTGACCGAACTGCTGATGGACATCCAGCGCAAGAACAAAACGACGATGCTGTTCATCAGCCACGATCTGTCGGTGGTGCGCTACATCGCCGACCGCGTCGTCGTCATGTATCTCGGCTATATCGTCGAGCAGGGCACGACCGACCAGATCTTCTCGCCGCCCTACCATCCCTATACCGAGGCGCTGCTGTCGGCGATCCCCATCGCCGACACCAGCGTGGTCAAGAAGCACATCGTGCTCGAAGGCGACATTCCCTCGGCCATGAACCCGCCGACCGGCTGCCCGTTCCAGACGCGATGCGGCTACAAGAAGCTGGTGCCGGACAATCTGTGCGAGACGCAGGTGCCGCCGGTGAAGAATCTCGGCGGCGGCCATACGAGCCTGTGCTGGCTTTCGGACGACGTGCTGGCCAAGATGGAGCCGGTCATCAAGTTCGACAAGGAACACGCCGCGCGTGAGGGCGTGCCGGATGATGCGCCGCACGGCGAGGGGCCGGGCTTTGCCGGTACGCCGCCGCAGCGTCCGGACGGCAAAAACGCCAGTGCGGAAGCTGACGCGATCAAAGAGGGTGCCGAGGAGAACGACGCCGTGCTCAAGGCCCGTCGCCACGAAGTGCGCGACGAGGATTCGGAAACCGGTGTCTCAAGGCCGAAGGACACGACAAGGCGGCACTAACCCAGGACGGGTGTCAGCTGCCGCATTGCCGTAGCTGCGCTGCGTAGTCGCGCGCCATCTGGTCGGTGGCGCGCGCGTAGCTTTGAACGCCGGCGTCGCCGCGGTTGCCACGGCCATAGGCGGTCCAGCCGAGATAATAGGCCAGGTAGAGGTCGTAGGTGTCGTTGCGGGCGACACCGAAAGTGTCGGCGGTCTTGGAGTGATACCAGCCGACGAAATCGATGGCGTCGGCAAAGCGTGTCCGGCGCGCGGCCCAGTTGCCGGTCTCGCTTTGATATTGCGACCATGTGCCGTCGAGCGCCTGCGAGTAGCCGGTGGCGCTCGAGACATGCTTCCACGGGATGAAGCCGAGCAGCTTGGTGCGCGGCGGGCGGGCATTGCTCTTGAAGCCGGATTCCTTGCGCACCGTCGCCATCAGCACGGGAACGGGAACCCCGTATTTCTGTTCGGTTCGCTCGGCGGCGGACTGCCAGTTGTCGAACCAGCCGTCATTCTGGTCGAAGACGGCGCAGACATTGTTGATGTGGCTGGGCGCCGTCGCGCAGGCCGAAAGCGCCAGCAGCACGGAGGCAGCGACAATTTTACTAAAACTCGACCTACGCATTGGAAGACGAATAGGCCGAAATCATAAAAGGAGTCTTGCTCGCTTCCTTAACGCGGACGGGGGAGGTGCGAAAAAGGCGAGTGCTGATATTACGACTGTTTGTGTCGCTATTCTTTTCTTCGATTTTGAAAAATGCCGCCTTGGCTAAAATCGCGCCGGCAAATGGCGAATTCCTGACAGCTCGCATGCGATGCCGGCGCTCTGATGCGGGGCATGAGCGAACCAAGACGCAAGCGCGGCGCCGAGCGCACCAGCAACCGGGGACCTGCCGCCATCCCGCAACTGCCGCGGCGGCGGGTAGAGAACCCCTATCCGCCGATGGCGCTGCTGTCGGCCGACCAGATCGAGGCCATCCACCAGGCATCGATGCATATATTGGAGAATTTCGGCATCGAGGTGATGAGCCCGCGGGCGCTGTCGCTGTTCGAGCGCGCCGGCGCCAAGGTCGACCGCGGCTCGATGAATGTGCGCGTCGATCGCGGGATGGTCGAGGAGGCGCTGAAATCGACGCGCAGCAGCTACACGCTTACTCCGCGCAATCCCGCTCGAGCCATCCATCTCGGCGGCAGCACCATCAATTTCACCCTCGTCGCCGGCCCGCCCAACGTGCACGACATGGAACGCGGCCGCCGCGCCGGCAACCTTGCCGACTACTCGGATCTCATCCGGCTAGCGCAGCATTTCAACTGCATCCACATGCTCGGCAACCAGGTCTGCGCCCCGATCGAGCTGCCGGCGAACACACGGCACATGGACACCTACTTCGCCAATCTGACGCTGACCGACAAATGCTTCCATGTCTCGGCGATCGGCCGGGGCAGGGCGCTTGACGGCATCGAGATGATGGCGATCTCGCGTGGGCTGACGCTGGATGAGATGGCGCAGGACCCCGGCGTCACCACCATCATTTCGGTCAACTCGCCGCGCCGTTTCGACGAGATGATGGCGGAAGGGCTGATGACGATGGCCGAATACGGCCAGTCGGTGGCGGTCACGCCGTTTACGTTGATGGGCGCGATGAGCCCGGTGACGCTCGCCGGCGCGCTGGCGCAGCAGAATGCCGAGGCGCTGTTCGGCATCGTGCTGACGCAGCTGGTGCGGCCGGGCGCGCCGGTGATGTATGGCGCCTTCACCTCCAATGTCGACATGAAGTCGGGCGCGCCGGCCTTCGGCACACCGGAAAACACCAAGGCCAATATCGCTTCGGGGCAGTTGGCGCGACGCTATAATCTGCCCTACCGCACCACGCCTGGCTCGGCCTCCAATGCCGCCGACGCGCAAGGCGCCTACGAGACGATGATGGCGCTGTGGGGCGCGGTGCTCGGCCACGGCAATCTCGTCTATCATGCCGCCGGCTGGCAGGAGGGCGGGCTGACGGCCTCGTTCGAGAAGCTCATCATCGATGTCGAGATGATCCAGCACATGATGGAATTCCTGCGGCCGATCGCGGTCGACGAGGGCGAGCTCGCGGTCGAGGCGCTGGGCGCGGTGCCGACCGGCGGCCATTTCTTCGGCGAGCCGCACACGCTGGAGCGCTATGCCACCGCCTTCTACCAGCCGATGCTCTCCAACTGGCAGAATTACGAGGCCTGGCAGGAGGCCGGCGCGCTCGACACGACGGCGCGCGCGACCAGGCTTTGGAAGAAGGCGCTGGAGGAATATGTCCAGCCGGCCATGGAGCCCGCCGTGCGTGAGGCGCTCGAAGCCTATATGGCGCGCCGCAAGGAAGCGATCGGGCAAGGCGAGCCGTGAGGGAACAGCTTGCCGTCCTGATTCATTTCAATCTCTCAACTCACTGAACCAACGAGAAAACCCATGAAGTCGCATGCAAAGGTCGTGGTCATCGGCGGCGGTGTCGTCGGATGTTCGGTGCTGTTTCATCTTGCCCGCCATGGCTGGACCGATGTCGTGCTTTTGGAGCGCGACGAGCTGACTTCCGGTTCGACCTGGCATGCGGCCGGCGGCATGCACACCATCAATGGCGATCCCAACGTCGCCAAGCTGCAGAAATACACGATCTCGCTCTACAAGGAGATCGAGGAGCTTTCGGGACAGGCCACCGGCGTGCACCTCACAGGCGGCGTGCTTCTGGCGGCGACCGAGGCGCGGCTCGACTGGCTGCGCGGCGTGGTGTCGAAAGGCCGCTATCTCGGCATCGACCTTGAGGTGATCTCGGCGAAGGAAGCCGCGGAGCTGATGCCGCTCATCGAGCCCAGCCAATTTGTCGGCGCGGTCCGCAACAAGGAAGACGGCCATCTCGACCCGTCCGGTGTGACGCACGCCTATGCCAAGGCGGCGCGGAAACTGGGGGCCGAAGTCGAGCGCTTCACCAAGGTCGAGGACATCGTGCGCCGTCCCGACGGCCTATGGCGCGTCATCACCAACAAGGGCGATATCATCGCCGAGCATGTCGTCAATGCCGGCGGGCTCTGGGCGCGCGAGGTCGGCCGCATGGTCGGGCTCGAACTGCCGGTGCTGGCCATGGAGCACATGTACTTGATCACCGAGGACATGCCGGAGGTCGCCGACTGGAACAAGAGGACCGGCACCGAGATCATCCACGCGGTCGATTTCGACGGCGAGCTCTATCTGCGCCAGGAGCGCGGCGGCATGCTGATGGGCACTTATGAGAAGGCCAACAAGGTCTGGTCGGAATTCCAGACGCCGTGGAATTTCGGCCACGAGCTGCTGGAGCCGGACATCGACCGCATCGCGCCGTCGCTGGAAGTCGGTTTCCGTCACTTCCCCGCTTTCCAGAAGACCGGCATCAAGCAGATCATCAACGGCCCCTTCACCTTCGCGCCGGACGGCAATCCGCTGGTCGGTCCGGTGCGCGGCCTGCCGGGCTTCTGGGTCGCCTGCGGCGTGATGGCCGGCTTCAGCCAAGGCGGCGGGGTTGGGCTCGCACTCTCCAACTGGATGATCGAGGGCGACCCGGGCGCCGACATCTGGGCGATGGACGTGGCGCGCTATGGCGACTGGGCGACGATGGCCTACACCAACGCCAAGGTGCGCGAGAATTATTCGCGCCGCTTCTCGATCCGCTTTCCCAACGAGGAACTGCCGGCCGGGCGTCCGCTGAAGACGACGCCTCTCTACGACACGCTTGCCGCCAAGGGCGCGCAATGGGGCGTGTCCTATGGGCTCGAAGTGCCGCTCTGGTATGCGCCCGAAGGCGTTACCGACGAGTTTTCCTGGCGGCGTTCCACCGACTTCGAGCATGTCGCCAAGGAGGTCGCGGCGGTGCGCAACGGCGTTGGCCTGTCGGAGATTTCGAACTTCGCCAAATACAAGGTGACGGGAAAGGGTGCTTCCGCCTGGCTCGACCGCATATTCGCCTGCAAGCTGCCCAGGCGCGGCCGCATGACTCTGGCGCCGATGCTGAAGGACGACGGCAAGCTGATCGGCGATTTCACTTTGGCCAACATCGACGACAGCGAGTGGTTCATCGCCGGATCCGGCATTGCCGAGCAGTATCATATGCGCTGGTTCGAGGCGCATCTGCCCAAGGACGGCTCGGTGCGGATCGAGGCGCTGGGCCAGAAGCTCACCGGCCTTGCGATTGCGGGGCCGAAGGCGAGGGAAGTGCTCGCCAAGGCCACCCACGCCGATGTCTCCAACACCGCCTTCCCCTTCATGGCGGTTGCGCGGATGGATGTCGGCATGGCGCCGTGCCTGGTCGGCCGCGTCAGCTACACCGGCGATCTCGGCTACGAGATCTGGGTGGCGCCGGAATACCAGCGTGCAGCTTACCAGGCGCTGCTGGCTGCGGGAGAGGAATTCGGCATCGGGCTGTTCGGCTCACGGGCGCTCAACGCGCTGAGGCTGGAAAAGAATTACGGCTCATGGGCGCGCGAATACCGGCCGATCTATGGTCCGCTCGAGGCCGGGCTCGACCGGTTCGTCGCTTATGGCAAGGACGCCGATTTCATCGGCAAGGAGGCAGCGCTGGCTGAGCGCAGAGAGGGCGGCAAGCTCAGGTTGCGTGCCTTCATCGTCGAGGCCGCCGATGCCGACGTGATCGGCGACGAGGCGATCTGGCATGACGGCGCCGTGCGCGGCTGGGTCACCTCCGGCGGCTATGCGCACCATTCCAAGAAGTCGGTCGCCATGGGCTATGTGCCGAAGGAGATCGCCGACAGATCGGATGGTTTCGAGATCGAGATCCTCGGCAAGCGCCAAGCGGCGCGCGTCCAGGCGGCGCCGCTGTTCGATGCCAATTTCGAGCGGATGCGCGGCTAGAGCGATTCCAAGAAAAGTGCGAAGCGGTTTTCCGTCCTGAATTGCCTCAAAGCAAAAAGCCTCCAGGCGCGCAGCCTTCGACGCTTCAGGCGCTGCGACGGTTGTCCACTGCGAAGGCGCCGGAGCCGGCGAAGATCAGATAGAGGAAGATAAAGCAGAAGGAGATCGCCAAGTCCCCGCCATTGTCGACGGGGAAGAAGCCGCGCGGGAAGTGCGCCATGAAATAGGCGACCGCCATTTCGCCGGCGAGAAGGAAGGCGACCGGACGGGTGAATAGCCCGAGCGCAAGCAGGATGCCGCCGGCGAATTCGAGGATGCCGGCGGTCGCCGTCAGCCCGGTGAGGGCGTGTGGCTGGGCGCCGGCCGGGAAGTTGAACAGCTTCTGCGAGCCATGTTCGATGAACTGCAAGGCGGTCATGATGCGCAACACGCCCAGCGCTTGCGGACGGTACTGGGCAAGGCCCTCGAAAAGCTTCATCTAAAACTCCATTTACCCCCCGTTCGGCCATAAATTATCGCCCGCCAACGGACCACTCACTTCCCATGGCCTGGGATCAACAATCGGTGAGTGGAAATGGCTCCCTTATTTCTTCTCGTCATGGTTGCATATTTATCCTTATAGTTGTATCTCCTAGTGGATGCATATCAAAACCACGAGAGGCCGATGCCATGAGAAAAGTCATCCTCACCTTGTCTGCTTTGCTTGCATGCACCGGCTTCGCCATGGCTGCCGGTAACGGCTGTGACGCCTTCAAATGGCCGGTCGCACGCGAGCAAGCCCTGTTTCCGGCGGCGACCGCGGCGCAGTCCGGCGCCGCCTTGACGGTGGGGCAAGCGGTGGATTTCTCGCTCGCGGCTGTCGACACTGTCAGCTTTGAAGTGCCGCCGGAGCGCGCGCCGAAAGCCGGCACGTTCGGCGCGACGGCCAGCGTGACCGTGCCGCCTGATGGCGAGCTGCAGCTCAGCCTTTCCGACGAGGCCTGGATCGATGTCGTACAGGACGGCCGCACCGTCAAATCGGCGGCCTTCAGCGGCGTGAAGACCTGCCCAGGGATCCGCAAGAGCGTGCGCTTCAAGCTTGCGGGCGGCGCGGCGATCATCCAGCTCAGCGGTGCGAAAAAGGCCGATCTGAAGCTGGCGGTGCTGACGCCGGAGTGACCGGCGCCAGCCGGCGAGTAGGCGCTCTACCGCACAGGCGCCAGCAGCGCGAAATGCGCGCCTTGCGGGTCCTGGCACTGGATGATCCACTGGCCGCTCGGCACCTCCATCGGCCCCATGATGACCTTGCCGCCATTGTCGGTGACGCGTTTGGCCGCGGCGTCGATGGCGTCGACGTTGAAATAGAACTGCCAGACGGGAACCGGGATCTGCGGCGGCTTGTTCATCATGCCCCCGCCGGATTCGGGGCCGGCGCCGAAGGTTTTATAGATACCCATCTCGCCCATGTCGAACTCGCCGGCACTCTCCCAGCCGAACTGGCTGGAATAGAAGTCGAAGGCGGCTTTCCAGTCCGAGGTGTAGAGCTCGTGCCAGCCGACATGGCCGGGCGTGGTCGCCGGCACCGGCGGCTGGTCAGGCTGGTTGGGCTGAAGGAACATGAAGGCCGCCCCTTGGGGGTCGGCAACAACGGCGAAGCGGCCGACACCCGGAATGTCGTCGGGCGCGCGATGGATCGCGCCGCCGGCGTCTTTGAGCGCTTGCGTCGAGGCGTCGACATCCTTGGTGTAGATATAGCCCAGCCAGGCCGGCGGCATGCCCCTCTTGGCGGGCTCTTCCGGCATCGTCATCAGCCCGCCGACGCCGCGCATGGCGGAGTTCACGACGATGTAGCGGGGCATGCCGGGCGCCTTGTCGAAGGGCTCGGCCTTCCAGCCGACAACGGCGGTATAGAAAGCCTCGGCGGCGTCGAGGTCGGTGGTCATCAGTTCGTACCAGAAGAAAGGTTGCGGGGATTTCGGCATGGTCGGTCTCCTCACCGGTTCAGGCAGCGATCGCGGTTCGATCCATCCTAGGACGATCCTGGCGGCAGAAATCCGACATGGGCCGAAAATCCTGGACGGCAAGGCGCTCCGCCCCGATCTTGCATAGCCCGCGCGTTTCGACTTTGCTGCCGTCAAAGAGGG
The DNA here is from genome assembly GCF_029625735.1 of Mesorhizobium sp. WSM4935. Taxonomy (NCBI): domain Bacteria; kingdom Pseudomonadati; phylum Pseudomonadota; class Alphaproteobacteria; order Hyphomicrobiales; family Phyllobacteriaceae; genus Mesorhizobium; species Mesorhizobium sp. WSM4935. The sequence continues at coordinate 560,236 of NZ_JARTVR010000002.1, read as the reverse complement.
GTTCGCGTTTTTCCATGCGCCAGATGTCGCTCACGCCCGAGCTTGTCGCTCTTTGCCATCGCGACGAGACCGATCCCGGTCCGAGCGGGGAATGGACGCAACTCAGCGACGACGATTTCCGCGCGCTCGCCACGCGTCTCGCCGTCGAAGCCGACGCGGGACCGCTTTGGGTGTTCGCCTATGGCTCGCTTATCTGGAAGCCGGCCTTCGAGTCCGTCGAGCAGCGGCGCGCTTCGGCCCATGGCTGGCATCGTTCCTTCTGCCTGGATCTTGTGCGCTGGAGAGGCAGCGCCGAGCAGCCCGGATTGATGATGGCGCTTGAACGCGGCGGACGCTGCGACGGCGTGATCTACCGCCTGCCGGAGGGTGACAAGGCCACCCAGATCGAAAGGCTGTTGCGACGCGAGATCGACGACCACGAAGCCGTTGCCTCCGTCAAGTGGGTTCCGGTGCGCACGGCGCAAGGCAGGGTGCGGGCGCTGGGCTTCTGGGTTGGCGTGACCGGCAGGGGGACGTCTCTCGGGCAGCCGCTGGAGAAGGTGGCATGGGTGCTGGCACGCGCCTGCGGCCATGTCGGCTCCGGCGCCGAATATCTCTACAACACCGTCAGCCATCTCGAGACCTTCGGCATCCACGATCGCAATCTGTGGCGGCTGCAGAAACTGGTGGCGGATGAGATCCGGTCGATTCATTCCGCGAGGTTGGAAAATGCGGAGCCGTCTGATGGGCAGGCAATGGCTATAATATGACTGTGATTATCATGTTTTTGTGCAGGCGATACAGGGACTTGGCCGAAAATTGACCAATTGATAAAAAAATAAAACGTGCTAGCCTTCCCCCAAAACGACAACAAGGGGAACTGGAATGGCGAGTGGTCATTTCATCGAGGGCATTGCCGGCGGCCGGCTGTCTTCCGAGCAATATGCCGATAATTTTTCCGACCTGCATCCGCCGCTCGATCACCATGAGGCGCTGGTCGAATCCGATCGCTGCTATTTCTGCTACGACGCGCCGTGCATGAACGCATGCCCGACCTCGATCGACATCCCGCTGTTCATCCGTCAGATCGCGACCGGCAACCCGCTGGGCTCGGCCAAGACGATTTTCGACCAGAACATCCTTGGCGGCATGTGCGCCCGCGTCTGCCCGACCGAGACGCTGTGCGAAGAGGCCTGCGTGCGCGAGGTGGCCGAAGGCAAGCCGGTGCAGATCGGCCGGCTGCAGCGCTACGCCACCGATGTGGCGATGGGCGAGGGCAAGCAGTTCTACAAACGCGCCGAAGCGACGGGCAAGAGCATTGCCGTGGTCGGCGCCGGACCGGCCGGGCTGGCGGCGGCGCATCGCCTTGCCCGCCACGGCCATGACGTGACGATCCTCGAGGCGCGGCCGAAGGCCGGCGGCCTCAACGAGTATGGCATCGCCGCCTATAAGAGCGTCGACGATTTCGCCCAGGCCGAGGTCGACTATGTGACTTCGATCGGCGGCATCGACATCCAGAACGGCAAGGCGCTCGGCCGCGACTTCCAGCTTGCCGACCTGATCCGCAACTACGACGCCGTGTTCCTCGGCCTCGGGCTTGGCGGCGTCAATGCGCTGCGTGCCGAAGGCGAGGACGCGGACGGCGTCGCCAATGCTGTAGAATTCATCTCCGAATTGCGTCAGGCAAGCGACCTCTCCAGCCTGCCGGTCGGCCGGCGCGTCGTCGTGATCGGCGGCGGCATGACGGCGATCGATGCCGCTGTGCAGTCGAAGCTGCTCGGCGCCGAGGAAGTGACGATCTGCTATCGCCGTGGCCAGGAGCACATGAACGCTTCCGGCTTCGAGCAGGATCTGGCCGCCGCCAACGGCGTCGCCATCCGCCACTGGCTGCAGCCGAAGCGCGTCATTGCCGAGAACGGCAAAGTGGCGGCGATCGAACTAGAATACACCGCGATGAGCGGCGACAAGCTTATCGGCACCGGGGAAACGCTGCGGCTCAACGCCGACCAGGTGTTCAAGGCGATCGGCCAGAGCTTCGTGCCGGCGCATCTCAACGGCAGCGCGGAACAGATCGAGCTCGAAGGCGGCCGCATCAAGGTCGATGCGGAAGGGCGTACCTCGCTGGCAAAGGTCTGGGCCGGCGGCGACTGCATTTTCGGCGGCGACGATCTGACGGTTTCGGCGGTGGCGCAAGGGCGCGACGCGGCCGAGTCGATCCACCGGGCACTGACCTCTAACGGGAGGGCATGAGCATGGCAGACATCCGCAACACCTTCATCGGCATCAAGTCGCCCAATCCGTTCTGGCTGGCCTCGGCGCCGCCGACCGACAAGGCCTATAATGTCGAGCGCGCCTTCAAGGCGGGCTGGGGCGGCGTGGTCTGGAAGACGCTGGGCGAAGAAGGCCCGCCGGTCGTCAACGTCAACGGTCCGCGCTACGGTGCGATCTGGGGCGCCGACCGCCGCCTGCTCGGCCTCAACAATATCGAGCTGATCACCGACCGCGACTTGCAGACCAACCTGCGCGAGATGAAGCAGGTGAAGATGAACTGGCCGGATCGGGCGCTGGTCGCCTCGATCATGGTGCCTTGCGTCGAGGAAAGCTGGAAGGCGATCCTGCCGCTGGTCGAGGAGACCGGAGCAGACGGCATCGAGCTCAATTTCGGCTGCCCGCACGGCATGAGCGAACGCGGCATGGGGTCGGCCGTCGGCCAGGTGCCGGAATATATCGAGATGGTCGTGCGCTGGTGCAAGCAGTATACGCGCATGCCTGTCATCACCAAGCTCACGCCCAACATCACCGACATCCGCAAGCCGGCGCGGGCGGCCAAGGCCGGTGGCACCGACGCGGTGTCGCTGATCAACACGATCAACTCGATCACCGGCGTCGATCTCGACAATTTCGCGCCGATGCCGACCATCGACGGCAAGGGCTCGCATGGCGGCTATTGCGGTCCGGCGGTGAAGCCGATCGCCATGAACATGGTGGCCGAGATCGCGCGCGATCCGGAAACGCATGGCCTGCCGATTTCCGGCATCGGCGGCATCACCACCTGGCGCGACGCTGCCGAATTCATGGCGCTCGGCGCCGGCAATGTGCAGGTCTGCACGGCGGCCATGACCTATGGCTTCAAGATCGTGCAGGAGATGATCGCGGGGCTGGAGAACTGGATGGACGAGAAGGGCCATGCCTCGCTCTCCGACATCATCGGCCGCGCCACGCCCAATGTCACCGACTGGCAGTATCTCAATCTCAACTATGTCGCCAAGGCGCATATCGATCAGGACGCCTGCATCAAATGCGGCCGCTGCCACATCGCCTGCGAGGACACCTCGCACCAGGCGATCACCAGCATGGTCGACGGTGTCAGGCATTTCGAGGTGATCGAGGCTGAATGCGTCGGCTGCAATCTCTGCGTCAATGTCTGCCCGGTGGAGGGCTGCATCACGATGCAGCCGCTGGCCGCCGGCGTACTCGACCAGCGCACCGGCTTGCCGGTGTCGCCGATCTACGCCAACTGGACGACGCATCCCAACAATCCGATGGCCAAGGTGGCCGCGGAATAAATTTGGGTTCCTCGCCCACGAAGTGGGTGTGGTGGCCCGGCGAAGCCAGGGCGGAGAGGGGCCTTTGGGACGGCTGGACGCCGCCGAGGCCCTGTTGCCTTTCCTTGTGCCTCGCTTGCGGCTACGGCATGCACAGATCTCCAAGCGGCTGGTCTTGGCGATAGCGTGCATGCCAGCTTGGCGCGTGCATTGTCCCATGTAGCGCTGGTCGACCCCCACTCCGTCTCGGCTTCGCCGAGCCACCTCTCCCCCGATCGACGGGGGAGAGGAAGGCGCCACGCTTTTTGCCGTCAACGCTCGTCCAGCAACGCTCCCTTCCTTTCCCTCCGGAGGGGGAAGGTGGCGCTGCGGAGCAGCGACGGATTGGGGGAACCACGTGGCAATCAAGCCGTGGCCTGATCAGTCAATCACAGAAGATGTGTGCAACGCGTAGCGCTTTGCGGGGTGCAAGGAACCCAAGTCGAGCGAAGTGCCGTGTGCCGGAAACCACCTGACGTTCTCTCATCCCATTGCGAATTGGCGGGCAATTTTCATTTCTCTATTGCAGATAATAGTTATCCACGATAACAGATATCCATGAATTGGAGGGTCACACCATGAAACTGGGCGATGGCGTTGAAGCGGCCATCCACTGCGCGGCGACGCTGGCCAGCGTCGACGGCAACAGTACCATGCCGGGCGCGGCGCTTGCGGAGTGTTTTGGACTGTCGCCGAGCTATCTCTTGAAACATCTCAATCAGCTCACGGCAGCGCGCATCCTGGACTCGGTGCCCGGGCCAGCGGGCGGCTACCGCCTGGCGCGTGCGGCGGAACAAATCACGCTGCTCGATATCGTCCTGGCCGTCGAGGGGCGTGAGCCTGCTTTTCGTTGCGGCGAAATTCGCCAGCGTGGTCCGGTCAAGATCGACGCGTCGGCCTACGTCAAACCCTGCGGCATCAATGTCGCGATGCTCAAGGCCGAGCGCGCCTATCGGGCAGCGCTCGCCGAAGTGAAGCTGTCCGACATCGTCGCCGATTTTATGAACGACGCCGATCCCCGCACGGTCGCTGCAAGCTGCGCTTTCGTCGAGCGCCACCAGCGGTCTCAGAGAGTTCAACCAAGCTCAAATCAACCAGGCAAAGCGTGAAAGGTAAAATGATGAAACAGAGGCTGCAGTTCTTCGCCAAAGCGCCGGAAATCATGAAGGCGGTTACGGCTCTCAACAAGGCCGTCGAGGAGTGTGGGCTGGAGGCAAGCCTGATGCATCTCGTCAAGCTCAGGGCTTCGCAGATCAATGGCTGCTCTTACTGCGTGGAGATGCACAGCCGCGAGGCAAGGCGAGACGGCGAGACGGAGACCCGCCTTTATCTGGTCGCCGCCTGGAAGGAATCGCCGCTGTTTTCCGAACGCGAGCGCGCCGCGCTCGCCTGGACCGAGAAGGTGACGAACATTTCGGAGAACGGCGTCCCAGACGATCTCTACGCCAGCACGCTGGAGCAGTTCTCCGAGGAGGAACTGGTCAAGCTGACGGTGGTGATCGGCATGATCAACACCTGGAACCGGCTCTGCGTATCCTTCCACGCCATCCATCCGATGCCGGCCGCCAAGGCCGCCTGATCCGTCGGGGCGCGCGGATGGAAGTCCGCGCGCCTCCTCTACGCCGCGAAGCGAAGGCCGCCGTCACAGGTCAGCACCTGACCAGTCATGAAACCGTTGGAGACCAGGAAGGCGATCGCTTCGGCGACGTCCTCCGCGCGGCCGATGCGGCCGACCGGCGTCTTGCCGGCATATTCGGCAAACACCGCCTGCCGCTGATCCCCGGGGAGAAAATCCCACCAGGGGGTGTCGATGACGCCGGGCGCCACGACGTTGACGCGCAGCGGCTTCAGCTCGACAGCCAGGATCGGCGCGACGGTCAAAAGCATGCCGTTGATGGCGCCGATGCCGGCGACGCCGGGCGCTGCAATCTGCGCCGAGACGGCCGAGATGAAAGTGACCGATCCGGTCTTGTTCAAGGTCGGCAGGGCCGCCTGCAAGCAGGACAGTTGCGGCCGGATCTTCTCGTCGACGCCCCTGCCGATATCGGCAAGATCAAGCGTCGCGAATGGTCCCAGGCCCTTGCCGCCGCTTGCGGCGAGAACCAGGTGATCGAACGACCCAAGGCGCTCGAAGAAATTCCGGACCTCGTCCGGCTTGGTGGCGTCGAAAGCGGCCTTGCCGATGGTGCCGCCCAGGCTCTTCCAGGCGCTCTTCAGCTTCTCCTCGTTGCGTCCGGTCACCGTCACTTTCATTGCGGGGCTGACCAGCTTTTTGGCCGTCGCGAGGCCGATGCCGGATGAGCCGCCGATGATGACGCAATGTTCGATGGTCTCGTTCATGAATGTTATTCCTTGGATGTCGTAGAAGCTTGTCTGGTCAATTTGAGGCTCAAGGTCCGCAATTGGCGGCGGGCCTTTTCGTCATAAGCCTGGGCGTCGGCGCGCGATTCCCGCTGGCCGTCGAAATACAGCCCGCTGCGGCCTTCGAGCGCCGGCGAGGTTGCCAGGTTGAGGATGGCGTCCGCGCCGGTCTCGACCGAGCTCCACGGCGTGACGCCGGCCTGCCGGACCATTGTGGTGTCCATATAGCTTGCCGGATGGAGCGCATAGACGGTTACGCCGGTGCCTTCGAGCTGTTCAGCCAGATCGACGGTGAACAGGATCTGCGCCAGCTTGCTCTGGCAGTAGGCCCGCACGCCGCTATAGCCATGCGTCAGCATGACATCGTCGAAGTCGATCGCCTGCTGCCCGGCCGAGGCGACATTGACGATGCGCGCCGGCGCGCTCGCCTCGAGCAAAGGCAGAAGCTCTGAGGTCAGCAGGAAACCGGCGAGATAGTTGACGGCGAAACGCAGCTCATAACCGTCCGCACTGACCTGCCTTTTCGCGCCCTGGCCGCCGGTGCCGACGCCGGCATTGTTGATCAGGATGTCGAGCCGATCGGTTCGGGTGCGCACCGCTTCGGCAAGGCGGCGTACTTCGGCCAGTGTAGCGAGATCGGCGGCGAGGAATTCCGCCTTGCCGCCCTTTGCCTCGATGGCGGCCACGGTCGCCTTGCCGCGGCTTTCGTCGCGGCCATGCACCAGCACACGGGCGCCGGCGGCGCCGAGCCTTTCCGCCACCACGCGGCCGACACCGTCGGTCGAGCCGGTGACGAGAATGGTTTTGTCCTTGAGTTCCATGTTCAGAGCCTCCTTGCGCTGCTCTGAACGGAAAGATGTGGCACGGCGCTCAAGCCAAACAGTTCAAACTTTATCCTGGTATCGGTACTGCTATAATAACTGCATGGATGCCATCGCCCATTCCCCCGAAGATCATCGCCGGCGCGAGCTCGGCGCCTTCTTGCGTTCCCGCCGCGAGAGGCTTTCGCCAGATGCCGCCGGCATCGCTTGCGGCGCGCGGCGGCGCACGCCCGGGCTGCGGCGCGAGGAGGTGGCGATGATCGCCGGCGTCGGCACGACCTGGTACACCTGGCTGGAGCAGGGCAGGGATGTGCGGCCCTCGGTCGAGGTGCTGTCGGCGCTCTGCCAGGCGTTGCGGCTCGACGCCGCCGAGCAGCGGCATCTGTTCACGCTCGCCGGCCGCCAGCAGCCCGAGCGGCGGCGCATCGTGCCGGCGAAGGTCGAAGGGCCTTTGCTGCACATGTTGCAGAGCCTGGTGCTGCAGCCGGCGTATGTCGTCGGCCCGCGCTGGGACGTGCTGGCATGGAATGACGCGGCGGTGGCCATTTTCGGCGACTACGGCCAATTGGAGGGCGATGCCCGCAACGTCATCCACGGCGTCTTCACCGACCCGCACCGGCGGCATCTACTGGTGGACTGGGAGCAACTGGCGCGCGCGACCCTAGCCGCCTTCCGCGCCGAGAGCGCGAAATACACCGGCGATCCGGACTTCGAACGGCTGATCGCGCTGATGATGCGCTCGAGCCCCGAGTTTCGCGAATGGTGGCCGCAGCGCGATGTCGTCCACCGGCTCTCCGGCCTGAAGCATCTGCGGCATCCGATCGCCGGCGCGATGACGTTCGAGCATATGAGCCTGTCGATCGACGACGGCTCGGATATGCGGCTGATCGTCTACACGCCGCTTGCCGAGCATAACTCAGTCGCCAAACTCAAGAAGCTGCTGGAGGGGCTTCCATCCGAACGGCGCAGCGCCTGAACGACCAGAGTAAGGTCAACCCTTCGGCTTTAGCCCATCGAGAAACAACTGCTCCAGAAACCTTGCCGCGTCCTCGAAGCGGCCGTCGCCGCCGCGGTCGGCGCCGAGCACGGCGCGCACCTGGACGTCGAAATCGGCATAATGCTGCGTCGTCGCCCAGATCGAGAAGATCAGGTGCCAGGGATCGGTGCGGGCGATCTTGCCGGCGCGCATCCAGCCCTTGATGACGGCGGCTTTCTCGTCGACCAGGGTCTTCAGCTCGCCCTCCAGCATCGGCTTGATGCGCGGCGCGCCCTGCAGGATCTCGTTGGCGAAGAGCCGGCTTTCGCGCGGAAAATCGCGCGCCATCTCCAGCTTCCTGCGGATGTAGCTTCTGAGCTCCGTCAGCGGGTCGCCGATGTCGTCAAGCTCGCGCAGCGGCGCCAGCCAGGTGTCGAGCAGGCGCTGCATCAACGTCTCGTGAATGTCCTCCTTGCGGCGGAAGTAATAGAGAAGGTTGGGCTTCGACATGCCGGCGGCTTCGGCGATCTGGTCGATGGTCGAGCCGCGAAACCCGTTGGCGGAGAAGACTTCGAGCGCGGCTTCGAGGATGAGTTCGCGCTTTTCCTGCTGGATGCGGGTGCGGCGGGGAGCGGAGCCTTCCATTGCCGCCGTCATCCTTGCCGGCTGTCAGAACGCGGGTTCTCTGGACCAATTGTCTGGACCAGTTTTTCCCTGGACTGTGGAGCGCGCTTTTTATGCCGCATTTCCGCTAGTAATCCTTTGACCGCCGACGGGCGGCGCTAACGTTTGTCCAACCGGTCAAAATTTTGCGTAGCACGAAAAGGCAGCAAAGACCAAGCGTTGGCGGCACCGAAACAGGTTACAAGGGGAAGTCTTGGTCATGTCCAACCGGCTGAAAGTCACGCCGAACGATCTCAGCGCATTCTGGATGCCGTTCACGGCAAATCGTCAGTTCAAGCAGGCGCCACGCATGTTCGTGTCCGCCAAGGACATGCACTACACCACCAGCGACGGCCGCAAGGTGCTCGACGGCACTGCGGGCCTGTGGTGCGTGAACGCCGGCCACTGCCGGCCGAAGATCACCGAAGCGATCCAGCAACAGGCCGCCGAGCTCGACTATGCGCCCGCTTTCCAGATGGGCCACCCGGTCGTGTTCGAGCTGGCGAACCGCCTGGTCGATATCGCGCCCAAGGGCATGGACCATGTCTTCTTCACCAATTCCGGATCGGAATCGGTCGAAACCGCGCTCAAGATGGCGATCGCTTACCACCGCGTTCGCGGCGAGGGCTCGCGCACCCGCCTGATTGGCCGCGAACGCGGCTATCATGGCGTCAATTTCGGCGGCATCTCCGTCGGCGGCATCGTCGCCAACCGCAAGATGTTCGGCACGCTGCTCGGCGGCGTCGACCATCTGCCGCACACGCATCTGCCGGAGAAGAACGCCTTCTCGAAGGGCGTGCCGGAGCATGGCGCGGAGCTCGCGAACGAGCTCGAGCGCCTCGTCACCTTGCATGATGCCTCGACTATCGCGGCCGTCATCGTCGAGCCGGTCGCCGGCTCCACGGGCGTCATCCTGCCGCCCAAGGGCTATCTGCAGAAGCTTCGGGAAATCTGCACGAAGCACGGCATATTGTTGATTTTCGATGAAGTGATCACCGGCTTCGGCCGCCTCGGCACGCCGTTCGCGGCGGACTATTTCGGCGTCACGCCTGATATCATGACCACGGCCAAGGGCGTCTCCAACGGCGTGATCCCGATGGGCGCGGTGTTCGTGAAGAAGGAGATCCACGACGCCTTCATGACCGGTCCGGAACACATGATCGAGTTCTTCCACGGCTATACCTATTCGGGCAATCCGATCGCCAGCGCCGCGGCGCTCGGCACGCTGGACACCTACAAGGAAGAAGGCCTTTTGACGCGCGGCGAGGAGCTGGCGCCTTACTGGGAAGACGCGCTGCATTCGCTCAAGGGCGAGCCGCATGTCATCGACATCCGCAATATCGGCCTGATCGGCGCGATCGAGCTGGCGCCGATCGCCGGCAGCCCGACCAAGCGGGCGTTCTCGGCTTTCGTGAAGGCGTTCGAGCGCGGCGCGCTGATCCGCACCACCGGCGACATCATTGCGCTGTCGCCGCCGCTGATCATCACCAAGGGCCAGATCAACGAACTGATCGACCATGTTCGCGATGTGCTGAGGTCGATCGACTGACAAGCCGCCGCGGACACCCTTCCCGTTGAGGGGAGGGTGTCCGCGAAGCGGCCAGGCGAGGTCGGCTCGACGCGTCGATCTCGAGGGAGGGCGATTCAGGCGGGCTGCGCGCCGATGCCTGTCAGGATCACCCGTTTGATGTTTTCCTTGGCCTCCCGCCATTGCCGGTCGGAGAGCGACTTGCCGCCGTTCAGCGTCTCGATCTGGTGGCCGAAATCGGCGTAATGCTGGGTCGTGGCCCACAGCATATAGAGCAGATGCCGCGGGTCCACCGGGTCCATCTTGCCCTCCTCGATCCAGCGCCTGATGATCTCGACGCGGCCGTCGGTCCATTCGCGCAAAGTCGATTCCATATAGTCCTGAAGCACCGGCGCGCCGTGCATCACTTCCGAGGCCCAGACCTTCGACCCGTCCGGGTGGCGGCGCGATATTTCCATCTTGGCGTCGATATAGGCGCTGATGCCGTCCACCGGGCCGCGCGCCGCATCGAAGCAATTGGCCGCCTGCAGCCAGATCTCGAAAATGTTCTGGACGACGGACCGGTAGAGCTCTTCCTTGGTGGCGAAATAATAGTGGAGATTAGCCTTGGGCAGTCCCGCCAGATCGGCAATCAACTGCATCGTGGCGCCGCCGAACCCGGCTTCCGCGAACACTTTTTCGGCAGCGAGCAGAATGGCTTTCTCATTCTCCCGCCTTATGTCCTGTCGCCGCATGGGACGGGTGGGTTCGGTCATGTCTCCCCCAAGATTCTCGTTGACCGCTTGGTCAGCTTGTGTAGTCTGAAAGCTGACCATACGGTCAGGATGCAAACCACTCAAGGGGCGACAAGACCCCTGGTGAAAATGGGAACTGCAAATGGCCGCACCCGGCGAGAATCTGCGAATCAATTCAGACCGTTTGTGGGATTCCATCATGGAGATGGCGAAGATCGGCCCCGGTATCGCCGGCGGCAACAATCGCCAGACACTGACCGATTCCGACAAGCAGGGCCGCGAGCTGTTCAAGTCCTGGTGCGACGAGGCTGGGCTCACCATGGGTGTGGACCAGATGGGCACCATGTTCATGACGCGCGCCGGCACCGATCCGGACGCGCTGCCGGTCTATGTCGGCTCCCATCTCGACACCCAGCCGACCGGCGGCAAATATGACGGCGTGCTGGGCGTGCTTTCGGGCCTGGAGGTGGTGCGCTCGCTCAACGATCTCGGCATCAAGACCAGGCATCCGATCGTCGTCACCAACTGGACCAACGAGGAGGGCGCTCGTTTCGCGCCGGCGATGCTCGCCTCGGGCGTCTTCGCAGGCGTGCACACCCAGGAATACGCCTATGCCCGCAAGGATCTCGACGGCCTTACCTTCGGCGACGAGCTGAAGCGGATCGGCTGGGTGGGCGACGAGAAGGTCGGGGCGCGCAAGATGCACGCCTATTTCGAATACCATATCGAGCAGGGACCGATCCTCGAAGCCGAGAACAAGCAGATCGGCGTGGTGACCCACTGCCAGGGCCTGTGGTGGCTGGAGTTCACGCTGACCGGCAGGGAAGCGCATACCGGCTCGACGCCGATGAACATGCGCGTCAATGCGGGCCTTGCCATGGCGCGCATCCTGGAGATGGTACAGACGGTCGCCATGGAGAACCAGCCGGGCGCCGTCGGCGGGGTGGGCCAGGTGAAGTTCTCGCCCAATTCCCGCAACGTGCTGCCGGGCACGGTGGTCTTCACCGTCGACATCCGCTCACCGGACCAGGCCAAGCTCGACGGCATGCGCGCCCGCATCGAAAAGGAAGCGCCGAAGATCTGCGAGGCGCTCGGCGTGAAATGCTCGGTCGAGGCGGTCGGCCATTTCGATCCGGTGACCTTCGATCCGACACTGGTCGGCCGCGTGCGCACGGCTGCAGAAAAGCTCGGCTACAGCCATATGAACATCATCTCCGGCGCCGGCCACGACGCCTGCTGGGCGGCCAAGGTGGCACCGGCGACCATGGTCATGTGCCCCTGCGTCGGCGGCCTCAGCCACAACGAGGCCGAGGACATCTCCAAGGAATGGGCGGCGGCCGGTGCCGACGTGCTGTTCCACGCGGTCGTCGAGACGGCGGGAATCGTCGAATGACCGACTAAACCAATCACTTCGCAACGCCGCTCGCAAAGAAGCGCGAAAGAACAGGGGAACAGATATGACCAAAGTCATCCGGAACGGCACTATCGTCACCGCCGATCGCACGTGGAAGGCGGACGTGCTGATGCAGCATGGCAAGATCGTCGCCATCGGCTCGAACCTGCACGGCGACCATGAGTTCGACGCAACCGGCTGCTATGTCATGCCGGGCGGCATCGATCCGCACACCCATCTCGAAATGCCCTTCATGGGCACCTATTCGGCCGACGATTTCGAATCCGGCACGCGCGCGGCCCTTTCCGGCGGCACGACGATGGTGGTCGATTTCTGCCTGCCGGCTCCGCAGCAGTCGCTCTTGGAAGCGCTGCAGATGTGGGACAACAAGACGTCGAAGGCGTCCTGCGACTATTCCTTCCACATGGCGATCACCTGGTGGGGTAAGCAGGTGTTCGACGAGATGGCTCAAGTCGTCGACCGGGGTATCACCTCGTTCAAGCACTTCATGGCCTATAAGGGCGCGCTGATGGTCGACGACGACGAGATGTATTCGTCGTTCCAGCGCTGCGCCGATCTCGGCGCGCTGCCGCTCGTCCATGCCGAGAACGGCGACGTCGTCGCGGCCCTGTCGCAAAAACTTTTAGCCGCCGGCAACAACGGCCCGGAAGGCCATGCCTATTCACGCCCGCCCGAGGTGGAGGGCGAGGCGACAAATCGCGCCATCATGATCGCCGACATGGCCGGCGTGCCGCTTTATGTCGTGCATGTCTCCTGCGAGCAGAGCCATGAAGCCATCCGCCGCGCCCGCCAGAAAGGCATGCGCGTTTATGGCGAGCCGCTGATTCAGCACCTGACGCTCGACGAGAGCGAATATTTCAACAAGGACTGGGACCACGCGGCGCGCCGCGTCATGAGCCCGCCCTTCCGCAGCAAATGGCACCAGGATTCGCTGTGGGCCGGCCTGCAGGCCGGCTCGCTGCAGGTGGTGGCGACCGACCATTGCTCCTTCACCACCAAGCAGAAGCGCAACGGCATCGGCGACTTCACAAAGATCCCGAACGGCACGGGCGGGCTCGAGGACCGCCTGCCGGTCCTGTGGACGACCGGCGTCAACACCGGCCGGCTGACGATGAACGAGTTCGTCGCGGTGACCTCGACCAACATCGCCAAGATCCTCAACATGTATCCGAAGAAGGGCGCGATCGTCGAAGGCGCGGATGCCGACATTGTCGTCTGGGATCCGAAGCGCAAGAAGACGATCTCGGCCAAGAACCAGCAGTCGGTGATCGACTACAACGTCTTCGAAGGCTTCGAGGTGACCGGTCTGCCGCGCTTCGTGTTTTCGCGCGGCGAGCTCTCGATCGAGGAGGCGGACGTCAAGGCCAAGGCCGGCCATGGCGAGTTCGTCGCCCGCGAGCCGAACGGCGCGGTCAACCGGGCGCTGTCGACGTGGAAGGAGATTTCCGCGCCGCGCAAGGTGGAACGCACCGGCATCCCGGCCACCGGGGTCTGACCATGCGGGCTCTTCATCTTGCGATCGCGGCGGCCGCGATGCTGGCTGCCAGCCAGGCGCTTGCCGCCGGCATCGACCTCAGCAAACCCTATGGCGACAAATATGGCTGCATCAACCGGAACGGCCAGCAAGTGGCCGCCGACAAGATGCTGCTTCTGACCGACAAGGAACTGATCACGGCCGCCAGCGCCTGCACCTTCGGCGACAAGCAGGTGCAGGCCGATGGATCGCTGGTGGTGACGGCAAAGTGCGAGGCAGAGGGCGAAGAGGGACAGGCGCCGGCCAAGTTCACCATCAAGCGCAGCGCGAAGAATGCGAAGAAACTGGTGGTTGCCGACGAAGGCGGCAATGTCATGGGCGAAGTCGCGCGATGCAAATGACGGCGGTCCCGTCGGTTCCTGAGAGACGTATTCGTTCCGGCCGCATTTATGCGACGCTAAGCGATGCCGCTTGGCTGCAAAATGCCCTGGAGCGGGTCAGCGTTTCACAGAATCGCCGAGCCGCTCTAAGTCTTTGTTTCTACGCAATTCCTGACGGAAAACCGCTACGCACTTTTCCTGGAATTGCTCTAAGCGACAAGGCCATCCAGTTCCGGCAGCAGGACGACGCTTTCCTGTTCGTTGGGATCGGTGCGGGCAATCACCGCCGAGGAGGGTGCGTCGCTCAGATTGGCGGGCAGATGCGGCACGCCGGCCGGAATGTAGAACAGGTCACCCGCCTTGACGACGATGTGGTGCTCGAGCCGGTCGCCGTACCAGGTGTGGACTTCGCCGGAGAGCACGTAGATGGCCGTCTCGTGGCTTTCATGCATATGCGCCTTGGCGCGCGCGCCGGGCGGCATGGTGAGAAGATGCATGCAGATGCCGGAAGAGCCGACGGTCTCGGCGGCGATGCCGGCGAAATAGCTCAGCCCCTGCTTGCCTTGATAGGTGCTTTCGGGGCGAACGAGATGACAGGTGGGCTTAGGCGACATCGGCAAGGCTCCGGGCGGCGTCGATCGGGTGGGACAGGACGAGTGGAAAGCAACGCTATCATAAAATCAACCGGATTGCGGACAGCGCGGCAGCGGTCGCGAAAGGCAGGCTGCAGCCAATGACCGAACAGCCGCCAGCCGTCGTTTCGGCAAGCAAGCTCGGCCTCACCTTCCAGACCAATGACGGTCCGGTGCAGGCGCTCTCCAATGTCGATCTGACCATCGGCAAGGGCGAATTCGTCTCCTTCATCGGTCCATCCGGCTGCGGCAAGACGACCTTGCTGCGCGTCATCGCCGATCTCGAGAAAGCGACGTCCGGGACGATCTCCGTCAACGGGATGACGCCGGAGCAGGCGCGCGAGAAACGCGCCTACGGCTATGTCTTCCAGGCCGCCGCCCTGTTCCCGTGGCGCACCATCGAGCGCAATGTGGCGCTGCCGCTGGAGGTCATCGGGCTCAGCCAGGCCGAACAGGCGGAGCGCATCAAGCGCACGCTGGAACTCGTCAACCTGTCGGGCTTCGAGAAGAAATATCCCTGGCAGCTTTCCGGCGGCATGCAGCAGCGCGCCTCGATCGCACGCGCTCTCGCCTTCGATGCGGATCTGCTGCTTATGGACGAGCCGTTCGGCGCGCTGGACGAGATCGTGCGCGACCATCTGAACGAGCAGCTTCTCGATCTCTGGGACCGAACCAACAAGACGATCTGCTTCGTCACCCATTCGATCCCAGAGGCTGTGTATCTCTCGACCCGCATCGTGGTGATGTCGCCGCGGCCGGGCCGTGTCACCGACATCATCGAATCGACGCTGCCGAGGAAGCGACCGCTGGACATCCGCGAGACGCCGGAATTCCTGGCGATCGCCGCGCGGGTCCGGGACGGCTTGAGGGCAGGGCACAGCTATGATGATTGAGCGTGCGGGAGATGTGCTCCCTCCTCTCCCCACCGGGGAGAGGGTGGCCGCACAGCGGCCGGGCGAGGGGACGTCCACCCGCGCCTTCGTCATCCTAGGGCGGAGCAAGGAGCGAAGCGACGCAGCGCAGACCCTAGGATCCATGCCAGTCCCTTCGCGCTCCGCGGCGGTGCAGAACCGTGCACCCTCCGCCGCGCCTTGGAAGGTGAGCATTCTCGACCGCTTGCATCCCTCGATCGATGTCACGGCATGGATCCTAGGATCTACGCAGGCCGCTTCGCGCCTGCTCCGCCGTAGGATGACGAAGAGCGCGCTGGGTCGCGCTTTAACGCCGAGACGAGGGGAGCGCTAAATGGACTCCTTCCGCTCCAAAATCATCCCCGTCACCACCATCCTAGCCGGCGTGGTGGTGCTTTGGTACTTCTTCGCCGTCATCCTGAACGCGCCGTTCCAGCGCGATCTCGATCAACGAGGCAATGAGACCCCTGGCACGGTCGAGTTCATCGGCAAGACGCTGTCGCAGCCGAAGCCGACGCTGCCGGCGCCGCATCAGGTGGCGGTGAACTTTTTCCAAAACACTTTCCTGCGGTCCGTCACCTCGAGCCGCAGCCTGGTCTACAACGCCTGGGTGACGCTGTCCTCGACGCTGCTCGGCTTTGCCTTCGGCACCGCGCTCGGCATCATCATTGCGGTCGGCATCGTGCATGTGACGACGCTCGACCGCAGCCTGATGCCGTGGATCATTGCCTCACAGACCATTCCGATCCTGGCGGTGGCGCCGATGATCATCGTGGTGCTGGCGGCGATCGGCATCACAGGCCTGATCCCCAAGGCGCTGATCTCGACCTATCTGTCGTTCTTTCCGGTCGCGGTCGGCATGGTGAAGGGCCTGCGCTCGCCCGAGCTCATGCATCTCGACCTGATGCACACCTATAATGCCAGCGCCTCGCAGACCTTCTGGAAACTCAGGGTGCCCGCCTCGGTGCCGTTCCTGTTCACCTCTATGAAGGTGGCGGTGGCGGCAAGTCTGGTTGGCGCGATCGTCGGCGAATTGCCGACAGGCGCCGTCGCCGGCATCGGCGCGAAGCTGCTTGCGGGAGCCTATTACAGCCAGACCATCGACATCTGGTCGGCGCTGGTCGCGGGGTCCGTCGTCGCGGCGCTGCTGGTGATGGTGGTGGGCATCGCCGGACGCCTGGTCGACCGCGCCATGGGCGGGAGGCCGGCATGAATTGGCTGAAGCCGTCATGGCAGGCAGCGCTTGCCATCCTTCTTTGCCTGGTCGCGCTCGCACTCGGCGCGATGTCGAAACCGGAAGCCGCGGCTTTGGCGCAGCCGACGGCGGCAATTGCCTATCCCTACATGGGCGCAAAAGGCTTGATCATCGGGTTGCTGCTGATCGCGGCACTGGTCTCGACGGTGAAGCTCGCCCCGATTGTCGAGGCCATCGTGCTGTTCGTCGGCGCCCATGCCGCCGCCTGGCTTCTGATAAAGGGCATAGCCGGTTTCGAAGGCACGGCGCTGGCGTCATATTTCCTGCTGCTTGCCGCCGCCTGGCTGCTTGCCTGGCGCTGCGTTGCCTTGCTTTCCTCGTTGCGTCCGAGCGAAAATGTCTCAAGGAACGCCTTGCGCCTGATCATCCCGGCGATCTTCGGCGCCTGGATCCTGATCCTCTGGGAAGCTGTGACGCGCGGCGCCGGCATCCCCTTCATCCTTTTGCCGCCGCCGAGCGCCATCGGCGCGCGCATCGCCAACTCCCTGCCGATCCTGGGTTCAGATGTGCGGCAGACGATCTTCAAGGCGGTGCTGGTCGGCTATGTCGTCGGCAATCTCGCCGGCTTCGCCGTCGCCATTCTTGCCGACCGCGTGCCGTTCCTGAGGCGCGGGCTGCTGCCGATCGGTAACATGGTTTCGGCGCTGCCGATCATCGGCGTGGCACCGATCATGGTCATGTGGTTCGGCTTCGATTGGCCGTCCAAGGCCGCGGTCGTCATCATCATGACCTTCTTCCCGATGCTGGTGAACACGGTGGCAGGCCTCGCCGCCTCCGGGCATATGGAACGCGACCTGATGCGCACTTATGCGTCCGGCTATTGGCCGACCTTGCTGAAGCTCAGGCTGCCGGCGGCAATGCCTTTCATCTTCAATGCGCTGAAGATCAACTCGACGCTGGCGCTGATCGGCGCCATCGTCGCGGAGTTCTTCGGCACGCCTGTGGTCGGCATGGGATTCCGCATCTCGACGGAAGTCGGGCGGATGAACATCGACATGGTGTGGGCCGAAATCGCAGTTGCAGCACTTGCGGGTTCGGTCTTTTATGGCGTGGTCGCTCTCATCGAGAGAGCCGTCACGTTTTGGCATCCCTCTGTCCGTGGTGGATAGGGGCGGTGGGTTTGGATGCTAACTTCAGAGGGTAAAAACATGAAAAGACTGCTGATTTCCGCATTAGCCGGGGCGATGTCGCTGGCCGCCTTCCAGGCGATGGCCGCCGACAAGGTGACACTGCAACTGAAATGGGTCACGCAGGCCCAGTTCGCCGGCTATTATGTCGCCAAGGCCAAGGGCTTCTATGATGCCGAAGGCCTCGATGTCGAGATCAAGCCGGGCGGCCCGGACATCGCGCCCGAGCAGGTGATCGCCGGCGGCGGCGCCGACGTCATCGTCGACTGGATGGGTGGCGCGCTCGCGGCCCGCGACAAGGGCGTGATGCTCGTCAACATCGCCCAGCCGTTCAAGAAGGCTGGCATGGAACTGGTCTGCCCCAAGAACGGCCCGATCAAGACGGAAGCCGACTTCAAGGGCCACACGCTCGGCGTCTGGTTCTTCGGCAACGAATATCCGTTCTACGCCTGGATGAACAAGATCGGCCTCAAGACCGATGGCGGCCCGGACGGCGTAACCGTGCTCAAGCAGAGCTTTGACGTGCAGCCGCTGATCCAGAAGCAGGCAGACTGCATCTCGGTGATGACCTATAACGAATACGGTCAGGTGCTGGACGCCGGCTACAAGCCGGAGGACCTGATCGTCTTCAACTACTCAGCCATGGGCAACGACCTGTTGGAGGACGGGCTCTACACGCTTGAGGACAAGCTCAAGGATCCGGCCTTCGAGGACAAGATGGTGCGCTTCGTGCGCGCCTCGATGAAGGGCTGGAAATACGCCACGGAGAACACCGACGAGGCAGCCGAGATCGTCGTGGATGCCGGCGGCCAGGACGAGAACCACCAGAAGTTCATGATGAAGGAAGTGGCCAAGCTGATCGACAATGCCGACGGCAAGCTGATCCCGGCCGCTTACGAGCGCACCGCCAAAGCGCTGCTCGACCAGAAGATCATCAGCAAGGAGGCGAGCGGCGCCTACACGACCGCGATCACCGACAAGGCGATCAAGTAAACTCCGCTCTCGACGCGGAAAGTGGAAAGGGGGCGGGCGACCGCCCCCTTTTTCGTGGTCTGCGGTAAAATGTGTGTGTGCCGGGATACTTCCTGCGACCCGGCCGTTAATTGGCGCATCCGTGCGCCGGGGAGCCGCCAAGGATGCTGCAATCAACGGAGGTCTTCATGCGCATCCTATCCGTATCGATGCTTTCGGCTTTGGCCGTTTCGACCGCCTTCCTTCTCGCATCGCCGGCCATGGCCGAGACGATGAAGTTCAAGGCGACGCTCGACGGCAGCCAGCAGAGCCCACCCGTCACCACCAAGGGCAAGGGAACCGCCACATTCACCTTCGACACCACCAGCAAGAAGCTCAGCTGGAACGTCAAATATTCCGGTCTCAGCGGGCCGGCCGTCGCCGCCCACATCCATGGGCCGGCGGATATGGGCGCGAACGCGGACCCGGTCATCCCGTTCAAGAAGCTGAAGAGCCCGATCAAAGGATCGGCGACGCTGACCGACGCGCAGGCGGCCGATCTGGAAGCCGGCAAATACTATGTCAACGTCCACACCGCCAAGAATAAGGACGGCGAGATCCGCGGCCAGATCGAGAAGGCGATGTAGGGTTCGGAAGGGTTGCGGTCGCTTTGGAAGCTGGCGGGACAGCGCCCCCCTCTGTCCTGCCGGACATCTCCCCCACAAGGGGGGAGATTGGCTGTTCCATTGCCTCGCCAATCCTGGAACGCCGGTGATAGGCGAAAGCCGGCGTAATATCTGATCTCCCCCCTCGTGGGGGAAATGGCCGGTAGGCCAGAGGGGGGCGCGAGGGAACTCGACCTATACCGCTTTCGGCACTCAGTTCTTGTTGCGGATCTGCGTCAGCGTGCGGGTTGGGGTGATCGCTTCGGGATCGAGCTTGATCTCGACGATCGCCGGCTTGCCGCTGGCGCGCGCGCGTTCGAAGGCCGGCGCGAAATCGGCGGTTTTTTCCACCATCTCGCCATGGCCGCCATAGGCGCGGGCAAGTGCTGCAAAGTCAGGGTTCTTGAGGTCGGTGGCGACGACGCGGCTCGGATATTCCCGCTCCTGATGCATGCGGATCGTGCCGTAAATGCCGTTGTTGACGACGATCACGATGATTGGCAGGTCATACTGGACAGCCGTCGCGAATTCCTGGCCGTTCATCAGGAAGCAGCCGTCGCCGGCGAAGGCAACCACGGTGCGGTCCGGGAACAATGATTTGGCGGCGACCGCGGCCGGCGTGCCGTAGCCCATCGAACCGGAGGTGGGCGCCGCCTGCGTGCCGTAGCGGCGGTTGCGGTAGAAGCGATGCACCCAGGTGGCGTAGTTGCCGGCGCCATTGGTCAGGATGGCGTCCTCTGGCAGGACCTTCCCCAGATGTTCGATGATCGGGCCCATCTGGACGGCCCCCGGGCCGGTCTGCGGCGGCGTCGACCATTCGAGATAGGCGGCATGCGCCTTTTCCGTTTCGGCCGCCCAGGAAGGCTGGGCCGCAGGCTTGCGCCTGGCGAAAGCCTCGACAAAGGCGGCGGGCGAGGCGTTGATGGCTATCGTCGGCCGATAGACGCGGCCGAGCTCGCCGGCATCGGCATGGACATGCACCAGAGCCTGGTCGGGATAGGGGCTTTTCAGCAGCGTGTAGTCGGAAGACGGCATCTCGCCCAGGCGGCCGCCGATCAAAAGCACGACGTCGGCCTGCTTGATCCGCTCCGCCAGCTTCGGATTGATGCCGATGCCGACATCGCCGGC
This sequence comes from Mesorhizobium sp. WSM4935, assembly GCF_029625735.1. Taxonomy (NCBI): domain Bacteria; kingdom Pseudomonadati; phylum Pseudomonadota; class Alphaproteobacteria; order Hyphomicrobiales; family Phyllobacteriaceae; genus Mesorhizobium; species Mesorhizobium sp. WSM4935. Next base: position 539,653 of record NZ_JARTVR010000002.1, on the reverse strand, counting down.
ATAGTTCGCATGAAGATGGTCGAACAGCATCTGGCGGCGGAAGGAGCAGCCGACCGGCAGTGACCAGCCCTCGGCGATCGTGCGCATATACGCCACCGCTTCCTCGTTCCACCGCGTGCCGCCGAGGATGACGAAAGGACGCTTGGCGTTGCTCAGCAACATCTCTAGCGCATCGAGCTCGGCTTCGCCGGGCCGCGTCTCGACCGGCGTGTGCGGCAACGCTTCCGGAGCCTCGACCTCGCTGGTCAGCATGTCTTCCGGCAGCGAGATGACCACCGGGCCCGGGCGGCCGGAGGTTGCCACAGCGAAGGCGCGGGTGACGAATTCAGGGATGCGCGCGGCATCGTCGATCTCGACCACCCATTTGGCGATGTCGCCGAAGAAGCGCTTGTAGTCGACCTCCTGGAAGGCCTCACGCTCCTTGGCGTGGCTGGCGACCTGGCCGATGAACAGGATCATCGGCACCGAATCCTGCATGGCGATGTGGATGCCGGCCGAAGCGTTGGTGGCGCCGGGGCCGCGCGTGACGAAGCAGATGCCGGGCTTGCCGGTGAGCCTCCCCTGGCAATCGGCCATCATCGCGGCACCGCCTTCCTGGCGGCAGACGATGGTGCGGATCGAAGAGTCATGCAGCGCGTCGAGCACCGCCAGATAGGATTCGCCCGGCACGCAGAAGATGCGGTCGGTGCCGTTCGCTTCGAGCGCCTCGACGATCAGTTGTCCGCCGGTCTTCATTTTGATCTCTCCAGTTCGGCAAGGATTTCTTGCGTGTGCTCGCCGAGACGCGGCGAGGGGCGCTCGTAGACGAGCGGCGTGCCCGACATCACCATCGGGGCGCGCACCGAAGGCAGGCGATTGCCATGGCCATCGTCGAGGTCGAGCCGCATGCCGCGCGCGATCGTCTGCGGGTCGGCGAACATCTGGCCGATCGTGTTGATCGGGCTCGCCGGAACGCCCGCTGCCTCGAGTTTCGCCAAAAGCGGATCGCGATCCCAACTGGCGAGGATTTCGACGATCGTCTCGCGCAGCTTCACACGGTTGGCGACACGCGCCGGGTTGGTGGCGAAATCCGGATTGGCGGGAAGATCGGTGAGGCCGACCACCGCGCAGAACTTGCCGAACTGCCCGTCATTGCCGACAGCGAGGATGATATGGCCGTCCCGCACCGGCAGCACTTCGTAAGGGGCGATGTTCATATGCGCATTGCCCATCTGCACCGGCGATTTGCCGGAAACCAGATAGTTGAGGTTCTGGTTGCCGAGCGCGGCGATCTGGCTGTCGAACAGCGCCATGTCGATGTGCTGGCCTTCGCCGGTTTTTTCGGCATGGCGAAGTGCGGCCTGGATGGCGATCACCGAATAGAGACCGGTGAAGAGATCGGAGATGGCGACGCCGGCCTTCTGCGGCTCGCGGCCCGGCTCGCCGGTGATCGACATCATGCCGGCCATGGCCTGGATGATGAAATCATAACCCGCGCGCGGCGCATAGGGACCGTCCTGGCCGAAGCCTGTGATCGAGCAATAGACGAGGCGCGGATTGATCGCCTTCAGGCTTTCGTAGTCGAGGCCGTATTTCTTCAGGCCGCCGAGCTTGAAGTTCTCGATCAGCACGTCGGCGGTGGCGACCAGCTTGCGCAGCGTCTCGGCACCCTCGGGCTTGGAAAAGTCGACGGCGATCGAGCGTTTGCCGCGATTGCAGGAATGGTAATAGGCGGCCGAGAGGTTCTCGCCGTCATGGCTCATGACGAAGGGCGGACCCCATTTGCGGGTATCGTCGCCGCCGTCAGGGCTCTCGACCTTGATGACATCGGCGCCGAGATCGGCGAGCAACTGCCCGGCCCAGGGGCCGGCCAGGATGCGGGCGAGTTCGATAACGCGGATGCCTTTCAGCGGAGGTTCGGCCATGGATCACCGTAATGGGGTCGGAAGCGCAGCCTCTATCAACAGCCGCCGCCCCTGTCACGGCCCTTGCAGTGGGCCACGCCAGGGTCACGATTTGAGCACGCTGTCAGCCCATGCGGCAAAATCGTTCATGATGGTGTCGCGGTTGATCTCGTTCAGGCTTTCGTGGCGGGTGTCGGCGTAAACCTTTGAAACCAGATTCGAAAAGCCCATCGCTCGCATGCGTTTGGTGAGGTGATGGACGGCCTTGCCGTAGTCCGACGCCGGATCCTTCTCGCCGCCGACAAGATTGAGGGGGAGATCGCGCCTGACGCCGGCGAAACTGGAATCCTTGCCGGCGTGCTGCGCCATATTGACGACATCGCGCCACATCGAGATGGAGGCATCCCAGCCACAAAGCGGATCCGCGACATATTTGTCGACCTCGACGGGATCGCGCGACAGCCAGTCGAACAGGGTGCGGTGATTGGGCACCGCCTTGCCCCAGGCCTGGAAAGTGAGCCTGGGCAGAAGGCGCGACGGCACGTCGGAGCCCAGCCGCATCCTCTCCCAGCCGAGGATGAGCAGCGCCAACTGGCCGAGCAGGCCTTGCGAGAAATTGCCGTTCCAGATCGCGGCGGCATGGATGCGTTCGGAATGTCGCAGCACGAAGTTGAGCGCTACCGAGGCGCCGAGCGAATGTCCAAAAGCGATGACCGGCAGCCCCGGATGCTCCGTCGCGATCAGGTCGTGGACCGCATCGACATCGGCGATCACCTTGGCGATGCCGTCGCTGTCGGCGAATTTGCCGGGCGGCGCTCCGGGCGCCTTCGTTGCACCGTGGCCCCGATGATCGTGGGCGTAGATGTGGAAACCTCTTTGGCTGAGGAAATCGGCAAAGCGGGCATAACGCGCCGCATGCTCGGCCAGGCCATGGTTGATCTGGACCACGGCGCGGGGATTTCCGGCGGCTTGTTTCACATAGAGGTTGAGCTCGGCTCCGGTCGGTGAAGCCAGGCTGATCTTTCTGTCGAATGGCATGTCTCGCTCCCTCGGCGACTGTTGGGCGAGGGTTCTGCCGGCGTCAAGTGGAGGCGCGCGCTTGCCGACACGCCATGCCGGCAAACCGTCGCCGCTCCACGGCGATCGGCAGCTTGCGAACACACCGATGGGCTGTTCAGCTGGGGATTGTTTTTTCGCGCGGCGAAAAAGATCGCAATTCTGACACGTCGGCTGTTCTAGTGTGACGAATCCAATACGGATCAATGATCGCCGGGAGAGCGGGATGCGGGTTTGGGCGTTGTGGGGTTCGATGGTGCTGGCTTTCGCCGGTTCCGGGGTGGCGCATGCCGACGTGAAGATGAGCGGGACTTTCGTGGCCGACAGCGCCTGTCCGGCGACGCAGGCCATCAAGAGCGGCAAGAACCCCGGCAACATCTCCACCGAAGCCGGGAAGAGCTACGACCTTCTTGCCGGCAACAAGGACGAGCCCACCCATTATCTCATCCAGGTGCCCGGAGCCGATCCGGAGCGGCGCTGGGTGAAGATCAGTTGCGGTCATGTCAGCGGCGGCAGCGCGGCTACCGCCCCAGCGCTTTCCGGCCAGACAAAGCCGTCGTCAGCCTCCGGAAAACCCGAATATGTCTTCGCGCTGAGCTGGCAGCCGGCTTTCTGCGAGACCAAGGCAAGCAAGCCCGAATGCAAGGCGCAGAGCCCCAGCGAGTTCGACGCTTCGCATTTTACGCTGCATGGACTGTGGCCGCAGCCGAACGGCAATTTCTATTGCCAGGTGTCGGCGAGCGACAAGGCCAATGACAATCCGGCGCATTGGGGAGACCTGCCGCCGGTCGATCTCGATGCCAGCACGCGCGCCGAGCTCGACCAGGTGATGCCGGGCACGGCCTCCAAGCTCGATCGTCACGAATGGATCAAGCACGGTACCTGCTACGGCAAGAGCCAGCAGGAGTATTTTTCAGACGCGCTCAACCTGATGCGCGCGGTGAACGGCTCGGCGGTGCGCGATCTCTTCAACAAGAACATCGGCAAGCAATTGACCTCGGACCAGATCCGCAGCGCTTTCGACCAGGCCTTCGGCGCCGGCGCGGGCGACCGTGTGCGCGTGTCCTGTCTGGTCGACCCGTCGAGCGGCAGGCGCATGATCGGCGAATTGACGCTCGGCCTGTCCGGGCCGATCGGCCCGGACAGCAAGCTCGCCGATCTCCTGATGGCGTCCGCGCCGACAGCCAAGGCCGGTTGCCCGAAGGGCACGGTGGACGCGATCGGCTTCCAGTAAGCGGGAGTTCTTCGGTCCGTCGCTCTTTTGTCAGGCTGATCTTTTGTCAGGCTGGCCGGGGGCCTGCAGGATGATGGCCTCGCTGCCGGGCTCGCCGACCACGCGATCTCGGCCGCTCAACTTGGCTCTGTAGAGGCGCTGGTCGGCCAGCGCGAAAATGTCGGCGAGGCAGCGCGTCGTCTCGCTGACGGTGGAGACGCCGGCGCTGACGGTGATGTTGAAGCGATTGGTGTGCGCCGAGGTCTTGGTAGCGTTCCTGATGGTCTCTCCGAGCAGCCTAGCTGGCGCGTGAGGCTGTTGCGTCAACACGGCGAATTCCTCTCCGCCGATCCGGAACACCTGATCGCCTCCGCCGACCGTCTCGGCCAACAGGACAGCCATCGACTTCAACACCTTGTCGCCCTCGGCATGGCCGAAGCGGTCGTTGATCGACTTGAAATGGTCGACATCGACGATGAGCAGGCTGAGCGGCTTGCCATTCCTGATGGCGGCTGAGACCCAGGACTCGCCATCGGCATCGAAACTGCCGCGATGCAGCAGGCCGGTGAGGCCATCGCGGCCGACATGCTTGATCAGCGCTTCATAGCGCTCGCGATAGGTGAGGGTGTCGAAAATGTCGGAGAGGCCGCGCGGCACGGCGACATCGTTGTCCTCGACCCATTTGAGATAGGCGACGAGCATTCCGCTGTAGGCAAATGCGGCGCCCATCTTGGCGAACCAGCCGCCGAAGAAAACCTCGATCGGCGCGCCGGCAACGAAATGCAGCGCGGTGAAGAAGCCGGCCTGATCGAAGGTGAGCACGCAGGCGACCGATATGAGGATGCGCATGAACGGCCTCGCGCGCAGATAGGCGCCGAGCTTCTCGTAGAGGAGGATGATCAGGATTGCGTCCACGAAGAGCAATGTGGTGCCCCAGACCATCAGCCAGCCCATCTCGTCGATGAAGGCAATATCGGGGAGCTTGCCGCTTGGAAGTGGAGCGATCGCGTGCAGGCGCAGGACCAGCACCAGCCCGATCATCACGGCGTTGCCAAGCAGCAGGCCGTAGATCGGCTGGCGGACGGTCGCTGCGTCCTCCTTCATGTAAAGCAGGAGCAGCAACACCAATTTGCCGGAGAACAGCACAGCCGAGCCGGGGGAAACCATGCCGAACGGCAGCGCTACATAGAAGACGCTGGCGAGATAGGTTTCGAGGAAGTGCATGACGCCGACGGCGCAGACGAACACGCCGAGCCCTATGCGGCGCCGGAAGCGGAAGAGCGCGGCCATAGCGCCAAAATAGAGAATTGCTTCGGCAAGGAGCAGGGCAGCGTTCAGCACCACGTCGTATCCGATCTTTCCCGAAATCGCGCCTTCACGCGATTTGCCATTACCTCATCGTTTTGACGGCGAATGGTTAAGCGCTGCTTTCCTCGGTCAGGGCAGCGTGGCGAAAAGATCGCTGCCGGTAACCTTGCTCGGGCCCGGTGAAAGCTTCGGGACATGATCGCCCCATGCCGAAAGCGATTGCCGTTCGGCGCTTCATCGCCTACATAGCGCGCAAACCCCCATCAACCTTGACACTTCAGTTTCCAGGGAAAGCGCGCGTGGCTCGCCAGTTCATCTATCACATGTCCGGCCTTTCGAAGGCCTACGGCACCAAGAAGGTGCTCGATAACATTCACCTGTCCTTCTATCCGGATGCCAAGATCGGCATTCTCGGCCCCAACGGCTCGGGCAAGTCGACCATCCTGCGCATCATGGCCGGGCTCGACAAGGAGTTCCAGGGCGAGGCGTGGCTGGCGGAGGGCGCGACCGTCGGTTACCTGGCGCAGGAGCCGCAGCTCGACGCGAGCAAGACCGTGCGCGAAAACGTCATGGACGGCGTCGCCAGGAAGACGGCCATCATCGAACGCTACAACGAGCTGATGATGAATTATTCCGACGAGACGGCCGACGAGTCGGCCAAGCTCCAGGACGAGATGGACCGCCTCAACCTTTGGGATCTCGAACAGCAGGTCGAGATGGCGATGGACGCGCTGCAGTGCCCGCCGCCCGACTCCGAAGTGACCAACCTGTCGGGCGGCGAGCGCCGCCGCGTGGCGCTGTGCCGGCTCCTGCTCGAACAGCCCGACCTCTTGCTGCTCGACGAACCGACCAACCATCTCGACGCCGAGACCACGCAGTGGCTGGAAAAGCACCTGCGCGACTATCCGGGCTCAGTGCTGATCATCACCCACGACCGCTACTTCCTCGACAATGTCACCGGCTGGATCCTCGAGCTCGATCGCGGCCGCGGCATTCCTTACGAGGGCAACTACACCAAATATCTCGACGCCAAGGCCAAGCGCCTGATCCAGGAAGGGCGCGAGGATGATGCCCGCCAGAAGGCGATCTGGCGCGAGCGCGAGTGGATCCAGTCCTCGCCCAAGGCGCGCCAGACCAAGTCAAAGGCGCGTATCAAGGCCTATGAGGAACTGGTCGAGCAGTCGCAGAACCGCAAGCCGACCGACACGCAGATCGTCATCCCGTCGAGCGAGCGCCTCGGCAATGTCGTCATCGAGGTCGAAGGCCTCAACAAGGGCTTTGGCGATGAGCTTCTGATCGAGAACCTGTCGTTCAAGCTGCCGCCAGGCGGCATCGTCGGCGTCATCGGTCCGAACGGCGCCGGCAAGACGACGCTGTTCAAGATGATCACAGGCCAGGAAACGCCGGATGCCGGCTCGATCCGCAAGGGCGAGACGGTGCGGCTCGGTTATGTCGACCAGAGCCGCGACGCGCTCGACCCGAACAAGACGGTGTGGGAAGAGATCTCCGGCGGCGCCGAGGTCATCAAGCTCGGCAAGCACGAGGTCAACAGCCGTGCCTACTGCTCGTCCTTCAACTTCCGTGGCGGCGACCAGCAGCAGAAGGTCGGCAACCTGTCAGGCGGCCAGCGCAACCGCGTCCACCTGGCCAAGATGCTGAAGGGCGGCGGCAATGTGCTGCTGCTCGACGAGCCGACCAACGACCTCGACACCGAAACGCTGGGCGCGCTGGAAGATGCGCTGGAAGCCTATGCCGGCTGCGCCGTCATCATCAGCCACGACCGCATGTTCCTCGACCGCATGGCCACCCACATGCTCGCCTTCGAGGGCGACGCGCATGTCGAATGGTTCGAGGGCAATTTCGAGGAATATGAGAAGGACAAGCTGCGGCGCCTGGGCGCCGAGGCGGCGACCCCGCACCGCATGACGCACAAGCGGCTGACGCGGTAGCATCGGTCCGGAAGGGCGGCGAACAGGGAGAGGTTCTCACATGGCTGACTGGTCCGCCGCCCAATATCTGAAGTTCGAGGACGAGCGCACGCGTCCCGCGCGCGATCTCGTGGCGCAGGTGCCGGTCGATTTTCCGCGCCGCGTTGTCGATATCGGCTGCGGTCCGGGCAACTCCACCGCGCTTCTGGTCGAGCGCTGGCCGGATGCTCAAGTGAGCGGCTTCGACACCTCGCCCGACATGATCGAGAAGGCGCGGGCGCGGCTGCCCAATGTCAATTTCGAATTGGCGGACGCCGCCGGATGGCAGCCCGAGCATCCCGTCGATGTCATCTTCGCCAATGCAGTCTTTCAGTGGCTGCCGGATCATCCGGCGGTGTTCCAGCGGCTGATGGCGCTTCTCGCGCCGGGCGGCGCCTTGGCCATCCAGATGCCGGACAATCTCAGCGAAGCCTCGCACCAGCTGATGCGCGAGACCGCTGCGGAAGTGTCGTTTGCGGCCAAGCTCAAGGGTGCGGCGCGCGGGCCGCTGCCGCCGGTGTCCTTCTACTACGATCTGTTGTCGCCGCTCGCCGACCGGCTCGACATCTGGCACACCATCTACAATCATCCGCTCGCCGATGCCGAAGCGATCGTCGAATGGGTCAAGTCCACGGGGTTGAAGCCTTTCCTCGATCCGCTCGACGCGGGTGAGAAGAAGGTGTTCCTCGACAATTACACGGCAAAGATCGCCGAGGCCTATCCGAAGACGGCGAACGGCAAGGTGCTGTTGCGCTTTCCGCGCATCTTCATCGTCGCCAAGCGCGCTTGAGCACCCACCACCTGGATGGCAGCGGCGGTTGTCGAATTAAGCTGGAATAAACCGGGCAAATGCGACAAGTGTAGCGCCTCGCCTCGGCACAACTTGCCGCCCCTCGGACGGATTGGACATGCATCGCGTCATCATCAGCGGCATCGGCGCCGAAATCCCTGAACCCGTCATCACCAATGAGGAGCTGGTCGCAAGCTTCAACAGCTGGGTCGACACCGAGAATGCGCGCCGGGCCGACACCGGCGAGCCGCTGCTGCAGAAATCGGACAGCGACTTCATCGTGCACGCATCGGGCGTGAAGAGCCGCCATGTCATCGAGCGCGAAGGCATCCTCGACCCGACCCGCATGTCGCCACGCATTCCGGCGCGGCCGGACGACGCGCTGTCATTGGAGGCGGAGTTCGGCATCGCCTCGGCCAGGAAGGCGCTTGCCCATGCCGGCGTCGATGGGGCGGACATCGACCTGGTGATCTGCTCGGCCTCGCACCACCAGCGGCCCTATCCGGCCATCGCCATCGAGATGCAGCAGGCGCTGGGCACCAAGGGCGCCGGCTTCGACATGGGGCTTGGCTGCTCTTCCGCGGCGGCGGCGCTGCATGTCGCGGTCAACCTGGTGAGGGCAGGGGCGCATAAGCGCATCCTGGTGTCGACGCCGGAGATCATCACCGGCCATCTCAATTTCCGCGACAGGCAGACGCATTTCATCTTCGGCGACGCCTCGGTCGCGATGGTCGTCGAGGGACTGGCGCAAGGCGAGAAGCGGCCGGGGCGTTTCGAGGTGCTCGACACGCGCATCTGGACGCAGATGTCGAACAACATCCGCACCAATCTCGGCTACCATACGCGCACGGCCCAGGACGATCCCTATATGATCAACCTGGAAGGCAATCTCATCAAGCAGATCGGCAACAAGGTGTTCAAGGAAGTCACCGTCGCCGGGCAGAAATTCATCGTTGAATTCCTGGCCGAGCACGGGCTGACGCCGGAAGGCATCCGCCGCTTCTGGCTGCATCAGGCCAATGCGCGTATGAATGCGATGATCCTGAAACTGTCCTTCGGCCACGATGTCGACCATGACCGCGCGCCGATGGTGCTCGAGCGGTTGGGCAATACCGCCGGCGCCGGCGCGATCGTGGCGCTGTCGGAGAACCATGCCGACATGAAGGCCGGCGATTTTGGGCTGATCTGCGCCTTCGGCGCCGGCTATTCGATCGGCGGCGCGTTGCTGAGAATGCTGTAGTCGGCGATCACACCGGGGCGAAAGGCACCAGCATCGGCACGCGCCTGGCGTAGTCGTCATACGCTGCGCCGAGCTCGCCGCGCAGGAAACTCTCTTCCAGCCTCGCCTTGACGACCACTCCGACGAGAAGCAGGGCGGCGCCGGCGATGCCCCAGACCGTACCCTTGACCGCCATGGTCGCGAGCACGGAAAGCAGCAGTCCGGTGTAGATCGGGTGACGGACGAGGCCATAGGGGCCGGTATCGACCACGCGATGATCGGCCTTGGCGGTGACGTTGGCCGACCACAGCCGGCCGAGATGGAGGCGCGCCCACCAGGCGAAGGCGATGCCGATGGCGATCAGGGCAACGCAGATCCACGCGTCGGTAAGCGTTGGCATCCAGAGACGCAGCCTGCCGACATAGCCGTGCGCGGGCACGAACATCAACACCGTGCCGGCCAGCCAGAGGACGCGATAGCGCGCCTCCGATTTGAGATCGGCGCGCTTTTGCGCAGGGTCGGCCCAGGCAGCGGCAAGCATCCAGGATACCACCCAGAACAGCCAGAGCGCCGCGACGGCGTGTCCAACCTGCATGATCGAGCCTCCTCCCGATTTTGGCGCGCGACCGTCTATGCCGCCGGCACGGCAGCATTGCGGCTTGCGTCGGACGGCGAAAGGATTCGCGGGTAAGAAGATCGTGATCGCCATCAAACGGTGTGATCGGATCATCAGCGCTTTCGACTGGACCGCATTCTTCCGCACCTTTAGACCAGCGGCATGCAGGAAACGAACCTGGATCTTTTTCCCGTAGCGGAACCGACGGTCGACATCGTGCCGGGCCGCAAGCTGACGGCAAAGGCAGCGGCGCTCTATGCCGCTCCGCACGATCATTTCGAGACGCGGGCGGTCGAGGAACTGCGGCTTGGCTTCGACGGGATCGCCGGCGACTTCCATGGCGGAACAACGCGGCGTTCCGGCGGACGCGAGCCCTGGTATCCGCGCGGCACCGAAATGCGCAACGAGCGGCAATTATCGCTTGTCGCGACGGACGAGCTCGCCATCATCGCTCAACGCATGGGGCTCGAAGAAATCAAGCCGGAATGGATCGGCGCCAATCTTGTAATCGAAGGCGTGCCGCATCTGTCCATGCTGCCGGCCGGCTCGCTGATGTTCTTCAAAGGTGGCGTGACGCTCAAGGTCGACGGCCAGAACAAGCCGTGCCGCGTTGCCGGGCAATCGATCGCCGAGCATGTCGGCGCCGCGGATCTCGACGCCACCGCGCTGCTCTTTCCCAAGGAGGCGAAACGGCTGCGCGGCCTTGTCGCCTGGGTCGAGAAGCCGGGCGTCATTCGCGCCGGCGAAGAGATTTCCGTGCGGGTGCCGGAGCAGTGGATCTATCCTGCCTGATGCTCACTCGTCCTCGTCGTCCTCCTGAAGGAGGCGTGTAGCGCGCCAGCGGGTCAGCACCGCATTGGTCTGCTCGATGACGAAGAAGCGCGCCGAATCCCGGTCATAGCCCTCGGCAAGGAGCTTTTCGTAATCGGTGTGAGCGTGGCGGACATGGGCAATGGTTGCCAGCCACACCGCGATGGTCGGCGGCAGGGTCTTCATGTGCACGGCGCCGGCGTCGGCGCGGATCTTTTCCATGTCGGCGTAAGGTGCGAGCGGCAACAGCGCAGTCAGCGCCTTGGCGATGGCGCGGCGTCGGCCAGTGGGGGCGCTCATTTCTCGTCGCGCCCGGCAATCGTCGCTTCGGGGAAGGCATCCGTGGAAGCATAATAAGGCTTGATGTCGATGACCGGTGTGCCGTCCAGCACATCGATGGCGTCGATCCCGATCCGGCCGGCCTCGATGTCTAGGGCGACGAGCTTCGCCGCATGCAGGCCGACAGGGTTCGGCCGCGCAGGGGAGCGCAGAGAGAAAACGCCCTTCGGTTCAGCCGCATGGCGCGGTTTCTGCACAATCAGATTCCGCGGCGCATGATGGAGCCAGGACAAGATGACGACATGGCTGGCGCGTTCCAGGTTCTGCAGTCCCGGGCGATAGGGCTCGTCGATCAGGACTGTCGCGCCTTTCCCGGCTTCCCGGGCGGCGCGTATATTCTTGGGACAATCCTCGCGGCTGGTCCACGGCGAAACGATGCGGCCGATGAAGACGACATGGCTGTCCGGCCGCAGCTTTGCCGGATCGGCTGCAAGGAGCGTTTCGCCTTCGCGCGTCTCGAACATCTTCTGCATCCCCCCGCAAGAACCGTCTGCCAGGCGCGGATCACGGCTGCGCCATTTTCTTGTCCGGAAGCGACATAGCGCTTGCCAGGGATTTAAAATCGACATAAACATATCTTTATATCTTTCAACGAGAGCCCGCTCATGCATGTCTCGCTCGACACAATGGTAGATACATTGAAGGCGGCGGCCGAATCCAGCCGGCTGCGCATCCTGGTGCTGCTGTCGCGCGGCGATCTCACCGTCTCCGACCTTACCGAGATCCTTGGACAGTCGCAGCCGCGCGTGTCGCGGCATCTGAAGCTGCTGCTCGATGCCGGGCTGATCGGCCGCTACCAGGAAGGGTCCTGGGCCTTCTTCCGGCTGACCGATACGGATAATTCGCGCGATTTCGTGCAGCGCCTGGTCTCCGGCATAAGCGAGGCCGATCCGCAGGTGGTGCGCGACCTCGAGCGGCTGGCGGCGGTGAAGCGCAAAAGGCAGGACCGGGCCGCCGAGTATTTCTCCGAGAACGCCGCGAGCTGGGATCATATCCGCTCGCTGCATGTGCCGGACCGCGCGGTGGAAGCGGCGCTCATCAGGCTCGTCGGCAAGCGGCCCTTTCAGTCGATGCTCGATCTCGGCACCGGCACCGGCAGGCTGCTCGAAATCTTCGCGCCGCTCTACCGCCGCGGCGTCGGCATCGACATGTCGCGCGAGATGCTGACCGTGGCGCGCGCCAATCTCGACAAGGCCGGCATCGCCAACGCGCAGGTGCGCCAGGGCGACATCTTCTCGCCGCCGGTCGAGCGCAATGCCTTCGATCTCGTCACCATCCATCAGGTGCTGCACTATCTCGACGATCCTGCCCGCGCCATCGCCGAAGCGGCGCGGCTGCTGCGGCCATCGGGCAGGCTGATCGTCGTCGACTTCGCGCCCCATAATCTCGAATTTCTGCGCGATCAGCACGCCCATATGCGGCTGGGCTTCTCCGACCGGCAAATGTCGGAATGGTTCGCCGAGGCAGGCCTCGACCTCGAGGACAGCCAGGAGTTCGAGCCGCGCGGCGGCAGCGAGGCAAGGCTCACCGTCAAGCTTTGGCTCGGCCGCGACCGCCGCCTGCTGATCGCCGATCCGTCCAACGACGCACTTCCAGCAAGGGAAACAGCCTGATGAACCAGTTCCGCTTTTCCCGCCGCCCCGACATTGGCGACAAGGTCCGGGTCTCGTTCGAATTCTTCCCGCCCAAGACCGACGAGATGGAAGCAAGGCTCTGGGACACGGTCACAAGGCTGGAGCCGCTCAAGCCGAAATTCGTCTCGGTGACTTATGGCGCCGGCGGCTCGACCCGCGAGCGCACGGCGCGCACTGTCAAGCGCATCCTCAACGAGACGTCGCTGACGCCGGCGGCGCATATGACCTGCGTCGACGCCGCGAGGGATCAGGTCGACGCAGTTATCCGCGAATTCGCCGACATCGGCGTCAAACGTTTCGTCGCCTTGCGCGGCGATCCGGCTGCCGGTGTGGGCACCAGCTACCGTCCGCATCCCGACGGTTATGCCAACGGCGCCGAACTGGTCGGGGCGCTGAAAAGCGTCGGCGATTTCGACATCTCGGTCTCGGCCTATCCGGAAAAGCATCCGGAAAGCCCGGATTTCGCCACCGACATCGACATGCTGAAGCGCAAGGTCGACAATGGCGCGACGCGCGCGATCACCCAGTTCTTCTTCGACAACGATCTCTATGAGCGGTATGTCGAGCGGGCGCGTCGCGCCGGCATCTATATCCCGATCGTGCCGGGCATCCTGCCGGTGCATAATTTCACCCAGGTCGCCAATTTCTCGTCGCGTTGCGGCGCGCTGGTGCCGGCATGGCTCGCCGAGCGTTTCGAAGGGCTGGAGAACGATCCGCAGACCCATGCGCTGGTGGCCTCGGCCGTGGCGGCCGAGCAGGTGCTCGATCTTGTCGAGCGCGGCGTCGGCGATTTCCATTTCTACACGATGAACCGTGCCGACCTCGTCTTTGCGGTCTGCCACATGATCGGCATCCGCTCGCACGAGGCGGAGGCGGCCGGCTCTGCCGCGGCTTGAGCCGAAACTGTAACGCGTGAGCTAAAGCTAACGGAAGTCAGGATCTGCAAAGGAAAAGGCCGGGTGAAACCCGGCCTTTTCGAACTGTTTTGGACTAGTCTCGGTGCTTAGTCTTCCCGGCTTTGGCGGGTCAGGGAAGAACACCCATGATAAGGGCACCGATGAATGCGAATGCGGCACAAATCATCAAAGCGTTGATCGGCCTCGTCAGTCCCATGCCATAGCCTCCTCTTCAGAGCTATGGCCGGAGTCTAGGGTCATTTGTGCCACAGGCAAGCGGAAAACGTGCTGCAATGCGACATGATTGTCAAATCTGCGACCTGGAATCTGCCGTTAGCCGTTGAAACTCTTCGGCAAAAGCCGGCTTCGCGGTTGTGAATAAATTGTGGCGGCGGCGTGGCATGACACCGCTACCATTTGCCGAACAATCGCCCGTCGATGGTGATCAGGCCGAGTCCGATCAGCGTCATGCCGCCGATCTCGAACAGCGCCAGCCGCTCGCCGAGGAAGAGGAAGCCGAGCAGCACTGCGCTGACCGGCACGATCAGGGTGACCAGCGAGGCATTGGTGGCGCCGGCCGAGGCGACGAGATTGAAATAAAGGATATAGGCGAAGGCGGTGGAGAGCAGCGCCAGTCCCAGCACCGCGGCCCAGACCGGCGACGAGGCCGAGAACAGGCCCGTCGCGCCGTAGGCAATTAGCACGATGGGGATCATGATGATGGTCGAAGCGGTCAGCTGCCCGGTGGCGAGGACCGGCGAGGGCACGCCCTTGAAGCGGCGCGCGATCATCAAGGCGATCGCATAGGACACCGAGGCGCCGATCAGCGCGAACTTGGCCCAGACCGGGCCGCCGAGGCCGGCAATAAGGCCCGGGCCGATCATCACCGCTGTGCCGGCAACGCCGAGCGCGATGCCGGCCAGCTTGTTCCAGGATAGCTTCTCGTCGGTCGTAAGCGCGTTGGCCAGGACCAGCGTCCAGAACGGCGTCGTGGCGTTGAGCACCGAGGCGACGCCGGCGCCGAGCTGCGTCTGGCCGGCGAAGATCAGCGAGAAGGGCACGACATTGTTGGTGAGCGCCAGCAGGAAGAACAGGGCGGCATGCGGGAAGGCGAGCCGGAATGAGGGGCCGCGGACCGCCAGATAGAGCTGGAGTGCGATCGCGGCGATGGCGACGCGAAACAGCACCAGCGCCAGCGGATGGATTTCCGACACGGCGATCCGCGCAAAGAAGAACGAGCCGCCCCAGATCGCGCCGAGCAAGAGAAGCTGCGCCCAATCCTTGAGCGTCATCGGTCCGCGCGTCGGCGCGGCGCCGGCTACAGTGGACATGTCCTGTTCCTCCCCGGGGCGATCGCAGTCCCAGCCGTCACACCAACCGGTATCGTGTTCGCAGGCAAGGGCCACCCGAAACCTGACTGCTGGTTTAGCGTCGGAAAAATGTGCCGCCGACCGCTCCGGGGCGCCAGACACAGAACTGTTTTCTTTGGCGGCTAGCTAGGATTAATTGTGCGCGCTCCAGCCCCGAGGATTCGTCCATGCAGCGATTCGAAAATGCCCGTGATGCGGCACTGGCGCTTCGTCCCGACGATCCGGTCTATTGTTTCCGCCCGCAGGTGCTGAAGGCGGATGCCCTGCAGTTCATGGGCATGTTTCCCGGCAAGACGGCCTACGCTGTGAAGACCAATGGCGAGCAGATCGTTCTGAAGACGCTGGTGGAAGCCGGCGTCAGCACCTTCGACGTCGCGTCGCCCGGCGAGTTCGCCGCCGTACGCGCGGTCTCGGCGGATGCCGAGATGCTTTATATGCACCCGGTCAAGGCGCAGTCCGATATCAAGCTGGCGCTTGAGAAATACAGCATCCGGGTGATCTCGCTCGACCACGAGGACGAGATCACCAAGCTGACGCGGGTGGTGCGTGCACTCGATATCGACCCGGGTGCCGTCACTGTCTTCGTGCGCATCCAGACCAAGGGCCATGCGGCTTACGAATTGTCGAAGAAATTCGGCGCCGGGCCGGCCAATGCGGTCGAGCTTGCCGAGCGCCTGAACCGCACCGGCTACAAAGTTGGCCTCTGCTTTCATGTAGGCAGCCAGATCGAGGATCCGGACACTTACGAGCGGGCGCTGGCCTCGGCCGACTGGGTGCGCAACCGTCTGACCTTCGATATTGCCGGGCTCGATGTCGGCGGCGGTTTTCCGGCCGAATATGGCCACGATCCCAACCGCAAGCAGGTCGAGATGCCCTCGCTCGGCCAGCTTATGTCGCGGCTTGCCGGCGACATGAAAGAATACCAGTTCGACCAGATGCCGCTGGTGGCCGAGCCCGGCCGCGTGATCGTGGCGCGCTGCCTTTCCCTGATCGTTCGCGTCCTGCTGCGCAAGGGTAAGCGGCTCTACATCAATGACGGCATCTGGGCCTCGCTGTCGGATTCATGGACCGGCAAGATCACGCTGCCGGCCCGCTTCATCCCCGATCCCGCGATCCGCACGCGCAACGGCGACGAGAAGACGATCGTGCCGTTCAAGGTCTGCGGCGCGACATGCGATTCCGTCGACATCCTGTCCAGGCCGTTCTGGCTACCGGAAACGGTCGACACCGGCGACTGGATCGAGATCGGCCATATCGGCGCCTACTCGCTGTCGCTGAGGACCCGCTTCAACGGCTTCTTCCCCGACACATTCGTCGAGGTGACGACGCCGTTCGACGAAGGCGATGCGCCGCAGGGGTTCGCGAGTTTGGAGACGATGGCGGCGGATTAGGCAGTAGGCAGTGGGGATTAGGCAGTAGCCATAAGGGCATTTACAGCCTGTAGCTCTAACTCGATCTTCTCTACTGCCTACTGCCTACTGCCTACTGCCTACTGCCTACTGCCTACTGCCTACTGCCTACAACTTAGCCAACAACTCCGGCGTCGGCCAGCCATCCACCGGCAACCCGAGCCGCGTCTGCTCCTTGCGGACCGCCTCGCGCGTGTTGGTGCCGAGGATGCCGTCGACCGTGCCGACGTCGTAGCCCTTGGCTTCGAGCTTGGTCTGCAGAGCTTTCATTTGGTCGCCGTTGAGGCCGGGCTCGGGCGTACGCGGATCGAATTGCGGCGCGCCGGCAAGGCGCGTGGCAAGCACGGCCGCCGTCAGCGCGTAGGTGAAGGACTGGTTCCATTCCAGATAGACGTCGAAATTGTCGTAGGTCAGGAAGGCCGGACCCTTACGGCCCATCGGCAGCGCCAGGCCGGCTTTCAACCCATTGTCGATAAGCGGATTGCCGTTCGGTTCGGTAACGCCCCATTGCGCCCATTGCGACAGCGGCAGCTTGTTGGTGCGGCCGGTCTGGTCCCATGGCATCTCGTCGGGGACGCGCACTTCCTGGACCCAGGGTTCGTCGCGCTTCCAGCCGCGCGACATGATCTTGTTGGCCGTCGTCATGATGACGTCCGGCACGCTGTTCCTGAGATCCACTTTGCCGTCGCCATCGCCATCGACGCCCTTGGCGAGATAATCGGTCGGCAGGATCTGCGTCTGGCCGATCTCGCCGGCCCAGGCGCCTTTGACGTCGGCCGGCAGCACGCCGCGGTCGATCAAGGTGAGCAGTGGTATCAATTGCTGCCGGAAGAGTTGGGGGCGGCGGCAATCATGCGAAAGCGTCACCAGCGCATTCAGCGTGTGGAAATCGCCCTGCACGGCGCCGAAATCGGTCTCCAGCCCCCAAAAGGCGGCGATGATGGCCGGCTGGACGCCGAACTCCTTGTCGGCCCGGGCGAAGACATCGGCATATTTCTTCAGATTGGCCGCGCCCTGCTTCAGGCGATAGGCCGAGATCATGCGGTTGGCGAATTCGGTGAAGGTCTGGGTGAAGACGCCCTGGGCGCGGTCGCGCGCCAGTGCCCGCTCGTCGATGGTGGCGTCCTCCAGCGCGTCAAGTCCGACAGCGCCGACGCCGGCCGCCTTGGCTTCGGCCGCGACGCCCTGTTTCCATGCCTCGAAATCGCCGCCGCATTCCTGTGCCGCGGCGGGTAGCGCCAATGCGACGAAGAGCGCCGCCAGGATTTCAACGCGCAATCGCATCGCTTTCCTTTCGAGACCGGCGCATGATCCCATCGTGATCCGGACCGGGATCGGACAGGCGCATGCGAGGATTTCAAAGTTCGGGAGCCGCGCCAGGCACTTATACGAGCGCGCCGCTCCGGATTACCAGCGGTTGCATGTTCTGCCGCCCGCCGTGTCGAAAAGCAGGCGGGGGATCGGTTGTCAACGGGTGTTCTGCCGTAGCCACTTCTTCCAGGCGGCTTCCGAGCCGTTGAAGACGTTGATGTCGGACTTGCCGGTCATGCCGGGCACGATGCCGGTTCCGGTGTACTGCCAGAAGGTGAAAGGATGGCTGCCGTATTTTTCACGCGGATGCCCGGCGACGGAGCGCAGCCAATAGGAATAGCCGCGAAAGCTCGCCAGCTGGTTGTCGTCGAAGAAGTCGACCGATGTGTAGATGATCGGCTTCTTGCCGTAATGGCGCTCGACCATTTGCAGGAAAACGCTCATTTCGCTGCGCACGGTGGCCGGATCGGGGCGCAGCCTGCAGGTCGGCGACTTCGGATTCCATTCCATGTCGAGCACCGGCGGCATCGCCGACGGGTCGTTCGGGACATTGGCGATGAACCAGCGCGCCTGGACTTCCGCCGGCGTGCAGAAATAGAAGAAATGATAGGCGGCGCGTGGAATTCCGGCAGCCTTGGTGCGCGCCCAGTGCTCGTTGAAATAGTCGTCGAAACGGTCGCCGCCTTCCGTCGCCTTGATGAACGCGAAGGAGATGCCGCTGGCCTTGGCGGTCGGCCAGTCGACCGAGGTCTGATATTTGGAAACATCCGTGCCGTGGATGGCGTAGGTCCATGGCGCGCCGCTGTCCCATTCGTGCGGCTTGGAGTCCTCGAATTTGGGTGCGCGCACGGCAACCGTCTGCGCGGACGGCGGCAGTGGAGAAAGATCGTCGACGGTCGAGCAGGCGCCCAGTAGCGTCAGCATCAGAATGGCCGCAAGACGGCGCATGATACTCCCCGAGCCGGGTTCAGCCGGCCGCTGATGGGTCTTTGCAGATGGCCGTTGCTTGCGCAGGCCCCCCGGACGGCCGCCCCACAGGACCGCCCCAACTGCTCAGTAGATCGCCGAACATGGTTGATAATCCATTGACGGCGCTCGACAACGCCGATGATTTTGCGGAAGCAATGGCGGCAAATCGATGACATAGATCATGCCGGCGAATCCAAAAGGCGGGGAAAGATGCGGGCTGTCGTGAAGTTCATCAAGTGGCTGCTTGGTCTTGTGGTGCTGGCGGTGGCGGCACTCTTCGCCTGGCTGTATTTCGCCCCGCCCGAGCTGATCCGCGTCGGCTCCGGTTATTCGGCCAAGATCGTCTGCTCGAATGTCTTCATCGCCGGCCGCGATGCCAAAGAAGTCCTGGCCGCCGACGTGCAGGCGCCCGGCCATCCGTTGCTCAAGCTGATGAAGGTCTCCGTCGACAAGGAGAGGGGACTGGTTTCGGCAGGCCTGCTCTGGGTTTTCGGCAAGAGCGTTGCGGTGGAGCGCGACGGCGTCGGTTGCGCCTCGGTTCCGGATGGCGACACCGGCACCGCGCGGCAGACGTCGCTGCACGCCGCGCGGTCGGCCGCGGCGCAGCCCGATGCGCTCTGGCCCGAAGGCGAGCGGGTGGATGCTTCGCAGAACCCCGAGGTCGCAAAGATCGTCGACGATGCCGCCATGGCCGGCGTTGGCATGCGCGCCATCGTGGTGGTGAAAAACGGCCGCGTCGTCGCGGAGCGCTACGGCGAGGGCTTTTCAGCCAGGACGCCGCTGCTCGGCTGGTCGATGACCAAGACGGTGAATGCCGCGATCGTCGGCACGCTGGTCAAGAACGGCAAGCTGGCGCTCGACAATAAGGACCTTTTTGCGCCGTGGAAGGCCGACGGTCGCGCCGCCATCAGCCTTGCCGACATGATGGCGATGTCGAGCGGACTGGCGTTCAACGAAGATTATGGCGACGTCGCCGACGTGACGCGCATGCTCTATCTCGAGCCGGACATGGCGAGGTTTGCCGAGGGCCAACCGCTGACCGGTGAGGTGGGAAAAGTGTTTTCCTATTCGAGCGGCACGGCGGTGATGCTGTCGCGGCTGTGGCAGGACGCCATCGGCGACAAGGCGAAGGCGCTGGCATGGCCGCGCACGGCGCTGTTCGAGCCGCTCGGCATGCACAGCGCGGTGCTCGAAACCGACGAGCGGGGCACCTTCGTCGGCTCGTCCTATCTCTACGCCACGGCGCATGACTGGGGGCGCTTCGGCCAGTTTCTGCTGCAGGGCGGGACCTGGAACGGCAACCAGATCCTGCCTGCCGGTTTCGTCGACTGGATGCGCGAGCCGGCGCCGGCCTCGAAGGTCTACGGCAAGGGACAGGTCTGGATCGAAGGGCCGGGCGATGAGGAAAATCCCGGCGCGGGCGCCGCTGCAGGCCTGCCCAAGGACACCTACTGGATGGAGGGCCATGACGGCCAGACGGTGGCGATCATTCCGTCGGAGCAGCTGGTGGTGGTGCGGCTTGGGCTGACGCCGGGCAAGTTCGGCTATCGGCCACAGAGGATGGTTGGCGCGCTGGTGAAGGCGCTGCACCAGTAGCGCTTGCTATTTGGAAGATCCGATCACGCCGAGATATGCATAGCCGCGATAAAGCGTTCTGAAACGGAAGGTTGCGCCGGCGCGCTGCGATTCCGATTCAAGGACGTCACGCAGCGTGGCGCGCGGTGTGACGTGGAATTTCCGCAGCCAGCCGCGCAACAGGGGGCGGAACCAGCGCGGCAGGCCTTCCTGCTGGCCGAAATCGACGACATGCAGCGAACCGCCAGGGGCGAGCGCGGCAAGGGCGGCCGACACGGTCCTTTCCCAGCCGGGTATCATCGACAGCGAATAGGAGACGAAGACGCGGTCGAAGCGTTCGATGCCGAAGAGAGCCCTGGCGTCGAAATCGGTGGCGTCGCCACGCGCCAGGCTGACCTTGCCGGACAGACCTTCGCGGGCGATGGCGGAGCTCGCCGTCTCCAGCATCTCGGCCGAGATGTCGAGCCCGAAGAAACGGGCCTCCGGATAGCGGCGGGCGGCAAGCACGATGTTGCGGCCGGTGCCGCAGCCGAGCTCGAGCACGGTGCCGCCTTGCGGCACGTCCAGCCCGTCGATCAGCCGGTCGCGGCCGAGCAGGTAGTATTTGCGGGTCAGGTCGTAGATATGGCGCTGCCAGCGATAGACGCCGTCCATCAGTTCGGCATGATTGGCCGGCAGCTCGGTCGTGCTCATGCGGCGCGCTTCACATAGAGGTGGAAGCCGCCATAGATCGCCGAGCGGTCTTTTGCCGAGAATTCGCGCGAGGCGTCGGCCTCGTAGGTCCATTGGTCGAGCAGCGAACTGGAGACACGGCCGGGCAGGAGGCTTGGTTCGGCAGCGGTGCGGAAGATGACGCGGGCGCCCGACGAAGCCGTGCGGGTGATCTCGGTCCACAGCGCGTTGAGCAAGTCGTCGGTCATCCAGTCCTGCGCGTCGAGCAGGACGAAGCGGTCGACGCTGCCCGCATCCTTGGCGGCCAGGAACTTGATCAGGTTGGCGTGGTGGATGGCGACGCGATCGATGTTGTCGCGGATCGTCTTATAGTTGCGCTGTTCCAGGTAGGCAGGCAGCGCCGCCTCGCCGGGTTGGGGATAGCGGCGGGCAAAGGCCTGCCAGGCGAAGTAATTGTTCTTCAGCGGGAAATCGCAGGCGAGCTTTTCCAACCGTGCCTTCAAGACGCTCGCCATCGAGCCGTCGCCGGACGTGATCAGCGAATCGTACTGCGCCGGGGGAATGCCGAGGCCGAACAGCGAAGCCTTGCGCGAGGTCGCCCAGCGCAGGAGCTTCTTGTCGAAAACCGGCGCCAGTTCCTCGTTGAAGAAGCGGCGCTGCTCGCCGATATTCTCGGCCTTCATGATGCCGGCCGGATCGACGCCGAACAGTTTGGCGACGCGATGGCCCATGGCGATGAAGAGACCGAGCAGTCCGGTCTGGTAGAAGTTGCGGTCGAAGACCGAGATGCGGCGGCGGCCGCGCCAGTTGCGGCGCTCCCAATAATGGCGGCTGACCGGATCGAGATGCGGCGCGATGAAGCGATCATAGGCATCCGAATTGTGGCTGGTGCCGGCGGCGCCGAAGAAGCGGAACAGGTCGCCTTGCGACGGCAGGTGGCGCACCGCCTCCAGCTTCATGCGGTTCAGCGCGATGTGCGCGGCGTTGAGGTCGACGGCGTCGATCCTGGCCGGCGAGCGGGTGAGGTAGGCCAGGATGTTGCAGCCGCCCGAGGCGATCGTGACCACCCGATGACCGGCGCCAAGCTGCATGGCGTCCATGTCGACATCGGGGTCTTCCCAGATTTGCGGGTAGACGAGGCCGGAGAACAGGAAGGCGAAGAGCCGCTCGGAAATGCCGTCCTTCGACAATGCGCGATTCTGGTAGACCGCCTTTCCGACTTCCTTGCCTCGACGGTAAACGAGTTCTCCGGATACGTCCGACATGGAAAGGTGATTCCCCGTTTGCGTTGGCGCAAGCGGGTAGCGCAGCGTCATGACAGGCAGGTGACAGCCTGTTGACGGCAGGCCGTCACGAATTCTTACGATTTCCGAATGCTCCAGGTGTCGGTGTAGTGACGATGACGGCCTCGCCGGCGTCGAGCGTGGTCTGGTCGCAGGCCTTCAGGACGTCGACCGATCCGTCACTGCGCCTGACCTTGGTCGAGCCGGCCTCGCCGTCGCCGCCGCCTTCGAGCCCCTGAGGTGGGCGATTGCGGTGGGAGGAGAGGATCGCGCATTCCATCTTTTCGAGGAAGCGGATGGTGCGCCTGGTGCCGTCGCCGGCATTCCATCTGCCCTTGCCGCCGGAACCCTCGCGGATGTGAAAGTCTTCCAGCACAACGGGGAAGCGCAGTTCCAGCACCTCCGGATCGGTGAGGCGCGAGTTGGTCATATGGGTATGAACGCCGGACGTGCCGGCGAAGCCGCGCCCCGAATTCATCCGGCCGGCCGGCGAACCGGAGCAGATCGTCTCGTAATACTGGTATTTCCTGTTGCCGAAGGTGAGATTGTTCATCGTGCCCTGCGCGTTGGCGATCGCGCCCATGGCGCCGAACAGCGCGTTGGTGACATGCTGCGATGTCTCGACATTGCCGGCGACGACGGCGGCAGGGTAGGCGGGCTTCAGCATCGAGCCGTCGGGGATGATGATGTTGATCGGCCTGAGGCACCCGGCATTCATTGGGATCATGTCCTCGACCATGACGCGGAAAGCATAAAGCACGGCAGCGCGGGCGACGGGCTCCGGCGCGTTGAAATTGTTCTTCATGACAGGCGAAGTGCCGGTGAAATCGACGGTCGCCTCGCGCTTTTGCCGGTCGACGGTGATCTTCACCTTGATCACCTGGCCGGTGTCGGTCGGGTATTCGTAAGCCGCGCTGTCGGGAAGCCGCTCGATCACGCGGCGGACGCTCTCGGCGGCATTGTCCTGCACATGGCCCATATAGGCTTCGACGACATCCAGGCCGAAATGCGCGACCATCTTGCGCAGTTCCGCCAAGCCCTTTTCATTGGCGGCGATCTGCGCCTTGAGGTCGGCAATGTTCTGGGCGGGATTGCGCGCGGGGTAGGGATGGTCGGTAAGCAGCGTCTCCAGCTCCTTCTCGCGGAAGCGGCCGCGATCGACGATGCGGAAATTGTCGAACAGCACGCCCTCCTCATCGACCGTTGTGGCCAAAGGCGTCATCGAGCCGGGCGCGGTGCCGCCGACGTCGGCATGATGGCCGCGCGAGGCCGCCCAGAACAGGATTTCGTTCCGCGTATCGTCGAAGACAGGCGTCACCACGGTGATGTCGGGCAGATGCGTGCCGCCATTGTAAGGGGCGTTGAGCGCAAACACGTCGCCGGGATGGATGTCGCCGGAATTCAGGCGGATGATGGTCTCCACGGAACGGCCCATGGAGCCCAGATGCACCGGCATGTGCGGCGCGTTGGCGACCAGCGCGCCATGGCGGTCGAACACGGCGCAGGAAAAATCGAGCCGTTCCTTGATGTTGACCGAATAGGCGGTGTTCTGCAGCGTCACGCCCATCTGTTCGGCGATCGACATGAAAAGGTTATTAAAGACTTCCAGCATCACCGGATCGGCTTCGGTGCCGAGTGCCGCGGCGCGCGCCTTCCGTTCCGTGCGGCGGATCACGACATGATTGAGCCTGGTGATTTCGGCGCGCCAGCCCGGCTCGACGACGATGGTCTGGTTCGGCTCGATGATCAGCGCAGGTCCTTCGATCGTGTTGGATGGGCGCAGGTTTTCACGGCGGTAGACGCCGGCCTCGTGCCAGCGGCCCTCGGTGTAGATGCGCCGGCCTTCCGAAGGTTTGATCTCAACTCCTGCCGGTCCGGCAGGGGCGTAGGCTTCGGCTTTGTCCTGTCGAGCGGCTTCCATGCCTTCGACGGCGACGGTCTCGACGACGATCGGCTTGTCGTCATAGACGAAACCGAACTGCGCCTTGTGTGCGGCCTCGAAGTCGTTCCTGGCGCGGAAGATCGAGCCATGCTCGAAACTCACCGGCAGCGCTGTGTCGGTGCCGTCATAGCGGATGTGCAGGATAGGTCTCGTCGAAACCGCTTCCTCCGCAATGCCCTGCTCGCCAAGCTCGGCGATGACGTCGCCGCGCAAGGCTGCGATCAGTGTCTCGATCGCCGCGCGGGATTCCTCGGCAAGCGGCTGCAGCAGCCCCTGTTGGCGCGAGGCGAAGACCGACGAGAGGCCGATGCCGTAAGCCGAAAGCAGCCCCGAAAAGGGATGGATGAGCACGGCTTCCATGCCGAGCGCGTCGGCGACCAGACAGGCGTGCTGGCCGCCGGCGCCGCCGAAGCAGTTCAGGAGATATTCCGTGACATCGTAGCCGCGCTGCACCGAGATCTTCTTGATGGCGTTGGCCATGTTCTCGACGGCGATGGTGACAAAGCCCTCGGCGACCGCCTCGGGCGTACGGCCGTCACCGATTTGAGCGGCAAGTGCCGTGAATTTTTCGCGAACCGTGCCGATGTCGAGCGGCTGGTCCTGGCCCGCGCCGAAAATCGCCGGAAAGAAATCGGGCTGCAATTTGCCCAGCATGACGTTGGCGTCGGTGACGGCGAGCGGACCGCCGCGCCGGTACGCGGCGGGGCCGGGATTAGCGCCGGCGGAATCCGGGCCGACGCGGAAGCGGCCAGCCTCGTAATGCAGGATCGAGCCGCCGCCGGCCGCGACCGTGTGGATGCGCATCATCGGCGCGCGGATGCGCACGCCGGCGACCTCGGTGTCGAAGGCGCGCTCATATTCGCCGTCGTAATGGGCGACGTCGGTCGAGGTGCCGCCCATATCGAAGCCGATGACTTTTTCGAAGCCGGCGAGCTTCGCCGTCTCGACCATGCCGACGACCCCGCCTGCCGGCCCCGAAAGCAGTGCGTCCTTACCCTGGAACATGTCGGCAGCGGTCAGTCCGCCCGACGACATCATGAACATCAGGCGCGGGCCGGAACCCAGTTCGCCAGCCACCCGCTGCACGTAGCGCGACAGGATCGGTGAAAGATAAGCGTCCACCACCGTGGTGTCGCCGCGGCCAACCAGCTTGATGAGCGGTGAGACCTCGTGGGACACCGAGATCTGGCTAAAGCCGATTTTGCGGCAGACTTTGGCCACGGCCTGCTCGTGATCGGGATATTTCCAGGCATGCATGAAGACGATGGCGACCGCGTCGATGCCGTCGGCCTTGGCCTGTTCGATTGCCGGGCGGCAGGCCGCGATATCGAGCAGGCGTTCGACGCAGCCGTCGGCGCGCACGCGCTCGTCAATCTCGATGACGCGCTCGTAGAGCTGCTCCGGCAAGATGATCTCCTTGGCGAAGATGTCCGGCCTCGCCTGATAGGCGATGCGCAATGCGTCGCGAAAACCCTTGGTGATCAGCAGCAGCACGCGGTCACCCTTGCGCTCGAGCAGCGCATTGGTGGCAACGGTCGTGCCCATTTTGACATCGCCGATCGCGTCGCTGGAAATGGCGGCGCCTGCTTTCAGACCCAACAGGTCGCGGATGCCCTGGATAGCGGCGTCCGCATAGGCCTCGGGATTTTCGGACAGGAGCTTTCGGGGGTGCAGGCCGCCCTGCGGATCACGGCCGATAATGTCGGTAAAGGTGCCGCCGCGGTCGATCCAGAAATCCCATTTCCCAGTTCTCACGGCTGCCGGCATCCTGCTTACCCATTCATGTCTTCGAAGCGTATGTTCTGTTAGTTCGGGATTTCGGCGCCAGCAATCGCAAGTTGATGTTACATATGGAAATCCAACGTTACGAAACCGGGCGTCTGCTGATGCATTTCCCCTGCGACCGCTCACCGAAATGTGAGCGTCTGCTGAAGGAGAGATACCATGAAGAAGCTCATTCTGGCGTCGGTTTCGGCGCTCGCCCTGCTGGGGGTCGCGGCTTGCAGCGACAATGATACCGACAAGACCACAACCCAGAGCACCACTCCCCCGGCCAACGAGCAGCCCATGAAGCCAGCTTCGCCCGACGCTTCGAAGCCTGCTGAACCGGCTCCGGCAACAAATCCGGCTCCTGCCGCGCCCGCGCAGTAAGAGCCTGACCGACAGCATCGAAGAAGGCCGGCATTGCCGGCCTTCTTTTTCGCCCTCGATCCGCAGCGCCGGGCCGCCTGCGGCATCGTCCCGGCTTGATAGAAACGCCCGGTTCGCACTATGAAGCCGGCATGTCGATTTGGGACCGCCTTGGCGACTTCATCGCTCGTGTTTCGTCCTCGGCGTCCTCGGGTGTCGCGGATGTCGTGGAAGCCGTGCGCACCGTTTTTTCCGGCGATCCGGATCTGCGGCGGCGCGTGGCCTTCTCGGTGGCGATGATCGCGCTGTCAGCCAAGATGGCCAAGGCCGACGGCATCGTCACGCAGGACGAGGTGCGCGCGTTCCAGGAAATCTTCGAGGTACCGCCGAGCGAGACACGCAACGTGGCGCGGCTTTACGATATCGCCAAGCGGGACATCGCCGGCTTCGAGATCTATGCCCAGCGTATGGCGCAGCTCTGCGGTTCCGGCCATGCCAACTGCATGATGCTGGAGGACATACTCGACGGCCTGTTCCATATCGCCAAGGCGGACGGGCTCATCCATGAGCGGGAAGGGCAGTTCCTGCACCGGATTGCCGAGATCTTTCGGATCGACGAGGTGCATTACGAGGCGATCCTGTCCAGGCACGTCAATCTCGGCGCCGCCGATCCTTACGTCGTTCTGGGCATCGAGCGCGGCAAGCCGTTCGAAGAGGTCAGGAAACGTTATCGCAAGCTGATCTCCGACAATCACCCGGACAGGTTGATCGCGCGGGGTCTGCCGCAGGAATTCATCAAGATCGCCACGACCAGGGTCGCGGCAATCAATGCCGCCTATGAAATGATTGAGCGGGGCCTCAGGCACGTATGAGCGGCTTTTTGCCCGACCAGCCAGGTGCCGAGGTCCGGGTTTCGCCGAATTTCGGCCCGCGCCGCGAGACGCTCCGGCCCGATATGATCGTGCTGCATTATACCGGCATGGCAAGCGGCGCCGGCGCCGAGGCGTGGCTGTGCGATCCGGCAAGCGAGGTGTCCTCGCACTATCTTGTCCACGAAGACGGCCGCATCGTGCAGATGGTGCGCGAGAGCGACCGCGCCTGGCACGCCGGCAAGAGTTCCTGGCTCGGGCGTACCGACATCAACTCCTGTTCGGTCGGCATCGAGATCGCCAATCCCGGGCATTCGCTGGGCTACAAGGCTTTCCCCAGACGGCAGATCGGCGCCGTCATCCAGTTGTGCGCGGGTATTGTGGGCCGTTATTCGATCCCCGCGGCAAGGGTGCTCGCGCATTCGGACGTGGCCCCGGGCCGCAAGGTCGATCCTGGCGAAAAATTTCCCTGGAAGGCGCTGTTCGCGGCCGGTGTCGGACATCTTGTACCGGCGGCGGCGATAAAGGCCGGGGCCGCACTGAAGGCCGGCGATACCGGCTCCGACGTTGAAGCGCTTCAGTGGATGCTGGCACTGTATGGCTATGGCGTCGAGATATCGGGCGAATACGACAAGCAGACGGAAATCGTCGTGGCGGCGTTCCAGCGACATTTCCGGCGGCGCCTGGTCGATGGTGTGGCGGACAATTCGACGATTCGCACGCTGGAACGGCTCCTGGCTTCCGTAGAAGCAGCCACCGTCAAAAAGTCGCGATAAGTTCCGTAAATTACAATCTGTCATTTAAAGTGAATTGCGCTGCCTTCATTGCCGCCAATTCCGCCTCCAAATGCCTCTCCCGCAAGTTGTCGGGCGTCTATCCCCCAAAGATGTCCGATGTTGAGTTCACCTAACTGCGCGAAGTTCTTCGCGCGGCTCTAACAGAACAGGACTAGATGCAAAGATTGACCGTTGTAGCGGCAGCCGTTGCTGCCGGAATGATGACTCTTGCCTTCAATCAAGCGAACGGCGCCCCTCTGAGCCCGCGGGCCGACAATGGCTTTGCTGGCGCTCCCGCGGCACCGAAGGCAAGCCCGACCGCCACGGGTTCAAAGATCAAAAGAACCGCCCCGACCAAGGTGGAGAAGGTCGCTGTGGCCAAAGCGGCGAAAAAACCGGCAAGGCGCAATTCGAAGCGCAGCCGGCAGACCATCGACTTGACCGCGACAGCTTCCATCCGCCCTGAGAAGCCGGCTTTGTCGTCGCCAGCCACGGGGGACGGCCAGTATTCGGCGATCATTGCCCGCTATGCTGCGAGCTATGGCGTGCCGGTGTCGCTGGCCAGTGCCGTTATCAAGATCGAAAGCAATTACAGGCCGAACATGGTCGGCAGCGCCGGCGAGATCGGCCTGATGCAGATCAAGCCCGCCACGGCGCGCATGATGGGCTACACCGGTTCGGCCAAGGGGCTGTTCGATCCCGACACCAACATCAAATACGGCATGAAGTATCTCGCCATGGCGAGAGATCTCGGTGGCGGCACCACCTGCGGCACGATCCTGAAATACAATGCCGGTCATGGCGCGACACGGATGAATCCGATTTCGGCCGCCTATTGCAGCAAGGTCAAGGTGCAGATGGCCGCGCTGGGTTCGCCGGCCTGAGCCCCCGTCGAAGTGGATTTGGGCAACGCGTGTCTGTTTGATGCATGTCGTTGTCCAGATCCACGGCGCTTCGGGCGCTCACCGAGCTTTTTCGTTTGCGTTTTCAAGTGAGAATCCCTTTATACGCGCTTGCCAGCTGGCCGGGCGGCCGCGCTCGCGAGAGCCGAAAGGCTGCGGGCGAGGAAAGTCCGGGCTCCATGGAGACACGGTGCCGGCTAACGGCCGGCGGGGGCGACCCCAGGGAAAGTGCCACAGAAAGCAAACCGCCGCGGCATTGCCGCGGCAAGGGTGAAAGGGTGGGGTAAGAGCCCACCGCGCGACTGGCAACAGGAGCGGCACGGCAAACCCCACCGGGAGCAAAACCGAATAGGGGCGGTGCGAGGGGAAACCTTCGAGGGCTGTTTCCGGCCCACCGTCCGGGTAGGTTGCGTGAGGTGCGTGGCAACATGCGCCCAAGATGAATGGCCGCCACGTTCTCGTCGCAAGGCGAGGGCCATACAGAACCCGGCTTACAGGCCAGCTGGCATTTTCTCGTAGCGATAGCTGAACGGGATCAGAGGTTACGCCAGAAGGCGTGCCTTTTGATTCCACGTCAGGGCGCAGTCGCCCTGGACGCGATGACTGTTGCTTGAAGCCGGTGCGATTAAATCGTACCTTTGAGGAAGAGCAGGAGTGCATCATGGGCCATGTCGACAAACGCAGCATCACGCTTTCCCCGGAACTGGCAGCCGCGGTCGACGATGTCGTCGCCGCCGGCGAATACGCCTCGGCCAGCGAAGTGATCCGCGATGCGCTCAGGCAATGGAAGGAGCGGCGCGACCTACTCGGCTATACTGTCGAGGAATTGCGGGAACTGGTTCAGGAAGGCATCGACAGCGGACCGGCGCTGGACGGTCCCCCCTTAATGGAGCGATTGCGCGCCAAATATGCGAAGATGGCGGAAGCCAAAGGCGCTGACGAGTGAAGTACCGCCTGCTTCCACAGGCATTGGTCGACCTCGAAACTATCGGCGACTACATCGCCGCCCGCAACCCGAACGCCGCTGTCCGTTTTGTGGAAACCCTTCAGAGGCGATGGGATTTGCTGACCCTTCATCCCCGATCGGGTGCACCGCGCGATGACATCTTGCCAGGCGTTCGCCACCTCGTTGTCGGGGAGTATCTTACGTTTTATCGGATTGACGACAAGGCGGTCGAAATCCTGCGCGTGCTGCACGGTCGGCGCAAAATCGAGGCTGACGATCTGATATAGCGGGACTAGCCGGCGATCTTGTCCAGCGACGCTTCGATCGCCTTCCAAAGTTCCTCGACCGGCTCGCAGCCGATCGCCAGGCGGACGAAGCCCGGCGGCACGGCGTCGCCGCGTTTCAAGCGCCGCTCGGCCGATGTGTGCACGCCGCCGAAGGACGTTGCCGATTCAATCAGTGCGCAACCATCGATGAACACCTCGGCCTGTTCTTCGGAGGCGAGTTCGAAAGAAATCAGGAAGCCGAAGCGCTCCATCTGCGCACGCGCCAGATTGTGCGAGGCATCGCCTTCGAGCCCTGGAAAGCGCAGGCCGCTTACGGCGCGGTGGTCTTTCAGCCGCCGCGCGATCGTTTCGGCCGACGAGCACATGCGATCGAAGCGCACTTCCAGTGTCTCGAGGCCGCGATGCACAAGCCAGGCCTCGAAGGGTCCGGGAATGCCGCCGGCCGTCTCGCGCCAATCCTTCACTCTGGCGACGATGTCGGCATCACGGCTGGCGACATGGCCGAAGAGAACGTCCGAATGGCCGTTGATCGCCTTGGTGTCGGCCGAAACCACAATGTCGGCGCCGAGATCGAGCGGACGCTGGCCGAAGGGCGTCATCGTCGTGTTGTCGACGATCAGAATCCCCCCTTGCGCATGGACAGCCTTGGCGACGGCGGCGATGTCGCAGATGTCCAGCCGAGGGTTTGAAGGACTCTCGACAAAAACCAGCCGGTAACCCGTGAAGCCGCCATCGAGCATGCTTGCCGTCGGCCTCACCTCATAGGCGACGTCGAGCGGTTTCAGGAAACGCTCGGCCAGAGCCCGCGTCGTGTGATAGCCGTCCGACGGCAGAAGAATGCGGTCGCCTGATTTGACAAGCGCAAAGAAAGCCGCGGAAATCGCCGCCATTCCGGACGGGAAGGCAACGCATTGCGCGTCTTCCAGATGGCCGAGCGCATGCTCGACGGCATGCCAGGTCGGGTTGCTGAAGCGGCCATATTGATCGAAGCCAGTCGCGTCGCCAGGCGCGTGGAAGATCGAGGCCATGGTCAGCGGCAAGGGGATGGGATCGCCCTTGGCAAAACCGGCGCTGCGCAGATGGGCAAGTGTCGCGGCGCGTGACTTCGCAGTTTCGGACATCAACTCGATCCTCGGTCAGGGCAGAAAACTTGGACCGACGCTATGCGCGCCGGCCGTCCGCAGCAAGCTGCGTCTTTTTGGGCCAGAGGGCTCTAAACGCTTCGTTAGGCTTAATAGACGATAAAGACGAGACGTGCCGTCAGCCTGCGCTTTCTGGTTGTGGCGCGTGTGTTTGTGATGCCTGTTCCCGTTGACGCCCATAGTACCCCATGATATCCCATCTCGATCAAGCTTTCGTTCCGCGTCAGGGTGAAGCGTACGCCAATCGGGCAGCCGCGGCGGCTGCGCGTTTGCCGGTTTTCGCCCCGGTGAACGAAGGGATTTGTCGCGAGCGCGGCGGCGCGGAGAACAACATGGGAAGGGGTACGGCGGCGGAAGCGGCTGTAGCGTTCATTGGACCGATTTCTGTCAAATGCGGTGAACAGGATCGATGCGAAGGGGCGGGTATCCGTTCCGGCGCATTTCCGCGCCGTGGTGCAGAAACGCGGCTATTCGGAACTCTACGCGCTTCGCTGCCTGGACCTGCCGGCCATGGATGTGGGCGGGCTCGATCTGCTAGACCGTTACGAGCAACGGATCGCGCTGGAGGATCCCTTTCTGCAGACGGCGGACGACATGTCGTTCTTCTGCCATGGCGACGGGGCATTCCTCAAGCTCGACCAGGACGGCCGTATCACCATGACCGATTTCATCCGCGAGCATACGGGCATCTCGAACGAGGTGGCGTTTGTCGGCCGCGGCAATTTTTTTCAAGTTTGGGAGCCGGGGCGGCTTGCGGCATATGGGGCGCAGGCGCGGGCCAGGCTTTTGCAGCTTCGGCAGGGGACGAAGCCCGGGGAGCGATCGGAATGATGGCTGGCCACGGCGATGACCCTCACGCCGTTGGCGGACTGGCCCGTCACATTCCGGTCCTCCTTGCCGAGGTGCTCGACGCGCTCGCGCCGAAAGCCGGCGATACCATCATCGACGGGACATTCGGCGCCGGCGGCTACACCAGCGCTGTCCTCGATCGCGGCGCTTCGGTCGTCGCCATCGACCGCGACCCGGACGCGATCGCGGCGGGCAGGGGCCTTGAGGAACGGGCCGGCGGCCGGCTGAAACTGGTCCAGGCGCCGTTCTCGACATTGGACGAGCACGTCGAAAGCGCCGATGGCGTGGTTCTCGACATCGGCGTCTCGTCCATGCAGCTCGACCAGGCCGAGCGCGGCTTTTCCTTTCGCGCCGACGGGCCTCTCGACATGCGGATGGCGCAGGCCGGCATCTCCGCGGCCGACGTCGTCAACACCTTCAAGGCCGGCGACCTTGCCCGCATCTTCGGCTTTCTCGGCGAGGAGCGCCATGCCGGCCGCATCGCGCGGATGATCGAGAGCCGGCGCGAGAAGAAGCCTTTCGAGCGCACGCTCGATCTCGCCGATGCCATCCAAACGCATATCGGACGCGGGCCGAAGGACAAGATCCATCCGGCCACGCGCGTCTTCCAGGCGCTGCGCATCTTCGTCAATGACGAGCTTGGCGAGCTCGCGAGGGCGCTGCTCGCCGCCGAGCGTGTGCTGAAGCCCGGCGGACGACTAGCCGTTGTGACGTTCCATTCCCTGGAGGACCGCATCGTCAAGCGCTTCATCGCCGACCGTTCCGAGGTTGCCGGCGGCTCTCGGCACATGCCCGATGCGCCGGCGCGCGTCGCGACCTTCCGCAAGGCCGGCGGCGGCGTAACGCCGGGAGAGGCCGAGCTGGGCGCCAATCCGCGCGCGCGTTCGGCAAGGCTGCGCGCGGCGATACGCACCGATGCGTCGGCGCGCGCCGGCGATTTTTCGATTTTCGGCCTTCCAAAGCTTCCCGCCATCGAGCGGCCGGGGGAGAGGTGAGCACGTGTTTCGTACCAGCGACATAGTCCTGATCGCCGTCATGGTCTCGGCCGCGGCCCTGACCTACAAGACGAAGCGGGAAGCCGAAGAGCAACTGGCTGCGGTACAGAAGATCCAGGCGCAGATCCACTACGAGGAAGAAACGATCGATCTCCTCAAGGCGGACTGGAGCCTGCTCACGCAGCCTTCGCGGCTGCAGAAGCTTGCCGATGTCTATAAGAGCCAGCTCGGGCTCGAACCGATCAACGCGCACCAGATCGGCAACCTCGACGACATTCCCGTGAAACCCGTAACCATCGAGGACCTCTCCTCGCAGCGCCTTGGCGGCATGGCCGACAATTCGGGCAAGGAGCCGGCGGACGGCAAGGATCCAGTGGTCACCGGGAGCACCGTTCAATGATCAGCAGGCTTCCAAGGATCCGTGACCTGCTGAAGCGCCGAAAGAGGCAGGCTGAGGACGGCTCGATCGTCGTCGATGCCGCCCGAAAGGCTACGGGCGGCAAAGCAAGGACGCGCATCGTCATGACCATGGCGGTGTTCTTCACCATCTATTCGACCATTGCCGGCCGGCTCGTCTATCTCGGGCTGCAGAATCCGGATCTTTCGGGCGGCCCGGAGAGCCGGGTTACGGCATCACGTCCGGATATCGTCGACCGTAACGGCGAGGTGCTGGCGACCGACATCAAGACGGCGTCGCTGTTCGCCGAGCCGCGCCGTATCGTCGACGCCGACGAAGCGATCGAGAAATTGTCGACCGTGCTGCCGGAGATCGACTACGAGCAGACCTATCGCAAGCTCAAGAGCGGCGCCGGCTTCGTCTGGCTGCAGCGCCAGCTGACGCCGAAGCAGCAGGCCGACATACTGGCGTTGGGCATCCCGGGCCTCGGCTTCCGCACCGAAAAGCGTCGCTTCTATCCGAGCGGCGAGACATCGTCCTATATCGTCGGCTTGACCAATATCGACAACCAGGGCATCTCCGGCATGGAGAAATATATCGACGAGCAGGGGCTGAGCGACCTGCAAGCGTCGGGCCTGGCCGTGGCCAAGGACCTCAAGCCGGTCAGGCTTTCGATCGATCTGCGCGTCCAGCATGTGGTGCGCGACGAAATCGCGGCCGGCCTGGAGCGCTATCGCGCATTGGGCGCCGGCGCCGTCGTGCTGAACATCAAGACGGGCGAAGTGATGGCAATGGCCTCGGTGCCGGACTTCGATCCGAACAATCCTTATAACGCGCAGGAAAAGGACCGGCTGAACCGCATGTCGGCGGGCCTCTACGAGATGGGCTCGACCTTCAAGAGCTTCACCTCGGCCATGGCGCTCGATTCCGGCAAGGCGACTATGAACAGCCGCTTCGACGCATCGCATCCGATCCGGGTCGGTCATCAGGCCATCCACGATTTCCACGGCAAGAACCGCGTGCTGTCGCTGCCGGAAGTGTTCCTGTATTCGTCCAACATCGGGTCGGCCAGGGAGGCCGAGCTGGTCGGCATCGAGGGCCACCGCGAATTCCTGCACCGCCTTGGCATTCTGGACAGGATGCAGACCGAATTGCCCGAGGTCGCGCGCCCGACCGAACCGAAGGTCTGGAAACAGGTCAATTCGTTCACCATCGCCTTCGGCCATGGTGTGTCGACGACGCCGCTGCAGGCCGCTGTCGGATGCGCGGCGCTGATGCAAGGCTATCTGATCGAGCCGACCTTCCTGGTCCGCAGTGAGGAGGAGGCAATGGCGGTGGCCAAGAAAGTGGTCAGCGACAAGACCGTCGAAGGCATGCGCTATCTCTACACGCTGAATGCCGAGAAGGGCTCGGCCAGAAACGCCAGGGTTCCCGGCTACCGCGTTGGCGGCAAGACCGGAACAGCCGAGAAGGTCATCAATGGCCGCTACTCCAAGGATCTGAATTTCAACACCTTTGTCGCCGCCTTCCCGATGGACGATCCGCAATTTCTGGTATTCACGATCGCCGACGCGCCGCATCCGGAAAAACCTGGCATGACGGACGTTGCCGCCAATAATGCGGGGGTTATGGCCGGCAATATCATCAGGCGTTCTGCGGCCATGCTTGGCGTGAAGCCAGATTTCAGCCATGAAAATGGTGCAACGCTGGTTTCCTATCAGTGATTCTTCGGGCGCGCCGGCAACTGCGCGCTATTTTGTTGCGGTGAACGGGACTCAATGCATCTAAAAGATCTAGCCGGTATCCTGCCTGTCGAGGGAGCAGCTTCCCCCGATCTGGAGGTGACCGGACTTTCCTCCGATTCCCGCGCGGTCAAGACCGGCGTCGTCTTCTTCGCGCTTGCCGGCAGCAAGGCCGACGGCTCGGCCTATGCGGCCGACGCCGCAAGCCGCGGCGCGGCGGCGATCATCACCGGCAGGGGCACGAGCGTCTCCGGCCTGTCGATCCCGGTTCTCGCCGTGGACGATCCGCGCCTGGCGCTGGCGCTCAGCGCGGCGCGCTTCTTCGGCCGCCAGCCGGAGACCATGGTCGCCGTCACCGGCACTGCCGGCAAGACATCCGTCGCCGCCTTCACCCGTCAGATCTGGGAGCAGGCGGGTTTTGTGGCCGCCTCGATCGGCACGACCGGTGTCGTGGCGCCCGGCCGCAACGAATATGGCTCACTGACGACGCCCGATCCGGTGGCGCTGCACCGATTGCTCCAGGAACTGGCGGACGCGGGCGTCACCCACGCCTCGATGGAAGCATCGAGCCACGGCCTCGACCAGCGCCGCCTCGACGGCGTGAAGCTGGCGGCCGGCGCCTTCACCAATCTCGGCCGCGACCATATGGATTACCATCCGACGGTGGAGGATTATCACCGCGCCAAATTACGCCTGTTCGACACGCTGTTGCCGAAGGGCGCGCCAGCGATCGTCTTTGCCGACGACCCTTGGTCGGAGCCGACCATCAAAGCCGCGAAGGCAGCGGGCCTGAAAGTGCTGACCGTCGGCCGCCATGGCGATTTCCTGACGCTCAAGCGCGTGGAGCATGAGCGCCATCGCCAGCGCGCCGAAATCGTGGCGGACGGCGTGCTGCATGAGGTCGACCTGCCTTTGGCCGGCGATTTCCAGATCGCCAACGCGCTGGTCTCGGCCGGCCTTGCCATCGCGACAGGAACGCCCGCGGCCAAGGCCTTGGCGGCGTTGGAGAAATTGAAGGGCGCGCCGGGCCGGCTCGACCTCGTCGGCACCACCGCCGCCGGCGCTCCCGTCTATGTCGACTATGCGCACAAGCCCGATGCGCTGGAGAATGTGCTGACCTCGGTCCGGCCTTTCACCACCGGCCGTGTCGTCGTGGTGTTCGGCTGCGGCGGCGACCGCGACCGGGGGAAAAGGCCGATCATGGGCGAGATCGCGACGCGGCTCGCCGATATCGTCATCGTCACCGACGACAATCCGCGCACCGAGGTCCCCGAAACCATTCGCGCGGCGATCCTCGCCGCCGCGCCGGGCGCCATCGAGATCGGCGATCGCCGCAAGGCGATCCACGAGGCGGTGGCGATGCTGCGCGCCGGCGATACGCTCATCGTCGCCGGCAAGGGACATGAGGAGGGGCAGACCATCGGCGCCGAAACCTTCCACTTCTCCGACCATGAGGAAGTGCGCGATGCGCTGAAGGAGCGCGCCGCATGAACCTGCTGTGGACGTCGGAAGCGCTGGTCGAAGCGATGGGCGGCAGGCCGATCGGCTCGCTGCCGGAGGGCATCACCGGCGTTTCGATCGACAGCCGCAGCCTGGAGCCTGGAGACGCCTTCTTCGCCATCAAGGGCGAGGCGATGGATGGCCATGATTTCGCGACAGCGGCGGTCAAGGCCGGAGCGGCCGTGCTGGTCGTCGCCGAGGGCAAGCTGCCTTCGCTCGGTCGGCTGACGGCGCCGATGATCGTCGTGCAGGACGTGCTTGCGGCCCTCGAGAAGCTCGGCGTCGCGGCCCGCGCCCGCTCGAAGGCCAGGATCATCGCCGTCACCGGCTCGGCCGGCAAAACGACCACCAAGGAAGCGCTGCGCCATGTGCTGTCGGCGGTCGGCAAGGTGCATGCCTCGGCGCAGTCGTTCAACAACCATTGGGGCGTGCCGCTGACGCTGGCGCGCATGCCGCAGGACTGCGACTACGCGGTCTTCGAGATCGGCATGAACCATCCGGGCGAGATCAGGCCGCTGGTCAAGATGGTCAGGCCGCATGTCGCCATCGTGACGATCATTGCCGCCGCCCATCTCGGCTTCTTCAAGAATCTCGACGAGATCGCCATGGCCAAGGCCGAGATTTTCGAGGGGATCGAGCCCGGCGGCGCCGCGTTGCTCAACCGCGACGATCCGCGCTGGAAGCTGCTCGGGAAAATGGCGAAGGACGCGGGCGTCGAGCATGTTTTCGGTTTCGGCGAAAATGTCCGCTCGGCCTTCCGCCTTGTCGGCTGCGAGCTTCATGCCGACCATTCCGACATCGCCGTCAAGATCGGCAAGAAGGACGTGACGGCCCGTGTTGGGGCGCCCGGCCGCCATATCGTGCAGAACGTGCTGGCGGTGCTTGGCGCCGCGCAATTGGTCGGCGCCGATATCGACAAGGTCGCGGCCGCGCTTGCGGACCTTTCGGCTGAACGCGGGCGCGGCCGGCGCCACGTCCTGCATCATCCCAACGGGCCGATCACGCTGATCGACGAGAGCTACAACGCCAATCCGGCATCGATGGCGGCGGCCATGGCGCTGCTCAACGCCACGCCCGTCTCGGGCGAGGGGCGGCGAATCGCGGTGCTCGGCGACATGCTGGAGCTCGGCAGCCATTCGGCCAAGCTCCACGCGGCGCTTGCCGAGCTGATCGTCGGCACGGGCACGCGCAACGTCTTTCTCGGCGGGCCGGAAATGCAAGCGCTGGCCGAGGTTTTGCCCGCCGACATCCAGACGGAGTATAGGGCGGGAGCCGAGGAGCTGAAGCCGATTGTGATCTCCGCGCTCAGACCCGGCGACGTGGTGATGGTCAAATCGTCGAAGGGCATCGGGTTTTCAAAGCTGGTCGAGGCGTTGCTCGGCAAATTTCCGGCGGAAGCCACAAACGTTAAGCCGACTTGAGGTCGGGTTCCGGGGGACGGAAGGACCATGTTCACACTGCTCGTCGACTTCGCGGACAAGATCTCGCTTTTCAACGTCTTCCGCTATATCACTTTCCGCACCGGCGGCGCGCTGATCACCTCGGCGCTGATCGTCTTCATCTTCGGGCCGACGATCATCAACTCGCTGCGCCTGCGGCAGGGCAAGGGTCAGCCGATCCGCGCCGACGGCCCGCAGACGCATTTCAAGAAAGCGGGAACGCCGACCATGGGCGGGCTGATGATCCTGTCCGGCATCATCGGTTCGTCGCTCCTATGGGCGAACCTTTCCTCGATCTATGTCTGGGTGGTGCTTCTGGTCACCGTCGGCTTCGGCTCGATCGGCTTTTACGACGACTATCTCAAGGTCACCAAGCAGTCGCATCTGGGCTTCTCCGGCAAGGCGAGGCTGGCGATCGAGTTCATCATCGCGGCAATCGCCGCATGGGTGATCATGCACAATGGCCAGGCGCCGTTCTCGTCGTCGCTGACCTTCCCCTTCGCCAAGGAATTCCTGATCAATCTCGGCTGGTTCTTCGTGCCGTTCTCCTGCTTCGTCATCGTCGGCGCGGGC
The DNA here is from genome assembly GCF_029625735.1 of Mesorhizobium sp. WSM4935. Taxonomy (NCBI): domain Bacteria; kingdom Pseudomonadati; phylum Pseudomonadota; class Alphaproteobacteria; order Hyphomicrobiales; family Phyllobacteriaceae; genus Mesorhizobium; species Mesorhizobium sp. WSM4935. The sequence continues at coordinate 500,844 of NZ_JARTVR010000002.1, read as the reverse complement.
AATGCGGTGAACCTGACCGACGGCCTCGACGGGCTGGCGATCGTGCCGATCATGATCGCGGCGGCATCCTTCGGCGTCATCGCCTATCTGTCGGGGAACGCGGTGTTCGCCGAATATCTGCAGATCCATTTCGTGCCCGGCACCGGTGAGCTCGCAGTCGTGCTCGGCGCGGTGATCGGCGCGGGTCTGGGCTTCCTCTGGTTCAACGCGCCGCCAGCCGCGATCTTCATGGGCGATACCGGCTCGCTGGCGATGGGCGGGCTGATCGGCACCATAGCGGTCGCCACCAAGCACGAGATCGTTCTGGTCATCGTCGGCGGCCTGTTCGTGGTCGAGATCCTGTCGGTCATCGTCCAGGTCGGCTACTTCAAGATGACCGGCAAGCGCGTCTTCCTGATGGCGCCGATCCATCACCATTTCGAAAAGCTCGGCTGGACCGAAAGCCAGGTGGTGATCCGCTTCTGGATCATCGCCGTCATCCTGGCGCTAGTCGGCCTCTCCACCCTCAAGCTCAGATAGGATTCGCTGCTTGATCCCCGCCGCTTCCTTTTCCGGCAAACGCGTTTCGCTCTTCGGGCTCGGCGGCTCGGGGATCGCCACCGCGCATGCGCTGATCGCGGGGGGCGCCGAGGTGCTCGCCTGGGACGACAATCCAGACAGCGTCGCCAAGGCGGCCGCTGCGGGCATTGCGACCGGCGACCTGCGCGGAGCCGACTGGCCTCGCTTCGCCGCCTTCGTGCTGTCGCCCGGCGTGCCGCTGACGCATCCGAAGCCGCATTGGACGGTGGAGCTCGCACGCGGCGCCGGCGTCGAGGTGATCGGCGATATCGAGCTGTTCTGCCGCGAGCGCAACAGCGGCGCGCCGGCAGCACCCTTCATTGCGATCACCGGCACCAACGGCAAGTCGACGACGACGGCACTGACGGCGCATATCCTGAAGTCTGCCCGGCGCGATACACAGATGGGCGGCAATATCGGCCGCGCCGTCATGACGCTCGATCCGCCCGAGCCTCAGCGGCACTATGTGGTCGAGTGCTCGTCCTACCAGATCGACCTTGCGCCCTCGATCAATCCGACCGCCGGCATCCTGCTTAATCTCACGCCCGACCATCTCGACCGGCACGGCACGATGGCGCATTACGCCTCGATCAAGGAGCGGCTGGTTGCCGGCAGCGACACCGCGATCGTCGGCGTCGACGATTCCTGGTGCGCCCAGATCGCCGACCGGCTGGAACGCGCCGGCCGGCCCGTCGTTCGTATTTCCAAGCGGCTGCCTTTGACCGACGGCTATTTCGCCGACGGCACCAACCTGATGGAAGCGGTGCATGGCCGCTACAGCCGCGTCGCCTTCCTCGAGGGCATCGGCTCGCTGCGCGGCCAGCACAACGCGCAGAACGCGCTGGCCGCCGTCGTCGCCTGCCTGAAAGTCGGGCTCGAGCTCGGCGAGATCCAGGCCGGGCTGGAAAGCTTCCCGGGGCTCGCGCACCGCATGGAGCAGGTCGGCCGCAAGGACCATGTGCTGTTCGTCAACGATTCCAAGGCGACCAATGCCGATGCGGCAGCGCCAGCGCTGTCGAGCTTTGCCAACCGCATCTACTGGATCGCCGGCGGCCTGCCGAAGGAAGGCGGCATCGAGCCGCTGCGCGGTTTCTTCCCACGCATCGCCAAGGCCTATCTGATCGGCGAGGCGGCGCCGGCCTTTGCGGCGACGCTCGGCGAGGCCGTGTCCTACGAGATATCGGGAACGCTTGCGGCGGCGGTGGAACATGCCGCTCATGACGCGGCAAACGACCCCGGCGGCGAAGCCGTGGTGCTGCTTTCGCCGGCCTGCGCCAGTTTCGACCAGTTCAAGAATTTCGAAGTTCGCGGCGAAGCCTTCAGGCAAGCTGCGAATGCTATTGACGGTGTGAAATCCATCGGAGGGCCACGTTGATGCAAAGCCGTCTCGACAAAAGTCCTGTCGCCACCTGGTGGTGGACCGTCGATCGCTGGTTTCTGGCGGCGTTCCTGTCGCTGATGGGACTGGGCATCATTTTGTCCTTCGCGGCGAGCCCCGCGGTGGCCGAGCGTATCGGCCTCGACAGCTTTCACTTCGCCACCAGGCAGGTCATCTTCACCATCCCGGCGCTCATCGTCATGCTTGCGGTCTCCTTCCTGGAGGCGCGGCAGATCAGGCGCATGTCGCTGGTGATGCTGTGCATCATGCTGGTGCTGATGGTGGCGGTGCTCTACATCGGCGTCGAGGTGAAGGGCGCGCGTCGCTGGGTGTCGCTCGCCGGTCTTTCCATCCAGCCGTCCGAATTCCTGAAACCCGCCTTCGTCATCATCTGCGCGTGGCTCTTTGCCGAGCACAAACGCCAGCCCGACATTCCCGGCAATCTGTTCGCCATGCTTTTGCTTGCGCTGGTTATCTCGCTTCTGGTGGCGCAGCCCGATCTCGGTCAAACCATGCTGGTGACCGGCACCTGGGGCGTCATGTTCTTCATGGCCGGCCTGCCGTGGCTGTGGATCGTGGCTCTCGGCATCGTCGGGGCAAGCGGCCTGTTCGCCGCCTATTCGGTGTTCCCGCATGTTGCCCTGCGCATTGACAAGTTTTTGACCGGCGAAGGCGATACGTTCCAGGTCGACATGGGCCGCGAGGCACTGATCAACGGCAGTTGGTTCGGTGTCGGGCCGGGTGAGGGAACCGTCAAACGCATTGTTCCGGATGCTCATACCGACTTCGTCTTCTCGGTCGCCGGCGAGGAGTTCGGGCTGATCATGTGCTTCTTCATCATGTCGATCTTCGCCTTCATCGTGCTGCGCGGCTTGAGCATCGCGCTCAAGGAATACGATGATTTCACCCGTTATGCGGTGGGAGGCCTCGTCACCGTCTTCGGCCTGCAATCGGCCATCAACATGTGCGTGAACCTGCAGCTGATGCCGGCCAAGGGCATGACGCTGCCCTTCATCTCCTATGGCGGCTCCTCGCAGATCGCCATCGCCATTTCGATGGGCATGGTGCTCGCATTGACGCGCAAGCGGCCGGAAAAGCGCAAGCAGATGGGCTTCGTCCTTTCGCAGCGCGCAATGCCGGCGGAATGAGGCAGGATGGCGAAGGGTGTTATCCTCCTAGCAGCCGGTGGAACGGGCGGACATCTGTTTCCGGCCGAGGCGCTCGCGCATGAATTGATCGACCGCGGCTGGAAGGTGCATCTTGCCACCGACCAACGCGCCGAACGCTATTCCCGCCATTTCCCGGCAGCCGACACTCACACGATCCCCTCGGCCACGCTGGGTTCCAAGAACCCGGTCGCCATGCTCTCGGCCTTCTGGAAAATCTGGCAGGGTGTGCGTGAGGCCAGCCAGGTGATCGCCAGGATCAAGCCAGAGGCGGTCGTCGGCTTCGGCGGCTATCCGACGCTGCCGCCGCTCTATGCGGCGACAAGGCGAAGAGTGCCGACGCTGATCCATGAGCAGAACGCCGTCATGGGCCGCGCCAACAAGGCGCTCGCCGGCCGCGTCGACGCGATAGCCGGCGGCTTCCTGCCGGAAGGGGCGAGCGCCGCCGGCGCAAAGACGGTGACCACCGGCAATCCGGTCAGGCCGCAAATCCTCGAAGCGGCGAAGGCGCCCTATGTCGCCTCGAACGAGGGCGAGGCGTTTCGGTTCCTGGTGTTCGGCGGCAGCCAGGGCGCGCAATTCTTTTCCGATGCCCTTCCGGCGGCGATCGCGCTGCTGCCGCCAGACCAGCGCAATCGGCTGGTCATCACCCAGCAAGCGCGGGCCGAGGATGTGGCGCGGGTAAAGGCGGCCTATGCCGATCTCGGCGTCGACGCCCAGGTCTCGCCCTTCTTCACCGACATGGCGGCGCGCATTGGGGCGGCGCATCTGGTGATGTCGCGCTCCGGCGCCTCGACGGTTTCGGAAATCGCCGTCATCGGGCGGCCGGCGCTGCTGGTGCCTTATCCGCACGCGCTCGACCACGACCAGGCGGCGAATGCCGCGGCCCTTGCCGCCGCCGGCGGGGCCGAGCTCCATCCGCAGCCGACGCTGTCGGCGGAGCGGATCGCCGAACTCGTCGGCGGGTTGATCAAGGATCCGAACCGGCTGGCGACCATGGCTGCCGCCGCCCGCTCGGCCGGGAAACCGAACGCGGCGCGGTTGCTCGCCGATCTGACAGAGGCTATTGCGTCCGGCAAAACGGTTTCGGACTACAGGAGGACGCGCCCATGAAGATGCCGCAGACGATCGGCCTTGTGCATTTCATCGGCATCGGCGGCATCGGCATGAGCGGCATCGCCGAGGTGCTGCACAATCTGGGCTACAAGGTGCAGGGCTCCGACCAGGCCGACGGCGCCAATGTGCAGCGGCTGCGCGACAAAGGCATCGAATGCTTTGTCGGCCACAAGGCCGAGAATCTCGGCGACGCCGAAGTCGTGGTCGTTTCGACCGCGATCAAGAAGTCCAACCCGGAACTGAAAGCCGCGCGCGAGAAGCTTTTGCCGGTCGTGCGCCGGGCCGAGATGCTGGCCGAACTGATGCGTTTCCGCCAGGCCGTCGCCATCGGCGGGACGCATGGCAAGACGACGACCACCTCCATGGTGGCGACGCTGCTCGAGGCCGGCGGGCTCGACCCGACCGTCATCAATGGCGGCATCATCAACGCCTATGGCACCAATGCGCGCATGGGCGACGGCGAGTGGATGGTGGTCGAAGCCGACGAGAGCGACGGCACCTTTCTGAAACTGCCGGCCGACATCGCCGTCGTCACCAACATCGATCCCGAGCACCTCGACCACTATGGCAGCTTCGACAAGGTGCGCGAGGCCTTCCGCCAGTTCGTCGAGAACGTGCCGTTCTACGGCTTCGGCGTGATGTGCACCGACCATCCGGAAGTGCAGGCGCTGGTCGGCCGCATCGAGGACCGGCGCGTCATCACCTATGGCGAGAACGCGCAGGCCGACGTGCGCTTCACCAACCATCGCATGGACGGGGCGGCGTCAGAGTTCGACGTGGTGATCCGCGACCGAAAGGGCCGCGGCGCGACGACGATCGCGGGGCTGCGTCTGCCGATGCCGGGCCGGCACAATGTCTCCAATGCCACTGCGGCGATCGCGGTCGCGCATGAGCTTGGCCTGTCGGCCGAGGCGATCAAGAAAGGCTTGTCCTCATTCGCCGGCGTCAAGCGGCGCTTCACCCACACCGGCTCCTGGGACGGCGTCGAGGTGTTCGACGACTACGGCCATCATCCGGTCGAGATCGCGGCGGTGCTGAAGGCCGCGCGCAGCGCGACCAAGGGGCGGGTGATCGCCATCGCGCAGCCGCATCGCTTCACCCGGCTGCATGACCTCTTCGAGGAATTCTCGGTCTGCTTCAATGACGCCGATACGGTCATGGTGGCGCCGGTCTATGCGGCCGGCGAGGAACCTATCGAAGGCGTGACGTCCGACGCGCTGGTGTCGCGCATCCGCTCCGGCGGGCACCGCGACGCACGCTATATCGATGGTCAGGCGGCAATCGCGCCCGTCATTCGCGAGCTTGCCAAGCCTGGCGATTTCGTCGTCTTCCTCGGCGCCGGCAACATCACGCAATGGGCCTATGCGCTGCCCAAGGAACTTGGGGGGATGCCCTCATGATGCGCGGCCAGGACCTGATCGATAAGCTCGGCGACAAGCTTTCCGGCCTGCGCGGCCGCGTCACGCCGAACGCCGAAATGGACAAGATCACCTGGTTCCGGGCCGGCGGCCTGGCGGAGGCGCTGTTCCAGCCGGCCGACGAGGAAGACCTCGCTGCCTTCCTGCGCGCCGTGCCGGAAGAAATACCCGTCATGGTGGTCGGCGTCGGCTCGAACCTTCTGGTGCGCGACGGCGGCATTTCCGGTTTCGTCGTCAGGCTCTCGGCCAAAGGCTTCGGCGAGGCCGAGGCTACCGGGCCGACCACGATCAAGGCGGGAGCGGCAACGCCGGACAAACGTGTCGCCGCGGTGGCTTACGAAGCCGGTATCGGCGGCTTCCATTTCTACCACGGCATCCCCGGCGCGGTTGGCGGCGCGCTCAGGATGAATGCCGGCGCCAACGGCGTCGAGACCCGCGAGCGGGTCGTCGAGGTAAGGGCGCTGGACCGCAACGGCAATCTCCATACGCTGAGCAACGCCGATATGGGTTATGCCTATCGCCACTCATCCGCGCCTTCGGGGCTGATCTTCACCTCAGCCGTTTTCGAAGGGTTTCCCGAAGACAAGGCGGCGATCAAGGCGGCGATGGATGCGGTGCAGAACCATCGCGAGACGGTGCAGCCGATTAGGGAGAAGACCGGCGGCTCGACCTTCAAGAATCCGGAAGGCAGTTCGGCCTGGAAGGAAATCGACAAGGCCGGCTGCCGCGGGTTGATGATCGGCGGCGCGCAGATGTCACCTATGCATTGCAACTTCATGATCAACACCGGCACGGCCACCGGCTACGACCTCGAATATCTCGGCGAGACGGTGCGGGCGCGGGTGCTCGAGAATTCCGGCATCCGGCTGCACTGGGAAATCAAGCGGCTTGGCAATTTCAGGCCGGGCCACGCGGTGCAGGAGTTCCTCGGCCAGCTCCTTTGAGGTGCGCTGATATTCAGGTGAGACCGGCCTGCGAATGGCGGCTCGGCCTGACCTGAATCTCGCCACATCTCGGCTCCCTGTGACGTTCAAGTAGTACTTGAACTTCCGTGCCCTGCGGCGGCGTCAACCGTTGCCGCAAAGACTCAACAACACACTTTTCTCGCTTGTTTTCGCGGAAAGTGAATCTCTCGGAATCATAGGTACTTGCCAGCGAATCAACTCTCTGATTCTCTGCCCTAAAGCGTTTCCTGATTTGAGTCGTTCGACGCGTTCAGCCGCGTTTTCCGTCTGGGGGGGCAACCTGCCGGAAGACTCGGACTCAATGCTCGGAAATGCGGTGCGGGAATATCGGTTGCAGGCCCGGCGTGAGAGGGGTGACGGGAATGAAGAAGAAACATGTGGCTGTGCTCCTGGGAGGATTCTCCTCGGAACGGCCCGTGTCTCTGTCCTCGGGGAAGGCGTGTGCGGATGCGCTCGAGAGTGAAGGCTACCAAGTTACCCGCGTCGATGTTTCGCGCGATGTCGGGGCTGTGCTTGCCGAACTTAAGCCCGACGTCGCCTTCAATGCACTGCACGGTCCGTTCGGCGAGGATGGCACCATCCAGGGAATTCTCGAATATCTCGCAATTCCCTACACCCATTCGGGTGTGCTCGCTTCGGCGCTGGCCATGAACAAGCAGCAGGCCAAGAAGATTGCCAAGGCGTCCGGCATCCCGGTGGCGGAATCCAAGGTGGTCAACCGCTTCACCGTGCGGAACAGGCATCCGATGAAGCCGCCTTATGTGGTCAAGCCGGTCAATGAGGGATCGAGCTTCGGCGTGGTCATCGTGCATGAAGGGCAGTCGCATCCGCCGCAGGTGATCGGCTCGACCGAATGGCAATATGGCGAGACCGTCATGGTCGAGCGCTACATCCATGGGCGCGAGTTGACCTGCGCGGTGATGGGCGATGTGGCGCTCGGCGTCTGCGAGATCATCCCGACCGGGCATTCCTTCTACGATTACGATTCAAAATACGTTCCCGGCGGATCAAAACACCAAATCCCTGCTAAAATTTCACCGAATATTTACCAAAAAATACAGACACTGGCCCTCAAGGCTCATCTTGCCATTGGTTGCCGGGGCGTTTCCCGATCGGACTTCCGTTACGACGACCGTCACTCCGAAAACGGCGAGGTTGTCTGGCTCGAGGTCAACACTCAGCCGGGCATGACGCCGACGTCTCTGGTGCCTGAAATCGCCGCGCAAGCGGGACACTCGTTCGGCGATTTGTTGAGTTGGATGGTGGAGGACGCTTCGTGTCTGCGTTGAGGTGGGGACAGGGTAATGGCGGCGGTGCGGCTCGGTCCGCGCTGTTCGGCATGTCGCTGTCATTCGACCGTTTCGTGTTGCCGCGTCAGCTCCGCCGTCCGGTGCGCTTGCTGGCGCGCCTGTGCGGCGGCGAGTACGAGGCGCCGCGCTTTTCGGCGGCAATCCTTTCCGCCGCGCTGATCGCATCGAGCAGCGCCTATGGCGCCTATCTCGGCGGCTATGCCGACAGCGTCGTGCAGGGCGTGACGGCGCGCACCGGTTTTGCCGTCGACCAGATCAAGGTCGTCGGCAACCGCCAGACCTCCGAGATCGATGTGCTGGACCGGCTCGGCCTCGACGGCTGGACCTCGCTGATCGGCTTCGATGCCGAGGCCGCGCGTGAGCGCATCGCGACGCTGCCCTGGGTCGAGGGCGCGGCGGTGCGCAAAATCTACCCGCATACGCTGGAAGTGCGCATCCAGGAGCGCGAACCCTTCGCGCTCTGGCAGCAGGGCACTTCGGTTTCGGTCATCGAGCGGTCTGGCGAGGTGATCGTGCCGTTCTCTGGCGGCAAGCAGGCGCTGCTTCCGCTGATCATCGGCGCGGGCGCGCCGGCGATGGCGCCGGCCTTTCTCGACAAGATCAAGCGCTATCCCGAGCTCGCGGCGCGGGTCAAAGGCTACATCCGGGTCGGCGAGCGCCGCTGGGACCTGAGGCTGGAAAACGGCATCACGATCAAGCTGCCGGAAGACGGCGAGGATCAGGCGATCGCGGAGCTGGTCAAGATCGACCATAACAACGGGTTGCTGACGCGCGACATCGCCGCCGTCGACATGCGGCTTTCCGACCGGCTGGTGGTGGAGCTCTCGCCGGAGGCGGCGACGCAGCGCGAAGCCGCGCTCAGCGACAAGCCGAAGAACCTGGCCAAGCGCAAGGCGGAGACCAAGATATGAGCTGGCTTGGCGGCAGCGGTGACGCATCTTCGCGCCGGTCGGGCACGCTGACCGTGCTCGATGTCGGATCCAGCAAGGTTTGCTGCGTGGTGGCGAAGCTGAAGCCCAATGAGGACGGCAAGCTTTTGCGCGGACGTTCACACCGCATCCAGGTGATCGGCATCGGTCACCAGAAGTCGCAGGGCGTCAAGTCGGGCGTGGTCGTCGACCTCGACCGCGCCGAGCATGCCATTCGCCTTGCCGTCGACGCGGCCGAACGCATGGCAGGGCTCACGGTCGATTCCCTCATCGTCAACATGACGGCGGGCCGCCTTAAGAGCGAGGCCTTCTCGGCGACCATCAATCTCGGCGGCCATCAGGTCGAGGAGGTCGACATCAAGCGCGTGCTCGCAGCAGGCGCCAAGCAGGCGCTGAGAGCCGAACGCGAGGTGATCCATTCGCTGCCGGTCGGCTTCTCGCTCGACGCCGAGCGTGGCATGCGCGATCCGCGCGGCATGGTGGGCGATACGCTTGGGGTCGACATGCATGTGCTGACGGGCGATGCCGCGCCGATGCGCAATCTCGAGCTTTGCATCAACCGCTCGCATCTGTCGGTGGAGCGCATGGTGGCGACGCCCTATGCCAGCGGGCTTGCCTCGCTGGTGGATGACGAGCTCGAAATGGGCGCCGCCTGCATCGACATGGGCGGCGGCACGACGACCATCTCGGTCTTCTCGGAAGGCAAGTTCGTCCATGGTGACGCCATCGCCATCGGCGGCAACCATGTGACGCTCGACATGGCCAAGGGGCTGTCGACCTCGCTCGATGCCGCGGAGCGGCTGAAGGTCATGCATGGCTCGGCGCTGCCCGGCAGCGCGGATGATCGCGACCTCGTCTCGATCCAGCCGATCGGCGAGGAGGGCGATGTACCGCTGCAGATCCCGCGCTCGGTGATGACGCGCATCATCCGCGCCCGCATCGACGAGACGCTGGAGCTTCTGCGCGACCGGCTGAACAAGTCCGGCTACGGCAATGCCGTCGGCAAGCGCGTCGTGCTCACCGGTGGCGCCAGCCAGCTCGCCGGCCTGCCGGAAGCGGCGCGCCGCATTCTCGGGCGCAATGTTCGCATCGGCCGGCCTCTGGGCGTTGCGGGCCTGCCGGAAGCGGCCAAGGGACCGGCGTTCTCGACACCGGTCGGACTGATGATCTATCCGCAGATGGCGAGCTTCGAGAGCCATTCGGCGAAAGGACTTTCCGGTTTCAGGATGACCGGAACGGGCGGAAAACTGCATCGCATGAGTCAGTGGTTGAGAGACAGTTTTTAATTTGACGGGGACAGCCCCATAGGCGGCCGCAGCGGCGAGGCGGCGGGAAAGGCAAAGGACGGAGACAATGACCATCAATCTGCAGAAGCCGGACATCACCGAGCTCAAGCCACGCATCACCGTGTTCGGTGTCGGCGGCGGCGGCGGCAATGCCGTGAACAACATGATCACAGCCGGCCTGCGCGGCGTCGAGTTCGTGGTGGCCAACACCGACGCGCAGGCGCTGACCATGTCGAAGGCCGAGCGGCTGATCCAGCTCGGCGCGCATGTCACCGAAGGCCTCGGCGCAGGCTCGCAGCCGGAAGTCGGCCGCGCGGCGGCGGAAGAGTGCATCGACGAGATCATCGATCACCTCTCCAACACCCATATGTGCTTCGTCACCGCCGGCATGGGCGGCGGCACCGGCACGGGCGCTGCTCCGGTCGTTGCCCGCGCGGCGCGCGAGAAGGGCATCCTCACCGTCGGTGTCGTCACCAAGCCGTTCCATTTCGAGGGCCAGCGCCGCATGAAGACGGCCGACATGGGCATCGAGGAACTGCAGAAATGCGTCGATACGCTGATCGTCATCCCCAACCAGAACCTGTTCCGGCTGGCCAATGACAAGACCACCTTCGCCGATGCCTTCGCCATGGCCGACCAGGTGCTCTACTCGGGCGTCGCCTGCATCACCGACCTAATGGTCAAGGAAGGCCTGATCAACCTCGACTTCGCCGACGTCCGTTCGGTGATGCGCGAGATGGGCAAGGCGATGATGGGCACGGGCGAGGCTTCGGGCGAGGGCCGCGCGATGGCCGCGGCGGAAGCCGCTATCGCCAACCCGCTGCTCGACGAAACCTCGATGAAGGGCGCCAAGGGCCTGCTGATCTCGATCACCGGCGGCCGCGACCTCACCCTGTTCGAGGTGGACGAAGCCGCGACCCGCATCCGCGAGGAGGTTGACCAGGACGCCAACATCATCCTGGGCGCCACCTTCGACGAGGAGCTGGAAGGCGTGATCCGCGTGTCGGTCGTCGCCACCGGCATCGACAAGTCGGCGGCCGAAATCGCGGCTGCGCCGATTTCGATCCGCGCGCCGCAGAAGCCGGCCGCCCGTCCGGCGGCGGCTCCGGTCGCTGAAATCCGTCCCGCACCGGTTCAGCCGCAGGCCTACGAACCGCGCGCGGTCGATCCGGTGGCGGAGGCGATCCAGCTCGCCGAGGCGAACGCCGCCGCCATGGCGCAGCCGCGCCCTGCGCCGGTCGACGACTTCCGGCCGCAGAGCAAGATCTTCCAGGCTCCGCCGGCCCAGCCGCAGCCGCAGCCGGTGGTGCCGCAGCAGGTCATGCAGCAGCCCGCGCCGCAGCGCGAGATGCCGCAGCCGGTGGCCGCGGCCCCGCAGCGCATGCCCCGCGTGGAAGACTTTCCGCCGGTAGTGAGGGCTGAGGTCGAAGCCAAGACCCGGCCTGCGGACCATGAGAACAGCGGTCCGATGGGGCTGATCAAGCGGCTGACCAACGGCCTTACCCGCCGCGAGGAAGAGCCGGCCCGGCTCCAGCCGGCGCAGCCGCGCGAGCCGAAGCTGCGCCAGGCCGCGCCCGAGATGCGCCGCCTCGCCAGCCAGGATCCGCAGCTCTACGCGCCGCGCCGTGGCCAGCTCGACGATCAGGGCCGGCTGACGCCGCAGGCCCGCACGGTCCAGGAAGACGACCAGCTGGAGATTCCGGCCTTCCTGCGCCGCCAGGCCAACTGACTGATAGGGCGGACCGCCGGTCGTTAACGATATATAATGGTTGTTAACAGGCAGACGAGAAATCGTCTGCCTGTCGCTTTTCGAAAGTCACTTGTAAAACAAATGGTTGGGGGAATTTTCTGACACGTTCCCGTGGTTACACGGGGTAAGAAACCGTGATTTGGAGTCTCCAAGGCAGGCCATTATCTTCGCCACGGACTAAAGTCGGTTTGCCGGGATTCGGGGAGTAGCCCTGCCTGCCGATCACACAGAGCCGCATGCTCTTGCTTATTTTGCCGCATCCTATGCGAGCGCCAGGCCAGCACCTGGCTGCAAGATACCCAAGGCCGATTGAGCGGACGCAGGCATTTTGGGCGGTATGGGGTTACTCTTGCACGACTATCAGACGACAGTGAAATCGCGCGCGACGCTGACTGGCATCGGCGTTCATAGCGGCAACACCGTCACCGTTCACTTTCTGCCGGCCGACGCCGATACGGGCATCGTCTTCCATCTTTCGAATGGCGGCCAGATCCGCGAGTTCCGTGCCCTGGTCGCGGAAGTCGGCGCCACCGATCTTTGCACCATGCTTGGCGATCCGGCCGGCGAGCATATCGGCACGGTCGAGCATCTGATGGCGACGGTGTTCGGCCTCGGCATCGACAATCTCGTCATCGAGATCGACGGTTCGGAAGTCCCGATTCTCGACGGCAGCGCCATGGCTTTCGTCGAAGCCGTCGACCAGGCCGGCATCGAGACGCTGGCGGTGAAGCGCCGCTATATCCGTGTCGTCAAGCCGGTGCGCGTGGAAGCCGGCGCGTCCTGGGCGGAGTTCCGCCCCTATGACGGCACGCGATTCGAGGTCGAGATCGATTTCGAAAGCCCGGCGATCGGCCGGCAGCAATTCGCCTCCGACATGAATCCCGACATCTTCCGCCGCGATATTGCACGGGCGCGGACCTTCGGCTTCATGAAGGACGTCGAAAGGCTTTGGGCCGCCGGCTACGCGCTCGGCTCATCGCTGGAGAACTCGCTGGTCATCGGCGACGACAACCGCGTCATCAATGTCGGGGGCTTGCGCTATCCCAATGAATTCGCCCGCCACAAGACGCTCGATGCAATGGGCGACCTGGCGCTGGCCGGCGCGCGCTTCATCGGTTGTTTCCGCTCCTATCGCGGCGGCCACCGGATGAACGCCTCTGCCTTGCGCCGGCTGCTTTCCGACCACACGGCCTTCGAGATCGTCGAGACCCGGCGCCGCGAGCGCGGCCGCGTCGCCGAGATGATCGCTGTCAGCCGGCCGGTCTACGCACCTTGGGTGATCTGATTCTTAACCGTTCTCTGGCTTTGTAGGGCGGGCTTGTGTTGCACGATTGCATCACGAATCGCTGAAATTGCGCAACCGCGGGCGTGGCGCCAGGCCGCCACAAAAATGTGCGATTGGCCGGACATAGCGTTGCCGGGCAAGGGGATAATGGTTTATGGCTTCGGCCCGGACCGAAACGACGCCGAAGGGGCGGAATCCAAACATGTTTTTTTCGCGAGTTGGTCAATCGGTAGCGCCGCGTCGTGGTGTTTTGCTGGCGCTGTCGGTGGTTGCTCCCGCGCTCGTGCTGTCGGCCTGCATGTCCTCCGAGAAGGATGTCAATCTGGCGACCTATGTCGACCAGACCGAACCGGCCGACGTTCTCTACAACCAGGGCCTGGCCAACATGAATGCCGGCCGCCTCGACGAGGCGAGCAAGAAATTCGACGCCGTCGACCGCCAGCATCCCTATTCGGAATTCGCGCGCAAATCGATGGTAATGGGCGCTTTCGCCGACTATCGCGCCGGCAAATACGACGAGGCGATCGGCACCGCGAAACGCTATTTGACGCTTTATCCCTCGACCGACGATGCCGCTTACGCGCAATACATCATCGGCTTGAGCTATTATCGGCAGATCAAGGACGTCACCCAGGACCAGAAAGAGGCGCGCCAGACCATCCAGACCATGCAGGATCTGGTGACGCGCTGGCCTAATTCCGAATATGTCGCCGACGCCAAAGACAAGATCCGCTTCGCCAATGACCAGCTTGCCGGCAAGGAGATGCAGATCGGCCGCTATTATCTCGAGCGCCGCGAATACATCGCCGCCGTGAAGCGCTTCCGCACCGTGGTCGAAACCTATTCCAACACCCGCCATGTCGAGGAGGCGCTCGCGCGTCTGACGGAGTCCTATTATGCGATGGGCCTGACCTCGGAAGCGCAGACAGCAGCGGCGGTGCTTGGTCACAATTATCCGGACAGCCCGTGGTACAAGGATTCCTACAAGCTCCTGCAGAGTAATGGGCTTGAGCCGCGCGAAAATGCCGGATCGTGGATCTCCAAGGCCGGGAAGCTGATCACCGGCGCCTGAAGCTTGCGATGCTGTCCAGACTGTCGATCCGCGATATCGTCCTGATCGAGAAGCTGGACATCGACTTCCTACCTGGGCTTTCGGTGCTGACCGGCGAAACCGGCGCCGGCAAATCCATCCTGCTCGACGCCTTGTCGCTGGCGCTCGGCGCGCGCGGCGACGCTTCGCTTGTCCGCCACGGCGCTGCGCAAGGCCAGGTCATTGCCGTGTTCGACGTGCCGCGCAACCATCCGGCGCGCACGCTGCTCGCCGAGAACGACATCGAGGACGATGGCGACATCATCCTGCGCCGCGTGCAGACGGCGGACGGCCGCACGCGCGTCTTCGTCAACGACCAGCCCTCCAGCGTCACGCTGATGCGCGATGTCGGCCGCGCGCTGGTCGAGATCCACGGCCAGCATGACGAGCGCGCCCTCGTCGATCCCGGCGCACATCGCGAGTTGCTCGACAGTTTCGGCGGCCATCTAGGCGCCGTGCGCGGCACGGGCGAAGCCTGGCGCTACTGGCGAAATTGCGAGCAGGAGCTTTCCCGGCATCGCGCCAAGGTCGAGGCGGCGGCGCGCGAGGCCGATTATCTGCGCGCTTCCGTCGCCGAGCTCGCAAAACTCGATCCGCAACCGGGCGAGGAGACAGAGCTTGCGGAGCTGCGCGCGCAGATGATGCGTGTGGAAAAGATCGCCGCCGAGATCCATGACGCTCAGGACGTGCTGTCGGGACCGTCCTCGCCCCTGCCGCAGCTTGCCAGCCTGCTGCGCCGGCTGCAGCGCAAGTCGGGCGAAGCGCCCGGCCTGCTTGACGATGTGGTGAAATCGCTCGACGAGGCGATGATCTCGCTGGATGCCGCGCAGTCCGGCGTGGAAGCTGCGCTTCGCGCCACGGCGTATGATCCGCAGCGCCTGGAGAAGGCGGAGGAGCGGCTGTTTGCACTGCGCGCCGCTTCGCGCAAGCACAATGTCGCGGTCGACGACCTTGCGCAGCTGCGCGACACGATGGTGGCCGATCTTGCCGATCTCGATGCCGGCGAGGAGCGGCTGCATGCGCTGGAGAAGCAGGCCGCCGCCGGGCGCGAAGCCTACGATATTTCCGCCGCGCAGCTGTCGTCGCTGCGCCACGCGGCGGCGGCGGGGCTGACCAAGGCGGTGATGGCGGAACTGCCGGCGCTGAAGCTCGAACGGGCCGAGTTCATCGTCGAGATGGGAAGCGATGCCGAAAGCCGCATGGAAGAGGGCATTGACCAGGTCGAATTCTGGGTGCGGACCAATCCGGGCACAAGGCCGGGGCCGATGATGAAGGTCGCTTCCGGCGGCGAGCTCTCGCGCTTCCTTCTGGCGCTGAAGGTGGCGCTCGCCGATCGCGGCTCGGCGCCGACCTTGGTCTTCGACGAGATCGACACCGGCGTCGGCGGCGCGGTGGCTGATGCCATCGGACAGCGGCTGGCGCGGCTGTCGAAGCGCGTGCAGGTGCTTTCGGTCACGCATGCGCCGCAGGTTGCGGCACGCGCCGCGACGCACTTCCTGATCTCGAAATCCGGCGGCAAGGACCGCGTCGCCACCGGTATCGCCGAGATGGACCGCGCCGCGCGCCAGGAAGAGATCGCGCGCATGCTGGCCGGCGCCGTCATCACCGACGAGGCGCGCGCCGCGGCCGAACGGCTTCTGCGCGAGAATACTGCCGCCGCTTAGGATGTGCTGATGGTGAGGCCGGCCTGCGAAGCCCGGCTTGAGTTAAATCTCAATATACATCCTAAGTGCTTGATTCTACCGGCTCTGAAGCAGAGTCAGCAGATGGCTGTATCCTGCTCTCGGTCAATGATTTTTCCACAGACCATCTCCCTGCCGGCGAATCCTGATTTATAGTGGCCCGCCATAATTCGAGGACCGGGTTCATGTCGGAAAAACCAGTCGAATCGCTGAGCGAGAGCGAGGCCGCGGAGGAGCTGAAGCGGCTCGCGGCGGAGATCGCCGAGCACGACCGGCGCTATCACACCGAGGACGCGCCGACGATCTCGGACGCCGAATACGACGCATTGGCGCGGCGCAACCTCGCCATCGAGGCGCGTTTTCCCGATCTCGTGCGCGAGGATTCGCCATCGCAGCGGGTCGGCGCGCCGCCGGCGGAAGGCTTTGCCAAGGTCCGGCATGCGGTGCCGATGCTCAGCCTCGCCAAGGCCTATACCGACCAGGACGTCGCCGATTTCATCGAGCGCGGAAGGCGTTTCTTCGACCGCGACAAGGACCTCGACATCGCCTTCACGGCCGAGCCGAAGATTGACGGCCTGTCGGCCTCCCTGCGCTATGAAAACGGCGTGTTCGTGCAGGGCGCGACGCGCGGCGACGGCGCGGTCGGCGAGGACATCACCGCCAATCTGAAGACGATTGCCGATATCCCGAAGAAATTGCAGGGCTCGGGCTGGCCGGAGATCATCGAGATCCGCGGCGAGGTCTACATGACCTATGCCGAATTCGAGGCGCTGAAGCAGCGCTCGGCGGCTGTGGGCGGGCAGGATTACGTCAATCCGCGCAACACGGCGGCCGGATCGCTGCGCCAGAAGGACCCGTCGGTCACCGCCAGCCGCAATCTTAAGTTCTTCGCTTATGCCTGGGGCTATACCACGGCGGATCCGGCCCCGACCCAGTACGATTCCGTGCAGAAGTTCAAGGAGTGGGGATTCAAGGTCAGCCCGCTGATGGTGCGGGCGAAGTCGATCGACGAACTCATCGCGCATTACCACCGGATCGAGGAGCAGCGTTCCTCGCTCGGCTACGACATAGACGGCGTCGTCTACAAGGTCGACCAGCTCGAGCTGCAGCGCCGCTGGGGTTTCGTCACCGGCGAGCCGCGCTGGGCGGTCGCCCACAAATTCCCCGCCGAGCAGGCGATGACGACGGTCGAGAAGATCGACATCCAGGTCGGCCGCACCGGCACGCTGGCGCCGGTGGCGCGGCTGGCGCCGGTGACGGTCGGCGGCGTGGTGGTCGAGAATGTCACGCTGCACAATGAAGACTACATCAAAGGCTTCGACAGCAACGGTCAGCCGATCCGCGACGGCATCGACGTGCGCATCGGCGACACGGTGGTGATCCAGCGGGCAGGGGATGTCATCCCGCAGATCGTCAGCGTCGTCATCGACAAGCGGCCGGCCAATGCCGTGCCTTACGAATTTCCGCATACCTGCCCGGTCTGCGGCTCGCCGGCGACGCGCGAGATCAACGAGAAGACGGGCAAGGAGGATTCACGCCGCCGCTGCACCGGCGAGCTGATCTGCGCCGCGCAGGCCGTGGAGAGGCTGCGCCACTTTGTGTCGCGCGGCGCGCTCGATATCGAGGGCCTGGGCGCGGAAAACATCGACCTCTTCTTCAATTCGGGGCTGGTGAAGACGGCCGCCGATATCTTCACGCTGAAGGATCGCCGCCCCGCCGTCACCAAGGTGCTGGCCGAGCGGCGCGAGGAGCAGGCGCGGCTGCGCGAGGAAGCCTCGGGCAAGACGCGCAAGAATGTGCGCAGCGTCGAGCAGCGCAATTATGAAGGCCTCGACAAATTGTTCGCCGCCATCGACGCGCGGCGCGAGCCGGAGCTTGACCGTTTCATCTTCGCGCTCGGCATCCGCCATATCGGCGAGACGACGGCCGCCGTGCTTGCCCGCCAGTTCTCCACCATCGAAGAACTGATCCGCGTGGGCAAGGAAACGGCAAAGGCGGAGGATCCGCACAGCGTCTTCCCATCGATCAACGGCATCGGCGACACGGTGGTCAACGCGCTGCGCGATTTCTTCGGCAATGAGCGCAATGACGACGTGCTGGACTCGCTGCTCGCGCAAGTTCACCCGAAACCCTATCTCATGGAAATCTCGGCCGGCAGCGAAGTCTCCGGCAAGACGGTGGTGTTCACCGGTTCGCTGGAAAAGATGACGCGCTCCGAGGCCAAGGCGATGGCGGAGCGGCTCGGCGCCAAGGTGGCGGGCTCGGTTTCTGCCAAGACCGACCTTGTGGTGGCGGGTCCCGGCGCCGGCTCGAAGCTCAAAGTTGCGAGCGACCTCGGCATCGAGGTGATCGACGAGGACACCTGGCTGCAGCGCATCGGCAGGGGCGGCTGATGGCGGGCGCGTTCAAGGGGTTTGGGCAGAAGGCCATCCCATTCCTGAAGGCGCTCGATTTCCACCAGAGCCGGGAATGGTTCCAGGAAAATCGCGATCTTTACCAGAGCGAGTTGCACGAACCGTTCTGCGATCTGGTCGAGACGCTCAGCGAACGTTTCGAGGCGGCAAAGCTCGGCTTGCGCGGCGACCGCAAGAGGTCGCTGTTCCGCATCAATCGCGATGTGCGCTTCTCGAAAGACAAGCGGCCCTACAACCGGCACCTGTCGGCGATCCTGTCGCCCGACGGCACCAAGATGGAGCAGGGCGTCTTTTATGTGCATATCGGGCTTGAGCACTGCTTTGCCGGCGTTGCCTGGTGGCAGCCGGCGCCCGAATTGCTGCAGGCCATGCGCAAGGCGATCGTGACCAGGCCGGCCGCGTTCCGCGCCATGGTCGCATCGCTGAAGAAGGCCGGCCTGGAGCTCGATGCGGAAGACCGCCTGAAGCGGGCCCCGCGCGGCTTCGAGGATATCGGTGACGAGGATCTCGCCCTGGCGGTACGGAGCCGGCATTTCGTGGTCCGGCACGACATCGATCCGGCGACGATCCATTCGCCGGCGCTGGTCGACGATCTCGTCGACTTCACGCTTGGCGCCAAGCCGCTGCTCGACTGGGGCAGGGCGATCCAGGGGACGGTCGTCAAGGCCTAACGGCGGCGATCAGTTCTGCTGATCGCTGGGTCAAGCGAATTGGTGTGACAAGCGGGACGACGCTCCCTACATCAGGCCGCTCAAGGAGTGGCTTGATGGCAGCGGAAGCGATCTCTGAGGGCAGAACGGGCGGCGAATTCTGGGACGGCGTGCGATTGTCGATGCCCGTCGTCGTCGCCTCGGCGCCATTCGCGATCCTGTTTGGCGCAATTGCCGTCGACAATGGTTTCTCGGTGCTCGAGGCGTTCCTGATGAGCGCCATGATCTTTGGCGGCGCCAGCCAGATGGTCGGCATCGAGCTGTTCGGTCAGCATGTCGCGCCGTGGCTGATCGTGCTGTCGATCTTCGCGGTGAATTTCCGCCATGTGCTCTATTCGGCCGGCATCGGCCGGCGCATCGCGCATTGGCCGCTGCTGCAGCAGGCCGCCGGCTATTTCATCCTGACCGACCCGCAATTCGCCATCGCCGAAGCGAGGGCCGAGTCCGGCCGTCCCGTCGGCTTCGTCTGGTATCTGGGGCTCGGCCTGCCGGTCTATGTCTTCTGGGTGATCGAAAGCGGGTTGGGCGCGGTGTTCGGCAAGATGATCCCGGATACGCATGCGCTCGGCATCGATTTCCTTTTGCCGATCTATTTCCTCGGCCTGGTGCTTGGCTTCCGCAAGCGGCCGCTCTGGGCGCCCGTCGTCGCCGCCAGCGCCGTCGCTTCGATCATCGCCTATCGAACCGTCGGCTCGCCCTGGCATGTCTCGATCGGCGCGGTCGCCGGCGTTCTCCTGGCGGTGATCCTGCCGCCACACCACAGTGGCGTGGGCAAGCGGCCGTGAGCACGACCTTCTGGATCATCCTGGCCGGCGCTGTCGCCACCTACCTGACCCGCGTCGGCGGCCATCTCGTCATTTCGCGCTTCGAGACCATCCATCCGCGCGTCGAAGCGGGCCTCAACGCCGTGCCGGCAGCCGTGCTAACGACCCTCGTCGCGCCGGAACTGCTGCATGCCGGACCGGCCGAATGGGCGGCTCTAATCGTCGCTGTGCTGGTATCGCTGCGCGGCGGCCTGATGGCGATGTTTTTGGCGGGCGCGGCGGTGTTGATCGTCGCGCGGCAGTTTGTCGGATAGCCTTATCATGAATCGCCGGCGCCGCCCCTCATCCGCCTGCCGGCACCTTCTCCCCGTATAGTGACGGGGAAGGGGGCTGCCGCGACGCCGGGGTCCATTCTGCGACGCTGGTAGTTTGCGAAACCGTCAGCAAGAGCGCCTTTCTCCCCGTCAATTACGGGGAGAAAGCCCGGCAGGGCAATGAGGGGCAGCGCCGACCTATCGAAGGATCAGATCTTCGCGTCGTGCGGCAATGGCGCGGTGGCTTTCTCCAGCCAAGCCAGCGTTTCGCCGTCGACCATCGGGCCGATCTCGGCCAGCACCCATGCATGATACTGATCGAGCCAGTGCAACTCATCACGCGTCAGAAGGTCGGTGCGGATGAGCCGCTTGTCGATCGGCGCCAGCGTCAGGGTCTCGAAGCCGTGCATGGCGATGTCGCCACCCTCGATCTGCTCCGCCGGCGTGACCAGGATCAGGTTCTCGATGCGGATGCCGTAGGCGCCTTCCTTGTAGTAGCCCGGCTCATTGGACAGCATCATGCCGGTCAGCAATTTTTCCGTGCCGGTGCGGGCGATGCGTTGCGGGCCTTCATGCACGGCGAGATAGGAGCCGACGCCGTGGCCGGTGCCATGGGCGAAGTCGCAGCCATGCTTCCATAGCGCCGTGCGCGCGACGGCGTCGATCTCCGAACCGCGCGTGCCGGCGGGGAAACGCAGCGTCGAGATGCCGATCATGCCCTTCAGCACCAGCGTGAAGCGCTCGCGCATCTCCTCGGTCGGCTGGCCGATCGGCACGGTGCGGGTGATGTCGGTGGTGCCGTCCTGATACTGGCCGCCGGAATCAAGCAGGAACAGCTCGCCGCTCTCAAGCTTGCGGCTGGTGGCGCGCGAGACGCGGTAATGCATGATCGCGCCATTCGGGCCCGCTCCGGAAATCGTGTCGAAGGAGACGTCGCGCAGCGGCATCTGCGTTTCTTCGCCGGTCTGGCGGCGCACTTCCTCCAGCTTGGTGACGACTGCGATTTCGTCGAGCGTGCCGGGCTTCTGGCGGTCGAGCCAGCACAGCAGCTTGGCGACCGCTGCACCGTCGCGGCGATGCGCCGCGCGGCTGCCGGCGATCTCGGCCTGGTTCTTGGTGGCTCGGGGAATACGCGCCGGGTCGGCCGCTAAGACGACCTTGCCGCCATTGTCCTCGACCAGCATGCGGAGCTTGTCCGCAGCCAATACCGGATCGAGCGCGATTTTGGCGCCACCCTTGGCGACCTCCATGATCGCGGCTTCGAATTCGCCCGGATCATGCGGATCGGCAAGCTGGGTAAGATAGGCCGCGACCTGCCGCGAGAATTTGCGCTGGCCCATGAACAGCTGATGCTTGCCGTCGGCGGCGAGGATGGCAAAGCCGAGCGCCAGCGGCGTATGCGGCACGTCGCCACCACGGATGTTGAAGGCCCAGGCAATCGAGGACGGATCGGTCAGCACCGCATGGGTGGCGCCATCCTTTTCGATCGCCCTCGCCAGCCGCGCCAGCTTGTCCTTCGCCAGCTCTCCGGCAAGGTTTTGCGGGTGGATCTCGACGGGCGCGCGCGGCGGTTCCGGTTGGTCCTTCCAGATGATGTCGATGGGATTCCTGTCGAGCGGCACCAGAGTCGCGCCGGACTGCTCGGCCGACGCCTTCAGCGCCTTGATCTCGCCGATCGTGTGCAGCCAAGGGTCGAAGCCGAGCCTTGCGCCCTTGCCGAGATTGTCCTTAATCCAATTGGCCGGCGGATTGTCGATGAGGCTTTCGACGGTAAAGATCGAAAGATCGACCTCACCCCGCACCTGCAGCGTGTAGCGGCCGTCGACGAAGATGAAGGCGCGGTCGCGCAGCACGATCGCGATGCCGGCCGAACCGGAGAAGCCGGTCAGCCACTTAAGCCGTGCCGAGCGGTCGGCGACATATTCGCCCTGGTGCTCGTCCGCGCGCGGCACCATGAAGCCATCCAGGCCATTCTCAGCCAGCCATTGCCGCAGCAGCGCCACGCGCGGCTTGCCGACGGCCGGATCGCCTGCAGAATCAAAGGTCTGGAACATTTCTAGCTCCCTCGAGTGGCTCGCGGCGACCGTAGCGCATGATCTTGAAAACCGGAATCGATTTCGGCAGGGCCAGATCGGGCTGGGTACAATCTCGTCTAGCGCTTGAGGTGGATGGTCACCCAGCCTTCGCGATGCAAGGTACGCACGTGGCGGAACGCTTGGCCGACATAGGCCGAGATCACCGCGTCGCGCTGCCGGTCGAGGATGCCGGAGAGCACCAGCGAGCCGCCGAGCCTGATGTGCCTGGCCATTTCGGGCGCCAGCCGCATCAGCGGCCGCGCCAGGATGTTGGCGACGATGAGGTCGAAAGGCGCGCGCCTGGCGAAGATCGGATGATGGAAGCCCGGCGCCGTCACCGTCTCGACCAGCGCCTTGACGTGGTTGAGGCGGGCATTGGCCGCGGCGACGCGGACGGCGACCGGATCGATGTCGGTCGCCAGCACGGGGATATGCGCGAGCTTGGCCAGCGCGATCGCAAGCACCGCGCTGCCGGTGCCGAGGTCGAGCGCGTTGCGCGGCCGTTCGCGCAGCACCACCTGCTCCAGCATTTCGAGGCAGCCGGCGGTGGTGCCGTGATGTCCGGTGCCGAAGGCAAGGCCCGCCTCGATCTCGATGGCGAGGTCGCCGGCGTGGCGCTTGGCGCGGTCGTGCGAACCATGGACGAGGAAGCGGCCGGCGCGCACCGGCTTCAGGCCTTCCAGCGACCGCGACACCCAGTCCACATCGGGAAGGACCTCGCGCTCGACAGGCTTCGGCAGGCCGAGACCGGCGAGGATATCCCTGACCTGCGCTTCGACGGGATCGACGTCGCCATCGGCATAGAGCGACACTTCGTGGATGTCTTTTTCCTCGTCGAGCTCCAGGACGGCAAGCGGCAGGCCGTCATCCTCGAAGGCGGCGTCGAGCGCCGCGAAGATGCGGTCGGCCTCGACCTTGTTGGCGGTGAGGTGGAGCCTGGTCTGGCTCATCGGACAGACCCTTGTTTGAACATGATCTTTTCCGAAAACCGGTTCCCACTTTTTGTGTTTGCTGACCTTCGGTTCGGGATCATGTTTGTCCGCCGGCTGCCAACCGCTTCAGCTTGGCGATGGCGGTGTCGGCGCTCTCGCCATAGGCTATGGTGCCGGCGAAATCGCCCCTGGCGTTGAGCAGCAGCACCGAGGCCGTGTGGTCCATCGTGTAGTCGCCGTCGCCGGTGTCGACCTTCTTCCAATAGATGCCGAACGCTTTCGCCATGGCGTGCACCTTGTCCGGATCGCCGGTGATGCCGGTGATGCGGTCAGAGAAGTTGCTGACATAGGAGTTCATCGTCTCCGGCGTGTCACGCTCCGGATCGACGGTGACGAAATAGGCGTTGAGGTTCTTGCCGCTGTCGCCCATCGTCTTCAGCCAGCCGGCCAGTTCGAACAGGGTCGTCGGACAGACTTCCGGGCAATGGGTGAAGCCGAAGAAGACGACGCTCGGGTGGCCCCTGAAGGCGGCTTCGGTGATCGGCGCGCCTTTCTGGTCGACCAGGGTGAAGGGCGCGCCGTAGGGCTCGCCGCCATAATGGCCCCGGTACCAGTCGAATGTCAGCCAGCCGATGCCCGCCGCCATCAGGACGAGAATGCCGATCAGGATTGAGCGCATCATCAGTGAATGTCCGTCGCCATTGCTTTGGCTGAAAGCCAGTTTGGCGACAGTCTTAACGGGTTGGCGCCGGCCGCGCAAAGATGTCGCGTTGCCGCAAGCGGCCAGGCAGGCCGATCGGCTTGCAAACGCCACGATCCTGTCCCACCTGACATCGGCAAACGTGAACCGAGGAGGCTTCCTTGCGAAAACTGATCGGCTTGTTCGCCGCCTGTCTTGCCCTGAGCGCCGGCGCGGCCATGGCTGACGAAGTGGGTAAAGTGGGTGTCGATTGGGTCGGCAACGACATCATGGTCGACGCGATCAAGGACCCGAAGGTCGACGGCGTCACCTGTCATGTCGCCTATTTCGATCGCAGCATCATCGACCGGCTGCACAAGGGAAACTGGTTCGAGGATCCTTCCGATTCTTCGATCTCCTGCCGCCAGACCGGGCCGATCACCATCGGCGACATCGACATGAGCGAGGGCGGCGAGGAGGTGTTCAAGCAGGGCCTCAGCCTGATCTGGAAGAAGCAGGTGGTGAACCGCATCTACGACAAGAAGAACGAGACGCTGATCTATCTGTCGCATTCGCGCCAGGTGCAGAACGGCTCGGCGAAGATGTCGATCACGACCGTGCCGCTCTACGGCCAGAACGTGGTGTGGACCAAGGGCAAGCCGTAATAGCCCGACAGGCTTGGCCGGGGACAAGTCGCGCTTGCGGGGCCGTCCCCGCCGGCGTAAAGCCCCCTCATGAACCGTCCTGAAAACCTCGTCCTCAAGGACCCCGAGCCGCGCATCCATCCGACCGCGGAGCTGAAGGGATGCAAACTCGGCCGCTATGCCTCGATCGGCGAGCGGGTGATCCTGCGCGAGGTGAGCGTCGGCGACTTTTCCTATTTCGAACGTCATTCCGAGGCGATCTACACGACGATCGGCAAGTTCTGCTCGATCGCCGCCAACAGCCGCATCAACGCGCTCGAGCATCCGATCGAGCGGCTGACGCAGCACAAGGTCAGCTACCGGCCGAACGAGTATTTCCGCTGGTTGGGCGTCGACACCGAATTCCGTGCGCGCCGACAGGCAAAATCGGTCAGTGTCGGCCACGATGTCTGGATCGGCCATGGCGCGGTCGTCATGCCGGGCGTCGCGATCGGCAATGGCGCCGTCATCGGCGCCAATGCCGTTGTGACGCACGACGTCGCGCCCTACACGATCGTGGCCGGGGTTCCGGCAAAGCCGCTGCGCCGGCGCTTCTCCGCCACGGTCGCGGCGCGCGTCGAAGCCCTCGCCTGGTGGGACTGGGCGCCCGAGAAACTGGCGAGCGCAATCCCCGACATGCAGACTATGCCGATCGAAGCCTTTCTCGATCGCTGGGAAGACAACACTCTCTGACACATAGGTGAACGCCGTCGAACGCATGACGGCGCTGTCTTGATGCTACGCTTCGCGGCCGGGAAGTGTTGCCCCTTCCGCCATGCGGGGGTGGCGCAGCGGAAGGGGCTTGGATGTAAACCGCCGTGAAGCGGAAGGAACAGGCTTTCGGCCTGCACCGGCACTATCGCAAACAACGGATAAGGTGTTTTTTCGCGAAGCAGCGCTTTCTGCGTGTAGCCGATTGCAATCGCGCGCAGACATGAAAATTAGGTCCCTGGGAACCGGAGCGGGCGGCAGCTTGTTTCTTCGGAAATGCCTGCGCATCCACGGTTCGAGGGGACTTGCATGATCGAGAAAGCTTTTACGCGGATAGCCAACCAGGTCGCGCATCTGGCCGGCCTGCCGGCAACCTTTGCCATCTGCGTGCTGATCGTGGTTGCATGGGCGTTGAGCGGCCCGATGTTCGGGTTTTCCGACACCTGGCAACTGGTCATTAACACAGGCACCACCATCGTCACCTTCCTGATGGTTTTCCTGATCCAGAACACGCAGAATCGCGACGGCGCGGCGATCCAGGCCAAGCTGGACGAGCTGATCAGGGTTAGCCGCGCCCACAATCATTTCATCGGCATCGAACATTTGACGGAATCCGAAGTCGAGGAAATCCGGTCGAAATGCGAGGCGGCGGCAAAACGGCACGACCGCGAGATCGCCGAAAAGGCCACCAAGGCCGTTGCCGGAAAGAACGGCACCAAGCATGCGCCCAAGACCGCCGGCGCGGCCACAAAGAAGACCGCGGCCGGGAAGAGCGCCTCCAAGAAGAAAGCGGCGGCTTGAGACGGCCGTTAGCGGTTCATGAAGGCCGCGAACGCATCCTTATGCTCCGGGTGCCAGCGCGAGAGGGCAGGGCGGTTCTCGATGATGTCGCCCATCGCCCAGGCCATGCGCTTTTCGTCGATCGGCCGCGCCACCTCGTTGTCGGGGCAGAGGATGTAGAAGTCGTTGTCGATCAGCGATGCCAGCATGAAGTCGATCACCTGCTCGCCGGTCCAAGCGCCGGCCGGCTTTTCCGTCGCGCCTTCGGTCAGGCCGGTATAGGTGAAGCCGGGGATCAGCAGATGCGCCGACACTTTCGCGCCAGGTTCGTTGCGCAGCGCATGCGCCAGCCCTTCGGTAAAAGTCTTCACGCCGGCCTTGGAGACGTTGTAGGCGAGATTGCCGGGCGGGGTGGTGATCCCCTGCTTGGAGCCGGTGTTGATGATGAGCCCCGGCTTCCCGGCGGCGAGCATGCGCGGCGTGAAGGCCTTGACGCCATGCACGACGCCCCAGAAATTGATGTCCAGCAGCCGCTTCCAGGCGTCGCGGTTCTCCCAGGGCTTGCCCGGATTGTTGCCGACCCCGGCATTGTTCATCAGCACCGACACCGCGCCGAAGGCGCCGTAAGCGAGCTCCGCCAGCCGGTCGACCTCCTCGGCCTTGGACACGTCGGTGGGAATTGGAAGGACGGCATCGTCGCCGGCGATCGCGGCGACCGCCTGTTTGGCCTGATCGAGGCGAACGCCGCCGATGTCGGCAAGAACCGTCTTCATGCCCAGCCCGGCGAACCGTTTCGCGGCGGCAAGGCCGATGCCGCTGGCGCCGCCTGTGATGACGGCGACATTGCCGGAGGCGAAAGCGGGCAGGGCTGTCTGGATTTCGGTGTCGCTGGTCATGATTTGCATCCTTGTTCGGGTCGGGCCGAACTTAACGCCGGACGCCGCCGAGGCAATAGCCGCAACGGGTTGACGACTTACAGTCGCAATGAGTTGACGACTTGCAGTCGCAACGGGTTGACCATCGCTGCGTCTGCCGCGCATGCTGTCCGGAAAAAAGGAGCCCGGCATTTGACCGATTGGATCGGAATCCTGAAAGAGCAGACCGCCAATGGCGACCAGATGGCCCGCGAGGTGCCGAAGATGCTCGCCAATCCCGATATCAGCGAGGCGCAGGTGAAAACACTGTTCGCAGCGCTGGAGAACCAGGCGGATTTCGCCGAGAAGTTGCGGCTGGCGCTGGAGAAATTCGGCCACGACTTCCCGATCATCAATGCGGCCGAGCGGCTGGAGGAGCGCTATGCCGACCTTGCCGCCTCGGCGGCCGAGAAGCTCAAGGCGATGCGCAAGTAAGTTCTATTTTTCGATCAGTCTCTCGAAGCGCCTGTCGGGTGCAAACCAGATGGCCGCTACAAGCACATAGATCGCCACGCTGATCCACTGGTTGAAGAAGCTGAGCAGGATGGCGGCGATGTAGAGCGCCAGCGAGATCTTGCCTTTGTTGTCGTGGCCCACCGCCTTGGCAAAGGTCGTGTCGGCGCCGTGCAGATGGCGCAGCTTGATGACCAGGATGGTATAGGCGACGGCGCAAAGCGCGAGGTCGATGCCGTAAACCGCCACGGGTGCCGGAGCGAATTCGTTTTCGCCCATGAAGGCGGTGGTCGCCGGCATCAGCGACAGCCAGAACAGAAGGTTCAGGTTGGCCCAGAGCACGCGCCCGTCCACGCGCTGCACGGTGTGGAACATGTTGTGCAGATTGTTCCAGTAGATGCCGACATTGATGAAGGAGAGCACGTAGCAGAAGAAGATCGGCCACTGCGGCAAAAGGGCTGAAAAATCCTTGCCATGCGGCACTTTCAACTCCAGCACCATGATGGTGATGATGATGGCGACGACGCCATCGGTGAATGCCTCGACGCGTCCCTTGCCCATGATTCCTCCTCACAGATTGATAGACGTTACGGGAGGATACAGCGGCTGACCATCCTGCCAGAACTGTCAGGAGGGCGTTCGCTGGTTGGAACGGCGCCATTACACAGGCGTTGGGCTTGCAACCCTCGGAGTTCGCCATGACCAGCTACGCTCAAACCCTGACGCGTGACAATGAACTTGGCGGGGGCGCCGCGATGACCGCTGTCGCCGCCATGATCGCCGCGCTGTTCGCCGGCAGCACCGCGCTGACCCCGCTTTACGTGATCTACAAGCAGGCCTTCGGCTTCTCGCAGATCACGCTTACGTTGGTTTATGCCGTCTACGTCGTCGGCAACCTGGCGGCGCTGCTGTTTTTCGGCCGGGTGTCGGATGTCGTCGGCCGCCGTCCTGCCGCGCTCGCAGCGATGGGTGTTGCCGTGGTCAGCGCGTTGTTTTTCCTCTTCGCCGAAAACCTCGCCTGGCTCGACATCGCCCGCATTCTGAGCGGCCTCGGCATCGGCGTCGGCGCGGGAGCGGGCACCGCCTGGCTTGCCGAACTGATCGAAGGCAAGGACAAATCGCGCGCCGCCGTCATCGCCACCAGCACCAACTTCATCGGTCTCGGGGTCGGCGCGCTCATGGCGGGGCTGCTCGCCCAATATGCGCCCTGGCCGCTCAGGCTGACATTTGCCGTCTACCTCGTGTTGCTTGCGCTGGTGACCGTGCTGATCTGGCGCACGCAGGAAACGGTCTGCAGTCCGGGGCGGCTGCCGGATGTCTCGCTGCGGCCACGGCTTTCGGTGCCCGACGACATCCGCGCGCAATTCGTCGCGCCCGCGGTGACCGGGTTCGGCGCCATGGCGCTGGTCGGTTTCTACGCGGCGCTGGCGCCGAGCATCCTGGCGCAACAGCTCCATGCAACCAATCACGCCGAGGCCGGCGGCCTGTTCTTCGAATTGTCGATCGTGGCGGCAGTGACGATTGTCGGCACCGCGCGGTTGTCCGCCCGCTCCACCATGCTTGCCGCGCTGGCGCTGATGATCCCGGCCGTGGCGCTGGTCGTGGCCGCGCAGGTCTATGCCTCGATGGCCTTGATGATCGCGGCGACGGCGGTCTGCGGCATGGCGGCGGCGCTCGGCTATCGCGGCGGCCTGCAGGTGGTGAACCAGATCGCGCCGGCCGACCGTCGCGCCGAGGTGGTCTCGGCTTTCTTCATCTGCTGCTTCTGCGGCAACGCGCTGCCGGTGATCGGCATCGGCGTCCTGTCGAGCCTGGCGAGCGCCACCGTGGCGAGCCTGGCCTTTGCCGGCATGATCATCGTCTTCTCGCTGGTGGCGCTTGGCTTCGGCGCCAAATACGCGCGGTAGTGCGTTTCACCGTTTCTGTCGTCGCGGGTCTAGCCGTTCGGTGTCTCCGGCAGGAGTTGCGCGCGCTGGCGCGGCACGCCGAGGCCGGTGTCGGGCGGCTCGCCGGCGGCGGGCCGGTCCTCGATCATATGCATGGTCCGCCACTTGCCGAAACGATAGTAAGCGGCGGCCAGCACCAGCGAAGCAATGGAGCCGGCCGGAAAGCTCCACCACAGCGCCTCCTGGCCGATGACACTGCGCATGGAATAGGCAAAGCCGGTGCGAATGATCAACACCGAGATGATCAGGATGATCAGCGGCGGCATGACGGCGCCGGTGGCGCGCACCGTGGCGAACAGCACGATGGTGATTCCGAACAGGATGAATGACCAGGACGCCACCCTGTTGATGTGGGCGGCGATGCCGATCGCGGTGCTGTCGTTGCTGAGGAAAAGGCTGAGCACCGGGCGGTCGAAGGCGAACAGCAGCGCCACCAGCGCGCCGGTCAGCACAAGGTTGAAGCCGACGCCCGAGGCCGCGACCTTGCCGATGCGGTCCCAGCGGCCGGCGCCGACATTCTGAGCGGCCATGGAGGAGACGGCGGCGCCGATCGCGAGAGCCGGCATCTGGATATAGGTCCAGAGCTGGGCGGCGATGCCGTAAGCGGCCGCGACCTGAGAGCCATAGGAGTTGACGATGCCCATCACGGTCAATGCCGCGGCCGAGATGACGATCATCTGCAGGCCCATCGGAACACCTTTGAACACGACGATGCGCAGCAGCGCCGGATCGGGCCTGAGCAAGGCGAGATCGCTACCCGCCAGCCGCAGCGGGTGCCGGCGCGCATAGAGCACGATCAGGATGGCGATCACGCTGACCGTCTGGCCTATCAGCGTCGAGGTCGCCGAGCCGGCGATGCCGAGCGCGGGGAAGGGGCCGATGCCGCGGATCAGCAGCGGGTTGAGCACGACGTCGAGCACGACCGCCAGCGCCATGAAGACGAATGGTGTCCGGGAGTCGCCGGCGCCGCGCAGCACGGTCATAACGAAGGACAGGAGATTCATCATCGGCACGGCGACGAAGACAATGCGCAGATAGGCGCGTGCCAGCGGCAAGGCATCGGCCGGCGTGCCGAGCCCTGTCAGGATGGCGTCGACCCAAATCCAGCCGCAGACGGCGAACAGCACCGAGATGAGGAAGAAGAAGGTAGCGCTGGTGCCGACGATGCGCTTGGCCTCGGGCAGGTCGCGGGCGCCGACCGACTGCGCCACCAGGATGGTCGCCGCCATGCCGATGCCGAAGACGGTGCCGAGGATGAGGAACAGCACCAGATTTGCGTTGGAGGTGGCGGTCAGCGCCGCCTCGCCGAGGAAGCGGCCGACCCAGACCGCGTTGATCGAGCCGTTGAGCGACTGCAGCACGTTGGAGCCCAGCACCGGAAGCGCGAACAGAAGCAGCGTGCGCGGGATGGGGCCGCTGGTCAGGTCGTGGGTCCGCCTTCGAGCGGGCTTGTCGTCATCCATAACGGGCACCGAAAAATGAATCAGGCCCGCGATGCTATCGCGGGCCTAACGCTCATGCATCCCTTCCGCGCTTGGTCACATGCCGTTCGGCACGACCGAAGCAGAACTAGTTCGCGGCGAGGCTGTTCCCAGACAGTCCCGGCAGGGTGACCTGATAGACAAGGAAGGTGGTGTCGACGTCGGCGCCGTCCTCGGCTTTATAGGGCGCGCCGACCTGGAAGCCGTCCTGCGTGAGGAAGTCGTTGTCGTTGGCGACGAACAGGAAATAGTCATCGGGCAGCTTCGGGTCGAGTACCGAGGCCAGCGACATCGCTTCCCATTTCTCCGAGAGGTTGTTCTTGTCGTTCGGCGCGCCATTGTGCAGGCCGAAGCGGCCGAGCTCGCCCTTGTCATTGATGTCGATGAAGGAGGTCAGCTTGGCCGGCGTCACCGACGGGTCGAGCACGCCCTTCGGCGCGACCGGCTTGTCGGCGGCGTCGAACGATCCGTTGGCGATGTCGGTGGCGGCCGATAGGTCGACGATCTCGATCTTGCGGTAGACCGACTCGGCGTCCTTCAGACCCTGGCCGTTGCCCGAGTCGCGCGCCAGCATCAGGAAGCTCTTGTCGGAGAGCGCGACGATCTCGCTCTGCGCGGCGACCTTGGTCTTGCCCTTGGCGTCCTTGAACACCGGCAGCGGCACGACATATTCATGCGCCAGCTTGAGATGGGCGAGATCGGAGGCGTCATAGACCAGCGCGCGGGTGTTCTGGCGGGTCGAACCGGAATCGCCGCCGTCCTGGCGGGCCGCCGACTGCAGCACGGCGATCAGGAACTTGCCGTCCGGCGTCATCGACATGCCTTCGAGGCCCTGGTTGTTCTGGCGGCCGGTCTCCGGATCCTTCGGATCTGGCTCGGCCGCGCCCGGGCCGGGGTTGTCGGAAGCGAAGTTCGGCCTACCGTGGCGCATCGGCACCAGGGCCGCCGGCGGCTGCGTCGCCGACATCAGCCGGCCCTCGGCCGAGAAGCGGTAGATGTTCGGACCATATTCGTCGGAGATGAACATGGTGCCGTCGGGCAGGCGCACGATCGCCTCGTCGTCGAGCGCCAGCTTGCCGTTTTCGGCCTGCGGCAGGATCGGCATGTCGCCGGCGGCTTCGCGCACGCCGTTGAGCGGATCGAGTCCGGTCGCATCGGCGCCCTTGTCGTCGGTCAGAAGCATGGTGTCGGCGAGCGTCGCCTTGACGCCGGTCTGTTCCTGTCCGGCGGCGGGCGCCGCGCCGGGAGCAGTCGGGGTCAGCTCGATCGAGATGGTGTTGAGGCGCGGGCGATAATCGGTGGTGCCGACGACGTTGTAGCCGCGATCCGGCAGCAGCCAGAGCGAACCCCTGTAGCCCTCGCCGTCGCGGGCCCAGGACTTGGTGTCGATCGCCATGCCGGAACCCGAACCGAAAGTCTCGCCGAACTTGTCCTTCTGGCTGGCCGGAATGCGGCCGACGCCGACAAGCCCCTTGTTGACATAGGCGACGCCATCGGCGAGCGCCGGGGTCATGGCGGTGAACAGAGCAAGCGCCGCGCCGAGCGCGGCGGTTCGGTTGAGGTGTTTCATCGATATCCCCTTCTTGACGAGCAGAGCGGCCATTGGCTCAAAAGGGCGCGGCATCGACGTGCGGCCTGCCCTTGCCGTCGAGCGGTCTAGGACGTGAACGTGATGGTTGCGTGACAGGCTGGGACTCTCCTTCCCCCCTTGTGGGGGAAGGTGGCCGCGAAGCGGCCGGATGAGGGGTGCTCCAGGGAAAGCCGACGTTTCACTCCCCTGGAACACCGCTCATCCGTCTCGGCGCTAACGCGCCGATCCACCTTCTCCCACAGGAGGGAGAACGGAAAGCGCTTCCGCCTCAATCGCTCTCTCTTGCGACCAGCTCCAGCGGCCAGACCTCGCGGATGATGCGTGTGCCTTCGGGGCCGGCGAAGGCGGGAAGGGCGGCGAGCAGCATCTCGGCCAGCCTCCGGCCCATCGGCTCCAATGCCGGACGAAAGGCGGTCAGCGCGGGCGAGAAATAGCGGCAGAGCGGGGTGTCGACGATGACGGTCACCGCGATATCGTGACCGGGCCGGATGCCCATCTCAGCCAGCGCCTTGCAGCCGCCGAGCGCCATCGCGTCATTGTTGAAGATGATGGCCGTCGGCCGGTCCTTGGAGACCATCACGCGCGGCGTCACCTGGTAGCCGCCAGCCTCGTTGATGAAGCCGTCGGCGATCAGGCCGGGATCGACCTCGATGCCGTGCCGCTTCAGCGCCTTGCGATAGCCGTCTAGAAAGAGATAGCCGAAATTGAGGTTGAGCGCCGGGCGAATGGCGGCGATGCGGCGGTGGCCGCGCGCGACCAGCCTGTCGACCGCATCGCTGCCCGCCTTCTCGAAATCGAGGTCGAGGGAAGGGTAGGCCTTGCCGCCCGAGCGGCTGCGGCCGAGCGTTGCGAAGGGAAAGCCTCTCTCGGTCAGGTAGTCGATGCGTTCGTCCTCGCGGCGCGTCCAGGCCAGCACCACCGCGTCGGCGCGGCGGGTCTCGACGACGCGGCGCAGGCGCTCCTGCTGATAGTCGCCCGGCGCGCCCATGACCACGATCAGGTCGAGCCCGCTTTCAGCCAGTCGCGCCTGCAGGCCGGTCAGGAACGGGATGAAGAAGGGTTCGCCATATTGCTGGTCGCCCGGATGCGGCTGCAGCATGAAGGCGATCGAATGGGTGGCGCCTTGCCTCAGGCTGCGGCCGGATTGGTTTGGCGAATAATTGAGCGCCCTTGCCGCTTCCAGCACGCGCTTGCGCGTTTCCGCATTGACGTCGGCGCGGCCGTTCAGCGCCCGCGATACGGTGCCGATCGAAATGTTCAGATGACGCGCAAGGTCGTGGATGCTGGACGCCAAGGACGGTTCTCCCCCTGCCTTGGCTAGCACCGGCTGCCGCTCAGGCCAAGGCTTCGGGACGATTTTTGCGCGCAGCCGATTGACATTCTAAGCTATCGGGTGTGTTCTCGTAAACGTTTACGGAAAACGTTTACGGTGATGCCGTGGATGCCGTGACACTCGGCCTGGAGGGGCCGAGCCGAGGAGGAGCGCTGGATGATGAAGGTCGTCCTGGTCGGGTGCGGAGCCATGAGCAAGCACTGGCTCGATGCCGCAAGGCGGATCGACGGGCTTGCCATTGCCGGCCTTGTCGACCTCGATGCCGAGCGGGCGAAGGCGAGGGCGCGCGAGTACGAGCTCTCCAATGCAGTGATAGGCACCAGCCTCGACGCCGTTCTCGATGAGACGAAGCCCGACGCCGTATTCGATGTCGTGGTCCCGGCAGCCCGCCGCGAGGTCGCGCTTTCGGCCTTTGCCCATCATTGCCATCTGCTCACCGAAAAGCCGCTGGCCGACAGCCCCGAGAACGCGCGCGCCATCGTCGAAGCGGCGCGTCGTGCGGGTCGCGTCCACGCCGTCGTGCAAAACCGCCGCTATGTCGCCAATGTCAGGCGGATCCGGCGCTTCCTGGACTCCGGGGCCATCGGCAAGCCGACCAGCATCCATGCCGATTTCTTCATCGCGCCGCACTTCGGCGGCTTTCGCGAGGAGATGCACCACGTGCTTTTGCTCGACATGGCGATCCACACCTTCGACGCCGCGCGCTACATGGTCGCCGGCGAGCCGGCCAGCGTCTATTGCCAGGAATGGGAGCCGGCCAATTCCTGGTACCGGCAGGGCTCGTCGGCAAGCGCCGTCTTCGACCTCGGCGGCGGCAAGGTCTTCACCTATGCCGGCTCCTGGTGCGCTGACGGCTTCCGCACCAGTTGGGAAGGCAGCTGGCGCATCGTCGGCGAGCGCGGCAGCCTGTTGTGGGACGGCCATGACGGGCTGAAGGCGGAAGTGGTTGCGTCCGGCCGCGACGGGATCATCGACAAGACGCAAGCCATCGAGGTGCCGGCGCTCGACCCTGCCGATCGGGTGGGCGGACATCTCGGCATCATCCAGGATTTCATGCGCGCGATCGAAACCGGCACCGAGCCGGAGACCCGCGGCGCCGACAACATCAAAAGCCTGGCCATGGTCTTCGGCGCGATCGAAAGCGCGGAGAGCGGGCGGCGCGTGGCAATCGCCAAGGAAGCACAATGATGCCAAACCCGCTTCTCGACATCAGGATCGGTACCATGGTGCGGGCCAATCTCGACGACCCGGCGGCCTATGTCAGGCAAATCCTGCCGCTCGGCTTCGAGAGCATCCAGCCCTTCTTCTGGCAGACGCTGGGCGGCAAGGACCTGAAACGCCTGGCGGGCGAAATCCGCGAAGCGATCGGCGATGCCGACGTCACCGTCTCGTCGATCGGCATGTTCGGCAATCCGCTGGAAGGCGGCGAGATCGATCGCGGCGTGCTTGCGGCCTGGGAGACGGTCATCGACAACGCGCATCTGTTCGGCACTTCGATGGTCTGCGGCTTCACCGGCCGCATCCGCGGCAAGAAGCTGACGGACAGCCTGCCGCGCTTCCGCGAGGTCTGGGGGCCGTTGGCCAGGCGCGCGGCCGACAAGGGCGTGCGCATCGCCTTCGAGAACTGCGCCATGGACGGCAATTGGGCGAGCGGCGACTGGAACATCGCGCATAACCCGGACGCCTGGGAGCTGATGTTCAACGAGTTGCCAAACGACAATCTCGGGCTCGAATGGGAGCCCTGCCACCAGCTCGTTTATCTCATCGACCCAATCCCGCAGATCCGCAAATGGGCGCCGCGCATCTTCCATGTCCACGGCAAGGACGCGACCGTGCGCTGGGACGTGATCCGCGAGCATGGCGTGTTCGGGCGCGTGCCTTTCGTGCAGATGCGCACGCCGGGTTTCGGCGACAGCGACTGGACGCGGGTGATCAGCGAGTTGCGGCTGGCCGGTTACAAGGGCGCCATCGACATCGAGGGCTGGCATGACCCGGTCTATCGTGGCGAGCTCGAGATCACCGGACAGGCGGGGGCGCTGGATTATCTGAAGCAATGCCGGGGAGGGGCCAGCTACCTGCCCAATCCGACTTGAGCGCCGGCCGGCGGGAGGAGCCGGCCGAGCCAAATCATTGTCGAAAACCCTTGATCGCGAGGGACCAAAAAGGGAGGAACGTGCATGAGCATGACAACCAGAAGGACTGTTCTGCGCTCGACCGTCGTGGCGGCCGCCGCGGCGCTCTGCGCCTCGATCTCCACCTTGCCGGCACGAGCGCTCGACGCGCAATGGTGCAAGGACGTGCATATCCGATTCTTCGTCGGCGGCGCCGAGGGCGATGCCTTCGGCACCATCGTCTATAATGGCGCCAAGCAGGCGGCCGCCGATCTCGGGCCGAAGGTCGACTACATCTTCTCGCAGTGGGATGTCGAGAAGATGGTGCAGCAATTGCGCGAGGCGGTCGCGGTCAAGCCCCAGGGCATCGCCATGATGGGCCATCCGGGCGACGCCGCGATCATGCCGCTGGCCGAGCAGGCGCATAAGGACGGCATCAAGATGATGTACCAGAACGTGCCGGTGCCGAAGGTGGTGGAAGCGTTCGGCGGCGGCTATGTCGGCGCGCAGCAGGAGCAGCAGGGCCGCGCGCTCGGCGCCGAGGCGTTCAAGCTCGGCAAGCTCAAGGCCGGCGACAAGGCGATCATGATCGGCCCGTTCGAGAACGAGAACCGCGGCGCGCGCGAACGCGGCACGGTCGCGGCCCTGAAGGAGGCGGGCGTGGAGGTGATCCAGCTGTCCTCGCCGCCGAGCGGCGAATGGGCGTCCGATCCGAACCTCGCAATCCCGGTGATCACGGCGGCGCTGCTCAACCACCCCGACGTCAAGGCGGTCGGCTATCCGGGCGGCCAGATGCTGGGCAATGTCGCGACCTATATGCAGGCGGCGGGCAGGAAGCCGGGCGACATCTTCAACTTCGGCTTCGACACCAGCCCGCAGATCGTCGAGGGTTTCAAGGGCGGCTGGGTGCAACTGACGGCCGACCAGCAGCCATTCCTGCAGGGCTATCTGCCGATCCTCAGCCTCTGCCAGCAGGTGGTGCTCGGACTGGCGCCGATGAATGTCGACACCGGCGCCGGTTTCGTCACGCCTGAAAATTATCAGGTCGTCTCGGAGCTCGCCAAGCAGGCGCTGCGCTAACCTCCCAGACTGCCGGCCGGGAATATGCCCGGCCGGCTGGGCCACCGGCAAGCGGCCGGCAGACAGACAGTTCAAGCGAGGATCGCATGGGCGAACGCATCATCGAACTGCGCGACATCACGAAATCCTACGGCCAGGTCTATGCGCTGGGCGGCGTCAATCTCAGCGTCGACCGCGGCGAGGTGGTCGGGCTGATCGGCGACAATGGCGCCGGCAAGTCGACGCTGATCAAGATCCTGTCCGGCGTGGTCAAGCCGACCAGCGGCGAGATCCTCGTGCGCGGCAAAGCCGTCAGCGGATGGAGCGCGGCGCGCTCGCGCGAGGCCGGCATCGAGACGGTGTTCCAGGACCGGGCGCTGGCCGTGCAGCAGACGATCGTGCGCAACATCTTCATGGGCCGCGAACTGACCGGCTTCATGGGCTGGCTGAAGGTCAGTAAGGAGATCGAGGAGGCGAGCCGGCTGATGCGCGAGATCGGCTTCACCTCGAAAGTGTTCACGCCGCATTCCATCGTCGGCCAGCTTTCCGGCGGCGAGCGCCAGGGTGTGGCAATCGCGCGCGCCATCTACAAGCAGGCGGAGCTGATCATCCTCGACGAGCCGACCACGGCGCTGTCGCTGACCGAGACGGCAAAAGTCTTCCACTTCGTGCGCCAGGTGCGGGCGAGCGGCCGCTCGATCCTATTCATCGGCCACAACATCCACCATGTCTTCGACATCGCCGACCGCTTCGTCGTGCTCGACCGCGGCAAGGTGGCGCTGACGGCCGACCGCAGCGAGGTCAAGTCGGCCGACGACCTCATCGACTTCATGGAAGACATCGCGCATCCCGACGGCTTGCCGGGGCTGCATGAGGACGCGGAGCAGAGAGCGCAATGAGCAAGGCCATGGAACCCGATCTGCAAACGCCTCTGGGAAGGGCAAGCGACCAGATCAAGGACTGGAGCCATCCCTCCGACAACTGGCTGCGCGGCTTCATTCTCGACAACCGCGCCTCGCTCGGCACGCTCGCGGTGTTCATCGTCATGATGGCGGTGTTCATGATCGCCAACCCGACCGTCTTTACCACCTGGTATCTCTACAGTTCGGTGCTGACGACGCTTCCCGTGGCGCTGTTCGTGGTCGTGCCGCTGGTCTTCGTTGTCACCTGCGGCGAGATCGACCTGTCGTTCCCGGCCACCATGGGCTTCGCCTCATGGGTCTTCGCGATCGTCGTGCAGGCCGGCTACGATCCGTTTCTCGGCATCGCGGCGGCGCTTGTCACCGGCACGCTGCTCGGCTTCCTGGTCGGGTCGCTGGTCGTCTTTGGCGGGCTATCGTCGCTGATCGCCACGCTCGGCATGAACTTCCTGCTGCGCGGCCTGATCCAGATCATCAACGAGGGCAAGTCGACGGCGCTGACCGGCCTTGCCGACAGCCCGGCCTATAAAATCTTCTCAAGCCAGTTCTTCGGCATTCCGGTGCAGATCTTCTGGGCGATCGCCTTCGTCGTGTTCTCGGCATTGCTCTACAACCGGCACCGCTTCGGCGCGCAGGTGAAGGTGGTCGGCGACAATCCCGACAGCGCCGGGCAGATGGGCATCGACGTCAAGCGCGTGCGGGTGAAAGTGTTCGTCTTCGTCGGCATCGGTGCCGCCATCGCGGGCACCTTCTCGGTGATGATCAACTTCACTTGGTGGCCGACAGCGGGCGACGGTTATCTGCTGCCGGTGCTCGCCTCGGTGTTCGTCGGCGGCACGCCGACCTGGGGCGGCATCGGCACGGTGGTCGGCGGCGCGATCGGCGCGGTCACGGTGTCGTTCATCCAGACCGGCGTGGTGGCGGCGGGACTCAGCGGCTTCTACGTGCAGTTCTTCAATGGGCTGATCATCATCCTGTCACTGCTCGGCCATAAGTGGAACCAGGCAAGGTACAGGTGAGGAAGCCGGTCACACAGGTGCGACAAACCCGTCCAGCACGCGCTTTTGCCCAGCCTTGTCGAAATCGATGGTAAGCTTGTTGCCGTCTATTGCCGCGATGTTGCCATTGCCGAATTTCTGGTGGAAGACGCGGTCGCCGACATTGAAGGCGGATGGCGTGTCGGCGACGGATTTGGCGACCAACTCGCCCTCTATGGTGCGGCCCTTCACCGAGGTGCGGCCGGCACCGTAGCCACTATCGCTTTCGCCATAGCCGATGCGCTCGACCTGATGGCCGGAGCGCGTGCCCCAATTGCGGTCGGTCGCCTCGGTGCGGTTCGCCTGCGCGCGCTGCCAGCCGGGCGTCGCATAGGTGTTGGAGAAGCTGCCCTGGTCCTTGGCGCCGATATTGTCGAAGCGTGAGGCGCCATAGGGGTTCTGCCGCCCGCCGCCGCGACCGGAGGCGAATGAGCCGCCGCCATAGGGATTGCCGTAGCCGCCATAGGAGTTGCCGCTGTCGGCGACATCGACATGGGTTTCCGGCAGTTCGTCTAGAAAGCGCGACGGGATCGTCGATTGCCACAGGCCGTGGATGAGACGGTTGGAGACGAACCAGATGTGCAGGTTCTTTTTCGCCCGCGTCAGGCCGACATAGGCGAGCCGGCGTTCCTCCTCCAGGCCGGAGCGGCCGCCTTCGTCAAGCGCGCGCTGATGCGGGAACAGCCCTTCCTCCCAGCCGGGGAGGAAAACGGTTTCGAACTCAAGACCCTTGGCCGAATGCAGCGTCATGATCGAGACCGCGTCGAGCGACTCGCCCTGTTCGGCTTCCATGACCAGCGCGACATGTTCGAGGAAAGCGCGCAGCGATTCATACTCCTCCATGGAGCGGATCAGCTCCTTGAGGTTCTCCAGCCGTCCGGGCGCCTCCGCCGAACGGTCGTTCTTCCACATATCGGTGTAGCCGCTCTCCTCCAGGATGGTCTCGGCGAGTTCGGTGTGCGGCGTGGTCTCCAGCGCCTTCTGCCAGCGCTCGAAATTGGCCGCGACCTCGCGCAGCGCGGCGCGCGGCTTCGGCTTCAGCTCGTCGCTTTCGGCAAGCGTCGCCGCGGCCTCCAGCATGGGCACGCGCATGGCGCGCGCCGTGTCGTGGATCTGGCGGATGGTGGCTTCGCCGAGCCCGCGCTTTGGCACGTTGACGATGCGCTCGAAGGCGAGGTCGTCGCCGCTGTTGGCGACGACGCGGAAGAAGGCGAGCGCATCGCGAATTTCCAGGCGCTCGTAGAAGCGCGGGCCGCCGATGACGCGGTAGTTCAAGCCCAGTGTGATGAAGCGGTCTTCGAAGGCGCGCATCTGGAAGGAGGCGCGCACCAGGATCGCCATGTCGTTGAGATTATGCTTCTGCCGCTGGTAGGCCTCGATCGCCTCGCCGATGGCCCTGGCCTCTTCCTCCGAGTCCCAGGCGGCATGGACATGCACCTTGTCGTCCTCGGGGTCGTCGCGGTCGGTGAACAGCGTCTTGCCGAAGCGGCCTTCATTGTGGGCGATGAGATGAGAGGCAGCGCCCAGAATATGCGCGGTGGAGCGATAGTTGCGTTCCAGCCTGATGATGGTGGCGCCCGGAAAATCCTTGTCGAAGCGCAGGATGTTGTCGACCTCGGCGCCGCGCCAGCCATAGATCGACTGATCGTCGTCGCCGACGCAGCAAATGTTGACGGGGGCACGGGTTTCGGCCGATCGCGCCTTACCCTCCCCTCGATGGGGAGGGTCGTCGCGAAGCGACGGGGAGGGGTGACTGGCGCCGGCGCTGCCACCCCCACCCGCTCCGCTCCGCGGCGCGACCTCCCCCATCGAGGGGGAGGTAGGTCTCTGCGCCAGCAGCCGCAGCCACATATATTGCGCGGTGTTGGTGTCCTGGTACTCGTCGACCAGTATGTATTTGAACTTGCGGTGGTATTCCTTCAGCACGTCCGGATAGGCGCGGAAGATGCGGATCGGATGGTAGAGCAGGTCGCCGAAGTCGCAGGAGTTCAGCGTCTGCAGCCGCTCCTGGTAGGCCTTGTAGAGCTGGCGGCCCTTGCCGTTGCCGAAGCTGCGCGCATCGCCTTCCGGAATTTCGTCGGGGCCGAGACCCTTGTTCTTCCAGTTGTCGAGCATCTGGGCGAAGGTCTTGGCCGGCCAGCGTTTGTCGTCCAGTCCTTCGGCCTGGATCAGCTGCTTGATCAGCCGCACTACGTCGTCGGTGTCGAGGATCGTGAAATCCGACTTCAGCCCGGCGAGCTCCGCATGGCGCCGCAGGAGCTTGACGCCGATCGAGTGGAAGGTGCCGAGCCAGGGCATGCCCTCGACATTGCCTTCGCCGATCAGGAAGCCGATGCGCTGCTTCATCTCGCGCGCGGCCTTGTTGGTGAAGGTGACGGCGAGGATCTGCGAGGGGAAGGCCCTGCCTGTGGCAAGGATGTGGGCGATGCGGGTGGTGAGCACCCGCGTCTTGCCGGTGCCGGCGCCGGCGAGCACCAGAACCGGGCCTTCGGTCGTTTCGACCGCGAGCCGCTGTTCCGGGTTCAGGCCCTTCAGGTAATCGGGCGCGCTGTTCTGGCCGCTGCGCGCCGC
The DNA here is from genome assembly GCF_029625735.1 of Mesorhizobium sp. WSM4935. Lineage (NCBI taxonomy): Bacteria > Pseudomonadati > Pseudomonadota > Alphaproteobacteria > Hyphomicrobiales > Phyllobacteriaceae > Mesorhizobium > Mesorhizobium sp. WSM4935. Next base: position 459,433 of record NZ_JARTVR010000002.1, on the reverse strand, counting down.
CATGGCGCGCGCGGCTATGCCGGATGGGGCCGCAGCGGGCCGCGCATTCGGTTCATCGAAAAAAGGCATGTCTTCGGAAAAGCCCGACATCGCCCCCCGAATGTAGTGATTCGGGAGCGAAAGACCAGAACTGTCTACGTTTTGTTCTAGTTTCGCGTGTCCCGGGCCAACTTGACAGCCGGAGCGGGCAGGGGAAAGCTGCCGGCAGGGCAGGGACGGCATGCCGTCGCTTAGAGCCGCACTGGAGCGGATTGCTGTTTCCCGAACGGCGAACCGCTCCATCTTTGTTTTGACGCAACTCCCAATGGAAAGCCGCTCCACGCTTTTCCTGGAGTTGCTCCAAAGCGCGCAACAGTCGAAGGAGTACCGTCTTGGCTGTCACCATCACCTCCCTTGTCCTCGTCCTCATCGGTCTCATTCTCGGCGGCGGCGGTATCTGGCTCATCGCGCTGGGCGGCAGTTGGTATTACCTGATCGCCGGCCTGGTCTTCCTGGTCACCGCCTGGCTGCTTTTCAGGCGCAGGTCGACCTCGCTCTGGGTCTACGCGCTGTTCGTGCTCGCCACGCTATGCTGGGCGGTGTGGGAAATCGGCTTCGACTGGTGGCAGCTCGGTCCGCGTGGCGGCGTTATCGTGCTCGTCGCCTTGTGGCTTTTGACGCCATGGGCAAGGCGAGGCCTGCAAGGGCCGGACGGACGCGCGCCGCTGATCCTCGCCGTACTGGCCTCGCTCGCGGTCGCCGGCTATTCGATGACCGCCGATCCTCACGACATCGACGGCACGCTCGGCACCGAAAAGCTGGCGACGGCGGCCAATCTCGGCGGCGACATGCCGGCCGGCGAGTGGCACTTCTACGGCCGCACGCCTTTCGGCCAGCGCTATTCGCCGCTCGACCAGATCACGCCCGACAATGTCGCCAAGCTGCAGCCGGCCTGGACCTATCGCACCGGCGACGTGAAAGGCCCCGACGATGTCGGCGAGACGACCTATCAGGTGACGCCGCTAAAGGTGGGCGACACGCTCTTCATCTGCACGCCGCATAATTTCGCCATCGCCATCGATGCCGCGAGCGGCAAGGAAAAGTGGCGCTACGATCCGAAGATCAAGCTCGACAGCAACCGCCAGCACCAGACCTGCCGTGGCGTATCCTATTATGCCGACGCAAAGATCGCCGCCGGCCAGCCCTGCGCGCAGCGCGTCTACCTGCCGACGTCGGACGCCCGGCTGATCGCGCTCGATGCCGCGAACGGGCAGGTATGTCCGTCCTTCGCCCAGGGCGGCACGCTGAACCTGATGGCCAACATGCCCTATCCGAAATCGGGTTATTATTATTCGACCTCGGCGCCGCTCATCGTCGCCGGCAAGATCATCGTCGGCGGCGCGGTCAACGACAATTACTCGACCGAGGAGCCGTCGGGCGTCATCCGCGCCTTCGACGTCGACAGCGGCGCCCTGCTGTGGAACTGGGATTCCGGCAACCCGGACGTGACGACGCCGCTGCCCGCTGGGCAAACCTACACCCACAACTCGCCCAACATGTGGTCGACGGCGAGCGCCGACGAGAAGCTGGGATTGCTTTACGTGCCGCTCGGCAACCAGACGCCGGACCAGCTCGGCATGGGTCGCACCGCCAATGTCGAGAAGTTCTCCTCCTCGATCACCGCGCTCGACCTCAACACCGGCCAACTGCGCTGGGTGCGGCAGACCGTGCATCACGATCTGTGGGACATGGACGTGCCGGCGCAGCCGTCGCTGGTCGACATCACCACAGCGAACGGCGTCGTGCCGGCGCTGGTCGGGCCGACCAAGCAGGGCGATCTCTACGTGCTCGACCGGCGCACGGGCGAGCCGATCATTCCGGTGAAGGAAGTGCCGGCACCCGGCGGCGCGATCGGGGGGGATCATACCTCGCCGACGCAACCGGCCTCGGATCTCTCCTTCAATCCGAAGCCGCTGACCGGTGCCGACATGTGGGGTATCACCATGTTCGACCAGCTGGCGTGCCGGATTGACCTGAAACGATTGCGCTATGAGGGTCGCTACACGCCGCCCTCGCTGCAGGGCTCACTGGTCTATCCCGGCAATTTCGGCGTGTTCAACTGGGGCGGCGTCGCGGTCGATCCGGTGCGGCAGGTGATGTTCGGCATGCCGACCTATCTGGCATTCACGTCCAAGCTGATACCTCGCGCGGACGTGCCGCCGCCAGGCGATACCAAGGGCAGCGAGCAGGGGCTGAACCGCAACGAAGGCGCGCCTTACGCGGTGGTGATGGGGCCGTTCCTGTCGCCGCTCGGCATTCCCTGCCAGGCGCCACCATGGGGCTATGTCGCCGGCGTCGACCTCAAGACGGGAAACATCGCCTACAAGCACCGCAACGGCACCGTCTACGACATGACGCCGCTGCCCTTGCCCTTCAAGGTCGGCGTTCCCGGCATAGGCGGGCCGATGATCACCGCGGGCGGCGTCGCTTTCCTGGGCGCGGCAGTCGACGACTATCTGCGCGCCTACGACCTCACCACCGGCAGGCAGCTCTGGCAGGCGAGGCTGCCGGCGGGCGGACAGGCGACGCCGATGACCTATACCGTGGCCGACGGCCGCCAGTTCGTCGTCATCGTCGCCGGCGGCCACGGCTCGGTCGGCACCAAGCCGGGCGACTATGTGATGGCCTATACGCTGTCGAAATAAGACTGGGCAGCCTCAGGCTTTAAAGTCCGAGATGGCCCCGCAAACTGGGCACCTGGTCCAGCACCTGGTTGGTCAGGTCGGGACCGGCGGCGGTCTCCGCCTGCTTGATCAAGGTCTCGCCGGCCTGCCGGATTTGCGCCATGTCGAGGCCGGACGCCTTGAGGACGGCGACGCCGTTGATCAGAGCGCCGGCCTTTTCGCCGAGCACACCGCCAAGCGCCCCTTGCAACGAGGACAAAAGCCCGCCGCCCGAATTGGCAGCGCCGGCGGCCATCACGTCATACTTCTGAGCCAGCGCATCGGCGCCGGGGATCTGGTCGAAGAAGGACGAAACGCTGGTGCCTTCAGCCTCGTGCTCCAGCACGGAAAAGATGGTGCCGACAACCTTCTCGGTGGTCGGCTCGTCGAGGCCGGCCTTCGAGGCAACGGTGTTGATGATGTCCTGGACGTTCATGGGATTCCCCTTTCGTCGTTCGGATCAAGGCCGCCCGGGCAGCTTTGATTCCTAATGTGACAGCACCATCAAGGCTTTCGGAAATGACCAAAATGTGATGGACGAGCCGAAGCTCTCCGGACCGTCGTCCGCGCGTGCTGGACCGTATGGATCTTGACCCTATCTTGCGGGTCGATCCGCGGAATCGTCCCCCATTGTCGTCGAGGAGAGCTATGACCGAACCCGTTGCCAAGCCCGTCACTACGCAACCTGTCATCACGCAAGCGATGATCGATGCCTATGACGAATATACGCATCTTACGCTCGATCGCCGCCGCTTCATGGAGCAATTGACGAAGCTGGCAGGCTCGGGCGCCGCGGCGGCCGCGATCGCGCCAATGCTGGCGGCAAACTCCGCCCAGGCGGCGATCGTCGCCGAGAACGACAGCCGCGTTAAGGGCGAGGACATCACCTATCCCGGCTCGAGCGGCGAGATGAAAGCCTATCTGGTCAAGCCGGCCGATCAGCAGCGCAAGCTCGGCACCGTCATCGTCATCCACGAGAACCGGGGACTGAACCCGCATATCCGCGATGTTGCCCGACGCGTGGCGCTGGAGGGGTTCGTCGCGCTGGCGCCGGACTTCCTGTCGCCGCTTGGCGGCACGCCGCCCGACGAGGACAAGGCGCGCGACATGTTCACCAAGCTCGACGCCGCCCAAGTCGCGGCCGACGGTGTGGCGACGGTCGCCTATCTCAAGAACCTCAAGGACGGCAACGGCAAGGTCGGGGCGGTCGGCTTCTGCTGGGGCGGCGGGGCAGTGAACCAGCTTGCCGTCCATGCGCCCGATCTCAGCGCCGGCGTCGCCTATTACGGCATGCAGCCGAAGGCCGAGGACGCCGCGAAGATCAAGGCGCCGCTGCTTCTGCATTACGCCGGTCTCGACAGCCGGACCAATGCCGGCATCGATGCCTATAAGAAGGCGCTCGACGCCGCGCATGTCGAATACAAGGTCTATGTCTATGAGGGCGCCAATCACGCCTTCAACAACGACACCTCGGCCGCGCGCTATGACAAGAAGGCCGCCGATCTCGCCTGGGGGCGGACGGTCGCTTTCCTGAAGGAGAAGCTGGCATGATCGAGCGGTCTATATGCTTGCCGCGGGCTTGTGGAAAGCGACGCCGGCGATGACCAGCGCAACGCCGATGCAGTCGGTGAGGCTTGGCACCTGGCGCAGCACGATGACGCCGATCAGCGTTGCCGTGAGCGGCAGGAGCGAGAGCATCAGCGCGAAGCTCGCGCGCGGCAGCCGCGCCATGGCGAGCTGGTCGCAAATATAGGGGATGACCGAGGAGCAGAGGCCGACGCCGATTGCAGCCATGAGCAGTTGCGGCGACGAGAAGGCGGGTAGCGCCTCGCGAAGGCCGATGGGCAGTACGACCAGGAACGCGACCGCCATGGCGGTGCCGAGGCCGGCGATGCCGAAGCCCGCCTGGGCGACGCGGTGACCGATCACGATGTAACCAACGAAGAGGGCGCCATTCAAAAAGGCCCAGAACAAGCCGATGAGATCGCTCGACCATTTCACATCGATGAGCAGCAAGGTGCCGATCACGGCAACCGCGAGCGCCGCAAAGTTGCGCCGGCTGCGCAGGCCGACCAGCGCCACCCCGATCGTGCCGACGAATTCGATCGCGGCCACCAGCGAGATCGGCAGGCGGTCGAGCGCCAGATAGAACGAGCAGTTCATCACCGCCAGGCAGATGCCGAAGGCCAGCAGCAGCAGTCGCCGACCGCGATCGGCGCGCGCGAAAACGCGCCAGGGCCTTGTCAGCGGGGCTAAGAGGAGAGCGGCGGTGGCAATGCGCAGCCAAGCCATGCCGAGCACGCCGACCTGAGCGAAAAGCAGCACGGCGAAGGCCGGCCCGAGATAGTGGAATACGGCGCTGACGCAGAACCAGACATGAGGCGGCAACGCGTCGGCCGTTCTGGCAAGTGCGGTGGGGCCGGCCAGGGCGTGAGGCGCATCGGTGTCACCGATAACCCGGTTTGCAGCTGGGATTTGCGTTTGCGTTTTCATGCGAGCATTATCGCAGGCGAAACTCGCCGACCATATGCGCGATAAATGGCAAGGTGGCCCCATTCGCTTTGTGATGGAAGAGTTTTGACTTGAAAAACCTTCGAAGTGAAAATGCCGATCTGGACGCGATCGATCTGAAGCTCCTGCGGCTCCTGGAAAAGGACGCGCGCATCAGCACGGCGGAACTGGCGCGCGCGGTCGGGCTGTCGGCGCCGAGCGTGGCGGAGCGCATCCGCAAACTGCAGGAGAACGGCGTGATCGAGGCCTACACGGTCAGGATCAATCCAGCCGCTCTCGGCATGAAGCTATCGGCATGGCTCAGAATCAGGCCGGTTCCGGGACAGCTTTCCGTGGTGGCGGACATCATTCGCGAGCTGCCGGAAATCGCCCAATGCGACCGGGTGACCGGCGAGGACTGCTTCATCGCGCTTGCCCATGTCGGCTCGGTGAGCGAGCTCGAGCGCGTGATCGACCGGATCATTCCCTATGCGATGACAAACACCGCCATCATCCAGTCGTCACCGGTCGAGCCGCGCTCGCTTCTGGGCGGGTTCAGGCAAAAGTGAGGGCTCAGGCGTGGCCGCGCTTCATGCGCGCCTGCTTAAGAATCGCGCGCCAGCGGATCATGTCGAACGGGATAGGTTCGTTGTTATTGGCGATGTGGAAGATCTCGTTGTTGACGTTCTTCAGCGATCGCCAGAAATCATAGTCGGTAATGCGTGGATCGGCCGCCAAGCGCTCCACTTCGACCTTGATGTCGGTTTTCATGCACTGTCCTCGCACCGCATTCCGCCAGCCGCCCCGTGCGCAACCCGGTAGGGCGGTTTTCGAACGCGCCGGTGAGTCGTTCAACGGACTCAACCGACTTGTTCACGTTAAAACCTTGGTAAGGTTAACGCGGGCGGGCGGGTTTTCAAGCGCCCTTGCGTTTGATGCCGATCGAGCGGCCGGCGCGCTCGGGCATCGGCAGCGCCGCATGGGCGGCGCGCACGGCCTCCAACCTGGCCATCACGTCGGCGGGGAAGGGGGCCACTCTCGGTCCGTCCATGTCGACATGCAGCGCAAGCTGCTCGGAGGTCGCCGCCAGCCAGCCGTCGACATGGCGGATTTCCTGATAGGCTCTTAGCCGCTTTTCGTCGTGGTCGATGAGCTGGAACGAGACGTTCACCTTATGGTCGAGGTGCAACTCCTGCACGTAGCAGACATGAACTTCGGCCGTGTAGATGGTGAGGCGCCGCTCCTTGGCGTAGTTCGGCCCCATGCCCATCAGCTCGAACGCCTGATCCGAGCCGCGGTCGAACAGCACGTTGTAGTAGGCCATGTTGAGATGGCCGTTATAGTCGATCCACTCCTCCTCGATCGTCATCGGGCCGGAAATGATCGGTGCGGGGATCGTCATCTGATGTTCCTTGATCGTTGCTGGGCAGGGCGTGCTGGTGAGATTGTTTCTAGTGGCGCAATTGCAGACGGAAAACTGCTTCACACTTCTCGTCGAATTGCTTTAGGCATCATCCATAGCTGCATAACAAGAGTGGCCGCTGGTCCATTCGCGGAGGAATTCATGGCTTTGAGCGACCTCAACCCCGTAGAACGCAACGAGGAAGGCATCGCCGCGGTGCTCGGCATCCTCAAGCAGCGCTTCGGCGAGCGCTTCCAGACCGGCGAGGCGAGCCGCGGCCAGCACGCGCACACCACCACCTATATCCCGACCCAGGCGCCGGACGGCGTCGCTTTCGTCGAGACGACCGCGGAGGTGCAGGAGGTCGTGCGCGCCTGCGCCGCGCACCACGTGCCGGTGATCGCCTTCGGCGTCGGCTCCTCGCTCGAGGGCCACACCAACGCGCCGGGCGGCGGCATTTCCATCGATACGTCGCGCATGAACCGGATCTTATCCGTCAATCCGCAGGACCTCGACTGCACCGTCGAGCCCGGGGTGACGCGCGAGGACCTCAACAGGCACCTGCGCGACACCGGCCTGTTCTTTCCGATCGATCCAGGCGCCAATGCGTCGCTCGGCGGTATGGCGGCCACCAGGGCTTCCGGCACCAACGCGGTGCGCTACGGCACGATGCGCGAAAACGTGCTGTCGCTGACCGCCGTCATGGCCGACGGCGAGACGGTGACGACCGGCAAGCGGGCGAAGAAAAGCTCGGCCGGCTACGACCTGACGCGGCTTCTGGTCGGCTCCGAAGGCACGCTCGGCGTCATCACCTCGCTGACGCTGAGGCTGCAGGGCATTCCGCAAGCAATTTCTGGCGGCGTCTGCCCGTTTCCGAGCCTGGAGGCGGCCTGCAACACGGTGATCGCGACCATCCAGATGGGCATTCCGGTGGCGCGCATCGAGCTGGTCAACGCGCTGCAGATGCGGGCGATGAAGAACTATTCCAAGCTCGACTATCCGGAGAGTCCGTGCCTGTTCGTCGAGTTCCACGGCAGCGACGCAGGCGTCGCCGAACAGGCCGAGACGTTCGGGATGATCGCCGAGGAGAATGGCGGCGGACCGTTCCTATGGACCAGTGTCGCGGAGGAGCGGACGAAGCTCTGGAAGGCCAGGCACGACGCCTACTGGTCGTCGCTGACGCTGCGTCCCGGCGCCAAAGGGCTGTCGACCGATGTCTGCGTGCCGATCTCCAGGCTTGCCGAATGCGTCACCGAGACCGAGGCCGACATCGCCGAGATGGGGCTTATCGCACCCATTGTCGGCCATGCCGGCGACGGCAATTTCCATGTGCTGGTGCTGATGGACGTCGACAATCCGGCCGAGATCGCGCTTGCGGAAAAATTCGTCGCCCGGCTCAACATGCGCGCCATCGCCATGGAAGGCACCTGCACCGGCGAGCACGGCATCGGTCAGGGCAAGGTCGGCTTCCTGCGCCACGAGCTCGGCCATGGCGTCGATATCATGCGCACGATCAAGCAGGCGCTCGATCCGCTCAACATCATGAATCCGGGCAAGATTTTGCCTGCGGCCTAGAAGCCCCGCCGGCACAGGCGAATTGCCTCTTTATCGACACGCGGATGCGGGTAGAGTGCGGCTTTCTTTGAACCCGGGAAACAGATGCTCGCACGCCTGTTCGTGATCTTCGGTGGCCTGTTCGTGCTGGTGCTGTGCGCGGCGCTGGTGGTGCCGTATTTCATCGACTGGACGGGCTACCGCGGCGATTTCGAGCGCGAGGCGAGCGCCATCCTCGGCCGCAAGGTGACCGTGAAGGGCGATGCCACCGCGCGACTGTTGCCATTTCCGTCGGTGACCTTCTCGAATGTCGAGGTCGCGGGCGGGCCGCAAGGCAAGCCCGCGATGACGGTCGAGACCTTTTCCATGGATGCGGAGCTCGCGCCGTTCCTGCGCGGCGAGGTGCTGATCTTCGACATGCGGCTGGTGCATCCCAGGGCTATCATCGATGTCGCCGGCGACGGCACCGTCGACTGGGCGATCCGGCCGTCGACGCCCTTCGACCCTGGCCAGATCGCCATCGAAAAGCTGTCGGTAACCGACGGGCAGATCGAACTTCGCCATGCCGCCGGCGGACGCAGCCATCTGATCTCGGAAATCAACTCGACCATTTCGGCCAAGGCGCTCACCGGTCCATGGCGCATGGACGGAACGCTGCGCTTCGATGGCCTGCGCACCGACGTCTCGGCCTCGACCGGCAAGGTGGAACCGGACGGCCAGATGCGGCTCAGGCTGAAAGCCGATCCCGATGCCTATCCGCTGATCATCGAAGCCGACGGCAATGCCGGCATCGTCAAGGGCGCCGCTGTCTATTCCGGCCAGTTCAAGATCTCGGGTGCGGACAAGAACGATGTCGACAGGAATTCGGTCGAGCTGCGCGGCAATGACGGCGAGCCGGTCAAGATCAGCACCGGCAAGCCCGACCCTGGCTTCCGGCTGAACGGCAAGTTCGCGCTCGACCACCAGAAGCTCAATGTCGACGAGTTCCGTTTCGAGACCGGGCCGCTCGACAATCCCTATACGGCCGATGGCAAGGCCTCGGTCGATCTCGGCCTGAAGCCGCATTTCGTGGTCGAGGCGAGCGGAGCCCAGGTGCAGTTCGATGAGGCTGTCGGCGGAGCCACCGGCTCAGGCTTCACGCTCGACCAGCGCATCGCGGCATTCGAGCAGACGCTGCAGCACATGCCGAAGCCGACGATACCGGGCACGCTCGAGGTTCGGCTGCCGGCGGTGGTGGCCGGTGACACGACGGTGCGCGACGTGCGGCTGTCGGCCGAGCCGGTCGCAGGCGGCTGGGCGGTCAAGTCGCTTGCCGCGACGCTGCCGGGCCGCACGACGCTCGAAGCCGACGGCATGCTGAGCGTCGAGGATCATTTCGGCTTTACCGGCTCGTTGCTGCTGGCCGTCGGGCAGCCTTCCGGATTTGCCGCGTGGCTGTCCAAGGATGTCGACGAGGCCATCCGCAGGCTGCCCGCGGCAGGTTTCAAGGCTAAGGTCGATCTCAGTGAGAACCGACAGTCTTTCGGCGATCTCGAACTCATCCTCGGCAAGGCGAAATTTTCCGGCAGCATCGATTCCAGCCAGCCGGATGGCGCCAGGCCATCGGTGCTGATGCGGCTCACCGGCGGCGAGATGGACCTGGATGGGCTTGCGGCCTTCGCCTCGATCTTCATCAGCGACAAGGGCGCCAACCGCTTTTCCGATCGCGATCTCGATTTCCAGATCAAGGCGGGACCGGTGAGCGCGGGCGGGCTCAGGGCCGACACTGTCGACACGGCGCTGCGGCTGCGCGAGGGCCTGCTCGAGATCGACCGGCTTTCGATCGGCGGCCTGGCCGGCGCCTCGATCAGCGCCACGGGCCGCATCAAGGATTTCCCGCAGAGCCCGACAGGCAAGCTCAACGCGTCCGTGGTGGCGGTCGATTTGAAGCCGCTAATCGATGTCGCGGCCCAGCACTATCCCGATAATGGCGTGCTCAAGGGACTGGCCAGCCGTGCGGCCGCCTATCCCGAACTGTTTCAGGACGCGCGCATCGATCTCTTGACCAGCGCCGCCGACAATGGCGACGGCACCACCGGCCTGGCGCTCTCAGCCCAGGGCAAGGCAGGCGGCTCGGCCTTCTCGGCCTCGCTTTCCGGCAGGGGGACGGCGGACAAGCTCTCCGAGGCGCCGGTGTCGATCACCTTCAACGCCGGCAACGACAATGCCACAACGCTGCTTGCGCTTTACGGCCTGCCGGCGCTGCCGCTCGGCATGCTCGGCCACGCGAACACCGACGTCTCGGCGAAGGGCTCGGTCGCCGGCGGTCTCGCCACCAGCTTCAACCTGACGGCCGACGATTTCAGGGCAAGCTTCGACGGGACCGTCGCCGACACCGCGCAAGGCCCCACCGCCAAGGGCAAGGTCAATCTCAATGCTGCCGATATCGAGCCGTGGCTGATGACGACGGGGGTAGGCCTGCCCGGCATGGGAACCGGAACATCGACGTCGCTGACGGCCGACGCCGATTTCGGCAACGGGCTCCTGGTGCTGAGCGGCCTCACCGGTTCGATCAACAAGGCGGCAGTGTCGGGCGACGTCAACATCGATGCCAAGGACGGGCTGCCGCATCTTGCGGGAGCGCTGGCGCTCGACGAGCTCGACCTCGATCCGCTGGCGGTCTCGCTGTTCGGCGACCAGTCCTTCGCTCCGGCCAAGGGCGGGTGGCCGACCACGCCGTTCAGCCAGAAGTCGGCCCTGCCGTTCAACGCCGATCTCGATCTCAACACCTCGGCGCTTGACGTCGGGTCCTTCGCCACGGCGCATGACGCTTCATTGTCGCTCAAGCTCGACCGCGAAGGCATCCACGTCTCCGACCTGAAGGCAAAGCTCTATGGCGGCGATTTAACCGGCCTGTTCGATTTGAAGAACACGGAGGGCACCGGCCTGTTCTCCGGCCAGATGAAGCTCGCCGGCGGCGATCTTTCCGCGGTTCTGCCCGGAGCCGGTATCGGCGGCCGCGGCGATCTTTCGGCGGCGCTGTCGACCAGCGGCAAATCGGTCGATGCCATGATCGCCGCCTTGTCCGGATCGGGCACCGCGGCGCTGAAGGGATTGAAAGTGGACGGCATCAATCCGGACGGCTTTGGCGCCATCATCGCCAAGGCTGATGCGATCGGACGCGATATCGACGCTGCCAAGACGGCGGAGTTCGCGCCGCAAATCGCCGGTGAGGGCAGCTTTGCCGCGGGGGACGCGGATGTGGCCTTCACCGTCGCCAACGGCACGCTGCGGGCGCCGCCGATCAGTCTCGACAATCCCGGCGCGACCCTGTCCGCCGACGTGACCGCCGATCTCAACACGAGCACCGTCACGGCGAAGGGGACATTAACCTATCGCCCCGGGGACGAGGCGCTGGTCGGTTCCGAACCGGCTGTCAATTTCAGCCTGGCCGGTCCGCTCGGGGCGGCCGCCCCCCAATTCGACAGCGGTCCGCTGGCGCAATTCCTGACGCAGCGCGCGCTGGAAAAAGAACAGCAGCGGGTCGAGGCCATGCAGGCGGCGCTGCTCGAGAAGCAGCGGCTGCGGCGCGAGGCGCGCTATTACGCGGCGCTGCAGACGGAGCGCGACAGGGCGGCCGAGGAGCTGCGCCGGCAAGAGGAAGAGGCGCGGCAGAAGGCCGAGGCGGAAGCCAGGGCGAAAGCCGAGGCTGAAGCCCAGGCTCAGGCTGAAGCCGAGGCAAAAGCCAAAGCCGACGAAGAGGCGAGGGCAAAAGCGGAAGCCGACGCCAAGGCCCAGGCCGAAGTGGACGCCAAGGCCAAGGCCGATGCGCAGGCGAAGGCCGAGGCAGAGCAGCGGGCCGCGGACGAGGCAGCCAAGGCGCAGGCCGAGGCCGATCGCAAGAAGGCGGAGCAGGCGAAGCTGGACGCAGCACGCAAGGCGGCCGAGCAAGCGCGGAAGGTCGACGGGTCGCTGCCCGGCGTCAATGACGGTTCGACCCCAGCACCGCCGAAGCCCAAGGCCAATCCGTTCACGATCGACAATCTGTTGAAGTCGCTCGACGGCGGTTGAGCTTTACGCCGCGCGCGTGGCGGAACTGATCCGAATATCCCGGGGAGCCTATGACTCTTCCTGGCGCGAGAGCAGGCGCCGCAGCATCGGCTCGATGCGCGACAGCTCGTCGAGATGCGCGGCCGACAGTTCTGCCAGGCGATCGTCGGCCAAAGGAGTGAGCTGCAGCAAGACGCGGCGATGGTCGCTCTTGTCCTGATCGCGCGTGACCAGACCGGCCTCGGCAAGGCGGTTCACCAGTTCCACTGCGCTGTGGTGGCGGATGCGCAGCCGCTCGGCGAGATCGCCCACAGCCACAGGTCCGCCGCTTGGAAATCCCTTGATCGCCAGCAGCGCCTGGTGCTGGCGCGGCGTGAGGCCCGCCTCATTGGCCTGGACCTGGCTGAATTCGAGAAAGCGGCGGATCAGGTAACGGAACTGCGACAGCCGCTGGTAGTCGGCCTGGCTGATGGCGGGGCGTGATTTCGGCGGCGTCATTCCCCGACTTATGGTCCTTTCCCGCAAAAGCTCAACAGCTCGTCGCGATCCCTCTCCAAAATGACGCGGAGCAGGTCACGAAAACGGCTTGAAGATTTATATCGTATTACGATATGAGGCCACCTGAAACGGACGGCCTTCGCGCCGCCAGAAAGTTCGGGCTCCCAACATGAAATCCGCTCATGCCGGCAACGGCCATCTTCGCGACTTCACGACCGATCCGCGCGTGCTCCTCATCGCAGCCATCGCCGTGGTGGTGGCGACCGCCGGGCTCTTCGCCGGCATCGTGCTCCTCCAGCTTATCAGGCTTGCCACCAACATCGCTTATTTCGGGCAGTTCTCCCTGGCCGAACTCAAGCTCGAGGACTCGCCCCTTGGGCTCGCCGCCGTGATCGTGCCTGTGATCGGCGCGCTGATCATCGGCCTGATGGCGCGCTTCGGCAGCGAAAAGATCCGCGGCCATGGCATTCCCGAGGCCATCGAGGCGATCCTGCTCGGGCGCTCGCGGCTCGACGCCAAGGTCGCGGTGCTGAAGCCGCTGTCGTCGGCGATCTCGATCGGCTCGGGCGGACCGTTCGGCGCAGAAGGCCCGATCATCATGACCGGGGGCGCCATCGGCTCACTGATCGCGCAGATGCTGCCGGTCAGCGACAATGAGCGCAAGACGCTGCTGGTGGCGGGTGCCGCGGCCGGCATGACGACGGTGTTCGGCACGCCGATCGCGGCCATCATGCTCGCCGTCGAATTGCTTTTGTTCGAATGGACGCCGCGCAGCTTCATCCCGGTCGCCGTCGCCGCGATCGTCGCGGAAGTCGAGCGCACCCTGCTGCACCTGCCGGGCCCGATCTTTCCGTTCTCCGGCACCATGGAGGCGTCGATCGCCGGGCTGGGCGGTTGGGTGCTGGTCGGCATTGCCGCCGGGCTGCTTTCAGGACTGCTGACGCAACTGGTCTATGCCTGCGAGGACGCTTTCCTGAAGCTGCCGATCCACTGGATGTGGTGGCCGATGATCGGCGGCCTGGTGGTCGGCATCGGCGGCTTGATCGAGCCGCACGCGCTTGGTGTCGGTTACGACAACATCGCCAACATGCTCGACGGCCGCACGGTCGCCGCCGCGGCGCTGCTGCTTCTGGTGGTGAAAGCCGTCATCTGGTCGGTCGCGCTGGGTTCGGGAACCTCGGGCGGCGTGCTGGCGCCGCTGCTCATCATGGGCGGCGCTATGGGCGCGGTGCTCTCGGGCATGCTGCCCGAGGCGAGCCCCGGCTTCTGGCCGCTGCTGGCGATGGCGGCGACCATGGGCGGCACCATGCGCGCGCCGCTCACCGCGACCTTCTTCGCCACCGAGCTCACCGGCAACACGCATGTGCTGGTGCCGCTGATCGCGGCCTGCGCTACCGCGCATGCCGTCACCGTGCTGTTGATGAAGCGCTCGATCCTGACCGAGAAAGTGGCGCGGCGCGGGCATCACCTGGTGCGCGAATACCGCGTCGATCCTTTCGCCCTGACCAGGGTCAAGGAGGTGATGACGACCAAGGTCGAGAGCGTGCCGGCGACGATGACGCTGCATGGCGCGGCGACCTTCCTGACCGCGCCGGACACTCGGCATCCGAGCTTCCCGGTGATCGATGAAGCGGGACATGTGCTCGGCGTCATCGATCCGCCGGCGATCCTGCGCTGGCGCCGTAACGGCAAGCACCGCAAGGCGACCCTCGGCGAACTGCTCGCCGGCAGCAAGATCACACTCGCTTATCCGGACGAGTATCTGGAGGCGCTTTCCGACAAGCTGCTCAACGCCAATATCTCGCACCTGCCGGTCGTCTCACGCGAGGATGAACGGCTCATCGGCTATATCGGCTGGAAAGACATGATGCAGGTAAGGTCGAAAAAGCAGGCGGAGGAGCGCGACCGCACCGCCTTGCTCAGCTTCGGCGTAAAGCGCAAGGCGCCCCAAGGCGTCAGCGACAGCGCGATTTAGGTCGCGCTACCGCCGCGTTTCGCCCAGGCCAGCACATAGAGCCTCAGCGCGGACGAAAGGTTCGCGTCCCGCGTACGCGTCTCGTCGATCTCGGCGACCAGGGCCGCGAGCGACAGCGAACGCTGCTCGGCGATGGCGATGAGGTCGTCATAGAAGGGCTGCTCCAGGGAAAAGCTGGTGCGGTGACCGCGGATCGTTACCGAACGTTTTTCGACCGCGGCCATTGCAGGATTCAGCGCTTGCCGGGGTCGTCGGGTTTTTCCCGGCGATGGCCGGCCACGAATTTCTCGGCCTTCTGCGACGTCAGCCGGTCACGCTCGCGCTCCGTCTTCGAGCGGCCGTGCAGTGCCCGGTTCTCGCCCGCCTGGCGTTCCTTCTCGATGCGCGCCTTCTGCTTGCGGGCCTGGCGGAGATTGACGACCTCGCCCATGACGCCGCGCTACTTCTTGCGGAAGGCGTCGAGCGAGACGACGTCGGCGCCCTTGCCGCCGGTCTCGGCGGCCGCCGGCTTCTTCTCGGCCTCGGCGGCCTTCTTCTTCGTTTCCGGCTTCTTCTCCGGAACGACGGTAACCGGCTCGGGCGCCGGAGCGGCAGCCTCGTCTTCGGCGTTCTCCGTCTTGACGTCGAATTCGAGTTCGAAATTGACCGACGGATCGTAGAAGCCGCGCACGGCGGAGAAGGGGATTTCGAGCTTTTCGGGAACGTCGGAGAAGGAAAGCCCGACCTCGAAGCCGGCATCCGTCACCTTCAGATCCCAATACTGGAACTGGATGACGATGGTCATCTGCTCCGGATAGCGCTCGCGCAGCCTCGACGAGATGCGCACGCCTGGCGCGCCGGTCAGGAAGGTGATGAAGAAATGATGATTGCCCGGAAGGCCAGTGCGCGCGACCTCGGCCAGGACCTTGCGCATGACGCCGCGCAGAGCCTCCTGGGCCAGAATGTCGTAGCGGATGTGGTCGTCGGCCATGTGATGGTCGGGTTCCGTTGAATCGTCCGCATAGCTGTAATCAAGCTTGAGCGCGGCGTAAACCGCATATAGGCGCAAAGGCGTGAGGCCAAGAGGGGTGCCGGCGATTTGATCGTTCAGGCGTGAACGAGCGCCGCCTGTTTGCCGGCTGGCGACTTCTTCCTGGCGAAGGCGCTGAGAAAGGTCCGCACGCCGTTGGTGGCGGAGCGCAGCACTTCTTCCTCGGTCGGCATCCCACCCAGCATGAAAGTGATCTGAAGTTCGGCGTTGACGAGGGCGAGGAACTGACGCGCCGCGACGTCGGGGTCGCCGATCGCGAGATGCCCGGCGAAGGCAAGCCGGGCGAAGCGCGCGGCAAGCGCCGACCAGGTGCGGCCCGGGCCCTGTTCGCGCCATTCGGCAAACAGTTCCGGATAACGCTCGCCTTCGGCCTGGATCAGCTTGCGCAAGAAACGGCCGTCGCGGTTGCAGATGCAATTGCGGTTCATGCGCACGGCAAAGGCGATCAGGTCGGCTTCCAGGTCCGTGGGCTGGTCGGGGAAGCTGGCGATGGTGGCGAAGATGCCGGCGTTGCAGCGCTCCGTCAGGTCGCGCACGACGGCCACGAAGAGCTTTTCCTTGTCGCCGTGATGATTATAGACGGTCTGGCGCGAGACGCCGGCCTCGGCCGCGATCAGGTCGATATTGGCGCCGGCATAGCCTTCGCGGCAGAAGACGGAAGCGGCGGCATCCACCACCGACACGCGTTTGGCCTCGTGGCTGCGTGGCGGGAAGGTGTCAGGAGAAACGCCGTGCTTCATGAAAATCTATATAGCGGTGATTGACGAATTGGACAAGCCTGTCTAAATTTGTGGACACAACAAAGGGGAATCCCATTGGAGAGACGAATATCATTCGCCCTGACAGGCGAATGAGTTCGCTCTGGAATGTAGGATTTCCGCGGGATGGAACGTCCTGGGTTCAGACGCCGGTATTCGCGGCGGCAACCAGATCCGAAAAGAGCCTTATCATGAGTCCCAAATTCCTCCGCATCGCGGTCGTGCTCGGCTTGTTGTCCGCGATCGGGCCGTTCGCGATTGATATGTATCTTCCCGCGCTGCCTTCGATCGGCCAGGACCTGCATGCCGGCACCGCCGCCGTGCAGATGAGCCTGTTGATCTTCTTCCTGTCGATGGGTTTCGGTCAGATCGTCGTCGGGCCGATCTCCGACATGGTCGGCCGCAAGGCGCCGCTTTATGCCGGCCTCGCGCTGTTCATGGTCGGCGGCGTCGGCTCGGCGATGGCACCTAACATCGAGTGGCTGATCGCTTTCCGCTTCCTGCAAGGCCTCGGCGCCAGCGCCGGCATGGCGGTGCCGCGTGCCATCGTGCGCGACCTGCACACCGGCAATGAGGCCGCCAAGCTGATGTCGCTTCTGATGCTGGTGTTCTCGGTTTCGCCGATCCTGGCGCCGCTGACCGGCAGCCAGATCATCGAAAGTTTCGGCTGGCGCGCCGTGTTCTGGACCGTCACGGGCGCCGCGGCGCTTGCAACGATCCTGCTTGCCACCTCGCTCAAGGAGACGCGACCGGTCGAAGAGCGCGCCGGCTCGTCGTTCGGCACGGCGCTTGCCGGCTACCGCTACCTGATGGGCGACCGCAACTTCCTCGGCCTGGTGGCGATCGCCGGCTTCGGCATTGCGAGCTTCTTCGTCTACCTGTCGAGTTCGTCCTTCATCCTGATCGACCATTACGGCCTGTCGCCGTCGGTCTATAGCGTGTTCTTCTCGATCAACGCGGTCGCCTTCATCGGCATGTCGCAACTGACCGGGATGCTCGCCGACCGCTTCGGGTTGAAGCGCGTCGTTTGGGTGGCGGTCACCGGCTATGCCACGGTTATGGTCGCGCTGTTCGCGATCATGGCCTCGGGCGTCGACCGGCTCGACGTGTTGGCCGCGCTGCTCTTCGTCGGCTACGGCTTCCTCGGCCTTGTCATCCCGACCACCTCGGTGTTGGCGATGGAAGAGCATGGCGAGATCGCCGGCACGGCCTCGGCGTTGATGGGCACGCTGCATTTCGCCATCGGCGCGCTGGCGATGGGCGTCGCCGGCATCTTCTTCGACGGCACGCCGCTGCCGATGGTGGCGGGCATCACGCTCTGCGCCGTGATCTCGTTCACGCTGGCCAAGCTCACGCTCGGCCGCTCACGCGAAGCGGTGGAAGCGCCGGCGGAGTAGGGCGCCTCGAAACAACCCCCAAAGGCCGGCTTGTCCGGCCTTTTTTATTGCAGGCCTGTTTGATCGATAACGAAGCGCACCCGCTCTTCGAGCGAAGCAAGGGGCAAGGTGGCCAATTCGTAGCCGAGCTCCGCATAGGCGCCGGTGACGAAACGGAACGTGCGCTCGGCCTCCTCGAGCGTCTGCTTGCGCTCCTCGTCCTGGGTGAAGATCTCCGGCCATGGCGGCGCGACGAAGACACGGGGCGCGTAGCGGAATTTTTGCGCCGCGCTTGTGACGTGATCGGGCACCGGCAGGCCGCAGAGCCTGAGATAGCCGACCGTGTCGGGCACGCCGCGATCAAAGAAGACCGGGCCGGGTTCGGCATGCGCGGCGTGCCAGGAGCGCAGCTCCCACGCCAGCATCAGCTCGGCAAAAAGCGCGCGGTCCTGCCAGGGAAGGGCGGGGCCGCCGATCGCCATCTGGTCGCGGATGATGCCGCGCCCGGCCTCGGGGACCGTCGCAAAGCCTTGGGTCCGCAGCGCCTCGATCAGCGTGGTCTTGCCCGAGCCTGGGCCGCCGGTCAGCACGAAGAATCGGTCGGAATCGTTTTGCATCGCTTCTCCATGGGTGGTGAGCGGCAAGGCTGTGCGCCGCGCATCGAGCGCCGGACCAGGCTTGGCCGTTCGGTCGATTGGGAAGAAGCAAAAGGAGGGGGAAGGTGGAGGTTTCTGTTGCCAGGTACCTCCGAACCCCGCCTAGAAGTGCGAACCGCTAGGACTTGATTTGAAGCGTTCGCGCCGCATTAAGCAGCGAGACGAGCTTCCGCATAGTTGTCGTTGGCAACTATAAGTTTAGCCCGATGACGGTGGTACAATGCCGGGCGAAAGTACGATCTTTACACCTTCGTCGATCCTATTTCGCCCCCAGCAAAAGCCGCTCCGTCAGCCAGAGCGGTTTTTGGTGGAGGCGCCGGGTACCGCCCCCGGGTCCGAACGGCTTATTTCATCGCCTGTTTATCGCCATAGTCGGTCAAGCCGACGAAGCGAATATAGGGAGCGATGAGGGAAAAATAAAGGCCAAACCGGCGCTTATCCGGTTATGCCAAACTGTGCAGCCAAGGGTTGACTTGCGCGCCTGCTCAATCAAATCTCGCTCCCGGTGAGGAGTCTCTGACCTAGCGCACAGGTTGCGCGGCGCGCCACAACCCTCACCGATCGGATCGGTGGCGCCGACGAGGGGAAGTTTGATGGCCGACTATCTTGCGGATGTGAAGAAATACGATGCCGGCGCCAGCGCCGAGGCGGTCGATAAGATCGTCAAGCATCTGGGTATTGCGCTGAGGAACCGCGATTCCTCGCTGGTGTCCTGCACCGACCCGAAGGAACTCGACCGCGTGCGGGAGAACTGGATCGGCAAGAAGCTCGGCGTTGCCGATGCCGCAAAGGCCAACGCCTCGATCGAGAAAACCTGCAAGGCGATGCATGCCGACAACACCAAGAGCCGCGTGACCTTCTACTATCTGGTCGCGAAGGACCTCGGCAAACTCGGCTCTCTGTAAGCCACAGGCACCCGGCGGCCGGCACGAAACCGTGCCGGCACCCTGGATTTTTGGGTGCGATCCGCATCCGGAGCCTGCTTTGCGGTGTTCGACCGGCTGTCGGTCGGGTATGATTGCCTGTCACCCGAATCGAGGCAGAGCCGATGCGCCAATATCTCGACCTGTTGAAGCATGTGCTGGAGAACGGCGTCGACCGCGGCGACCGTACGGGCACCGGCACGCGCTCGGTGTTCGGCTATCAGATGCGCTTCGACCTTTCGCGCGGCTTTCCCGTCACGACCACCAAGAAGCTGCATCTGAAGTCGATCATCCACGAGCTTCTGTGGTTCCTGGCCGGCGACACCAACATCAAATATCTCAACGACAACGGTGTCACCATCTGGGACGAATGGGCCGACGAGAACGGCGATCTCGGCCCGGTCTATGGCAAGCAGTGGCGCTCATGGCCGGATGGGCATGGCGGCGAGATCGACCAGATCGCGAATCTTTTGAAGGAGATACGCCGGAATCCCAACTCGCGCCGGCTGATCGTGTCGGCCTGGAATCCGGCCGAAGTCGAGGCGATGGCGCTGCCGCCCTGTCACTGCCTGTTCCAGTTCTATGTTTCAGAGGGCCGGCTCTCTTGCCAGCTTTACCAGCGCTCGGGCGATATCTTCCTCGGCGTGCCGTTCAACATCGCTTCCTATGCCCTGCTCACCATGATGGTGGCGCAGGTGACAGGGCTGGAGCCCGGCGACTTCGTCCATACGCTGGGCGACGCGCATCTTTATTCGAACCATTTCGAGCAGGCGCGCGAGCAGATGCAGCGCACGCCCAAGGCTCTGCCGACGATGTGGATCAACTCGGAGGTGAAGGACCTCTTCGCCTTCCGCTTCGAGGACTTCCGCCTTGAGAACTATTTTGCGGATGCAAACATCAAGGCGCCGATCGCCGTTTAACTCTCAGTCGATGCCAACCATGACGTCCGAGGCCTTGATCACCGCATAGGCCTGCTTGCCTTTTTCGAGCGCAAGATCGGCGACCGCCTCGTTGGTGATCGAGGAGGTGACGATGACGCCGCCGCCGATGTCGATCCGGACATGCGAGGTGGTGGCTCCCTTGACGATCTCCGTGACCTTACCCTTCAGGATATTGCGGGCGCTGATCTTCATACGTCTCTCCTTCGAGCTTCACCGTCCCGTTTCGCATTCAGCGTAGGCCGCACCGGCGCACAATGCCACGACAGGCGAAAAACCTTTCCTTGTTATGTTCATCCGGATATATCGATCGGAGGCTTTTGGCCGAACGGATTTGAAACCAGGGAGAGACTTCATGACGGGCAAGGGTTTCAGGCTGAAGGCGGCCGCTGTGGGCGGCCTGACGGCAATGCTGATGGCGGCGGCACCGGCGGCCCATGCCGACGACAAGGTGGTCGTCTTTGCCGCGGCGAGCCTTAAGGACGCGCTCGACGCCGTCAACAAGGCCTGCGAGCCGGAAGTCGGTGAAGCCGCCACTATCTCCTACGCGGCAAGCTCGGCGCTGGCCAAGCAGATTGAAGGCGGCGCACCGGCCGACGTGTTCGTATCGGCCGATCTCGACTGGATGAAATATCTTTCCGACAAGAAGCTGACCAAGCCTGACACCGAGGTGAAGCTGCTCGGCAACCAGATCGTGCTGGTGGCGCCGAAGGACTCCACGGTCGAGGCCAAGGTGGAGAAGGGCTTCGACCTTGCCAAGCTGATCGGCGACGGCAAGCTTGCCATGGGCGATTTCAAGGCCGTGCCGGCCGGCAAATACGGCAAGGCGGCGCTGGAATCGCTGGGCGTCTGGTCGTCGGTCGAGGGCAAGGTCGCGCAGGCCGAGAATGTGCGTGCAGCGTTGAAGCTGGTGTCGACGGGCGAGGCGGCGCTGGGCATCGTCTACGCTACTGACGCGCATGCCGAAAAGGGCGTCAAGGTGGTAGGCACCTTCCCGGAAGATTCGCACCCGCCGATCATCTATCCGATTGCCCAGACCGCCGATTCGAAGGACAAGGGTACGGCTGCCTTCCTGAAATGCGTCGAGTCGGCCAAGGCCGCCGAGCTCTTCAGGGAGCAGGGTTTCACGGTGCTCGCGCCGAGCAACTGAGAAAGACCGCGCAAACGCAACTATGAACTGGCTGCTGGACCTCACTCCCGACGAATGGAATGCGGTCCGCCTGTCGATCAAGGTGGCGTCGGTGGCGATGATCGCCAGCCTGCCGCCGGGCATCCTGCTTGCGCTCCTGCTCGCGCGGGGGCGTTTCTGGGGCAAGACTCTGCTCAACGGGCTGGTGCATCTGCCGCTGATCCTGCCGCCGGTGGTGACCGGCTATCTGCTTCTGCTCACCTTCGGCCGGCGCGGCCCGGCCGGCGCCTTCCTGGCCGAGCATTTCGGCATCATCTTTTCCTTCCGCTGGACGGGCGCGGCACTGGCCTGCGGCGTCATGGGTTTTCCGCTGATGGTGCGGGCGATCAGGCTCTCGATCGAGGCCGTCGACCGCAAGATGGAGGCCGCCGCCGGAACGCTCGGCGCCAATCCGCTTTGGGTGTTCGCCACCATCACGCTGCCGCTGATCCTGCCCGGCCTGATCGCCGGCGCGATCCTTTCCTTCGCCAAGGCGATGGGCGAATTCGGCGCCACCATCACCTTCGTCTCCAACATCCCCAACGAAACGCAGACGCTGCCTTCGGCGATCTATACGTTCACACAGGTCCCCGGCGGCGACGAGGGCGCGCTCCGGCTGACGCTGATTTCGATCGCCATCTCGATGGTCGCCCTCATCGCCTCGGAAGTGCTGGCGCGGCGCGTCGGCCGGCGGATGGACATCGAATGACGCTCTCCGTCGATATCGACCATCAGCTGGGCGATTTCGCCCTGGAAGCGCGTTTCGAGAGCGCCGGCCGGCTGACGGCACTGTTCGGGCCGTCAGGCTCCGGCAAGTCGACGCTGATCAACCTGATCGCAGGCCTGATCCGCCCGGACAAGGGCCGCATCGGCGTCGACGGGCGGGTGCTGGTCGACACCGACGCGCGGATCTTCGTGCCGATGCACAAGCGCCGGATCGGTATGGTGTTCCAGGATGCGCGGCTGTTCCCGCATATGAGCGTCGCCGGCAATCTGCGCTACGGCCGCTGGTTCACGCCGTCCTCCGAGCGCTACGCCAAGATGGACGCGGTGGTCGACCTGCTCGGCATCGGCCATCTGCTCGACCGGCGGCCGGCGAAACTGTCGGGCGGTGAAAAGCAGCGCGTCGCCATCGGCCGCGCGCTGCTTGCCAGCCCGAAACTGCTTCTGATGGACGAGCCGCTCGCCTCGCTCGACGAGGCGCGCAAGGCCGAGATCCTGCCTTATATCGAACGCCTGCGCGACGAGACGAAGATCCCGATCGCCTATGTCAGCCATTCCGTCGCCGAGGTGGCGCGGCTGGCAAGCGACGTCGTGGTGCTTTCCCAAGGCAAGCTGGCGGCCGCGGGGCCGACCGAGGCCATCATGCAGCGGCTGGATCTTTTGCCGGCGGAGGAGCGCGGCGAGGGCGGAGCGGTGCTCGACACCAAAGTCCTGCGCCATGACGAGGCTTTCGGTATGACGGTGCTTGCCTCGCAGGCCGGCGAAATCCGCGTGCCGAAACTGGCGCAGACGGCGGGCGCTCCGGTGCGCATTCGCATCCGCGCCCGCGACGTCATGATCGCCACCGAGCAGCCCGCGGGCCTCAGCGCGCTCAACATTCTGGCGGGAACGATCACAGCCGTCAGACCGGGCATCGGGCCGACGGTGGAAATCGCCGTCGACTGCAATGGCGCGATCGTGCTGGCGCGTATCACCGAACAATCCAAACACACCCTTCGTCTGGCGCTTGGCCGCCAGGTGTTCGCGGTGATCAAGACAGTGAGCTTCGACAGCGCGACGACCGGGGCAGGGCTGCCGGCTGAGGCGCATGGTTGACGAAAGAGCATATCGCTATGTTGATTTGGAATAGCGATCTGGCGGCGGAGAAGGTAATTTCGGCATGATCGCGGAGGACAGGACATGCCATCGTTGAGCCTGCGGATAAATCTCGACCCCGACGGCCGGATCGGCCCGGGCAAGATCGAATTGCTGGAACAGATCGCCGCCTTCGGCTCGATCTCGGCCGCGGCGCGCGGGATGGAGATGTCCTACAAGCATGCCTGGGACCTGGTCGAGGACATGAACCGCGTCTTCGGCAAGCCGTTGGTCGCGGCGCAGACCGGCGGCCGCAAAGGCGGCGGCGCGCAACTGACATCGGTGGGATTAGCGGTCGTCAGCCGCTTTCGCGCCATAGAGCGAGCCGCTTCATCGGCCGCCGCCGTGCATATGCAGGCTCTGCAGGCGGAGATCGATGCGGGATGAGGCAGTAGGCAGTAGGCAGTAGGCAGTAGGCAGTAGGCAGTAGGCAGTAGGCAGTAGGCAGTAGGCAGTAGGCAGTAGGTGTCATGTTCTGGAGCCGCTTGATGCGATACCGGTAAGTTCGCTGCTCCCTACCGCCTATTTATTCCCTACTGCCTACTGCCTATTGCCTATTTCTCCGGCTTTCTCAGCAGATAAGTATCCATGATCCAGCCCTTCTTGCGCCGGGCTTCTTCGCGCATTTTCTCGATCTCGGCGCCGACATCACCCAGGCGGCCGGAAATGACGATCTCGTCCGGCGTGCCGAGATAGGCGCCCCACTGGATGATGAGGTCCTTGTCGGCAAGCGTGTTGAAGGCGCATTTGCCGTCGAGCATGACGACCGTGGAGCCGGCATTCACGGGCAGTCCTTCTTCGGTCAGCCGGCGGCCGGTCGTCACCAGGATCGAATCGCCGATGCGGTTGAGCGCCGTCGCGTGGGCGGCGGCCAGCGCCTGGATCGCTGTGATGCCGGGGATGACTTCGAGCTCGAACCCGACATTGCCCCTCAGGCGAACGCGTTCGAGGATGCGCAGCGCGCTGTCATAGAGCGACGGGTCGCCCCAGATCAGGAAGGCGCCGCAGCCGTGTTCGGCGAGCTCGTCGCGGATCAGGGCTTCGTAGATCTCGGCGATCGCTTCGTGCCAGTCGTCGACCGTCACGCGATAGGAAGATGTCGGTTCGGCCCGAACCGGCACATCGAACTCGACCCGGCGCGATTTCGGGTTGGTGACGAAGCGGTCGCAGATATGCCGGCGCAAATCGGCAAGATCGTTCTTCTTCGCTCCCTTGTCGGGAATGAACAGCACGTCAGCGCGGTTCAGGCCGTCGATGGCCTGTACCGTCATGTGGTCGGGGTTGCCGGCGCCGATGCCGATGACGAGAAGCTTGCGCATGGCGATCTCCTGCCCGATCGGCGGCGCGGTGTCCAGAAGTACCCGTGACGAAGGGCTTTGAAACGCCGCACCGAGACGGTAGATGAAAAGATACCGTTATCGCCGTCGAGGAGGGGTCCATGGTACGCATCGTACTGACCGCAGCGCTGGCAGTCCTGGCCGCGCCGGCCTTCGCCAATGATTCCGTCGCCGAGCTTGGCACCGGCGGCCTGATCCTGTCGCGCAGCGACGCCGTGGCCATGCAGAGCGAGGATCTTTTCATCTCGCCGGAAAAAGTGACGGTCGACTATGTCTTCCGCAACAACACCGACAAGGATGTCAGCTCCATCGTCGCGTTCCCGATGCCCGACATCGAGGGCGATCCCAACGAGATGCCGGCGATCCCGGAGGCGCAGAGCGACAATTTCCTCGGCTTCGAGGTGACCATCGACGGGGTCGACGCGAAGCCGCAGCTCGAGCAAAGGGCGTTCGCGCTGGGCATCGACATCACCGCCGACCTCAGGGCCCAGAACGTGCCGCTCTATCCGTTCGGCGATGCCGCCAAGGCGGCGCTGGCGAAGCTGCCCAAGGATGTCGCCAAGGACTGGGAAGACCGCGGCATAATCATCGAGGATACCGCCGACGACGGCTCGGGCATGCAGACCGCCTATGTGCCGTTCTGGCAATTGCGCTCGACCTACTGGTGGCGCTCGACCTTCCCGGCCAACAAGGACGTCCATGTCTCGCACCGCTACAAGCCCAGCGTCGGCGGCACCTCCTCGGTCAGCTTCTTCTCGGACGGCCAGTTCCAGAACCCGCAATATCAAAGCTACAAGAGCCGCTATTGCATGGATGAGACGTTCGACAACGCGGTGCGCAAGGCGGCCAAGGCGAATCCGGACGGCTATCCGAAATATTACGAGAGCCGGATCGCCTACATCCTGACCACGGGGGGCAACTGGGCATCCGGCATCATCGGCAATTTCAAGCTGACCATCGACAAGGGCAGCCCCAAAAACCTCGTCTCCTTCTGCGGCGACAATGTCAAAAAGGTCGGGCCGACCACATTTGAGATCACCGCGAAGGATTTTTATCCCGAGCGAGACATCGACATCCTGCTGCTCGAGCCGTCGGACAATGGCGGGAGCGGCGGCTGATGGACATCGCGATCTATGTCGCCATTGCTGCAAACGGCGTGATCGGCCGCGAAGGCGGCCTGCCTTGGCGGCTTTCCACCGATCTCAAGCGCTTCAAGGCCGACACGATAGGCAAGCCGATCATCATGGGCCGCAAGACCTATGAAGGCATCGGCCGGCCGCTTCCCGGCCGGCTCAACATCGTAGTGACGCGCGACAAAGCCTGGCGCGCCGAAGGCATCGAGGTGGCCCACTCGCTGGATGACGCGGTCGCGCTGGCCAAGGTGCGCGGCCGCTGCATGGCGGGGGCGGAGGAGATCTGCGTGGTCGGTGGCGGCGAGATCTATGCCCAGGCCTTGCCGCTTGCCGACCGGCTGCATGTGACACATGTGCTGGCCAGCGTCGACGGCGATGCGCATTTTCCGCCGATCGACCCAAGCATCTGGCAGGTCGTCAGCGCCGAGGATTTTCCCGCCGGCGAGAAGGACAGCCACGCGACGCGCTACACCGTCTATCAACGCCGTCGCGACGGTCATTGACGACGACAAACGGTCGCTACCGGCCCAAATCGGACGGTGGCGGTGGCACATCGCGTTGAAAGCGTGCCAAGGCGTCCCTATAGAAGAACGGTGTTACAGCGCCGCGCGTCCAGCCGGACGCGCAAAAGGACGCGGTAAAACTTTGATTTGGCGCATGATTCCTTTCCGAAAACCGAATTTCGGTTTTCGGGGTCATGCGCTAGGATTGCGCCGCAAGGCTTGAGGGAACCGAAGCGAAAGGACATTCATGCCCTGGAACGACAAGAGCGGTGGCGGCGGCCCGTGGGGCGGCGGCGGCAATCAGGGGCCCTGGGGGCAGGGACCGAAAGGGCCAAGCGGCCCGCAGGGTTCGCCTCCCGATCTCGAGGACATCATCCGCCGCGGCCAGGACAGGCTGCGGCGCGCGCTTCCGGGCGGCGGCGGTGCCAGCCCGGCCGTGCTCGGGCTGATCGCGCTGGCCCTCATCGTACTATGGGCCTTCAAGGCGATCTACACCGTGCAGCCCGACGAGGTTGCCGTCGAATTGCGTTTCGGCCAGCCGAAGGCCGAGCTCTCGCAGCCAGGCCTGCATTTCCACTGGTGGCCGGTCGAAACGGTCGAGACCGCCAAGATCTCCGAACAGCTCGTCAGCATCGGCGGCGGCGCGACCAGCGGCTCCGGGCTGATGCTCTCCGGAGACCAGAACATCGTCAACGTGCAGTTTTCGGTCGCCTACCAGGTCTCCGATCCCAAAGCCTATCTGTTCGACGTCTCCGATCCCGACGGCATGCTGACCCAGGTGGCCGAGAGCGCCATGCGCGAAGTCGTCGGCCGGCGTCCGGCGCAGGACATCTTCCGCGATGATCGCCAGGGCATCGCAACGGCGGTGCGCGAGATCATCCAGGGCACGCTCGACGGCTACAAGACCGGCCTCCAGGTCAACGCGGTCTCGATCGAGGACGCAGCACCCCCGCGCGAGGTGGCGGATGCGTTCGACGAGGTGCAGCGCGCCGAGCAGGACGAAGACAAGTTCGTCGAGCAGGCCAACCAATATTCCAACCAGAAGCTCGGGCAGGCGCGCGGCGAGGCGGCGCAGATCCGCGAAGATGCGGCGGCCTACAAGAACCGGGTCGTTCAGGAGGCGGAAGGCGAGGCGCAGCGCTTCATCTCTGTCTACAATGAATACGCCAAGGCGCCCGATGTCACGCGCAAGCGCCTTTATCTGGAAACGATGGAGAGAATCCTGAAGGACTCGAACAAGGTCGTCGTGGAGCAGGGCAACGGGCAGGGTGTGCTGCCCTATCTGCCGCTGCCCGCCTTGCAGCCCAAGGCGCAACCCGCGCCGCCCACCATGGGCGCCACCACGGGAGGTAACCAGTGATGGCCAACCGTCTTCCCATCATCGCCGTCATCGCGGCCGTCCTTCTGTTTTTGCTCTATTCCTCGGTGTTCGTGGTCAATGCCGGCCAGCAGGCGATCGTGCTGAGGTTCGGCGAGATCATCGACGTCAAGAACGAGCCCGGCATCTACTTCAAGGCGCCGTTCGCCTTCTTCGACGCCGACAGCGTGCAGATGGTCGAGAAGCGGGTGATGCGTTTCGACCTCGACAACATCCGCGTCCAGGTCTCGGGCGGCAAGTTCTACGAGGTCGATGCTTTCATCGCCTATCGCATCTCGGATCCGCGCACGTTCCGCGCGGCGGTGTCCGGGCAGGTCGAACTGGCCGAGGCGCGTCTGAAGACGCGTCTCGACGCGGCGCTGCGCCGTGTCTATGGCCTGCGCGACTTCGAGGCAGCTCTTTCGGAAGAGCGCGGCAACATGATGCGCGAGGTGCGCGATCAGCTTCGTCCCGACGCGACCTCGCTCGGCCTCGACATCGAGGATGTGCGCATCCGCCGGACCGATCTGACGGCGGAGGTCTCGCAGCAGACCTATGACCGCATGAAGGCCGAGCGCCTGGCCGAGGCCGAGCGTCTGAGGGCGCGCGGCAACGAGGCGGCGCAGCGCATCAGGGCGCGAGCCGACCGCGAGGTCGTCGAGATCGTCGCCGAGGCGCAGAAGGAATCGGAAATCCTGCGCGGCGAGGGCGAGGCGCAGCGCAGCGCGACTTTCGCGGATGCCTATAAGCGCGATCCGGCCTTCTTCGATTTCTATCGCTCGATGAACGCCTACGGCACGGCGCTGGACAACACCGGAACGACGATGGTGCTCTCTCCCCAGTCCGAGTTCTTCCGCTACTTCCGCGATCCGGACAGCAAGCCCGTGCCGGCACCTGCCGCGCCACCGGCTGCATCCGCCGCGCCTGCGACGGCACCTGCCGCGCCCGCGACGCAACCCGGCGCTACCCAGTAGCGGGCGGTGCAGGATTTTCTGGCGGCAATCGGCCTGGTCCTGGTGATCGACGGGCTGGTCTATGGAGGGTTTCCGGCTTTGGCCCGGAAACTCGCCGCCGAGGTGCTGTCGATGCCGGAAAATATGCTGCGGATCGGCGGGCTGGCGGCGATCGCCATCGGCGTCTGCATCGTCTGGCTGGTCCGCGGCTAGTTGTTTGCTTTTATGCAATTCCGGAGCGAACCTATGGCGAAGGCACCGAGCCCAACCGCTAAGCACTTCCTGGAATTGCTCGAATGAAAATTCCTTGGTGCCGCAGCGATTGACGATTTATCTTTCGCCGATAGCTATAGCCGCAAACGTGCCTTATTTCTTGCCAACATGAACAGGACAGGCGCCTTTGCGGATGCGCTTTTCCTTTTCAGAACCACCTGGAGGCCACGATGATATCCGACACCCTGTTGCGCGCGGCGCGGCGCATGGTTTTCGCCGGCGCCACGGCATTCGCGGTCGGCATTGTCGCCGTGCCGTCCTTCGTCACGCCGACGATCGCCTCCGACGGACCGCCTTCGGTCGCGGATCTCGCCGAGCGCCTGCTCGGCGCGGTGGTCAACATCTCGACCTCGCAGACGGTGAAAGGCACGGAAGGACCGGGCGCGGTGCCGATGCCGCAACTGCCCGAGGGTTCGCCGTTCCAGGACTTCTTCGACGATTTCTTCAAGAACCGCGGCGGCGACAAGGGCGGCGGGCAGAAAGTGCAGTCGCTCGGCTCCGGTTTCGTCATCGACGCCGAGCAGGGCATCGTGGTGACCAACAACCACGTCATCGCCGACGCCGACGATATCGAGGTCAATTTCTCCGACGGCATCACGCTGAAGGCGACGCTTGTCGGCACTGACACCAAGACCGATGTCGCGGTGCTGAAGGTCGATCCCAAGGGCCACAAGCTGACGGCGGTGAAATTCGGCGATTCCACCAAGATGCGCGTGGGCGACTGGGTAATGGCGATCGGCAACCCGTTCGGCCTGGGCGGCACGGTGACGGTCGGCATCGTCTCGGCACGCAATCGCGACATCAATTCCGGCCCCTATGACGACTTCATCCAGACCGACGCCGCCATCAACCGCGGCAATTCCGGCGGTCCGCTGTTCAACGCCGCCGGCGAAGTCATCGGCATCAACACCGCGATCATCTCGCCGTCGGGCGGCTCGATCGGCATCGGTTTCTCCATCCCCTCGCAGCTCGCCGCGGGCGTCGTCGACCAGCTTCGCCAGTATGGCGAGACGCGGCGCGGCTGGCTTGGCGTGCGCATCCAGCCGGTGACTGACGACATCGCCGAAAGCCTCGGCATGGCGACCGCCAAGGGCGCGCTGGTGGCCGGCGTCATCAAGGGCGGGCCGGTCGACAACGGTTCGGTGCAGGCCGGCGACGTCATCATCAAGTTCGATGGCAAGGATATCCATGAAATGCGCGACCTGCCGCGCGTCGTCGCCGAAAGCCCTGTCGGCAAGGCGGTGGACGTGGTCATCGTGCGCAAGGGCGTCGAGCAGACCGTCAAGGTGACGCTCGGCCGGCTCGAGGACGGCGAGAAGCTCGCCAGCGGCGGCGAAAACGGCAACACCGACCAGGACAAGGGCGACAAGACGGCGCCTCCGGTATCGACGGCCTCGGTGCTCGGCATGACGGTCGGCGAGCTCAACGATCAGACGCGGCAGAAATTCGGTATCGCGGCCGATGTGTCCGGCGTGGTCATCACCGACGTCGCCAAGGAATCGGCGGCGGCCGAGCGCGGCATCCAACCCGGCGAGGTGATCACCGAGATCGCGCAGGAATCGGTCGGCACGCCGAAGGACGTGATGGACCGGATCGGCGCGCTGAAGGAGCAGGGCCGCAAGAACGCACTCCTGATGTTGGCCTCGAAGACCGGCGAACTGCGCTTCGTCACGATCCGGATGGATTGAGCGCGGAAACGCGCCTAACCAACTGGATTTCAATGAAAAGGGCGGCTAGCGAGCCGCCCTTTTTCGTGCCTGCCAGGCCTCTCGCGACAGCCTGTAGAGGACATGCCGCTTGAGATGCGGGTGGCCGTCGGGGACAGCGGGATGATCGAAATCGGCGCCTGCGTCGGCTTGCATGCCGAGCCGCTTCATGACGGCGATCGAACGATGATTGCCGGCGACCGCGAACGATACGATTTCGTCGACGCCCAGCGTGTCGAAGCCGTAGGCGAGCCAGGCCTCCGCCGCCTCGGTGACATAGCCCTTGCCCCAGTATTCCGGTGCCAGCCGCCAGCCGATCTCGATCGTGCCCGCCGGCAGGGAGGGCACATGATCGGTTTCGAGGAGGCCGACGAAGCCGATGCACTCGCCGGTGGCCGCGATCTCGGCGGCGGCAAAACCATAGCCGTCCTCGGCGATCCAGGAGTGGAACTCATCCATTATGGCGTCCGCCGCGGCGCGGTCGCGGCGGAACGGGAAGAACTCCATCACGCGCTCGTCGGAGTTGATGCGGTGGAAAAGCTCGCGGTCGCGCTCTTCCCAGTTGCGCAGGATCAGCCGTTCGGTGCGGATCGGCGTCATCGGAGACCTCAAAAGACGAACTCGTCCCGGCGATAGCCCTGTAGATAGAGCAGCGCGGTCAGGTCGCCGTGATCGATGCGGATGCGCGCCTGCTCCGCCACCGCCGGCTTGGCGTGGAGGGCGACGCCGGTGCCGGCAAGACGGATCATATCGAGATCGTTGGCGCCGTCCCCGACCGCGATGGCATCCTCGGTCGTCAGCCCGAGCCTCTTGGCGATGTCGAGCAGCGCTTCGGCCTTCGCGGCGCGACCGAGGATCGGCTCGGCCACCATGCCGGTGAATTTCCCGTCTTTCTCGATCAGGCGGTTGGCCCGGTTTTCCTGGAACCCCAGCTTGGCTGCGATGCGGCTGGTGAAGACGTCGAAGCCGCCCGAGACCAGCGCCGTCCAGGCGCCATGGGCGCGCATCGTCTGCACCAGGGCGCGACCGCCGGCGGCGAGCGTCAGCCGTTTGGCGATGATGCGGTCGACCACGGCGGTATCGAGGCCCCTCAGCAGGGCGACGCGCTCGCGCAGCGCGGGCTCGAAGGCGATCTCGCCATTCATCGAGCGCGCGGTGATCGCCGCCACATGATCCTTGACGCCGATCTCGTCGGCAAGCTCGTCAATGCATTCCTGGTCGATCATGGTCGAATCCATATCGGCAAGCAGGATCTTCTTGCGCCTGCCTTCGGCGGGCTGGACGACGATGTCGACCGGTTCGGACGCCAGCGCGGCCCGCAGATTGGCGGTCATTTCGCCGATATCCGGCGTCTGCGGCAAAACGAGATCGCAGGCGACGTCCTCGGCGAGCCAGTGAACGGCGCTTGCGCCGGCGGCCCGCAAGGCCATATTCGCAAGCGAGGCCGGCACGGCGCGGGCTTCTGGACGGGACACTAAAGTGGCGATCAGCGGCATCGAACATTCCGGCAGGCAGGCGGGCGAAGGCCGCATCAAGAACGCGATCCTGATAGCCGGGCCGACCGCCAGCGGCAAGTCGGCGCTGGCGCTCGATGTTGCCGAACGCAATGGCGGCGTCATCGTCAACACCGATTCGATGCAGGGCTATTCGGTGCTCGACGTCCTGACGGCGCGGCCGAGCGCCGCCGAAATGGCGCGCGTTCCGCATTTCCTTTACGGCCATGTGCATCCATCCACGGCCTATTCCACCGGCGCCTGGCTGCGCGACGTGACGAAGCTGATCGACGATGGCGTCCTGTCGGGCCGGCCGGTCGTTTTCGTCGGCGGCACCGGGCTTTATTTCCGCGCGCTGGTCGAAGGCATTTCGGACATGCCGGACATTCCGGCGGCCGTCCGCGAGCGCTGGCGCTACGAGCTCAAGGAACAAGGGGCCGAAAGGCTGCATCGCCTGCTGATGCACGAGGATTCGGCTATGGCCATGCAGCTCAGGCCGACCGACGGCCAGCGCATCGTGCGGGCGCTCGAGGTGCTCGACGCTTCGGGTCGGTCGATCCTCGAATGGCAGGCGGCGCGCGGCCGGCCGCTGATCGATCGCGACAGTGCGCGCTTTCTGGTCATCGAGCCGGATCGGCAACAGCTGGTCCGGCGCATCGAGGCGCGCTTCGATCAGATGCTCGACAAGGGCGCGCTCGACGAGGTGCGGCAGCTCATCGCGCTCGGCCTCGACCCCGACCTGCCGGCGATGAAAGCAATCGGCGTGCGCGAGCTGCAGGCGGCAATGGCCGGACAGTCGGGTTTTCCCGAAGCGATCGAACGCGCCAAGATCGCGACGCGGCAATATGCCAAGCGCCAGTCCACCTGGTTCAGGCACCAGCTGGGCGCGGAGTGGCGCAGGCTGCGGCCGGGCGATGAACCGGCTGCCCTGGACTGACCAAAAGCTTTTTCAATCAGTACCTTAAAGTCCCCGGTTCTAATTCTCGCCAAGGTTGTCCGGATTAACCGTCCGTAAGGCCCGCCATGCCATAACCTCAGTGGGCTGCAGTGCCGCGGGGAGCAGATGCGTTTCCATAAGGCGGAATCCGCATTTTTCGTGTTTATTTTTGTGATCCTGGCCGCGGGCCTGGTGACCTTCCATGCCTATGGTCAATTGCAGGAAATAGCCGCCGACCTCGATGCCGCATCGCGCGTCGATAAAATTGTCTATCTCAACAAATTGCTGTTCGTTACCGGAGCGCTTCTGGCGACGGCGCTGTTCTTCGGCACCTTCTTCATCTACCCGCTGATCCGCGGCCAGGTGCGGGAGGAGGGCAAGCTCAGGGCCATGACGGTCTCGCTCAGCGCCCGTTCGCAAACGCTCGAGCAGGCGGCGCTCACCGACGGTCTGACAGGCATGCAGAACCGCCGCTATTTCGACGATGCGCTGCGCGAATATCTGCATGAGTTTCGCCGCATCGACAGGCCGGTCGGGCTGATGATCCTCGATCTCGACCATTTCAAGCAGGTCAACGACACGCATGGCCACGATGTCGGGGACGAGGTGCTGAGGGCCGTCGCCACCTGCCTGAGAGGCATGACGCGCTATCACGATGTGGTGGCGCGGTTGGGCGGCGAGGAGTTTGCCGTCGTCACCCCAAACATGGATGTCGAGCTGCTCGCCAGGTTTGCCGAGCGCATCCGCAAGGCGATCGCCAATTTGTCGATCATGTCGGGCAATGTGCGGCTCAAGGTCACCACCAGCGTCGGTCTTGCCGTCTGGGACCACAAGGAGAGCGCGGAGGATTTTTATCGCCGCGCCGACCGCCAGCTCTATGAGGCGAAGAAGCAAGGCCGCAACCGTGTCTGCGCCTAAAATTCCGACATGAATTCATGAGGCCGGTCGACTGCCGCGCCTTTCTCGACTTCCGGTGCTCACGGACTAAATGTCCGCTTCCGCTCCGGCTTCTCGAAAGCCACGCCATTCGATCCGGCCTGATGAATTCCTGTTCGGAATTTGGCTGTGCTTACGAGGCTGGTTGTTCAATCATTGAATTGGCGCATGCCGAAGGTCGATGGCTTCAGGCCGTAGCGTGTGTCGAAGTCGTCGTCGGGCTGGACGCGGGGCGCGGCGGTGGCCGGCTTCTTGTAGTCCGGGTCGCCAGCTTGACGAGTCGAGTCCACGGTCTCGGCGAAAGCCATGGACTGCTGCGGCTTCGGCACGTTGCGAAGCCGCTCGACGATCATGGCCAGATCGACATCGCTGCCGTCCACGGAGGGCTCGATGTGCTCGCCTTTCGCGGTGCCGGGGATGAATTGCTGCGGCAACTTCTCGAATTTCAGCCGCATGGTCGTCGCCACGCCTTCGCCGAAAGCGATGGCTTCGCGCTGCCCCATCGAGGACAGGAACGCCAGCGTCGAGGCCGAGGAGTCGGCGATGGCCGAACGGATGATCGCCTGGTCCTGCTCGTTGGCAAGCCGCATGGCGAAAAAGGTCGAGCACTGCGACAGGATCGTCGGGTCGAGCTCGCCCGGGCGCTGGGTGACGACGCCCAGATAACAGCCATATTTGCGGCCCTCCTTGGCGATGCGCGACAACGCGTGCCTGGTCGGCGCGAAGCCGAGACGCGGATCGGCCGGCATGTAGCGGTGGGCTTCCTCGCAAAGCAGGAGCAGCCTCAGCCGTCCCTCGCTCCACAAGGCCAGGTCGAAGGCCAGGCGTGCCAGCACCGAGCAGACCGAATTGACGACTTCCGAAGGCATGCCGGCCATCTCGAAGCAGGTGACCGGGCGGCCGTGGCTGGGGACGCGGAAAATATTGCCGATCGTTTCGTGGATCGTGTCCTCGATCAGGCGCGAATTGAACATGAAGCGGTAGCGCGGGTCGGCGGCGGCCGATTCGATGCGCGTCTTCAGCGATTTCAGGATCGGGCGGTCGTTCTTGGCTTCAAGCATGCCCATGCGCTCGTCGATCTGCTTGATGAGATCGGCAATGCGGTAGGGCATCGGCGTGTCCGCCGTCAGCGCGTCGCTGCCGCGCCGGATATAGGTGCCGGAATTCGGGTTGCGGTAGAGGTTCTTGGCGGCCGGGATCAGGTCGCGCAGGACATCCACTTCCTCGGGCACCGTCTCGCGGCCGCGAAACAGCACTTCGGCGAACTCCTCGAGCCTGAACATCCAAAACGGCAGGTCGAGCGTCTTGGAATCGACCTTCACACAATATTCCGGCAGCGAGGCGGCAAACTCGTTGTGAGGGTCGAGGATGAGCACGCGCAGATCCGGACGCGCCTCGATCGTCTTGCGCAAGAGCAGCGAGACCGCCGTCGATTTGCCGACGCCGGTCGTGCCGACGATGGCGAAATGGCGCGCCAGCGTGTCGTCGATGGCGATGTTGGCATCGATCGACTCATCCTGCGACAGCGTGCCGATGGTCACCGAATGGCGCCCGGCCAGATCGTAGACCGCCTGCAGGTCGCGGCTGCGGATGCGATGGGCGACGGCGCCGATATGCGGATAGGTGGTGATGCCGCGATCGAACACCGGCTTGGCGCCGGGCTCGGCACCGTCGCGCACTTCGCCGACCAGCTCGACGCTGACCTCGATCAGATTCTGCCCATCATGGTTCCAGTGAAGGTCCGACTTGCCGATAGCGTAAACAAGGCCGACCGTTCTCGTCGAGCCGAGATTGATGGAGATCATCCTGCCGACAGTCCAGAGGCCGGTGACCGTGCCTTCGGCGTCCTCGGCATGCGCGCTGATGGTGGCGCGCGCGCCGTCGCATTGCACGACATTGCCCAGAATGCGCTTGTCGTTCTGTTGGATGTTGCGGCGCTCCTGCGAGATCGGTTCGCCAACGGAGGCTTCGCGTTCGACAAACATGGCTGTCCCGGTTCCATTCCCCTGGAGCGGGAACCTTATCCAATCGGGGTTAAAGTCACGTGAGGCCGGATGGTGTAGGTCGCGTTAAGCCAGCCGCGACAATTCGATCGAACGGCCTCTTCCCAATCTGCGCAATTCCTATATATTGGACGAATGGACGATATATCGAATAACATCACAGCCACGATCGGAAAGCGCATACGCTCCGAAAGGACGGTGAGGAACTGGTCGCTGGCCGAATTGGCCGAGCGCTCGGCTGTCTCGAAGGCGATGCTGAGCGCCATCGAACGCGGTACGACCAGTCCGACCGCGGCGCTCTTGGTGCGCATCGCGGCCGCCTTCGGCATGACGCTGTCGACGCTGATCGCACGGGCCGAGATGCAAGGCGGCGGCGTTTCACGAAGGGACGAGCAGCCGGTCTGGCAGGACCCGGCAACGGGCTACATCCGGCGGCATCTGTCGCCGGCATCGCACATGCCATTGGAACTGGTTAGGGTCAGCCTGCCGGCAGGCGCCACGGTAAGCCTTCCGGCCGCATCCTACGCCTTTATCAAGCAGCAGATATGGCTGATCGACGGAAGGCTGGATTTCACCGAAGGCGATGTGGTGCACAGGCTCGAGCCCGGCGACTGCCTGGCGCTCGGCGCGCCCTCGGATTGCGTCTTTCATGCTCCCGGACCGGATGCGGCGGAGTATCTCGTGGCGCTGGTCAGGGACTGACTCCGATGTCTCGCCGGCCAAAGCGCTCGCACAATGGCGGGCCGCCGCTCGACGACTATGACGGTCCGCCTTGGGGCAAGGGTGATGCCTACATTTTCCTCGCCTGGCGCGCCGCCCACGACAAGGCCTGGAAGGCACCAAGCCATGCCGTCATGCTGATGCGGCTGGAGAGGGCCGAGCGGCTCGGACTGACCTATGAGGAATATACGCTCGAGATTCTGGAGCGTGGCCGCCATCTCAGCGAGGATGACTCCGACCGTATCGCCGAAATCCGGCGGACGCGCCGGCGCAAGCGGACCAGCCATTTCGAATGACCTTATCCCCGATACTTCTGGAGAGCACCAGCATGGACTCCCTTGAAATCCAGGCGTTGAGCGACGATGCGGCGACCATCGCGATGCTCGCCGATCTGTTGATCGAGACGGTCGCCGCCGGCGGATCGGTGAGCTTCATGCATCCATTGTCGGCGGAGGCTGCGCGGGATTTCTGGCGCAAGTCGCTTGCCGCGGCCGCGCGCGGGGAAAGGGCGGTGCTGGGCGCATGGCGGGGCGGGGCGCTTGCCGGCACCGTCACCCTGCTGCTCGACTTTCCCCCCAATCAACCGCACCGCGCCGAGATCGCCAAGCTGATGACCGGCCGCGACTATCGCGGCAAGGGCGTCGCGACCCGCCTGATGCGCGCCGCAGAGGAACTGGCCGTCGAGACAGGCCGCACGCTGCTCGTGCTGGACACGGCAAGTGAAGAGGGCGCGGCGGGCCTCTATGAGAAGCTTGGTTTCACGCTGACCGGCGAAATCCCCGATTTTGCGCTCAAGCCGCATGGCGGCCTGACCGGCACGCTGATCTATTGGAAGCGGATAGGGCGAGATCGACGCCCTAAGTTGCGCCAATATGAGACTGCCCTGACGGGCAGGGCGGAGTTCTAAGCGCATGATAGATGGAAGCTCGTTGCGGGCTTCCATCCTGTTGCAAGCGTCCGGCTTCAAGCCTTGTGGTAGACTTCCTGCAGCCCATAGACAGGCGTCGGCAGGCCGACCTGCCTGGCTTTGAGCTGCAGCGACAGATACTGCGAATAGTGGCGCGACTGGTGCAGGTTGCCGCCGTGGAACCAGAGCGCTTCCTGCTGCGTCGGCTTCCACATATTGCGCTGCTCGCCCTCCCAGGGGCCGGGATCCTTTGTGGTGTTGGAACCCAGACCCCAGACCTTGCCGACCTTATCCGCCACCTCCTGGGAGATGAGGTCCGCGGCCCAGCCATTCATCGAGCCGTAGCCGGTGGCATAGATGATGAGATCGGCCGGCAACTCGGTGCCGTCGACGAATTTGACGCCGGTTTCGGTGAGTTCCTGGACCGCGGCGCCAGGTCCGCTTTTCAATTTGATCGAGCCGTCGATGACGAGGTCGCAGGCGCCGACATCGATATAGTAGCCGGAGCCGCGGCGCAGATATTTCATGAACAGGCCGGAGCCGTCGTCGCCCCAGTCGAGCATGAAGCCGGCCTTTTCCAGATCCTCGTAGAATTTCGCGTCGCGCTCCTTCATCTGCTGGTAAAGCGGAATCTGGAATTCGTGCAGAATGCGGTAGGGGAGCGAAGCGAAGATCATGTCGGCCTTGCGCGTCGTCATGCCGTTCTCGACCGCCTGCTCGGAATAGAGCGCGCCAAGGCCGATATCCATCAGCGTATCCGACTTGACGATATGAGTGGATGACCGCTGCACCATGGTCACGTCGGCGCCGCCTTCCCACAGCGCCGCGCAGATGTCGTGCGCCGAATTGTTCGAGCCGATCACCACCACCTTCTTCCCGCGGTATTTGTCCGGGCCGGGATGGGTCGAGGAATGCTGCTGCTCGCCCTTGAAGATATCCTGGCCTTTGTATTTCGGCCAGTTCGCCTTGCCGGACATGCCGGTCGCCAGCACCAGTTGCTTCGGTTTCAGCACGATTTCCTTGCCGTCGCGCTCGACGACGACTGTCCATTCCTTGGCCTTCTCGTCGTATTTGGCGGATTTCGCGGTGGTGGAGCTCCAATAGTTCAGCTCCATCACCTTGGTGTACATCTCCAGCCAGTCACCGATCTTGTCCTTCGGCGCGAAGACCGGCCAGTTCTTCGGAAAGTCGATATAGGGCAGGTGATCATACCAAACCGGGTCGTGCAGGCAGAGCGACTTGTAGCGCTTTCGCCAGGAGTCGCCCGGACGCTCGTTCTTCTCGATGATGATGGCCGGCACGCCGAGCTGTTTCAGTCTTGCCCCGAGCGCAATTCCGCCCTGGCCGCCGCCGATGATGACGACATAGGGTTGCCTGGTATGGCCGAGCTCGGCGATCTCGTCGTCGCGCTCCTCGCGCCATGTCTTGCGGCCCTTGCCGTGTCCGTGCTTGGCACCGAGGGGACGGGTGAAGCCCGCTTTCTCCTCATGCCCTTTCAGCTCCGCCATCGTGGTGAGCAAAGTCCAGATCAGGTCGCCCTTGAACCGCACAAGGCCAAAGCCGCGCGCCACATTCGTCTCGAAGGTGATCCAGGCGGTGATGACGCCGCCATCCTCGCTCGCTTCCTCGCCTTTGGCCACCGACCAGCCGGTCGGCTTGATGCCGGCCAGCGTCGCCTGCAGCATGTCGCGGATCTGGTCCTGCCCCTCCATCGTCTTCAGGTTCCAGGTGAAGGTGACGAGATCGCGCCAGTAGCAATCGGCCTGGAAGCAGTTGACGGCGCTGTCGATGTCGCCGGCTTCCAGTGCGTTGCCGAACTTGTCGAGCAGCGCCTGCGCTTTGGTGGTGGGTGTTCTCTCGAGCATTTATTCTCCTCCGGGTTTGCTTCTTGGGTGAGCGCACCGCCGGATTGGGCTTTCCGGCATCCGCGAATTATTTCGGCAAAACCTGAGAGGCGTCACGCCCTCCAATAGTTTGGCGCGTTTTCAATGGCTTGATCGGGAAGCCGCGTTAAAGGCGCCATTTTACCCGTTGACAGGCTGCCGTACCCGCCTCTAGTGTCCGCGCCCATGAAAACGGCACTCATTCTCGTAGGCTGGCGCGTGGGCAAGGCGGTGTAACCGCCGGGCGAAAACCTCCCATGCGCATCCCACAGGCTCCCTCGGGGGCCTTTTTTATTGCCTTCAACCGAACTAAACGACCAGCAAATCGCCAGACGGCGGACAGTACGGGACCAGACCGATGAGCAACGGACAGAACGAGCGGCGCGAAATGACGGGCGCGGAGATGGTGGTGCAGGCGCTGAAGGACAACGGCGTCAAGCACGTCTTCGGCTATCCGGGCGGCGCGGTCCTTCCGATCTATGACGAGATATTCCAGCAGGACGAGGTCGAGCATATCCTTGTCAGGCACGAGCAGGGCGCCGGCCACGCGGCGGAAGGCTATGCGCGCTCGACCGGCAAGGCCGGCGTGCTGCTGGTGACGTCCGGCCCCGGCGCCACCAATGCGGTGACGCCGCTGCAGGATGCGCTGATGGATTCCATTCCCCTGGTCTGCCTCACCGGCCAGGTGCCGACCTCGCTGATCGGTTCCGACGCCTTCCAGGAATGCGACACAGTCGGCATCACGCGGCCATGCACCAAGCACAACTGGCTGGTGAAGGACGTCAACGAGCTCGCCGCCACCATCCATGAGGCATTCCATGTCGCGACGACCGGGCGGCCCGGTCCCGTCGTCGTCGACATCCCGAAGGACGTGCAGTTCGCCAAGGGCATCTATGTGCCGCCGCAGACTGCGCCGCGCACCAGCTACCAGCCGAAGGTCCAGGGCGACCTGGAAAAGGTGAAAGCTGCCGTCGAGCTGATGGCCGGCGCGAAGAAGCCGATCATCTATTCGGGCGGCGGCGTCATCAATTCGGGACCGGAAGCCAGTCATTTGCTGCGCGAGCTGGTCGACCTGACCGGCTTTCCGATTACCTCGACGCTGATGGGGCTCGGCGCCTATCCGGCATCAGGCAAGAACTGGGTCGGCATGCTCGGCATGCACGGCACCTACGAAGCCAATATGGCGATGCATGACTGCGACGTGATGGTCTGCATCGGCGCGCGCTTCGACGACCGCATCACCGGCCGGCTCAACGCCTTCTCGCCGAATTCGAAGAAGATCCACATCGACATCGATCCGTCCTCGATCAACAAGAACGTCCATGCCGATGTCGGGATTCTCGGCGATGTCGGCCGCGTGCTGGAGGATCTGGTGCGGCTGTGGCGGGCGACCGCCAAGACCGACAAGAAGGCGCTCTATCCGTGGTGGGAGCAGATCGCGAAATGGCGGGCGCGGGATTCGCTTGCTTACAAGATGAACAATGACGTCATCATGCCGCAATATGCGATCCAGCGGCTCTATGCGCTGACCAAGGACATGGACACCTACATCACCACCGAGGTCGGCCAGCACCAGATGTGGGCGGCGCAGCATTACCATTTCGACAAGCCGAACCGCTGGATGACCTCGGGCGGCCTGGGCACGATGGGGTACGGACTGCCGGCGGCGCTCGGCGTGCAGATCGCGCATCCCGACGCGCTGGTCATCGACATCGCCGGCGACGCCTCGGTGCAGATGACGATGCAGGAGCTGAGCTCGGCGGTGCAGTATGAGGCGCCGATCAAGATCTTCATCCTCAACAACCAGTACATGGGCATGGTGCGCCAGTGGCAGCAGTTGCTTCATGGCAACCGGCTGTCGCATTCCTACACCGAGGCGATGCCGGACTTCGTCAAGCTGGCGGAGGCCTATGGCGGCCACGGCATCCGCTGCGACAAGCCGGACGAGCTGGACGATGCCATCAAGGAGATGATCTCGGTGAAGAAGCCGGTGCTGTTCGACTGCCGCGTGGCGACGCTTGCCAATTGCTTCCCGATGATCCCGTCGGGCAAGGCGCATAACGAGATGCTCCTGCCGGACGAGGCGACCGACGAGGCCGTGGCCAACGCCATCGACGCCAAGGGCAGGGAACTGGTTTAGAGCATGATGCCGAAAAGTGTGAAGCGGTTTTCGGGCAACATCATGCTCCATCCGTAACACCAGCCGCTGGGGCAGGGCTGTCGTGAGAAGCCGTGCGCAAACAGAGAATTAGCTCAAAAGTCTGAAATCGAGATTCATCTTATGAACGCACAACACCTTCAACCGACCGGCTCCGCCTATTTTATCGCCAAGGAAACCGAGAAGCCGGAAACGCATACGCTCTCCGTGCTGGTCGACAACGAGCCGGGCGTGCTTGCTCGCGTCATCGGCCTGTTTTCCGGGCGCGGCTACAACATCGAAAGCCTGACCGTTTCCGAGACCGAGCACGAGAAGCATCTGTCGCGCATCACCATCGTGACGCGCGGCACGCCGCATGTGATGGAGCAGATCAAGAACCAACTCGAGCGCATCGTGCCGGTGCACCGGGTGGTCGACCTGACCGTGCGCTCGCATCAGCTTGGCCAGGAACGGCCGCTGGAACGGGAACTCGCGCTGGTCAAGGTCGCCGGCACCGGCGACGCCCGGGTCGAGGCGCTTCGCCTTGCGGATGCTTTCCGCGCCTCGGTCATCGATGCCAACACCGAGCATTTCATCTTCGAGATCACCGGCAAGGGATCCAAGCTCGACCAGTTCATCGCCATCATGAAGCCGCTCGGCCTGGTCGAGATCTGCCGCACCGGCGTCGCCGCCATGAACCGCGGTCCGCAGGGCATGTAATCAGGACGACCATCCTGTTTCCAGCTTTGGCCCGGCGATTGCCCGTTTCTGGCTTTTGCATACTTGCTAAAAGGACAGTAAGGCTGACATATCCGGGAGGATAACATGTCGCTTGACGGATTCCTTGCCCTGCTGGTCTATGCCTTCGTGACGTCGATCACGCCGGGGCCGAACAACCTCATGCTGCTCGCTTCCGGCGTGAATTTCGGTATCGCCAGGACGGTTCCGCACATGCTGGGCATCAGCATCGGGTTTTTGGTCCTGCTTTTGGCGGTCGGCTTCGGGCTCGGCGCGGTGCTGACGGCGTTGCCTGTGCTGCATACGGCGTTGAAGATCGCCGGCGCGGCCTATCTGCTCTACCTCGCCTGGAAGATCGCCATGTCGCGCTCGATGAGCGACGGAAAAGGGGTGGAAGGGCGGCCGATGCGCTTCATCGACGCCGCTGCCTTCCAGTGGGTCAACCCCAAGGCATGGGTGATGGCGATCACCGCGATGGCCGTCTACACCAATGCCGATCACCCGTTCGTCTCGGTGGCGCTGATCTCGATCGCCTTCACC
The DNA here is from genome assembly GCF_029625735.1 of Mesorhizobium sp. WSM4935. Lineage (NCBI taxonomy): Bacteria > Pseudomonadati > Pseudomonadota > Alphaproteobacteria > Hyphomicrobiales > Phyllobacteriaceae > Mesorhizobium > Mesorhizobium sp. WSM4935. Next base: position 416,521 of record NZ_JARTVR010000002.1, on the reverse strand, counting down.
ATCGTCAACCTGCCCAGCGTGTCGGTATGGGCCGGCTTCGGCACAGCGCTGCGCGGGTTCCTGTCGGATCCGGTGCGGCTGAAATGGTTCAACATCGCCATGGGTATGCTGTTGGCGGCGACGCTTTGGCCCATGCTCCGTTAGGTATATCAGCATCCAGGTGCCTGCAAACGCCGGCTCTCTGCGCTGAATCTCAACTCATTTAGGCAGCTTCTTCGGACCGGCCGCAGCGGCCTCCGCTGCCTCTTAGCCGGCTGCCCAACATTTGTGCACTGCACATTAAATCTTCGTAATGCCGTGTTTTGACCCTTTTCCGCCCGAGCCTTGTCCTATCTATTCGGCGAAAATCGCGGCGAAGAGCCGTGAATCGAGCTACAATGGACCACCGAGATCGGCGTGTCGCGAGTAGAGGGCTTGTTTGTCGATGCGCGGAAAAATCGCCTTTGCAGTTGTTGCGGTCGCCTGTCTGGCGGGCGCCGGGCTCTACTATTCGCCCACGACGCTGGCCCCCACAATGCTGGCCAAGGTCCAGCAGCTGATTTCGGGCAAGCAGGCCAGCGTGGCCGCCGCGGACAAGACGGCGAGCGGCGATAAAGCGGCCGCCGCCTCTGACAATGCAAAAGGCGGCAATGCGAAAGGCGGCGGGCCGCGTTCGGCCTCAATCGTCTCCGCCACCGCGACGACCGCCGATTTCCCGATACGCCGCTATGCCATCGGCTTCGTCTCGTCGCCGGAGGTGGTCAATATCAATGCCCGCGTTTCCAGCCAGATCGTGTCGATCGCGGTCAAGGACGGGCAGATGGTCAAGGCTGGCGATCTGCTCATTTCGCTCGATGACCGCGCGCTGAAGGCGCAGCTTGCCAAGGACCAGGCGACGCTGGCCAAGGACCAGGCGATGCTGGTGAGCGCCCAGGCCGATCTGCAGCGCGCCAAGGACCTTGTCGCCAAGCAGGCCGGCACGCAGCAGACCTACGATCAGGCACTGGCGGCGCAGAAGGCCGCGGCCGCCACAATCGACGCCGACAAGGCGACCATCGATGCCGACACCGTGCAATTGAGCTACGCGACGATTACGGCGCCGATCTCGGGCCGGCTCGGCGCCATCAACGTCTCGGTCGGCGATCTCGTCACCACCAGCAACGGCAGCTCAGCCAGTTCGACGCCACTGGTCACCATCACGCAGATGGATCCGCTGCAGGTGAACTTCACGCTGCCGGAGAGCAACCTTGCCTTGCTGCACAAGGCGCTCGCCGACCCACAGCAAGGCGACGTGACGCTGACCAAGGACGGTGATCCCACGCCGATCGGCAAGGGCACGCTCGATTTTGTCGATTCCAGCGTCGATACGGCTTCCGGCACCATCGCGACGCGGGCGAGCATACCGAATCCCGATCTTTCGCTGTGGCCCGGCCAATATGTGAACGTGGTGCTCGAAGCAGGCACGATGCCGCAGATGACCTCGGTTCCGACGGTCGCGGTGCAGCCCAGCCAGAAGGGACCCTTCGTTTATGTGGTCAAGCCGGACAACACCGTCGAGATGCGGCCGGTGCAGGTGGCCCTGACGGAGGGCCAAAACAGCGCCATCAGCGATGGTCTCAAGAGCGGCGAGAAGGTCGTCGTCGAAGGCCAGACACGGTTGAAGAACGGCGCGGCGGTGCATGAAGGCAAAGCCGCGGCCGGATCCGGCGATCAGGCGTCGCCCAAGGTCGCGGAGGCCGACAAGGCCGGCGGGGCGAGCCAATGATCTCCGAATTCTGCATCCGCAAGCCCGTCGCCACCCTTTTGATGTCGTTCGCCCTCATTCTGGGCGGTATCTTTGCCTACAAGTTCCTGCCGGTGGCGGCACTGCCCAGCGCCGAATTTCCGGTGGTCAACGTTTCGGCCAGCCTGCCGGGGGCCTCGCCGGAGACGATGGCGACTTCCGTTGCGACGCCGCTGATCAAGCAATTCGCGACGATCGCCGGCATCGATTCGATCTCGACCACCAATTCGCTCGGCCAGACCTCGATCGCCATCCAGTTCGTGCTCAACCGCGACATCGACGCGGCGGCCGCGGATGTCCAGGCAGCGATAGCGCGCACGCAAAAATCGTTGCCGCCGGAGATGACCGCGCCGCCAAGCTATCGCAAGGTCAATCCCGCCGACGCGCCGATCCTCCTGATGTCGCTGGTCAGCGACACGGTTCCGCTGACGGACCTCGACGCCTTCGCCGAAAACGTCATCTCGCCGTCGCTGTCGACCATCGACGGCGTGGCGCAAGTCTCGATCTTCGGCCAGCAGAAATATGCTGTGCGCATCCAGATCGATCCGACGGCGCTTGCCGCGCGCGGCATCTCGATCGATCAGCTGCAGGCCGCGATCACCTCGGCCAACAGCAACACGCCGCTCGGCGTGCTGCAGAACAACAAGCAGCAGCTGACCATCACCGCCAACACCCAGCTCGGCAATGCCGCCGCCTTCTCCAACCTCATCATCGCCACCAAGAACGGCCATCCGGTGCGGCTGGGCGAGGTGACGCGCGTCGTCGATTCCGTGCAGACCACGACGACGGCGAGCTGGTACGACGGCACGCGCGCGATCATCCTCGCGGTCCAGCGTCAGCCGGACGCCAACACCGTCGAGGTGGTCGACAAGGTCAAGGCGATGCTGCCGTCCTTCCAGGACCAGATGCCGGCGGCAGCCAGCATCAAGCTGCTCAACGACCGGTCGACCTCGATCCGGCAAGCCGTCGACGACGTCCAGTTCACGCTGCTCCTGACCATTGCCCTGGTGGTGATGGTGATCTTCGTGTTCCTGCGCAGGGTGACGGCAACCATCATCCCGGCCGTGGCGGTGCCGATCTCGCTGATCGCCACGCTCGGGGCGATGTTCCTGTTCGGCTTCTCGATCGACAACATCTCGCTGATGGGATTGACTTTAGCCGTCGGCCTTGTCGTCGACGACGCCATCGTCATGCTGGAAAACATCTTCCGCCACATGGAAGAAGACGGTTTGTCGGCCTTCGACGCCGCACTGAAGGGCGCGCGCGAAATCGGCTTCACCATCATCTCGATCTCGATCTCGCTGGTGGCCGTGTTCATTCCGGTGCTTCTGATGGGCGGCGTCATCGGCCGCATCTTCAACGAATTCGCCGTGGTGGTGACTGTCGCCATACTGGCCTCGATGTTCGTGTCGCTGACGCTGACGCCGATGCTCTGCTCGCGCCTGCTCTCGGTGACCAAGGCCGATCGCGAAAAGCACGCCCCCGGTCACAGGCCGGACCTCATCACGCGCGGTTACGACCGGATCCTGGGCTTCTGCCTGCGAAACACTTTCCTGGTGTTCCTCGTCTTCGTTGCCACCGCGGCAGCGTCGGTGTGGCTGATCCAGGTTTCGCCGAAAGGCTTCTTCCCGCAGGAGGATATCAGCCAGATCTCGGTGACCACCCTTGCGCGCCAGGACATCTCTTTCGACGCCATGGTCAAGCTGCAGGGGCAGGTGGCCAGCGTGTTTTCGAAGTCGCCCTATGTCGACCATGTGGCCTGGTCGGCGGGTAGCGGCAACAACGCACTCAACCAGGGCCAGCTCTTCGTCCAGCTCAAGGGCAAGGATCAGCGACCCAACATCGAGAAGGTGCTTTCGGATCTGAGACGCCAATTGGCCGGCGTGGCGGGTATCGAGACCTATATGCAGCCTGTGCAGAACCTGCGGCTGGGCTCGCGGTCATCCGCCAGCGCCTATCAGCTCGTGGTGCAGGGCCTGGATACCGGCCAGACCGACATCTGGGCGCAGAAGCTGAACGACGCGATGGCCGCCGACCACACGATGTTCACCGACGTCACCAGCGATTTGCAGAACAACGCGTTGCAGGCGTCGCTGGTGATCGACCGCGACAAGGCCGCCCAGCTCGGCATCGATACCGACACGCTTCGTTCCGCCCTCTATGGCGGCTTCGGCACCGACCAGGTTTCGACGATCTTCGGTTCGGCCGACAGCTATGAGGTTATCACCGAGCTCGATCCCAAGATCGAATGGTCGCCGGAGCGGATGCTCGCCATCCAGATGCGGACGGCGAGCGGCAGCCTGGTGCCTCTCGGCGCCTTCGCCCATGTCGATCGCACGGCCGGCGCGCTGACGGTCAATCAGCTCGGCCAGCTTCCGGCGGTGACGATCTCCTACAATCTGCCGCAGGGCGTGTCGCTCGGCGACACGGTGACCCGCATCGATCAGCTCAAAGAGCAGATCGGCATGCCGAAGGAGATATCGACGAGCTTTGCCGGCACGGCCAAGACCTTCCAGGATTCGCTGGCCAACCAGGGCTTCCTGATCGGCGGCGCGATCCTGACGATCTATATCGTGCTCGGCATGCTCTATGAGAGCTTCATCCACCCGCTCACCATTCTCACCGGCTTGCCGTCGGCAGTGCTCGGCGCCGTGGTGGCGCTGCGCTTCGCCGGCATGGACCTGTCGGTGATCGCAGTGATCGGCATCCTGATGCTGATCGGCATCGTCAAGAAGAACGGCATCATGATGGTCGACGTCGCGCTGGAACTCAGGCGACAAGGCATGTCGGCGAAGGAGTCCATCCACAAGGCCTGCCTGATGCGTTTCCGGCCGATCATGATGACGACGCTTGCCGCGTTGATGGGTACGTTCCCGATCGCGCTCGGCACCGGCGCCAGCGCCGAATTGCGCCAGCCGCTCGGCGTTGCCGTGGTCGGCGGTCTCCTCGCCTCGCAGGCGCTGACGCTGTTCGTGACGCCGGTGATCTATGTCTATTTCGAGAATTTCTCGGGCTGGCTGCTCAGCTTCTCGTCGAGAAAGAGCCGGCCGGCGCTGCATGTGGTGGAAAGCGGCGAGCAACGCTCGCTGTTCGATGGCGAACCCGAGCCGCACAAGACGGCAGCCGAGTAGATCGCTCCGGCTGGCCCAAGCCCTGGCGCTTGCGGCCGACCGCCGCCGATCCTAATCGGTGGCCATGTCCCATGATCATGACCACGACAACGAACTCGATCCGTTCGCGGCGCGCGTGCGCGCGCTGGAGACGATCCTGACCCAAAAGGGCCTGATCGACCCTGCGGCCATCGACGTCATCGTCGATACCTATGAGACGAAGATCGGCCCGCGCAACGGCGCGCGGGTGGTGGCGAAAGCCTGGAACGATCCGGCCTATGCCGAATGGCTCAAGCGCGACGCGACCGCTGCGATCGCATCGCTCTCCTATACCGGCCGCCAGGGCGAGCACATGCAGGCCGTGTTCAACACCGAGGAGACGCACAATCTCGTCGTCTGCACGCTCTGTTCCTGCTATCCATGGTCCGTGCTCGGCCTGCCGCCGGTCTGGTACAAGGCGCCGCCTTACAGGTCGCGGGCGGTGATCGATCCGCGCGGCGTGCTCGAAGAATTCGGGCTGACGCTGCCGGCGGAGAAGAAGATTCGCGTCTGGGATTCTACCGCCGAGCTTCGGTATCTGGTGGTGCCAATGCGGCCGAAAGGCACGGAGGGCTGGAGCGAGGAGCAGCTTGCAGGGCTGGTCAGCCGCGACGCGATGATCGGCACCGCGCTTGCCAAAGAGCCGGAAGGGGAGCCGGCATGAACGGGCCGCAGGATCTCGGCGGGCAAATGGGTTTCGGACCGGTCGCGCCCGAAAAGGACGAGCCTTATTTCCATGCGGCATGGGAAAAGCGGGCCTTGGGCGTGACGCTGACAGCCGGCGCCATGGGCGCCTGGAACATCGACGAGAGCCGGCATGCACGGGAATCGCTGCATCCCGCCGATTACTATTCGTCGAGCTACTATCAGATCTGGATCAAGGCGCTGGAGACGCTACTGAAACGCCACGGCTTCGTCACCGAGCGCGATCTTGCCGCCGGCAAGGCGGTCGATGCGGCCGCGACGCCGAAAAGAGTGCTGAAGGCGGCGGATGTGCCGGCCGTGCTCGCCAAGGGCAGCCCGTGTGACAGGCCGGTCGCCACGCCGGCGCGGTTCCAAGCGGGCGATCGGGTGCGGACGAAGAATTTCAACCCGACCGGCCATACGCGCCTGCCGCGCTATGCGCGCGACAAGACGGGGACGATCGAGGCGGTGCGGGACGGCTTCGTCTTCCCCGACAGCAACGCGCATGGCAAGGGTGAGAACCCGCAATGGGTTTATACCGTGGTGTTCGACGGGGCCGAAATCTGGGGCGAGGGCGCCGATCCGACCCTCAGCGTCTCGATCGACGCCTGGGAGAGCTATCTTGAACCGGCATGAAGGCGCGTTGCCGGCGGGTTTCGACGAGCCAGTCTTCGCCGAGCCCTGGCAGGCCGAAGCCTTCGCGATGACTGTCGCGCTGCACGACCGGGGCCTGTTTTCGTGGAGCGAATGGGCGGAGGCCTTGTCCGCCGAGGTCAAGCAGCCCGGCGCGGCAAGCGACGGGCATGACTATTACGAGCATTGGCTGGCGGCGCTGGAGAAGCTCTTGTCGCGAAAGGGGATCGCCGGCAAAAGCGAGGTGGACGAACTCGCCGCCGCCTGGGAACGCGCCGCGCATGCGACGCCACATGGCAAGCCGATCTTGCTGGAAAACGATCCCGGCGCGGGGAGATAGAACGGCTTTGTTCTCTTTACGTTCCGATTTGTGGCTGATAGCCTGAGCTGTCGGAAGCGCGAACGTCCGCAGCCGACAACGGTCGGTATAGCGGCCAACCTTGTCTTTCGTCAGCGAATCCGGTCTGTCGCACTGATGGAATTTTCTCCCCAACAGGATGAGGGCCTGAAAGCGGTCGGGCGCTGGCTCAAGGAAGGCCGGCCGCAAGTCTTTCGGCTGTTCGGCTATGCCGGTACCGGCAAGACCACGCTGGCGCGCTATTTCGCCGAGCATGTCGACGGCCAGGTGCAGTTCGCCGCCTTCACCGGCAAGGCGGCGCAGGTGCTGCGCTCGAAGGGAGCGACCAATGCCCGCACCATCCATTCGTTGATCTATCGGCCGAAGGGTGAGGAATCGGTCGAGGACGAGGTCACCGGCAAGACATCGATGTCGCCGACCTTTTCGCTCAACCGGCAAAGCCCGATTTCGCGAGCCAAGCTTGTCGTCATCGACGAATGCTCGATGGTCGACGAACAGCTCGGCCGCGACCTGATGAGCTTCGGCACGCCGATCCTGGTGCTTGGCGATCCGGCGCAGTTGCCGCCGATCTCGGGCGGCGGCTTCTTCACCGAGCATGAACCCGACGTGCTGTTGACGGAAATCCACCGCCAGGCGCGCGACAATCCGATCATTCGGCTGGCGCTCGACGTGCGCGAAGGCCGGGAGTTCATGCATGGCGACTATGGCACTGCGCAGGTGATCGGCAGGGAAGCAGTCAACCAGGACCTGGTGCTCAAGGCCGACCAGGTGCTGGTCGGCACCAATCGCACGCGCCGCCGCTACAATCAAAGGCTTCGCGAGCTGAAGGGGTTCAATGCCGACTTTCCGCAGGCCGGCGACAAGCTGGTCTGCCTGCGCAACGACCCGGCCAAGGGGCTGCTCAACGGCTCGCTGTGGAAGGTGATGACCTCATCGCGCGAGACGGTGAAGCCCGGCATCAACCTGCTGGTTTCGCCCGAAGAGGACGATCCCGACCGCGGCGTCGCCAAGATCAAGTTGCTCAAGGCTGCGTTCGAGGATCCCGACGCGGAGATCCCTTGGCAGCAAAAGAAGCGCTTCGACGATTTCGACTACGGCTATGCGCTGACGGTCCACAAGGCGCAGGGCTCGCAGTGGAACGACGTGGTGCTGTTCGACGAGAGCTGGGCCTTCAAGGAGACAAGGCAGCGCTGGCTCTATACGGCAATCACCCGTGCCGCCGAGCGGCTGACGGTGGTGCGCTAGGGGCCTTGGGAATTCAGGTGAGGCCGCCCTAGTCCGTTGGCCTTGCGCCAAGCCACCGCCAGGCGGCTTCCTCATCGTCGACATCGAAGCGTCTGAATTCGAAAGGCAGCGTTTTCGGGAAGACGCCGGCGACGAGGGAGGCCCAACTTGGCTCGCCGATGACCGCGCAGCGCACGACATGTTGCATCGCGTCGGCAACCCCCTGGCGAAGCGTGTCTTTCGAAATATTAGCCCAGTCCACGCTTTCCTCGTCGGTCAACCTGACCAGCACGTCGATCCTCGGATGCAGCGCGTAGGCGGCCTCCAGCAGGCCGAAGAGGTTTTCCGCATCGGCCGGCGTGACATCGCCGACGACGTCGATGGCGAAAAGCGCGTCGCGATTCGTCTCGATGCGGCGGATCGCCGGCACGGCTTCGAGGAAATTCACTGGCAAATCCTCATGTTAATCTCCATCGATCCCTGGAACACGCGAAACCCTCTATCTGTTCCCGTCAAAGGCGGTATAGATGCCCGCCGATCCACTGGACGCCCTTTCATGCCCGCCAAGCTCTCGGTCAACCTCAACGCCATCGCCATGCTGCGCAACCGCCGCGACCTGCCATGGCCGAGTGTCACCGGACTTGGCCGCATCGCGCTTACCGCCGGCGCGCATGGGCTGACGGTGCATCCCAGGCCCGACGAGCGGCACACCAGGCATTCCGACCTGCCCGAGATCAGGGCGCTGATCGATGACGAGTTTCCGGGCGCGGAGTTCAACATCGAGGGCTATCCGACCGAGGATTTCCTGTCGCTTGTCGAGAAGAACCAGCCCGAACAGGTGACGCTGGTGCCGGACGACCCGGCGCAGGCGACTTCTGACCATGGCTGGAACTTCGTTGCCCAGGCGGCGTTCCTCACTCCGATCGTCAAGCGGTTGAAGAAAGGCGGCTTCCGCGTGTCGCTGTTCTCCGACGCTGATCCGGACGGGGTCAATGCGGCTCGCGATACCGGCGCCGACCGCATCGAGCTCTATACCGGGCCATATGGAGGTTTCCATTCCGATTCCGCAAAGGCGGCGAAAGAATTGGAAAGACTGGGAAAAACCGCCGACGCCGCATTCAAGGCCGGGCTCGGCGTCAATGCCGGTCACGATCTGACGGTGAAGAACCTGCCGGCGCTGGCCAAACGGATCCCGGCATTGGCCGAAGTATCGATTGGACACGGGTTGACAGCGGATGCGCTGGAGTATGGCATGGCCGGGACTGTCGGGCGGTTCTTGAAGGCCTGCGGATGGTAGGGGACTTTGAGTAGTTTCGGCAGTCTTGGTGCGTCCCGCCTGTCGCGGCGACCGTGGAGCGTGACGAATCCGGTGAAGTGGGGTTCATGGTGCTAGCCAACGCCGGCGAAACGGAATCCCTCGAACGTTCGGGCCATGCCGAAACCGAGCGGCAGCACAGCACCAAGGTGCTGATGCTTGGCGCGCTGGGCGTCGTCTATGGCGACATCGGCACAAGCCCGATCTACGCGTTCCGCGAGGCGCTGCATGCCTCGTCCAGCTCGGTCGCCCGCCATGACGTGCTGGGCGTGCTGTCGCTGATCGTCTGGGCGCTCACCATCATCGTCACGATCAAATATGTCGCCTTCGTGCTCAGGGCCGACAACAAGGGCGAGGGCGGCACGCTGTCGCTGATGTCGCTGGCGCGCAGCGCCTATCCGCCCGGGTCACGCCTCATTCTGGTGATCGGCCTTTGCGGGGCCGCACTGTTCTTCGGCGATTCGATCATCACGCCGGCGATCTCGGTGCTGTCGGCGGTCGAGGGCCTGGAAGTCGTCACGCCGGCGCTGGATGCCTATGTGGTGCCGATCACCCTGATGATCCTCGCGGTGCTTTTTGCCGTGCAGCGCTTCGGCACAGGCAAGGTGGCGGCGGTGTTCGGACCTGTAACTGCGACATGGTTCGTGGCGATCGGCGCGGCCGGCCTCTATCATATCGTGGACGACCCGTCCGTTTTCCTGGCGATCAATCCCTATTACGCGATCTATTACCTGGCCACCACGCCGACGGGTGCCTTCGTCACCGTCGGTGCCGTGTTCCTGGCGGTGACCGGCGCCGAGGCGCTCTATGTCGACCTCGGCCATTTCGGCCGCAAGCCGATCGTGCTGGCCTGGTTCGCAATCGTCTTCCCTTGCCTGCTCTTGAATTATTTCGGGCAGGGCGCCTTCGTGCTCTCGCATGGCGGCAAGCCCACCAACCCGTTCTTCCAGATGCTGCCAGAATGGGCGCTGATGCCGATGGTGGGCCTCGCGACTGCGGCCACAGTCATCGCCAGCCAGGCCGTCATTTCCGGCGCCTTCTCGCTGACAAGGCAGGCGGTGCAGCTCAATCTTCTGCCCCGCATCGAGGTGCAGCACACTTCCGAGATGCAGAGCGGTCAGATCTATATGCCCAGGGTCAACCTATTGGTCGCGCTCGGCGTGATGCTCCTGGTCGTCGGCTTCGGCAGCTCGAGCGCGCTTGCCTCCGCTTACGGCATTTCGGTGACCGGCGAGATGCTGATGACGACGGTGCTTCTGTTCGTCGTCATGCGCTGGCTCTGGAAATGGCAGCTGGCGCTGGCATTGGCGCTGGCGATGCTGTTCGGCGTCATCGATCTCGGCTTCTTCTCGGCCAATGTCGTCAAGATCGTCGAGGGCGGCTGGGTGTCGATCACGGTCGCCTCCGTCATGGGCCTGATCATGTGGACCTGGATCCGCGGCAGCCGCTATTTGTTCGACAAGACCCGCCGCAACGAGATCCCGCTCGATTTCTTGGCGGCAAATCTCCTGAAGAAGAAGCCGCAATTGGTCTCGGGCACCGCCGTGTTCCTGACCAGCGATCCGCTGAGCGCGCCGACCGCGCTGATGCACAGCCTGAAGCACTACAAGGTCCTGCACGAAAAGAACGTTATCCTGTCGGTGGTGACGGCGCCGCAACCGGTGGTGCCCGACAGCGAGCGCGTGAAGCTGGAGACAGTCAACGAGCTGTTCATGCGCGTGACACTCACCTTCGGCTATATGGAGCAGCCCAACATTCCGCGTGCCTTGGCCATTTGCCGCAAGCAAGGCTGGAAGTTCGATATCATGACGACGTCCTTCTTCCTGTCGCGGCGTTCGCTGAAGGCATCGCCCAATTCCGGCATGCCGGTCTGGCAGGACCGGCTTTTCATCGGCTTGGCGCGAACGGCGGCGGACGCGACGGAGTATTTCCAGATCCCCACCGGACGCGTGGTCGAAATCGGTACGCAGGTCGCGATCTGACGAAAACCGATTTTGCCGGATGAAGCGGCCCGGCCGTTCCATAACCTGAAAGCCGTGCGCCGGCGGCATAGGAGCCCTCACGTCAGGGCACTTGATATTGCACTGCAGCAAGCGTAGAGCACCGCGCGTTTTATCGGAGTGTCGTCCATGGCCCTTGCCAATGGTGGTGCAGACGCAGAACCCGCCGACCTGTCGAGCCACGCGGAAATCGAGCAGCACAGCACCAAGGTGCTGATGCTTGGCGCGCTGGGCGTCGTCTATGGCGATATCGGCACGAGCCCGATCTATGCGTTTCGCGAAGCGCTGGTGGCGTCCTCGCGCGGCGACGTCGCCGATCGCGGCGACATTTTGGGCGTGCTGTCCCTGATCATCTGGTCGCTGACGATCATCGTCACGATCAAGTACATCATGTTCGTGCTGCGCGCCGACAATCGCGGCGAGGGCGGCGTGCTGTCGCTGATGGCGCTGGCGCGCAGCAGCTTTTCGACCCGCTCGGCAGTCATCCTCGGCGTCGGCATTGCCGGCGCGTCGCTGTTTTTTGGCGATGCCGTCATAACGCCGGCCATCTCCGTGCTGTCGGCGGTCGAAGGCATGAATGTCGTCACGCCGGCTTTCCAGCCCTATGTCGTTCCGCTGACCCTGCTCATCCTCGCGATCCTGTTTGCCGTGCAACGGTTCGGCACGGGGGGAGTGGCAATGATCTTCGGTCCGATCACGGCCGTCTGGTTTCTGGCCATCGGCCTTTCCGGGCTCAATCACATCATTGCCGATCCGGAGATCCTCTGGGCGATCAGCCCGCATTACATCGTCGCCTTCCTGATCCACTCGCCCGATGTCGCCTTCGTCACCATCGGCGCGATCTTCCTGGCGGTCACCGGCGCCGAGGCGCTCTATGCCGACCTCGGCCATTTCGGCCGCAAGCCGATCGTGCTGGCATGGCTGGCGATCGTGTTTCCCTGCCTGCTTTTGAACTATGCCGGGCAGGGCGCCTATGTGCTCGCCAAGGGCGGCGCGGTCGGCCATCCGTTCTTCGAAATGAACGAGGGCTGGGCGCTCGTTCCCATGGTGGTGCTGGCGACGGCGGCGACCGTCATCGCCAGCCAGGCGGTGATCTCCGGCGCTTATTCGCTGACGCGGCAGGCGGTGCAGCTCAACATGCTGCCGCGGCTCGAGATCCTGCATACGTCGGAAAAGCAGTCCGGGCAGGTTTATATGCCGCGCGTCAACATGCTGCTGGCACTGGTTGTGATGCTGCTGGTGGTCGGCTTCGGCGAATCCAGCAAGCTCGCCTCGGCTTACGGCATCTCGGTCACGGGCAACATGCTGGTGACGACGGTGCTGCTTTTCGTGGTCATGACCCGCATCTGGAAATGGCCGCTGTGGCGAGCCGTGGCGCTGACCGTGCTGTTCGCCTTCATCGACATCGGCTTCTTCGCCTCCAACATCGTCAAGGTGTTCGAGGGCGGCTGGGCGTCGCTTGCGGTCGCTTTCGCCATCATCCTCGGCATGTGGACCTGGGTGCGCGGCAGCCGCTATCTGTTCGACAAGACCCGCCGCAACGAGATCCCGCTCGATTTCCTGGCGGCAAACCTGTTGAAGAAGAAGCCGCAACTGGTCTCGGGCACCGCCGTGTTCCTGACCAGCGATCCGCTGAGCGCGCCGACCGCGCTGATGCACAGCTTGAAGCATTACAAGGTGCTGCACGAAAAGAACGTCATCCTGTCGGTGGTGACGGCGCCGCAACCCGTTGTGCCCGACAGCGAGCGCGTCAAGCTGGAGACGGTCAACGAGCTGTTCATGCGCGTGACACTCACCTTCGGCTATATGGAGCAGCCCAACATCCCGCGCGCCTTGGCGATCTGCCGCAAGCAAGGCTGGAAGTTCGACATCATGACGACGTCCTTCTTCCTGTCGCGGCGTTCGCTAAAGGCGTCGCCCAATTCTGGCATGCCGATCTGGCAGGACCGGCTGTTCATCGGCCTCGCGAAAACGGCGGCGGACGCGACGGAGTATTTCCAGATCCCCACCGGGCGCGTGGTGGAGATTGGCACGCAAGTCGCGATCTGACAGACTGCGCCGCATAGGCTGACGTCGCGCAATTCAGGACGGAAGACGCAGTTTCCCAGCAGTTGCTTTCGAAGAGGGCGGGCATGAGCGGCGAGTTGGTGCTTGTGACCGGCGGGTCGGGCTTTCTCGGCGCTCACTGCATCCTCGCGCTTTTGAAGGCGGGCTTCCGCGTGCGCACAACCGTCCGCTCGGCCAGCCGCGAGACCGATGTTCTTGCCATGTTGAAGGTCAGTGGTGCCGAGCCGAGCGATGCGCTTTCCTTCGCGCATGCCGATCTGATGAGCGATACGGGCTGGCCCGAAGCGGTGGCCGGATGCCGGTACGTCCTTCATGTCGCTTCGCCTTTTCCGCCCGGCGTGCCGAAACACGAGGACGACCTGATCGTTCCGGCCAGGGAAGGAGCGTTGCGCGTGCTGCGGGCAGCGCGCGATGCCGGCGTCGAACGCGTCGTGCTCACCTCGTCCTTTGCCGCCATCGGCTATGGCCAGACACCGGTGGCCGGGCAGCCGTTCACGGAGGAGAACTGGACCAATCTTTCGGAAAAGGTCAGCGCCTATGTGAAGTCGAAGACGCTGGCCGAGCGCGGGGCCTGGGATTTCATCAATCGCGAAGGCGGGTCACTGCAGTTGGGGGTCGTCAATCCGGTCGGCATCTTCGGGCCGGTTCTGGGACCGGATCATTCGACCTCAACGGATTTCATCAGGCGCCTGATGGATGGCGAGATGCCCGGTCTGCCGCGCATGGTGTTCGGCGTGGTCGATGCGCGCGACGTGGCGGATCTGCATCTGCGCGCGATGACCGATCCCGCTGCCAAGGGCGAGCGGTTCCTAGCCGTCAGCGGCGATTTCATGACGACGCGGGAGGTCGCACGGGCGCTGAAGGCGCGGCTGGGCAACGCAGGATCGCGCATCACGATCAGAGTTCTGCCGGACTGGCTGGTCCGGATCGTCGGGCTGGTCGACCGGCAGGCGGCCCAGATCGTGACCGAGCTGGGCAAGCCGAGAAACGCAACGAGCGCCAAGGCCATGCGCCTGCTCGGCTGGACGCCGCGATCGCAGGAAGACGCGCTTGTCGCGACCGCTGAGAGTCTTATCCGGCTTGGGTTGGTCAAACGGTCGAGGTGAGGCGCGCCTGGGAGGAAGCGCTCTCGGGCGCGCCGGTTTTCAGCCGAGCAGGGTAGACTTGTTCGCTTCGAGGAACTGGCTCAGCGTCCGCGGCTTGCGGCCCGAGAGTCTTTCGACGGCATCGGTCACCTCGCCTATGCGGCCGGCGCGGGTATTGGCATCGAAGGAGACGATGATGCGGGCGAAGTCCTCGGGAACGCCCGCCGCCTTGACGCCCTCGGTCAGCGCTTCGTCCGGCAGTTGGATGACCTCCAGCGGCTTGCCGGTCACCTTGCTGACCAGCGCTGCAATTTCGTTCGTGGTGTAGGCCTGCGGGCCGGTCAGCGTGTAGATATGGCTTTCCTTGGAGTCGGACGCGAGGCCGGCGGCGATTGCGGCCGCCATATCGTCGCGCGCGCCGTGGGCGACGCGCCCGTCGGCGGCCGACGTGTACCACTTGCCCGATGAAATGGCGTGCGGCAGCGACATGAACAGGTTCTCCTGATACCAGCCGTTGCGGAAGATGGTGTAGGGGATGCCGCTTGCCTCGATCGCCTGCTCGGTGCCGTAATGGTCGCCGGCAAACAGCACGGGCGAGCCCGGCTCGGGATTTGGCATCGAAGTGTAAAGCAGGTGCGAAACGCCTGCCGCCTTTGCCGCGGCCACCGCCGTCTGATGCTGTTTCAGGCGCCGGCCTGTCTTGAGGTCGAGGTCGCTGGTCGAGATGATCAGCACCCGGTCGGCGCCGCTGAACGCCTTTTCCAGCGAAGCCGGATCGTCGAAGTCGGCCACCCTGACCGTGATGCCCTTGGCGGCCAGATCGGCGAGATTTTCGGGGTTGCGCGTGGTGGCGATGATGCTTGAGGGCGCAATTTTCTGTTCGCCCAGCAGGTGATTGATAACGGCGCGGCCAAGATGACCGGAAGCGCCGGTGACGAGAAGGGTTTCGGACATTGGGGATCCCTTGAATTGCAAGAGGCGGGTCGAGTTTAGTGGTCTCAAAAAGAGACCAGCACTAAAATAAGAATTGACCCCAAGCCGTAAAGAAGGCAGTTTTGCGGGAGGTAGGCACAGCCAGGGAACCACCCCGGCCGGCCTAAAAGCGCGTCGCGATCTTTCAGCGTCGCTCCATGCGCTTTAGGTTTTGACTTCACGCATGTCCCGAAACCGGTTCCCTCGGGAGACATGCTTTAGTTTCGATCAGCGGATGTCGCCATGGACAGCAAAATCTTCAACCTGAAAGCCAAGCTCGAGGTCTACAAGGCCATGACGAACGGCGCCAATTTCGCCGACTGTCCGGTCCGCGACGTGATCCAGGGCATCAGCGGCAAATGGAGCTCGCTGCTGGTGATGGCGTTGGCCGAGAAGCCCTACCGCTTCGGCGAGCTGCGCCGGCTGGTTCCCGACATCTCGCAGCGCATGCTGACGCAGACGCTCTACGACCTGCAGCGCGACGGGTATGTGCATCGCGAGGTTTTCCCGACCAAGCCGCCAAGCGTCGAATACAGCTTGACCGATCTTGGGCGCTCGATGTTCCTGCCCCTGCAGCAGCTCATTCAATGGGCCGAACTCAATCATGACGCGGTGCGCGCCGCGCGCGCCGCCTTCGACGCCACCCAAGGCTGATTTCTCGATATAAGCGTCAAAGCGCCCGCTTGATCCGGCGCGTTCCAGGCGGGATTCTCCCCCTCGGTTCGGGTTGGGGGACGATGCGCAAGTCTTACGAGATCGCGATTGCCGGCGCTGGTCCGGCCGGGCTGGCGGCAGCTCTTTACCTCAGGCGGGCAGGGCACAAGGTCACCATCTTCGAGCGCTTCGACGAGCCGAAGCCGGTCGGTTCCGGCCTCATCCTGCAGCCGACGGGGCTGACCGTGCTCGCTGATCTCGGCTTGCTCGATGAGATCCTTTCCCTTGGTAGCCGCATCGAGCGGCTGCACGGCACCGATGCCAAGAGCGGACGCACGGTGCTTGAGATCCGCTACGACGCCCGGCGCGGCCGCCGCTTCGGCCTCGCGGTCCACCGGGCGGCACTGTTCGGCGTGCTTTACCGCGCTGCCTTGCGCGAAGCGATCGCCATCGAGACCAGTGTCGAGGTGGAAATCCCGGAGACGGCCGAGCGCGCGACACTGGTCTGCGGCAACGGCAGGCGGCTCGGACCGTTCGACCTCATTGTCGATGCCAGCGGTGCACGCTCGAAACTGCGGCGCTATCTCGGCGAACCCGCCACGCCGCGACCGCTCGCCTATGGCGCCTTCTGGGCGTCGCTCGGCTGGCGGGGCGGCTTTGACAGAAGCGCGCTGCTGCAGCGCTACGACAAGGCAAGCATCATGGTCGGCGTGCTGCCGATCGGCCGGCCGGAGCCTGGCGCAGAAGACATGGCGGCCTTCTTCTGGAGCCTCAAGCCGGCAGACGTGGAACGGGTAAAGACCGAGGGGCTCGAAGCATGGAAGGCGAGAGTGGTTGCGGTATGGCCTGAGTGCCAGGCCTTCACCGGCCAGATCGACAGCTTCGAGCAGCTCTCACTCGCCCGCTACGGCCACCACACGATGACGCTGCCTGCCGGCCGGCGGCTTGCCGTCATCGGCGATGCCGCGCATTCGACCAGCCCGCAACTGGGGCAAGGCGCGAATATGGCGCTGCTCGACGCCGCAGCGCTCGGCCACGCGCTGGCGCGAGCGGACAGCATCGATGATGCGCTGGCGACTTATGCCAGCGCACGCCGTTGGCATGTGCGCGTCTTCCAGGCGCTGTCGTTGTCGCTGACGCCGTTCTATCAGTCCGACTCCGCAGCCCTGCCCTTTATCCGCGACCGCATGGTGGCGGCGCTGGCGAGGATTCCGCCGGGGCCGCAATTCCTTGCCGCCATGGTCGCCGGAACCGTGATCGACCCGTTCAGGCGGATAGGGCTTGCGGAGCTGCAATGGCCTGCCGCCTGATGATCCCGGACAGGTAAGATCCCTTTGCCCGAAGGAAGGCGTGCAGACGCTGCGGATAGTCCGCGCCGACCGCCTCCTTGACCGATTGCCGCCTGCTCAAGGCCGCGCGCCATGCCTGAAC
Source organism: Mesorhizobium sp. WSM4935 (assembly GCF_029625735.1). Taxonomy (NCBI): domain Bacteria; kingdom Pseudomonadati; phylum Pseudomonadota; class Alphaproteobacteria; order Hyphomicrobiales; family Phyllobacteriaceae; genus Mesorhizobium; species Mesorhizobium sp. WSM4935. The sequence continues at coordinate 399,187 of NZ_JARTVR010000002.1, read as the reverse complement.
GAGCGGCTTGCTGTCGAGAATGCCGAAATCGCCGATGCGGTCGAACGTGTCGATATAGCGGAAGACCGGCCCATAGACGGCATCGACCAGCGAGAAGCGCTCGCCGGCGAACCACGGGCCGCTTTGCCTTGCGGAGAGTTCCGCCTCCACGCGCGCGAACATCTCGGACAAGCCTCTGCTTTCATGGAGGAAAGCGGCTTCGTCGGGAGCGCAATAGAAGCGGCCGATCGCATTGAGGATGGCCGAGCCGAATTCGATCCAGGCGCGATGCCTGGCTCGCGCCAGCGGATCGGTCGGGTGCAAGGGATTGGCCTCGGTCTCCTCGAGAAATTCGAGGATCACGGCGGACTCGAAAATCACATCTTCCGCACTGCCGTGCCGGACGCGGAGCAGCGGCACCTTGCCGAGCGGCGAGATGGCTTTGAACCAATCCGGCTTGTCGGAAAGGTCGACATAGATCCGCTCGAACGGCACGGCTTTTTCGGCCAGCGAGATCGCCGCCCGCTGGACGTAGGGGCACAAATGATGGCTGACGAGGGTGAGGCTGGCGGTCATCTCACTCTCCCCAGACATAGTTCAGCGCGCCATCTTCGACGCGGGTCGACAGGAACATCAGGCGCGAGCCCTTCGGCGCCGGCCCTTCGAGACGCTCGCCGTTATCCATGTCGAACTTCGCGCCATGCCATTGGCAGACGAGTGAGCCGTCCTTGCACTCCAGTGGTCCGCCGAAATGCAGGCAGACATTGGCCGCGGCGCGGATGCGCTCGCCGCTGCGCCAGACATGGACCTCGCGGCCGAAGAAGGGCGCGATTAGGCTGCCGATCTGCGGGATATCGGCGATCTTGCAGATTTCATGTTTCATCGGAGAACTCCTTGTAGATGCAATTGCATCTATATGAATGCATTTGCATCGATCGTCAAGCTTGATGCAGTTGCATCTATCAACTAGGCTGTGCCGATGACCAAGAAATCTCCATCGCCGGAAGCTATCGCCGCCTGGGCGCGTCTCGTGCGCGTCTCGCGCCAACTGATCGAGAGGACCGAGGACGCGCTGAAGGCAAACGGCCTGCCGCCGCTCGCCTGGTATGACGTGCTCCACGAACTCGCCGAAGCGGGCGAGGGAGGGCTCAGGCCGTTCGAGCTGATCGATCGCGTGCTGCTGGCGCAGTACAATGTCTCGCGGCTGCTGGCGCGGCTGGAAGCGGATGGCCTGGTCGAAAAGCTGCCGGTCTCCGACGATGGCCGCGGGCAGACCGTTCGCATCACCGCAAACGGCCGGGAGATGCGCCGCCGCATCTGGGCGATCTATGGCGCTTCCATCGCCGAGCTGTTGGGAGCGAGGCTCTCGGCCGAAGAACTCAGGACGCTGGCGGCACTGCTCGGACGGCTGCGGCATCCGCCGACCAGCGATTAGCTGGCGAGCCTTCGCGGTTCCGCCGGGTCATTTTCGTCGAGGGCCCTTGCATCGGAAACCGGAATGCGCAATAAGCCGAACCGTAACGTACGGTACGCCATTGGGCGGCCACAGAGGCGGAAAAGAACGTGCTGCAGGCAGGCGCCGACATCGACAACAGCGAAACGCTGACGGAGCGCCAGCAGGCCGTTCTCGATGCAGCGCTTCGTCTGCTGGTGGAGGAGGGCGACAACCTCACCATGACCGCGGTGGCGCGGCGGGCCAGTTGTTCCAAGGAAACGCTCTACAAATGGTTCGGCGATCGCGACGGCCTGCTGACGGCGACGGTGCAGTGGCAGGCCTCGAAGGTGCGCGTGACACCGGTCGATCGCAAGGGTCTCGACCTCGCGTCGCTGACGGCAAGCCTCGAACGCTTCGCCTCCGACTGGCTCAAGGTGATCTCCAGCGATACGTCGATTGCCCTCAACCGGGTGGCGGTCGGCCATGCCGGCTCCGGTAAGGATGACCTCGGCGCCATCGTGCTACAGAATGGCCGCTTCGCGCTCGCCAGGCGGCTGAAGCCGGTGCTTGAAGCCGGCCGGCAGGCCGGGCTGCTCGATTTCGAGGACGCCGAGACGGCGTTCCGGACTTTTTTCGGCCTGGTCGGCCGCGACGTGCAGATCCGTCTGCTGCTCGGCGACCAAGTGGAATTGACTGAGGCGACGATCGGCGGCGATGCCCGCCGCGCGACGCGGCAGTTTCTCGCTCTTTTCGGAGCAAACAACCGGCCGCAAGGCTTCTGATCTTCAAACGGGAAGGAACACCAAAATGCGTGTCTATTACGATCGTGACGCCGATCTCAATCTGATCAAGGGCAAGAAGGTCGCCATCATCGGCTATGGCAGCCAGGGCCGGGCGCATGCGCTCAATCTCAAGGATTCCGGCGTCAAGGAGATCGCCATCGGTCTCAAGGCCGGCTCGGCGACCGCCAAGAAGGTCGAGGCCGACGGGCTCAAGGTGATGAGCGTGGCGGACGCCGCCAAATGGGCCGACCTGATGATGATGGCGACGCCCGACGAATTGCAGGCCGACATCTATAAGAACGAGATTGCGCCGAACATCCGCGACGGCGCGGCGATCGCTTTCGCGCACGGTCTCAACGTGCATTTCGGCCTGATCGAGCCGAAGGCTTCGGTCGACGTCGTCATGATCGCGCCGAAGGGCCCGGGCCACACGGTGCGCGGCGAGTACCAGAAGGGCGGCGGCGTGCCGTGCCTGGTCGCCGTCAACCAGGATGCTTCGGGCAATGCGCTTGATCTGGCGCTCTCCTATGCCTGCGGCGTCGGCGGCGGCCGTTCGGGCATCATCGAGACCAATTTCCGCGAGGAGTGCGAGACCGACCTCTTCGGCGAGCAGGTTGTGCTGTGCGGCGGGCTGGTCGAACTGATCCGCGCCGGCTTCGAGACCCTGGTGGAAGCCGGCTACGCCCCGGAAATGGCCTATTTCGAGTGCTTGCACGAAGTGAAGCTGATCGTCGACCTGATCTATGAAGGCGGCATCGCCAACATGAACTACTCGATCTCGAACACGGCCGAATGGGGCGAATATGTCTCGGGCCCGCGCATCATCACCGCCGAGACCAAGGCCGAGATGAAGCGCATCCTGAAGGACATCCAGACGGGCAAGTTCACCTCGGAGTGGATGCAGGAATACCGGGCCGGCCTATCGCGCTTCAAGGGCATCCGCCGCATGAACGACGGCCACCAGATCGAAGAGGTTGGCGCCAAACTGCGCGCCATGATGCCGTGGATCGCCAAGAACAAGCTGGTCGACAAGGCCAAGAACTGAGGCGATCCACGTTTTTTGTCTGCGCGTCCTCGGGCTTTGCCCTGCGGTCGCGCGGGTAATCGCCAAGAACAAGCTGGTCGACAAGGCCAAGAACTGAGGCGATCCACGTTTTTTCTGCGCGTCCTCGGGCTTTGCCCTGCGGTCGCGCGGGTAATCGCCAAGAACAAGCTGGTCGACAAGACGAAGAATTAATTCTCGACTTCGTTGTTTATCCGACGGGGCCGGCGGAGCGATCCGCCGGCTCTTTTCTTTGCGAGCAAGCCGGTCGTCGCTCTTCAGCCGTAATGCCAGTGCGGCTTGGGCTCAGTGCCGGTGAACTCGACGCCGATGCGATCCTCGCGGCGCCAACGCACCACTGCCTTGTAGCCGATGCCGTCGACCGGGACATAGAGCAGGAATTCGTCCGGCACGCGCGCATCGATCGGCACTTTCAGCTCCGCGCCGTTCGAATGCATGTTGCGCACCGTGCATCTCACCTCGGAATTGTTGATGCCGGTCAGGATCGCCGCGCCTTTGAGCACGCGTTGCCGGTGCTTGCCTCTCAACTCGTTTTCAGCCATGGCGGCTCGTCCTAGCGGATCGCGGCAGGGCGATCGTCATATGGGGCACCGCAGCACGGATAGACGCCGATGCTAAATTTAAGGTTATGGCCCCGCGGTCGGTTTGTTTTTGCCGAAAAAGAAACGGCGCCGCGACGGGCGCCGTCTCATCCTTCCTGCCGACGGGCTTAGATATAGGGTGAAATGCACTGCCGGCGCGGGCCGTAGTTAGGCTGGAACGTGTTGTCCCAGGCCCGATACGACCGGTAGCGGTCGTAGCACCAGCGGACATGCGCGCTGGAGAGCCGCTCGGTCCGGTAAATGCGCCGCGGCTGATAGTAGCGCGGATAGGGATCATAGTAGTAGGGGTTGTAGAAATTGTTGTAAGCAAGGCTGCCCAGGCCCAGGCCGAGACCCAATCCAAGCAGGACATCGCCACCGTCGAAGTCACGGTGGTGGTGGCGGCGGTGCCTCCAACGCCAGTTGTCGCCGTCCCAGTTGCGCGAGAAATGACGACGGCGGAAGTCGCCGTCGCGCCATCTGTCGCGACCGCGCCACTCGCCGCTGCGCCATCTGTCCCGACCGCGCCACTCGCCACCGCGCCGCCAACGCCAATCAAACATCTGCTGCCGGTTGTTGCCGCCGGCCCAGCTGTCGCGAACAGGAATGATCTTAGATGTGGCCGTGCTGGTCACGGTCGACATATCGGGCTGGAGGACCGGGCCGGCAATCGATGGCACCGTCAGCCCAGCAAAGAGACCCAAGGCCACAAGCCCGGATCCGAGGGAAGACAAGAGCGGTTTCATTTCACTCTCCACGAGTAAGGCCCACGCCCAAACACTTGCGAATAGGCCTATTGATGGGACTTTCCATCTGAACGGAAGATGAACAGAAAGGTTCCGTCAACCATAACGGGCGTGCGTCTGCTCTTGTGTTCGACATTGCTTGCGGGCAAAGGTCACGGCCATGTCGCTGCGCCTCGCCACCTTCAATGTCGAGAACCTGATGAACAGGTTCGATTTCTCCGGCTATCGCAACCAGCTCAATGAAGACCGCACGCTGGCGCTGTTCGACATCCAGACCGAGGCCGAATACCGGATCCTCGAACAGGCCCGCACGATCGCCCAGTCCGACGACACCCGCCAGTTGACGGCGCTCGCCATCGCGGCCACCCGCGCCGACATCATCTGCATGCAGGAGGTCGACAATATCGAGGCGCTGAAGGCGTTCGAATATGGCTACCTGTTCAAGATGGTCGGGCAGGGCTATCGGCAGAAATACACCGCCGCCGGCAACGACACGCGCGGCATCGATGTGGCCGTGATGATGCGCAACGAGACCGCGCAAGGGCAGCCGATCGAATTCGTGCGCATGACCAGCCACGCCTATGTCACCTTCGAGGAGTTCGGGCTGTTCACACCGGAACTCGCCACGCTCGGCCATCTCGCCAATGAACGTATCTTTCGCCGCGATTGCCTGGAGATAGACCTGAGGATCGGCGGCGCGCCGCTGACGCTTTATCTCGTGCATTTCAAATCGATGGGTCCGCCGCGCAACGGGCTGGACGGCCGCGAGGCGTCGATGCCGCTGCGCATCGCCGAGGCGCAGGCGGTGCGCCGCATCATCGAGGAGCGTTTCGGCAAGGATCACGCCGCCGACAAGCGCTGGGCGATCTGCGGCGACCTGAACGACTACCGGCAGCGCGTGAAGATCGATGGCGACTCCATCGACGGCTATCGTTTCGAGGTCGTCGACGAAGCGCGATCCTCGATAGATGTGCTTACCGCAGGCGGCTTTTGCGAGAATGTCGTCGAGCGGCGGCCGGAGATGGATCGCTGGAGTTTTTATCATACGCGCGGCCCGGAGGAGCGGCATCTGTGCCAGCTCGATTACATCCTGCTGTCGAAGGCGCTGGCCGCGAAGAATGCCACCGCCGTTCCCGATATCGTCCGCAACGGCCAGCCCTGGCGCACCATCTTTCCGCCCGGACAGGAGGTCGAGCGTTTTCCGCGCGCCGGCTGGGACCGGCCGAAAGCGTCGGACCACTGCCCGGTGGTGATCGCACTGGACATGGCGTGACCCTCTTGAGCTTCGATCTGCCCCGCGACGTCATCCTGCCGGTCGATGCGGTCGACGTCCGCCTCGACCCCGGCCCGCATCCTTTCGCGGTCAGCAATGCGGCGGCGATCGCCGAGAACTGGCGGCAGGAAACAGCGGCCAATCCGGCATTGTTCGACGGCGCCGTGGTGCTGCTTTCCGAGCTTGCGTACCGCGATGGCCGCCTTGTCGGACGCTGCCATGCGGTCAACTATTCGACCTTCCTGCTGTGGCGCAAGCGACGCGAGAATTCCGGCGCCGAGCACGCTTATGCGCATGCCATGCTGGTTGCCGGCGACAATGCGCTGGTGGCGATCCGCATGGGCCGTCACACGGTCAATGCCGGCCGCATCTATTTCGCCGCCGGCTCGTTCGAGCCGATCGATTTCCGCGACGGGCTGGTCGATGTCGACTTCAACATGATCCGCGAGGTGGGCGAGGAGACCGGGCTCGATCTTTCGGCGGCCGAACGCGGACTGCGCTATCACGCGCTCTCGACGGCTAGTGGCACCGTGATCTTCCGCCGCTACCGTGTGGCCGAATCCGCCGACGAACTGGCGCGGCGCATCAGCGCCTTCGTCGCGGCCGAGACCGATCCGGAAATCGAAGGGCCGGTCGTCATCCGTAGCGCCGGCGATCTGCCGGATGGCTTGATGCCTCACATGAAGCCGCTGATCGAGTGGCATTTCGGCGGCGATCGTTAGCACCCAATCCACCCGCTACTTCAGCGCCGTGTCACCGCAGGAGTGGAGCACAGGCCGGAACCTCCGGCTATTCGTGCCGCAACGCGTCGATCGGATCGAGGCGGGCGCCGCGCAGCGCCGGGAAGAAGCCGAACACCATGCCGATCAGCGCCGAGAAGCCGACGGCGAGCAGGACGACGGCGGGGCTTGGCGCGAAGGGTATCGTCAGCGCCATCGAAGCCATGCCTGCCAGCGACAGGCCGATCAGGATGCCGATGATGCCGCCAAAGAGCGACAGCACCGTCGCCTCGACCAGGAACTGGATGAGGATGTGCTTTTCATGCGCGCCGATCGCCAGCCTGATGCCGATTTCGCGCGTGCGCTCGGTGACGGATACGAGCATGATGTTCATGATGCCGATGCCGCCGACCAGAAGACTGACGCCGGCGACGGCGCCGAGCATGCCGGTCATGGTGGTGGTGGCACTGGTCATCGCGTCGGCGATCTGGGTCATGTCGCGGATGGCGAAATCGGGATCGCGGTCCGGGGTGATGCGGCGCGTGTCGCGCAAAATGTCCTCGACACGCGACTGCAGCTCGGTGGTCGGGGTGCGGTCGTCGGCGGCGATATAGATGTTGTCGATGTCGCGGTTGCCGGCGATGCGCCGCTGATAGGCATGCAGCGGCATCAGCACGACATTGTCCTGGTCCTGGCCGAAGCCGGTATAGCCCTTGGGCTCGAGCAGGCCGATGATCTTGCAGGAGGTGCGGTTGACGCGGATGATCTCGCCCTCCGGATCGCCGGCGCCGAAGAACTGCTGGCGCACGGTTTCGCCGATCAGGCACACACCTGCGCCGGCGCGCGATTCGGAGTCGCTGAACGGACGGCCCGAGACCAGCTTCCAATCGCGGGCGTCGAGATAGGCGCTGTCGGTGCCGGTCACGCCGGAGGTCAGGCTTTCGGTGCCGAAGATGACGCGGACCTGCTTTTGCGATGCCGGCGAAATTGCGCGCGCACCGCTGAGATGCGCAACGAGCGCGGCGACGTCCTTTTCAGCCAGCGGCCGCACCGCCTGGTCGAGCCCTCCCGGTCCGCCAGGGCCGGCAGGACGGCCGGCGCGAACGACGAGCAGGTTGCTGCCGAGCTTGGAAATATCGGCCTTCACCTTCTCCGTGGTGCCGGAGCCGATGGTGAGCATGGCTATGACGGCCGCGACGCCGATGACGATGCCGAGCAGTGTCAGGAACGAGCGCAGCACATTGCGGCGGATCGAACGCAGCGAGAGGCGGACGGTCTCCCAGATCATGCCGCTTCCTCCGCTTTCAACATATCGGAGGCGACATGGCCGTCGAGGAAGCGGATGGTGCGGCCGGCGTAATCCGCGACGTCGGCCTCATGCGTCACCATGACGATGGAAAGGCCGAGTTCGGCGTTGAGCCTGGTCAGCAGCTCCATGATCTCATGCGTGCGCGCCGTGTCGAGATTGCCGGTCGGCTCGTCGGCAACCAGCAGCGTCGGCCTTGTGACGATGGCACGGGCGATCGCCACGCGCTGCTGCTGGCCGCCCGAAAGCTCGGCCGGGGTGTGGTGCTCGCGCCCGACAAGCCCGACTTCCGCCAGCGCCTGCATGGCGAGATCGCGGCGTTGGCGCGCGGCGACGCCGCGATAGATCAGCGGCAGCTCGACATTTTCCGCCGCCGTGGTGCGCGGCAGAAGATTGTAGCCTTGGAAGACGAAGCCCACATAGAGGTTGCGCAAAAGCGCGCGGCGGTTGCGGTCGAGGCGGCCCGCATCGGCACCCATGAAGGAATAGGTCCCGGCCGTCGGCGTATCGAGGCAGCCGATGATGTTCATCGCCGTCGACTTGCCGGATCCCGAGGGGCCCATAATGGCGGTCGAACTCGCCGCGCCGAATGGCGAGATCGACGCCGGCCAGCGCGTGCACGCGGGCCTCGCCCTCGCCATAGCTTTTCCAGACCTTATCGAAGGTGATGAGCAGGGAAGCCGACATGTCGTCAGCTCCGCTGCTGCGCGCCGGTGATGACCGCAGCGCCCTCGTCGAGGCCGGACGTGATCTCGGTCAGCTCGCCGTCGGTCGAGCCGATCCTGACGTTGACCGGATGCGGGCGTCCGTTCTCCAGCACATAGAGCGTGCGCGAGCCGTCGGTCGGCGCCTTCGTCACCTCGCGCTGCCGGTTGGGGCGGCCCATGCGGCCGGTAAAGAGGTCGCGCAGGCTCCAGCCGCGCGCCTGCTGTTGCATCGGGCGATAGCGGAAGGCTGTCGAGGGAACGGTGAGCACGCCTTTGGCCTGTCGGGTCACGACCGAAACCGTGGCCGTCATGCCGGGCCGCAAGAGAAGCTCGCCATTGTCCACTTCGAGGCGCGCATTGTAGGTGACGACGCCGTCGGTGGTGACCGAGGCGTAGGAGATGTCGCGGATCTCGGCGTCGAAGGGCCGGTCCGGGAAAGCGTCGACCGTGAAGCGGGCGTGCTGGCCGGGCTTGACCTGGCCGATATCGGCCTCGTCGACCGCGGCCTGCAATTCCATGTTCCTCAGGTCGGCGGCGATGACGAAGAGCACCGGTGCCTGCAATGAGGACGCGACGGTCTGGCCGGGATCGACCGAGCGCGTCAGCACGATGCCGTCGATCGGCGCATAGATGGTGCTTTTCGCGAGATCGGTCTGCTGCGCCTTGAGATCAGCCTGGGCGATGGCTAGATTAGCTTCGGCGCTGTCGAGAGCGGCCTTCGAGCGATCGCGCGTCGCGGTCGCCGCTTCGAGCGACTGGTCCGTCGCCATGCCGCGCTTGGTCAGCGCGCTGGCGCGCGCAACCGCGTTCTCGTTCTCCTGCAAGGTCACCTTGGCGTCCTCGACGCTTGCTGTCGCCGCCTTGGCAGAGGCGGTGGCGCGCTCGATCTGGACCTCCAGCTTGGCGGTGTCGAGCGTCGCCAGCACGTCGCCCTTCTTGACCTGTTGGTTTTCATTAACCGTGACCGAGCGGACGATGCCGGAAAGCTCGCTGGAGATATCGACCTGAGTCAGCGGCTGCAGCGTGCCGGTGGCCGATACCTCGACCGTGAGGTCACTGGTCGCCGCCGGCACGGTGGTATACTCGATCCTGGGTGGCGCTTCCGCATACCATTGGTAAACCCCTACGCCAGCCGCGGCGATGGCGATTGCCAGCAAGCCGTAGAGCCAGAAGCGGCGGCGCTTGCGGCTTACGCCCTTGCGGTCGAGCCCAAGCGCTGCCTCAATGGAAGTATCGGATTCCGCATTTGGCGGATTGACAAGCTGGTCCACGCCGGACCCCTATGATGAAAATCGATGTCCCTATCCGTGCACAGATCAGGTTTAAGGTTCGAATTTCAAATTAAATTTCCCTCATGTTGGGATTGAGGCAGAAATTCGGGGTGAGGCGAAAGGTTTTCTCAATGGCGCGCAATTACTTGCTCTACGATGTGTTTACCACCGAAAGGCTGGCCGGAAATCCGCTTGCGGTGGTGCTGGACAGCGATGGGCTCGACACTGCCGGCATGCAGGCGATCGCCCGCGAGTTCAATCTTTCCGAGACGGTGTTCGTGCTGCCTCCGGACAATCCAAAGCATCGGAACCGCATCCGCATCTTCACGCCCGACTATGAAATGCCTTTCGCAGGGCATCCGACTGTGGGCTCGGCGATTGCGCTGACCGAACTCGCCGGGGAGGCCGCCGGCATTTTCGTGCTGGAGGAGAACATCGGGCCGGTGCGTTGCGCGGTAAGCAAGCATGACGGCTCGACCTTCGCCGAGTTCGACCTGGCGAAATTGCCGGAACCGTTGGAGCTGAAGGCCGATCCGGAAGCGATCGGCGCGGCGCTCGGCCTTGGCCCGCACGAGATCGGCTTCGAGAATCACCGCGTTGCCTTCTGGTCGGCCGGCGTGCCTTATGTGACGATTCCCGTTGCCGGGTTGGAGGAGGCGGCCAAGATCAGGCTCGACAACCAGGCGTGGTCGGAATTGGCGCCCCGCAAGAGCGAATGGGCCTTCGCCAGCCCATATGTCTATTGCCGCGAGACGGTGCATCACGACAGCGCCTTCCATGTGCGCATGATCGTGCCCGGCACCCCGTCCTACGAGGATCCGGCGACCGGTTCGGCCGCGGCCGCCTTTGCCGGCGCCATCATGCATTTCGACGCCCCGATCGACGGTATCTCGCAGCTCTGGATAGAGCAGGGGCTGGAAATGGGCCGGCCCTCGCGCATTCGCTTGGAGCTCAATGTCGATGGCGGAAAACTCGCCTCCGCGCGCATCGGCGGCCATGCGATCAAGGTGGCGGAAGGCCAGCTTTTCATCTGACTCGTGCGGCAATTAGGCGATTTGTCGGGAAATGATCCGGCAGGGCTGGACATCCCCGAAAGCGGCGGCTATATGCGCCGCCGACGCTGGTTTTCCCGGCGGTGTGGGTGTGTAGCTCAGTTGGTAGAGCAGCTGACTCTTAATCAGCGGGTCCACAGTTCGATCCTGTGCACACCCACCAAATCTTCTTATGAAAACAACGAAGTACGCCGCCACGCGGCGCCTACGGCGCTGTTTTGCTGAGGCTCGCCTTGAACTTGACCTTCATGGTGATCTGACCGCTCACCGTGAGCTGCGATCCACCATAACCGCCGATGTTGCGGTCCCTGGCGTTGAGATTGGTGCTCATGCCGGCAATCTCGCATGTATCGGCGACGGTCTCGAGCACCAAGGCGCAGCTGCCCGCCGCGACCTTGCAGAAGGAACGCAGCGCGACCTGCTGCTGCACGGCAGCATCGTCGTCATCCTTGACCGGAAAGGTCATTGAGATCGATGATTGTATCCTGGCCGATCCGTCTTCGCCGGGACGAAGCGGGCGGACATATTGATCCTGAGACAAAGTCGGCGAAGTCGCGGCAACAAGAATCGCAGCGGATATTAGATATTTCAAATACATCGATCGATCTCCCATGAAACTTCTACGTCTCATGGAATAACCGAGATGACGTTATATCGATGTTTCAACAGTGTTGAAATTTCGACTGATTCTTTATTTTTCCGAAACGCCGGCTTCGGCGAAGCTAGCCATCCTGGCATGGCATTCCAGCGCCGAGCGGACGATGTTGACGGCAAGGCAAGCGCCGGAGCCTTCGCCCAGCCGCATGCCGAGGTCGAGCAGCGGCGGCAGACCAAGCGCCTCGAGCAGGCGGCGGTGGCCGGCTTCGGCCGAGACATGAGCGGCGATTGTGTGAGCGAGGCCGGTCGGGTGAAGCCTCGCAAGAGGTGCTGCGGCGGCGGTGCAGACGAAGCCGTCGAGCAGCACCGGCACGTTGTTCTTGCGCGCGGCAAGCGTCGCCCCGAGGATGGCGGCCAGCTCACGTCCGCCAAGCGCGGCCGCTATCTTCAGCGGGTCGGAAAGCGAATCGGCATGGCGCTTGAGGCCTGCCTCGATGGCCACAACCTTGCGCTGCAGCCCTGCATCGTCGACGCCGGTGCCGCGCCCGGTCCATTTTTCCGCGCCGCCGCCGAAGAGGGCGGTGGAGATCGCGGCGGCCGGCGTCGTGTTGCCGATGCCCATCTCACCGAAGCAGACAAGGTCGAGGTCGTTGGTCACGGCATCGTAGCCGGCCGAGACCGCGGTAAGGAATGCCTGCTCGTCCATCGCCGGCACCTGAGTGAAATCGCCGGTCGGACGGTCGAGGTCGAGCGGGATGACGTCCAGCTTTGCGCCGGCAATGCGGGCAAGCTGGTTGATGGCAGCACCCCCGCCGGCGAAGTTCGCCACCATCTGTACGGTGACTTCCGACGGATAGGCCGAGACGCCCTGCGCGGTGACGCCGTGATTGCCGGCGAAGACGAAGACTTTCACCGTATCGAGCTTCGGCATGTCGCGACCCTGCCAGCGGCCCAGCCAGGCGGCTATCGTTTCCAGTCGACCAAGGCTGCCCGGCGGCTTGGTCAGCGTGTTCTGACGCTCGGCGACAGCAACTGCTGCGGTATCGCTGCCGGCGGGGAGGTCTAGGCAGGCCGCACGCAGTTCATCGAGGGATTTGAAGCGTGTTGATTGGGGGGACATGGGGGGCAAGGTCTCCGAAAAGAGAATCAGGAAAGGCAAACGGAAGCGACGAGAAGAACGGCGATCTCGCCAAGCTGCTGCAGCGCGCCGATCGTGTCGCCGGTCTGGCCGCCAATCTGGCTGAGGCAAAGCGCGCGCAAGGCCATGAAGACTAGGCCGAGCAGGATCGCCGCCGCTATCGCGCCGCCAAGGCCGAGCGCCAGCAGCGCCACGGCACCAAGCGCAGCGCCGATGATGGCGGTCTCGGAGGTGACGGTGCCGGCGTTGGCCGACAGGCCGTCGCTGCGGGCCGGCGGCAAAAGATGCATGAAAGCGCCGAACAGGCCGCGCGAGCCGGCATGCGCGGCGAGCAGCGCCAGGAACACATGGCCCGGACCGGCGAGTTCGGACAGCGCGCTCCAGCGGATGAGCAGCGACAGCCCAAGCGCCGCCGCGCCATAGGCGCCGATGCGGCTGTCGCGCATGATCTCCAGTTTCCTGTCGCGCGTCCTGCCGCCCCAAAAGCCATCGGCGATGTCGGAAAGCCCGTCCTCATGCAGACAGCCGGTGGCGAGCATCGTCGCGGCGAGCGTGAGCGCCGCGGCCGGTGCGGCGGCGAGGCCGAAGACGGCGGCGATCGCATAGACCAGCGCTCCGATGATTGCCACCGCGAGACCGGCGAAGGGCGCCGCCCAGATCGCATCCGCCAGGCTGCGGCCGCCGAAATCGCTCGAGGGCAACCTCAGCCGGGTGAAGAAGACGAGGCTGAGGCCGATGTCGTCAAGCACTTGCCTGGGTGCGGAAGGGCCGCTCATGCGCTCCTCGCGATGGCGTGGAAGAAGGTGCCGCTCACATGGCCGCGCCGGTAGCCGGAGGCGCCGAGCGGGTTGCCCTGGCCATCGGCAAGATCGGCCAGCGGCTCGTCATTGCCGGCGGCAAGCATCTGCGCATAGTGGAATTCGTGCCCCCGGATCGACGTGCCCTCTCGCCCCAACGGGCAGGCGGCGCGCAGCCGCGCCTCGCGGTAGCCGAGATTCATCTTGCGTTTGGCAAAGCTGGTCGAGTGGCCGAGCAGGCCGAGCATCTTGTGGCTCTCGCCGTCCGCGTCTTCCAGCACCTCGCCCAGCACCATGAAGCCGCCGCACTCGCCATGCACCGGCTTGGTCGCCGCAAAGCGCGCCATTCCTGTCTGGAAGTTGGTGGCGGCCGCAAGCTTGCCGGCATGGAGTTCGGGGTAACCGCCGGGCAGCCAACAGATCTCGCAGTCCGGCGAAGGCGCTTCGTCGGCAAGCGGCGAGAAAGGCACGATCTCGGCGCCGGCCTTGCGCCAATGCGTGGCGACATGCGGATAGAGGAAGGTGAAGGCGGCGTCCTCCGCCAGCGCAATGCGCTGCCCGGGCGGCTGCAGCGCGTCGCCGAAGTCGCCGGCCGCCGGTTCCAGTGGGATGGCCAGCGCCAGGATGGCGTCGATGTCGAGCGATTTCTCGACCATGTCGGCCAGCCGGTCGAGATGCGCCATCAGGTTCTCGTATTCGCCGGCCTGGACGAGGCCGAGATGCCGTTCCGGCAGATTGAGCGTCGGATCGCGCAGGATGGCGCCGACCACGGGCAGGCCGATCGCTTCGATGGCGTCGCCCGACAGACGGCGGTGGCGTTCGCTGCCGAGCCGGTTGAGCACGACGCCGGCCATGCGGACGTCCGGATCGTAAGTGGCGAAACCCCTGGCGACCGCCGCAGCGGTCGTCGACTGCCCGGAAACGTCGAGCACTAGAAGGACAGGCAGGCCATAGAGCCGGGCGAGATCGGCGGCCGAGCCCGAGCGGCCTTCGGGTGCGGGAATGCCGTCGAACAGGCCCATCGCGCTTTCGAGGATGATGTATTCGGCGTCATCCGCAGCTTGTGCGGCCAGCGCGTTGAGCAGGGAAGGGGACATCGCCCAACTGTCGAGATTGACGCCGGAAAGGCCGGTGGCGGCCGTATGGAAACCAGGGTCGATATAGTCCGGGCCGGACTTGGCGCCGCGCACTTTCAACCCGCGCCGGGCGAGCGCGCGCAACAGGCCGATGGTGACGCTGGTCTTGCCCGAGCCGGAGCGCGGCGCGCCGATGATGATCGCCCGCGCCGTCATGCCTCACCTGCCAGGGCCGCGCGCATGGCGACGATGCCGCCGACGACGATCAGCGCCGGCGAAGCGAGTCCGGCGGCCGCGGCCTCTTCGGAGATGGTTGCGAGCGTGGCGACGACGATGCGTTCCCGCGGCGTGGTTGCGGCGACGATCACAGCGGCCGGGGTCGAAGGCGCGAGGCCGCCCTCAAGCAGCTTTGCCGCGATCACCGGCAGGTTGGCCATGCCCATATAGACGACCACCGGCTGTCCGGTGCGCGCGATCGCTGTCCAGTCGATGTCGTCATCGGTGCCCGCCGCGTGGCCGGTCGCCAGGATGACGGCCTTGTTGATGCCGCGCATGGTGGCGGGAATGCCGGTGGCGGCAAGCGCGCTGAGACCCGAGGTCAGGCCGGAGAGCACCCGGAACGGTATTCCTTCGCCGGCGAGCGCCAGAGCCTCTTCGCCGCCCCGGCCGAAAATATAGGGATCGCCGCCTTTCAGCCGCACGACACGGCGGCCCTGGTGCGCCAGCCGCACCAGCAGGGCGTTGATGTCGTCCTGCTTCATCGAGGGCTGGCCGCCGCGTTTTCCTGCGTAGAAAAGCTCTGCACCTTGAGCGACCGCCACGATATCGGGCGAGACGAGCGCGTCATAGACCAGCGCGTCGCACTGCCCGAGCGCCGCAAGCACCTCCAGCGTGAGGCAGCCGGGATCCCCGGGGCCGGCGCCGGCCAGCCAGACATGGCCGGGCTCGAGCTCGCGCGGCTTGAAGTTCAGGCGCGCCAGCGCCTGCTCCACATTTGCCCGTCCGTTCGTATTGGCGCCGCCGTTCACAATCCGTCCCGTCCGCGAAAACGCCGCTGGTAATGGGCGTCGTAGAGTGAGCTTTCGCCGAAATCCTGCGCCGCGAGCGCGCTGCCGACGAAGATGATCGCCGTGCGCTCCATCGGGTTTTCCGCCAGCTGCGCTTCGATGGTACCCAGCGTGCCGGTCAGGATGCGCTCGTCCGGCCAGGAGGCGCGGAAGACGACCGCGACCGGGCATTCGGCGCCGTAAAGCGGCGTGACATCGGCAACGATGCGGTCGATGGCGTGAATGGCAAGATGGATGGCAAGCGTGGCGCCGGTGCGGCCGAAGCCGGCGAGCGTCTCGCCTGGCGGCATTTTCGAGGCGCGGCCGGAAACGCGGGTCAGCACCAGGCTTTGCGCGAGCTCGGGGATGGTGAGCTCGCGGCGCAGCGCCGCTGCCGCCGCCGCGAAGGAGGGCACGCCCGGTGTCAGCGTGTAGGGAATGCCGTGTTTTTCGAGCCGCCTGATCTGTTCGGCCACCGCGCTCCAGACCGAAAGGTCGCCGGAATGCAGCCGCGCGACATCCTGGCCGGCCTTGTGCGCGTCGACATATTCGGCCTCGATCTCGTCGAGCGACATCGGCGCGGTGTCGATCAGTTTGGTGCCGGGCGCGCAATGCTCGAGCAGTTCCGGCGCGACGATCGAGCCGGCATAGAGGCAGACCGGGCAGGACGCGAGCAGCCGGCTGCCGCGCAAGGTGATGAGGTCGGCCGCGCCAGGGCCGGCACCGATGAAATGGACTGTCATGCGTCGTCGCCTCCGCCAAGAGCGATGGCGCAGGTGACCGGCCCGACCACGATGCGCGGCCCAAGCAGTTTTGCGCCTTTTCCGGCCGCGGCCAGAGCCGAGGCTTCCGAAACCGAGGGCGTGCCGGCCTGGGCCTGCGACGCTTCGGATCGGCTGATCGTGCCGGACGAGACGGCTTTCACTGCGGCGTCGGACATGACAAGCACGGGGAGGTCGAGGTCGCGGCCGGCAAGGAAGATTGCCTGTTCGTCGCGCTTGATTTCACCTGTGGCCAGCGCCGAAAGCGCGGTCATCGCCAGCCCATGCGCTTCGAGCGCGGTATCGATCGCGGCGCGCACGTCACTTGCTGTCACGCCTTTGCGGCTGCCGATGCCCGCGACCATCATGGTTTCACCCAGCTCCACTGCGTGACCGGCATGGCCGGACGCCAGCCCTGCATGGAGCCGACCGGCCCCGCGCGTGAAAGCGCGATGCGGGTAAGGTCGCCGCCGCGCCTGTTGTGCTGGTCGAGCAACAGCGCCTCCATCTCCAGCGTCACCGCATTGGCGACCAGCCGGCCACCGGGACGAAGCGCCTTGATCGCCTTCTCCAGCACGCCGGCATCGCTGCCGCCGCCGCCGATGAAGATCGCATCCGGCGTTTCGAGCTTGGCGAACGCGTCGGGCGCGGCACCTTCGACCACGACGAGGCCGGGCACGCCGCAATGCGCGGCATTGCGGGCGATGCGGGCGGCGCGCTCGCTGTTGGCCTCGATGGCGATGGCGCGCAGCGAAGGATGAGCCATCATCCATTCGATGCCGATCGAGCCGGAGCCGGCGCCGATATCCCAAAGCAGCTCGCCGCGCCGGGGCGCCAGCGACGACAGCGTGATGGCGCGGATCTCGCGCTTGGTGATCTGGCCGTCATGCTCGAACAGATGGTCGGCGAGGCCGATGGTCAAAGGCAGGATGCGCGCATCCGGCGTCGATTCAATTTCGAGCGCCAGCACGTTGAGCGGGTTGATGTTTTTGAGGTCGAAGGCATCGGCGCGAACGGTGCGGCACGCCTCATCGGGACCGCCGAGCGCTTCGAAGACCGTCAATCGCGAGGGGCCGAAACCGAGCTCGTCGAGCAGTGCGGCGACGGCCGCCGGCGCGTCGGCGTCGGAGGTCAGCGCCAGGATGCGCGCGCCGGGGTGGAGCAGGGGCCGGATCAGATCGATCGAATGGCCGTGCAGTGAGATCGTCTCCACGTCCTGCAATGCCCAGCCAAGGCGCGATGCCGCGAGCGACAGCGAGGAGGGCGCCGGCAGGACGAGCATCTCATCCGGCTTCACCTTGCGGGCCAATGTGACGCCGACGCCATGGAAGAACGGGTCGCCGGAAGCGAGCACGCAGATTTTTTTACCCGCGAGCGCCAGCACGTCTCGCATTTCGGCATCGAAGGGCGCAGGCCATGGGCGGGTTTCGCCCTTGGCCAGAGATGCAACGAGAGCAAGGTGACGCTTGCCGCCGAACACGACGTCCGCCTGCGCGATGCGCTGCTTGGACTCATCGCCGAGACCCGCTACACCGTCCTCGCCAATGCCGACGATGGTGAGCCATTTTGAGGCTGGCTTGGCGTGCGGATCCTTAGCAGGCATGACGACCTACCGTATCCTGATCCTTGGCGGAACGACGGAAGCCCGGCAACTGGCCGGGAAGCTCGCTCGTCGCGCGGATTTCTCGGTCACGCTCTCGCTTGCCGGCCGCACCGAAAGCCCGGTCGCGCAAGGCGTGCCGGTGCGTGTCGGAGGCTTCGGCGGCGCGGACGGATTGGCGAATTACCTTCGCGACGAGCAAGTCGATCTGCTGATCGATACCACGCATCCATACGCTGCGCGTATCTCCGCCAATGCCGCTGAAGCCGCCACGAAAACCGGCGTGCCGATCCTCGCGCTGCGGCGTCCTGGATGGGAGCCCGTGGCCGGCGATCGCTGGACGCTGGTCGACAATGTCACGGAGGCGGCGAAGGTGCTTGGCGGGGCGCCGCGTCGCGTGTTCCTGGCGATCGGCCGGCAGGAGGCCGGCGCCTTCGAGGCCGCGCCGCAGCACAGCTACCTGATCCGCAGCGTCGATCCGGTCGAACCGAAACTTGCCGTACCCGATGCGCTCTACCTGCTGGCGCGCGGGCCATTCCCGGAGGCGGACGAGCGCGCGTTGCTTGAAAAATACGGGATCGACGCGATCGTTTCCAAGAACAGCGGCGGCGAGGCGACCTATGGCAAGATTGCCGCGGGGCGGGCGCTCGGCATCGAAGTGGTCATGATCCGCCGACCGCCTTTGCCGGACGTTCCTTCGGCCGAAATCGTCGATGCGCTGGCGGCAAAGGTCGATCATTTTTTCGACCCCGTTGCCGAACGCGGTGTGTAGACCAGGGCGGGCTTTTCGCCGCGCTTGATGATGCGGGTTTCGGGCGAGCCGATGATGACGCAGGTCGCCATGTCGGCCTTTTCCGCATCGGCGTCCGCCAGCAGAAAGACTTCGATGCGCTCGTCGGGCCGGCCGGCGGCGCGGCCGAAGATCACCGGCGTGGCGCCGGGCAGGATCGCCTTCAGGCATTCGAAGGCGCGGCCGAGCTGCCAGGGACGGGCCTTGCTGATCGGGTTATAAAGCGCGATGACGAAGCCGGCTCCGGCCGCCGCCAGCAACCGCAGCTCGATCAGCTCCCACGGCTTCAGATTGTCGGAGAGCGAGATAGCGCAGAAATCGTGGCCGAGCGGCGCGCCGATGCGGGCAGCGACGGCAAGCATGGCGGTGACGCCGGGGACGACCGAGAGGTCAATGGCGCGCCATTCAGCCGGGCCTGCTTCTATCGCTTCGCAGACGGCGGCGGCCATGGCGAAGACGCCGGGATCGCCGCCGGAAACGACGGCGACGTTGTGGCCTTCGGCGGCCTTGGCCAACGCCTCATTGGAGCGGGCAAGCTCTTCGCGATTGTCGGAGGCGATGCGCGTCTGATCCGGCCGCAGGTCAAGCCGGTCGAGATAGGGCTTGTAGCCATAGAAGAAGGAAGCCTCGGCGACGGCATTGGCAGCCTGCGGCGTGACCTGGTCGGCATTGCCGGGCCCGAGACCGATGACGGTAAGGCGACCGCTCATGCCTTTGCTCCGGGGGCTCCCGGACGGCCCGACCAGCCGGCGACCAGCACGATGGCGAAATAGGGCGCCTTGTCGTCCGGCTTTTCGGCGAGCCGCATCGAGACGCTGCCCGGCATGGTGCCGCGCTCGACATAGAGGGCCTTGGCCAGCTTGCCGGTGGCTTCCAGCGCGCGCCTGATCTTCGGCAGGTTGCGGCCGACCTTCATGATGACGGCGGCATCGGTGTCGGCGAGGCGACGGGTCAGTTCGAACTCGCTCATCGTCCCCGGCAGCACCGTCAGCACGTCGTCACCCTGGACGATCGGCAGGCCCGTGGCCGACCAGCAGCCGGACATGGCGGTGATGCCGGGGATGACCTCGGTCGGGAAACGGTGCGCCAGGCGCACATGCAGATGCATATAGGAGCCGTAGAAGAGCGGGTCGCCTTCCGACAGCACCGCCACCGTCCTGCCGGCGCCGAGATGCTCGGCGACCTGCTCGGCCGACTGTTCGTAGAAATCGGTGATCTGCGCGCGGTAGTCGTCGTGATCCTTGTCGATTTCGGTGGTCACCGGGTAGAGCAGCGGCAGCTCCACCATATCCGGCCGGAAGCGCGCCTCGACAATGGCGCGCGCATTGCTGTTGTTGCCGCGCTTGGCGAAATAGGCGACGACATCGGCCTCGGCCAGCGCGCGCGCGGCCTTCAGCGTCAGAAGTTCGGGGTCGCCGGGGCCGGTGCCGACACCGACCAAACGGCCTTTTACAATCGCGTTCACAGGCCCGGCCTCGCCAAGGAATTGAGGGCAGCCGCGGTCATGGCGCTGCCGCCCAGCCGGCCGCGGACGATGGCGTAGGGCACGCCATAGGAATTTTCCGCCAGCGCATCCTTGGATTCGGCGGCGCCGACGAAGCCGACCGGCATGCCGATGATCGCTGCCGGCTTCGCTGCACCATCGCGCAGCTTTTCAAGCAGATAGAACAGCGCGGTCGGCGCATTGCCGATGGCGACGACCGATCCGGCCATGCGCTCTCCCCAGAGGTCGATCGCCGCGGCCGAGCGTGTGTTGCCGATCTCCTTGGCGATGTCGTGCGTGCGCGGGTCGCGCAGCGTGCAGATCACCTCATTGCCGGCCGGCAGGCGGGCGCGGGTGACGCCATGCGCCACCATCTCGGCATCGCAGAAGATCGGCGCGCCGGCGGCAAGCGCTGCGCGCGCCGCGTCGACGAACCCGTCGGAGAAAATGAAATGGCTGGCAGCTTCGACCTGGCCGCAGGCATGGATCATGCGGATCGCGACATCGGCCTCCGCTTCCGAGAAGCGAGACAGGTCCGCCTCGGCGCGGATGATGGCGAAAGAGCGCTCGTAGATCGCCATTCCGTCATGGATATAGTCGTAGGCGGCCATTCACTGGTTCCGTCGATAGAGTTCGGCGATACCGGCCGCGCCAAGTCTTTTCAGACAGGCGGCGACTGTTTCGCCCTGATGGCTTTGCGCGCGCAGTGCGGCAAAGATGCCAGCGACCCCGCGCGCGGCGTCATAGCCCGGCCTGTACGCGGCAGGAAGGGCCTTTGCCGTCCCGTCCACGACAAGTCCGGCTCCGTTTTCGTCGCCGACGAGAGTGAGCGCCGCCGCGCCGGGATGCGCACAGCCCTTGGCGCAGCCGGAGATGTGGAGGGTCAGCGAGGCGTCCAGGAGGTCGGGGCTTTGTTTCGCGATGGTTTCGGCGATGGTGCGGGTGGCGATGCGGCCGGAGGCGCAGGCCGGCGTGCCGGGGCAGGCGGCGATGCGGGTGCGTGGATCGGTGGGGGAGGTGACGAAGCCGAGGGCGGCCGCGAGGGCTTGGAGTGTAGAGGCGGCGGAAGGGGTGAGGCCGAGGAAAATTAAGGCGCGGCCGGGGACCAGGCGGATTTCGATGGCGCCGAGGTTTGCGGCTTCAATGGCGAGGTCGATGAGGTTTTGAGCGGGCATGCTGCCGTAGGGCAGGGCAATGCCGAGGGCGTGGCCTTCGGTTAGGTTAAGGAGGCCGATCGGTGGGCGATGGCGTTCCACGGCGCGCCCCTCTGTCCTGCCGGACATCTCCCCCTCTAGAGGGGAGATCAGGCCGGCGCGGCCGCTTTCGCCAATCGCCGAGGTCGGAACATGCGAGTTCGCTGCAGAGCGGGAGCCGGCGGTAAAGCTGCGAATCTCCCCCCTAGAGTGGGAGATGTCCGGCAGGACAGAGGGGGGCGCGAAGGAATGCCAGCCTGCGAGAGAGGCCAATTGCCGCTCCGACAGGTCGCGCGTATGCGCCTCCCGGCCCTTTTCCGCGACCATCCTAAGCGCCGCCACAGCGATGTCGCGTGCAGCCTCCGCATCGACCGTCGCGAGCGGCTTCGCACTATGCGCGTCACCGGCAACCGACACGCTCCACTGGACGCCCGCATCGGCCTTCACCGCCTTCAGCCTTACATCGGCCGTCACCAGGTCCATCGTCAGCTGCCCGCCACCGTCGACAACCACCGACACCTTCGGCCCCAGCCGTGCCGTCAGCCCAGCCTCCTCGGTCGCCGCCCTGATCCGTTCCGCCAATGGGCGCGGATCGGCAATCTCCTCAGGGTCGATCCCCGCCAGCGGCCCAATTTCAATCGGCACGCTGGTCCGCATGTCAATGCCCAGCGCGTCCACTTCCGCCGCCAGCAGCCTGGCGCTTTCGGCGGTCAGGCCGCGAATCTGCAGGCTGCCGCGCGCCGTTACCTCCATGATACCGTTGCCGTGGCGCAGAGCGGATTCGCCGAGTCCGATCAGCGACATCGGGACCAGTCCCCCTGCGACCGGGTTGAGCCGCACCAAAAGCCCGTCGCCGGTCCGCATCGGGGCGCTGAGGGCAGGGCAGGCGCCGCGCCGCGAAAACGCGTTCATGCCGCCACCCCGCTGGCCTGGGCTTCGGCGATCAGGGCTGCGAGGTCATCGTCGATGGAGTTCCTGAGCGGATGCCAGAGGCCGCGCCGCCGCGCCGCCAGAAAACGTTCGGCGATGACCTTGGCAGCCGCCGGATTCTCGCGCAGCAAGAAGGCGCGGACTTCGGCGTCGCCAACATAGGCGTCGTGTACCGCCTCGATCAGCGTGCCGGAAATGGCGTGCGTGGTCTCGGCGAAGCCGACCAGGCGGTCGACCGTCTCGGCGAATTCCGAGGCGCCGCGCGGGCCATGCCGCATCTGGCCGGCGATGAAGCGCGGGTTGACGGCGCGCGCCCGCACCACGCGCGATACGGCTTCACCGACCGAACGCGGCTTCGGCTTCTTCGGATCGGTCGTGTCGAGCACGATGACATCCGCGTTGCGGCCAAGCGCGGCAAGAGCGGCCGAAAAGCCGCCGATGAAGGCGACGTCGGCCGAGCCTTCGAGGATATCGCGGCCAGGGTCGTCGCCGGTATGGACGAGGAGATCGGCTTCGGCGATGCGGTCCTCGAAGGCGCCTGGCGCCAAAATCGCTTCGCCGTCGGCCCCGCCATAGGCATGCGAGGTGGCCTCCAGATAGGCGCGGCCGATCTCTTCGCGCACGCCCCATTCGCCGCGCGACAGCAAGTCCTCGACGCCCGCGCCATAGGTGCCGGGCGAACTGCCGAAAATGCGCGGCTCGATCTTGCCTTGGGCACGGGTGGCTGCGGCAAGCGGGTTTTCCGAATCGTCTTCGTCGCGGCCGGCGACGGCGTTGGCGGCTGCATCGATCAGCGCGATCTGGGTCGGGAACATGTCGCGGAACAGGCCGGAAATGCGCCAGGTGACGTCGACGCGCGGGCGGCCGAGCGTGGCCGGCGGCAGCACCTCGATGCCGGTGACGCGACCGGTCGCGGCATCCCATTGCGGCCGGCAGCCCATCAGCGCCAGGCCTTGCGCGATTTCCTCGCCGCCGGTGCGCAACGAGGCCGAGCCCCAGAGGTCGATGACCAGCGAGCGCGGCCAGTCGCCATGGCTCTGCATATAGCTGCGCACCACTTCCTCCGCTGCAGCCTGGCCGAGATCATAGGCGGTCGGCGTCGGCATGGTGCGGGGATCGGACGTGAAGAGGTTGCGGCCGGTGGGCAGCACGTCGGAACGGCCGCGCGCCGGCGCGCCGGCCGGGCCGGCCTTGACATGGCGGCCCTCGAGCGCGGCGAGCAGGGCTGTCCGTTCAGTGTCGGCGCTCTGCCGGCGCAGCGGATCGGGCTCGTCTTCCGGTGCGCGGCCATAGACATGCAGCCCGTCCTTCACCGCGAAATCCTTGAGATCGCAGAGCCAGGCGTCGATGCGGCGCAGCGCTTCGTCGGGCTGGTCTGTCTTCGCGACGCCGGCTTCCGAGGCAAGCCCGGTTTTCCGTGCCGTCTCGACGATCAGCTTTGCCAGTCGGTCGCGGCGGCGGCGGTCGAGGCCGTCGGCTTGGGCGTATTCGTCGACCAGGCGCTCGAGTTTCTGCTGTGCCTCGTCGAGACCGGCTCCGGTCATCGGCGGAGGCAGATGGCCGAGCGTGACGGCCGAGATGCGGCGCTTGGCCTGCGCTGCCTCGCCGGGATTGGAGACGATGAAAGGATAGATGACGGGCAGCGAGCCGGTGACGATCTCGGGAAAGCAGGTGTCGGAAAGCGCGACCGTCTTGCCCGGCAGCCATTCCAGCGTGCCATGCGCGCCGACATGGATGATGGCATGGACGCCGAGCGATTTCTGCAGCCAGAGGCCGAAGGCGATCAGCTCGTGGCGCGGGGGCAGCGTCGGGTCATGGTAATCGGCGCGGCGGTCGGCGGAGCGTCCGCGATCGGGGGCGAGCGCTACGGTGATGTTGCCGAAGGTTGCGGCGCGGAAGGGGAAGTGGGGACTTATCCCTTCTGCCTTGCCCCACGCGGCCTCTACTGGATCGCGCGCTGCCCTCGGCAGTTCGGCCGAAAAGGCGGAGTAGTCCTCTATGGAGAGGCCAAGCCCACTCACCTCCAGGGCATCCAGCAATTCCCGCGGCGATTGCGGAATCCGTTCAACCGCATAGCCCTGTTCCTTCAGGTCCTGCAGCATGGCGAGCACGCTTGACGGCACATCCAGGCCAACGGCGTAGCCCGTTCGTCCAGGCGCGCTCGGATAGTCGGGAATCAGGATCGCCAGCTTGCGCTTTGCTCGCTCCGTCCGTCGCAGGTGAATGAATGCCGCGATCCGCCTGGCCACCTGCGCCACGCGGTCGGCTTTCGGCTGGTTGGCGAAAGCGCGGAAGGCGAGTGCAGCGTCGGTTTCGACCTCGCCCTTGAAGGAGATCGCGCCGGCGAGGATGCGGCCGTCGAGCTCGGGCAGGACGACGTGCATGGCGAGATCGGCGGGCGCCAGGCCGCGCTGGTTTTTCTCCCAGACCTCCCGTTTCGTCGTGGCGACGATGACCTGGAAGACGGGCACCCCGGCTCGGTCGAAGAGGGTTTCGGCGCCGGGCTCGGCGCCGGAGGCAAAGGCCGTGGCGGTGACGATCGCCGACGGGTTCAGCGAGTTGATGGCTTTCTCGACGAAGGCCAGGGATGCCGGGTCCTTCAGGCTGGAGACGAAGATCGGCAGCGGGGCCAGGCCTTGCGAGCGCAGGGCTTCCGCGAGTGCGTCGATCGGCGCTATGTCTGCCGCGAGCAGCATGGAGCGGTAGAAGAGGATGGGGACGACGGCAAAATTGTCGGCGCCGAGTTCCGTCACAGGCTTTTCGACGACACCAACTCCCGGCTGATAATACCCAGCCTTGGGCACGCTGACCGGCTCGGCCACCGCCGCCTCAGCCCCCGCAAGCCGTGCCAGCCTTTGCACCAGTGCCGACATGTTTGCCGGGCCGCCTTCTCGGAAATAGCCGAGCAGGGCGTCGAGTTCGGCGCGCGGCAGGGTCGAGGCTTCGATCAGGCGCTGGTCCTCGTCATGGCTTTCGCCCGGCAGCAGCGCCAGCTTGATATGCCGCTCGCGTGCGACCGCGGCGAGCTGGTCGCAGCCATAGCGCCACCAGTCATAACCGCCCAGGATGCGGACGAGGACCACTTTGGCGTGACGGGCAACGCTGTCGATCCATAGGTCCACCGACATCGGGTGGCGAAGGTCGCGCAGCGCCGCCAGCCGCATGGACGGCAGCCGCGCCGCATCGGCCTTCCAGGCGGCGGCCAAGCCGGCGAGATCGCTGTCGGTGAAGGACAGCGCCACGACATCCGCAGGCTTCTGCCTGAGGTCGATCGGCTCGGCGAGATCGTCGAGCGAAGCGGATGACGTGGTGAGGATATGCATCGCTTTTTCGTGTTGGTATCAGCCCGCGAGAATACGCTCGATCGCCGGGCGGTTCAGCCCCTTGAGGCCGATGACGACCAGCCGCGAGCGGCGATCGTCCTCGGCTGTCCAGGCGCGGTCGTAATAGTGGTTGACGCGCGGGCCGACCGCTTGCAGCAAAAGCCGCATCGGCTTGCCGCCGACCTCGACGAAGCCTTTGACACGCAGCACGTTCTCCTGCTCGGCGGCAAGGGCGACGCGCTTGGCCAGTTCATCGGGGTTGGCGACCGACGGGATGTCGATGACGAAGGAATCGAAATCGTCGTGCTCATGGTCGAGCTCGTCGTCGTGATGGGTCTTGCGGTTTTCGATGTCGTCCTCCACCGCAAGGCCAAGACCGAGCAGCACCGACGGATCGACCTTGCCCTGCGCGGTCGGCACCACCTTGACGGCGCGCGCCACATGCTCGCCGATGACGGCATTGGCGCGCTCGGAGCCTGCCGCATCCATCAAATCGCTCTTCGATAAGATGATCAGGTCGGCGCAGGCGATCTGGTCCTCGAACACTTCTTCCACCGGGTCGTCATGGTCGAGGGAATCGTCGGCTGCGCGCTGCGCCTGCAGCGCGTCCATGTCGGAGACGACGCGGCCGTCGGCCAATGCCGGGCCGTCGACCACGGCTACGACGCCGTCGACGGTGACGCGGCTCTTTACCGTCGGCCACTGGAAGGCCTGCACCAGCGGCTTCGGCAGAGCGAGGCCGGAGGTCTCGATCAGGATGTGGTCGACCTTCGGCGTGCGCGACAGGATTTGGTCAAGGGCAGGGACGAAGTCGTCGGCGACGGTGCAGCAGATGCAGCCATTAGCGAGCTCGACGATGTTTTCCTCCGGACAGGCATCGACGCCGCAACCTTTAAGGATCTCGCCGTCGATGCCGACATCGCCGAACTCGTTGACGATGATCGCCAGCCGCTTGCCCCTGGCGTTTTCGAGCAAGTTGCGGATCAGCGTCGTCTTGCCGGCGCCGAGAAAGCCGGTGACGACGGTGCAGGGAACACGGGAAACGGAAGCGTTCATGTCAGTCCTTGAGCAGGTCGAGGGGAGGGATGCGGGCAACCAGGCCGCGCTTGAGGGAATCGGGTCGGCCGCGCCAGGGGATCAGGCCGTCGGTCGAGGTAGCGAAGAGCTTTGCGCCGGCGACGAGATCGGCGCCGCTGGTCGTCTCCAGATCGCCGAAGACGTAACTCCAGCAGCCGTCGCGCAGCAGCGCTGCGCTTAGCCGGCGCTTGCAGTTGCCAAGGCATTCGACGGTGCGGATGTTGATCTTTTCGCCGGAAGCCGCCCGGCGCGTGCCCTCGGCCAGCAGCGCGCCGGCGCGCGGATGCGCGTCCGAGCCGGTCTCGTCACGGCAAGAGGAGCAGACGATGACGGTCACGCCGGCCACTGCGTCGGGCTCGAACGAAATGTCCGCACTGTTTGCCGGGAAACTGCCGTTGCGATCCAAAACCAGGCTCCTTGCCCGGAAAACCCGCCGGGCATTCGGATACTTAAAGTCTCAGACGGCAGGTCTCCTGGCTCGCGGGTCGTGGCCTCAGATGCCGCCTTCCCGGGAACATCCCAGTGGTTTTCGGCCAAGGCTCGTCGCTTACAGTTGCGGGGACAGCCGCGGATTTGGGTTTTGACCCGCACCGCATTCCCTCTTGGCTCCTCCCTTTGCCGGGAGAAGACCGTCTGCGGCGGATTTAGGCTTACGGCTAGGCGCCTGTCAACGCGCGGCTACGACACTGCGATGTCGGCCAGCGCCGGTCCGAGGTCGCCGGCGGGCGTCACTTCGATCGCCTCGAGGCCGAGCCAGGCCTGCATCTGCTTCAGTTCATCGAAAAGCTGGGCGGCGGTTTCGGGCGGCGCGCCTGCTTCGGCATAGGCGGCATTGACGCGCAGGACGCTCGCCGGCCGATCAGCCCTCAGATCGACACGGGCGACAATCCGGTCGCCAAGCAGGAAGGGCAGCACGTAATAGCCGTATTGGCGCTTTTCGGCCGGCGTGTAGATCTCGATGCGGTAGCGGAAGCCGAACAGCTTTTCGGTGCGCGTGCGTTCGAAAACCACGGGATCGAACGGGGCGAGTAGGGCCCGCGCCTCTATCCGGCGCGGAACACGGGCGTCCTTGTGGAGATAGGCAGGCTTGTCCCAGCCTTCGACCTTCACCGGCAGCAATTCGCCGGTTTCGACCAGTTCCTCGATGCGGTCCTTCGTGTCGCCCGGCGCGAGACGAAAATAGTCGCGCAGGTCGCCATAGGTGGCGACGCCGTGGGCACGGGCGGAAATGCGCAGCAATTCGCGATGCGCGTCCTCGACCGACGGTACGGGGAGGTCGAGCACCGCCTGCGGCAAAACGCGCTCGGGCAGGTCGTAATAGCGTTCGAAGCCGCGCCGGTAGGCGGTGGTGATGCGTCCGGCCCAGAACAGCCATTCGAAAGCGTGCTTGGCCTCGCTCCAGCCCCACCAGCCGCCATTGCCCTTATGGCCCTCGATGTCGGAAGCGGCGATCGGACCGCGATCGACGACCTCTCGATATATCTCGTCGATCATCGCCTCGCGCTGACGGCCCCATTTGGCCAGGCCTAGATACATCTCGTCACCCTGCTCGGCGCGCTGCATGCGCCAGCGCATCAAAGGATAGGTCTCGACAGGCAAGAACGACGCCTCATGCGCCCAATATTCAAAGACGGAGCGCTTGCGGGTGACAGCGGCATTGTCGAGCAGTGTAAGCGGGTAGGGGCCGAGGCGCGAATAGAGCGGCATATAATGCGCGCGGACCACCGCGCTCACGGAATCGATCTGCAACAGGCCGGTCCGCGAAAGCACACGCGCAAGGTGCCGGCGATCCGGAACTCCTGCGGGGCGAGGGTCGTTGAACCCTTGTGCGCCGAGCGCAATGCGCCTCGCCATGGCGAGCGAGATTTTCTCCTTCATCAGGTATCCTTGCCCCGATCGTCCGTTGGTTTTTTAGCCGATGATTCCGGCGATGCTAGCAGGCAAATGGCGGCAGATGTGTCAGGAGAGAAAAGTGGAGTAAAAAGTGAAGGAAATCAAACAGGAGCGGATCGGACCAGTTTCTTCCGATAAGGCGTCCAGGGCCGCGATTTGAACAAGGTTTGACTTGCGTCACCGAAACCGCTGCGCTAACCCTCGCCGCGTTGCAGCATGGGCCCGTTAAAACGGTTCAGCGGTTAATCTGTCACGCTTCCGCATTAGAGTTCGTTGCTGTAATCAACATGAGCTACCCCCGCCGAAGGAAAGCCGCCGCATGAGCGCACTCCTGAGTTCGTACCTGCCTATCGTGCTGTTCATCGCCGTGGCGATGATCGTCGGTCTGGCGCTTATCGTCGCACCCTTCCTGGTGGCCTACCGCAATCCCGATCCGGAAAAGCTTTCCGCCTATGAATGCGGGTTCAACTCGTTCGACGACGCCCGCATGAAATTCGACATTCGATTCTATCTGGTGTCGATCCTGTTCATCATCTTCGATCTCGAGGTCGCCTTCCTGTTCCCGTGGGCGGTGTCCTTCTCGAAGCTCGGTATGCTCGGCTTCTGGTCGATGATGGTGTTTCTGGCGGTGCTAACCATCGGCTTTGCCTATGAATGGAAAAAAGGAGCGCTGGAATGGGATTGAACGACAGTTCAGGCACCCTCGTCGCGCCGAAGCCCAAGGGCATCATCGATCCCAATACCGGCAGGCCGGTGGGGGAGGACGATCCCTTCTTCCTCGAAATCAACAATGAGCTCGCCGACAAGGGTTTCCTTGTCACCTCGACCGAAGCGCTGATCACCTGGGCGCGCAGCGGCTCGCTGATGTTCATGACCTTCGGCCTCGCCTGCTGTGCGGTCGAGATGATCCACACCTCGATGCCGCGCTATGACTCGGAGCGGTTCGGCGTCGCGCCGCGCGCGTCTCCGCGCCAGTCCGACATCATGATCGTCGCCGGCACGCTGACCAACAAGATGGCGCCGGCGCTGCGCAAGGTCTACGACCAGATGCCGGAGCCGCGCTACGTCATCTCGATGGGATCCTGCGCCAATGGCGGCGGCTACTACCACTATTCTTATTCGGTGGTGCGCGGCTGTGACCGCGTCGTGCCCGTAGACATCTATGTGCCCGGCTGTCCGCCGAGCGCCGAAGCGCTGCTCTACGGCATTCTCCTTCTGCAGAAGAAGATCCGCCGCACCGGCACGATCGAACGGTGAGCCAATGACCCTGGCGTTGAACGAACTCTCCACCTATCTCGGCGAGAAGCTCTCCGGCCGCATTGGCGAAGCCGTGCTTGCCTATGGCGAGCTGACAGTCTCCGTCGACCCGGGCAAGCTGATCGAGGTGGCGACCTTCCTGCGCGACGATCCGCGCTGCCAGTTCATCTCGATCATCGACATTTGCGGCGCTGACTACCCCTCGCGCGCCAAGCGCTTCGATGTCGTCTACCACCTTCTGTCGCCGAAGCAGAATGTGCGCATCCGCCTCAAGTTGCAGGCCGACGAGGAAACGCTGGTGCCGTCGCTGACCGCCGTCTATCCGGGTGCCGACTGGTATGAGCGCGAGACGTATGACCTTTACGGCGTGCTGTTTAGCGGCCATCCGGATCTGCGCCGCATTCTCACCGATTACGGCTTCGAGGGGCACCCGCTGCGCAAGGATTTCCCGCTTACCGGCTTCGTCGAGGTGCGCTACGACGACGAGGCCAAGCGCGTGATCTACGAGCCGGTCGAGCTCAAGCAGGAATTCCGCAATTTCGATTTTCTTTCTCCTTGGGAAGGGACGGACTACGTCCTGCCCGGGGATGAAAAAGCCAAGACGAATTGAGGCGCCGCGATGGCTGAGACCTCCGTCCGCAATTTCAACATTAACTTTGGGCCTCAACACCCTGCCGCGCACGGTGTTTTGAGGTTGGTTCTCGAGCTGGACGGCGAAGTTGTCGACCGCGTCGATCCGCATATCGGTCTGCTCCACCGCGGCACCGAGAAGCTGATCGAGGCCAAGACCTATCTGCAGGCCGTGCCCTATCTCGACCGGCTCGACTATTGCGCGCCGATGAACCAGGAGCATGCCTTCGCGCTCGCGGCCGAGCGGCTGCTCGGCATCGAGGTGCCGAAGCGCGGCCAGCTGATCCGCGTGCTCTATTCCGAAATGGGCCGCATCATGTCGCACATCCTCAATGTGACGACGCAGGCGATGGACGTCGGCGCGCTGACCCCGCCGCTGTGGGGCTTCGTCGAGCGCGAAAAGCTTATGGTGTTCTACGAGCGCGCCTCGGGCTCACGCATGCATGCGGCCTATTTCCGGCCGGGTGGCGTGCACCAGGACCTGCCGCAGAAGCTGGTCGAGGATATCGGCAAGTGGATCGACCCGTTCCTGAAGTCGATCGACGATCTCGACGCCCTGCTCACGCCCAACCGCATCTTCAAGCAGCGCAATGTCGATATCGGCACGGTGTCGCTGGTCGACGCCTGGGCCTGGGGCTTTTCGGGCGTGATGGTGCGCGGCTCGGGCGCTGCCTGGGACCTGCGCAAGGCGCAGCCCTATGAATGCTATTCCGAGATGGATTTCGACATCCCGGTCGGCAAGAACGGTGACTGCTACGACCGTTACCTTGTGCGGATGGAAGAGATGCGCCAGTCGGCCAGGATCATGCGCCAGTGCGTCGATCTTCTGCTCGGCAAGGAAAGCGCCGGCCCGGTGTCGAACCTCGACGGCAAGGTGGTGCCGCCGAAGCGCGCGGCGATGAAGCGTTCGATGGAAGCGCTGATCCATCACTTCAAGCTCTATACCGAGGGCTATCGCGTGCCGGCCGGCGAGGTCTACGCGGCCGTCGAAGCGCCGAAAGGCGAATTCGGCGTCTATCTGGTCTCCGACGGCACCAACAAACCGTATCGCTGCAAGCTGCGCGCGCCTGGTTTCGCGCATCTGCAAGCCATGGATTTCCTGTGCCGCGGCCACATGCTGGCCGACGTCACCGCCGTGCTTGGCTCCCTCGACATCGTGTTTGGTGAGGTCGATCGCTAAATGTCAGTCCGCCGTCTTGCAGAAGCCAGCCTCCAGCCAGCCTCGTTCGCCTTCAACAAGGAGAACGCGGCGGCGGCTGAGCAGTGGATCGCCAAATATCCGAAGGGGCGCGAGCAGTCCGCCATCATCCCCTTGCTGATGCTGGCGCAGGAACAGGAAGGCTGGGTCACTAAGGCGGCGATCGAGACGATCTCGGACATGCTTGGCATGCCGCGCATCCGCGGCCTCGAGGTCGCGACCTTCTACACGCAGTACCAGCTCAATCCGGTCGGCACGCGCGCCCATATCCAGGTCTGCGGCACTACGCCCTGCATGCTGCGCGGCTCGGAAGCGCTGATGGATGTGTGCCGGTCGAAGATCCATCATGACCAGTTCCATACCAACGACAAGGGCACGCTGTCGTGGGAGGAGGTCGAATGCCTCGGCGCCTGCGTCAACGCGCCGATGGTCATGATCTTCAAGGACACATTCGAAGACCTGACGCCCGAGCGGCTGGCCGAGATCATCGATCTTTATGACGCGGGCAAGGGCGCCGAGGTGAAGCCCGGTCCGCAGAACGGCCGCCACGGGTCCGAGCCGGCCGATGGTTTGAAGACGCTGACAAATGAAAAGGCGATCCTGAAGTCGACGCGCGACAAGGAAGCCAAGGCGGCCGCGAAGGCCGCCAAGGATGCCGCCGCGGCGCCGGCTGCTGCTCCTGCTGCAACCTCACAGCCTGCCGCAGCCCCGGCACCCGCTGCTCCGGCCGCCTCGGGTCCGGTTGCACCGTCAAAATCCAGCAAGCCGAAGACTCACGCGGCTGAAACCAGCCCGGCGCTCAACACGCCGTCCTCCGTCAAGGTAGCTCCGGCCACCGAGAACGGCGCCAGCGTCAGGGCGCCCCGGCATTCGGCCGCCAACGCCAACCAGGCCGATCCGGGAGTCGAGGCCGTTTCCAAGCCGCGCAGCGGGCCGAAGACGAAAGCCGAACCGGTCGCGGCCTTCAAGGCGCCGGAAACCAAGCAGCCGGCCGCCAAAACGGCGAAGCCTTCGCTGGAGGACAAGAACCGTCCGGCCGGCATCGAACGCCCGGCTACCGTCGACGATCTCAAGCTGATCTCCGGCGTCGGCCCGAAAATAGAAGGCATTTTGCACTCGCTTGGCATCTACACCTTCGCGCAGGTCGCCGGCTGGAAGAAGGCCGAGCGCGAATGGGTCGACGGCTATCTCAATTTCCGCGGCCGCATCGAGCGTGACGACTGGGTGAAGCAGGCCAAGGCGCTCGCCAAGGGCGGCGTTGCCGAATACATCCGCGTCTTCGGCAAGAAGCCGGTCTGAGGGACGAAAAATGCTTCAGGACAAAGACCGCATCTTCACCAACATCTACGGCCTGTTCGACAAGTCGCTGGCCGGCGCGCAGTCGCGCGGCATCTGGGACGATACGCCCGGCCTGATCGCCAAGGGCCGCGACTGGATCGTCAACGAGATGAAGGCGTCGGGGCTGCGCGGGCGCGGCGGCGCCGGCTTCCCGACCGGGCTGAAGTGGTCGTTCATGCCCAAGCAGAGCGACGGGCGCCCGAGCTATCTGGTCATCAATGCCGACGAATCCGAGCCCGGCACCTGCAAGGACCGCGACATCCTGCGCAACGATCCGCACACGCTGGTCGAAGGCGCGCTGGTTGCCGGCTTCGCCATGGGCGCGGTCGCCGCCTACATCTATGTGCGCGGCGAGTTCATCCGCGAGCGCGAGGCGCTGCAGCGTGCCATCGACGAGGCTTATGCGGCCAGGCTGATCGGCAAGAACAACACGTCCGGCTACGACTTCGACGTCTACATGCATCACGGCGCAGGCGCCTATATCTGCGGCGAGGAGACGGCGCTGCTCGAAAGCCTCGAGGGCAAGAAGGGCCAGCCGCGGCTGAAGCCGCCATTCCCGGCCAATGTCGGCCTTTATGGCTGCCCGACCACGGTCAACAATGTCGAATCGATCGCAGTGGCGCCGACCATCCTGCGCCGGGGCGCCGCCTGGTTCTCGTCCTTCGGCCGCCCGAACAATGCCGGCACCAAGCTGTTCTGCGTGTCCGGCCACGTCAACAATCCGTGCACTTTCGAAGAAGCGATGTCGATCCCGTTCCGGGAGCTGATCGAAACGCATTGCGGCGGCATCCGCGGCGGCTGGGACAATCTTCTGGCGGTGATCCCGGGCGGCGCTTCGGTGCCGTTGGTGCCGGCCGAGCAGATCATGGACGCGCCGATGGATTTCGACGCGCTGCGCGACCTCAAATCCGGCCTCGGCACGGCGGCCGTCATCGTCATGGACAAGTCGACGGATATCGTGAAGGCGATCGCCAGGCTGTCCTACTTCTACAAGCATGAGAGCTGCGGCCAGTGCACGCCGTGCCGCGAAGGCACCGGCTGGATGTGGCGGGTGATGGAGCGGCTGGTGCGCGGCGAGGCGCAGAAGCGCGAGATCGACATGTTGCTCGACGTCACCAAGCAGGTCGAGGGTCACACGATCTGCGCGCTGGGCGACGCGGCGGCTTGGCCGATCCAGGGCCTGATGCGGCATTTCCGTGGCGAGGTGGAACGCCGCATCGACGAGTTTTCGCGCAACGCGCACCGGGTCGAGCCGGTGATGGTGGCGGCGGAATAAGACTTCGAAATACGGGCTTGGCCCGAGACTGAAAGCAGGGGCGGGGCATACGAGGAAACGACCAGGAGCTCTCTATGGCGCCGTATTCGATACCCTATCCGTTCATGCCTGATTTGGACCAACTCGAGAAAATGAACCAAGACCTGACCAAGATGATGCCGAAGGAGATGGTCAGCGCCGTCAACCTTCTGGCGCATCCGGTCGCGGGCGCCGCGGCTATGTCGGCGCTCGGCATCGGTCTTGCCAACCATGCCGTCGGCATGTGGATGGGCGCCTTCACCGGCGCGCTGGAGGCCTCGCAGCGCATGTTCCAGCCTTTCCTCGACGACCTCGATGCGCAGAGCGAAGCGGCCGCCAACGCCACCAAGGCGCGCAAGGCGACCGAGACGCTGATCGCCAGAGCGCAGACCTTCGCCAGGGACGTGACCGACATCGCGGCGAACGCGACCGAGAAGGCGCTCGACGCGACCGGATCCGGTCTCGTTGCCCAACCGGCTGCGACCGGGCTGATGCCTGAGGATTTCAGGCAGCCGAAGGCAATCGACAAGCCGGCGAAGCCGTCGGACCTGAAGGCGATTTCAGGCATCGGGCCGAAGCTGGAGAAGGTGCTCAACGGTCTTGGCATCTGGACCTACGGCCAGATCGCCGCCTGGACGTCGGAAGAGATCGCCTGGGTGGAAGATTATCTGTCGCTCGCCGGCCGCATCGGTCGCGACGACTGGACTGCTCAGGCCGCGGCGCTCGCCGCGAAGAAGTGAATTGAAATGCCGGGGGGGGGGGGGGGGGGGGGGGGGGGGGGGGATTGCGGGATATCCGCAGAGGTTTGAGGCGAATGGCAAAGCTAAAGGTCGACGGGAAAGAGATCACGGTACCCGACCATTACACGCTGCTGCAGGCGGCCGAGGACGCCGGCGCGGAAGTGCCGCGCTTCTGCTTCCATGAGCGGCTGTCCATCGCCGGCAATTGCCGCATGTGCCTGATCGAGGTGAAGGGCGGCCCGCCCAAGCCGCAGGCGTCCTGCGCCATGGGCGTGCGCGACCTGCGCCCCGGCCCGAATGGCGAGCCGCCGGAAATCTTCACCAACACGCCGATGGTCAAGAAGGCCCGCGAAGGCGTGATGGAATTCCTGCTAATCAACCATCCGCTGGACTGCCCGATCTGCGACCAGGGCGGCGAATGCGACCTGCAGGACCAGGCGATGGCCTTCGGCGTCGATTCCTCGCGCTACCACGAAAACAAGCGCGCGGTCGAAGACAAGTATATCGGCCCGCTGGTCAAGACGGTGATGAACCGCTGCATCCACTGCACGCGCTGCGTCCGCTTCACCACCGAGGTCGCCGGCATCTCCGAGCTCGGCCTGATCGGCCGCGGCGAGGATGCCGAGATCACCACCTATCTAGAGCAGGCGATGACGTCGGAGCTGCAGGGCAATGTCATCGATCTGTGCCCCGTCGGCGCGCTGACTTCCAAGCCGTTCGCCTTCCAGGCACGGCCATGGGAGCTGACCAAGACGGAATCGATCGACGTCATGGACGCCGTCGGCTCCGCGATCCGCGTCGACTCCAGAGGCCGCGAGGTGATGCGCATCCTGCCGCGCGTCAACGAGGCGGTGAACGAGGAGTGGATCTCCGACAAGACCCGCTTCATCTGGGACGGCCTGCGCACGCAGCGCCTCGACCGCCCCTATGTACGCAGGGACGGCAAGCTCGCCCCGGCAAGCTGGGCCGAAGCCTTCGCAGCGATCAAGGAACAGATATCGAAGACGGCCCCGGAGCGGATCGGCGCGATCGCCGGCGACCTCGCCGCGGTCGAGGAGATCTACGCGCTCAAGCTCTTGATGGCGGCGCTCGGCTCGAAGAACATCGACTGCCGCCAGGATGGCGCAGCGCTCGATCCCTCGCTCGGCCGCGCCAGCTACATCTTCAATCCGACCATCGAGGGCATCGAGCAGGCGGATGCGGTGCTGATCATCGGCGCCAATCCACGCTTCGAGGCCTCGGTGCTCAACGCCCGCATCCGCAAGCGCTGGCGCGTCGGCAATCTGCCGGTCGGCGTCATCGGCGAGATCGGCGATACGCGCTACGATTATGAGCTGATCGGCGCCGGCCCGGAATCGCTCAGGGATCTCGCCGACGGCAATGGCAAATTCTTCGAGGTGCTGAGCAAGGCCACGCATCCGCTGATCATCGTCGGCCAGGGCGCGCTGGCGCGCACGGACGGCGCGGCGGTGCTCGGCCAGGCGGCAAGGCTCGCGGCCGCCGTCAATGCGGTCACGGCCGAATGGAACGGCTTTGCGGTGCTGCACAACGCAGCGGCCCGGGTCGGCGGCCTCGATGTCGGCTTCGTGCCGGGCGAGGGCGGCAAGGACGTCGCCGGCATGCTGGGCGACACCGATGTGCTCTTCCTGCTCGGCGCCGACGAAATCGACATGGCCAAGACCGGCGGCGCCTTCGTCGTCTATATCGGCACCCATGGCGATGCCGGCGCGCACCGCGCCAATGTCATCCTCCCGGCAGCGGCCTACACCGAGAAGTCCGGCACTTATGTCAATACAGAAGGCCGTGTGCAGCAGACCAACCGCGCCGGCTTTGCTCCGGGCGAGGCGCGCGAGGACTGGGCGATCCTGCGGGCGCTGTCGGATGTGCTCGGCAAGAAGCTGCCCTTCGATTCGCTGGCGCAGCTGCGCGCCAAGCTCTATGGCGAGTTCCCGCATCTCGCCCGCATCGACCAGGTGCAGGCGGGCAGCGCCGACCACGTCGCCAAGGCGGCGAAGCTCGGCGGCCGGCTGAACAAGGGCACCTTCACCTCGCCGGTGAAGGATTTCTATCTCACCAACCCGATCGCGCGGGCGTCGGCCGTGATGGCCGAATGCTCGGCGCTGGCCAAGAGCGGCTTCAAGCAGGCGGCGGAATAAGCATGGACACCTTCTTCTCCCTTTACGTGCTGCCGGCGCTGCTGATCCTCTTGAAGTCGGTCGTGCTGATCGTCGTGCTGCTGATCGGCGTCGCATACCTGCTCTATGCCGACCGCAAGATCTGGGCGGCGGTGCAACTGCGTCGCGGCCCGAACGTCGTCGGCCCGTGGGGTACACTGCAGGCCTTTGCCGACCTTCTGAAATTCGTCTTCAAGGAGCCGGTGATCCCGTCGGGCGCCAACAAGGGCGTGTTCCTTCTGGCGCCGCTGGTGTCGGCGGTGCTGGCAATTTCGGCCTGGGCCGTGGTTCCGGTCAATGAGGGCTGGGCCATCGCCAACATCAATGTCGGCATCCTCTATGTCTTCGCCATCTCCTCGCTCGAGGTCTATGGCGTGATCATGGGCGGCTGGGCGTCCAACTCGAAATACCCGTTCCTCGGCGCGCTGCGCTCGGCCGCGCAGATGGTGTCCTACGAAGTCTCGATCGGCTTTGTCATCGTCACCGTGCTGCTCACCGTCGGCTCGCTCAACCTCTCCGATATCGTCATGTCGCAGCAGGACGGCCTCGGCACCAGGCTCGGCCTGCCCAACACCTTTCTCGACTGGCATTGGCTTTCGCTGTTGCCGATGTTCGTGATCTTCTTCATCTCCGCGCTCGCCGAGACGAACCGCCCGCCTTTCGACCTGGTGGAGGCGGAATCGGAACTCGTCGCCGGCCACATGGTCGAGTATTCGTCGACGCCGTTCCTGCTCTTCTTCCTCGGCGAGTATGTCGCCGTCGTCCTGATGTGCGCGCTGGCGACCATCCTGTTCCTCGGCGGCTGGCTGCCACCGTTCAATTTCGCGCCCTTCACCTGGATACCAGGCGTGATCTGGTTCGTGCTGAAGATCTGCCTGATGTTCTTCATGTTCTCGATGGTGAAGGCTTTTGTGCCGCGCTACCGCTACGACCAGCTGATGCGGCTGGGCTGGAAAGTGTTCCTGCCGATCTCGCTGTTCATGGTCGTCGCCACCGCGGCCTTCCTCAAGATCACGGGGTTTGCGTGATGTCCGCTCTGGCCCAGGCCGCAAAATCGCTGCTGCTGAAGGATTTCGTCAGCGCCTTCTTCCTTTCGATGCGCCAGTTCTTCGCGCCGAAGGAAACGATCAATTATCCGCATGAGAAGGGGCCGACCAGCCCGCGCTTCCGCGGCGAGCACGCGTTGCGCCGTTATCCGAATGGCGAGGAACGCTGCATCGCCTGCAAGCTCTGCGAGGCGATCTGCCCGGCGCAGGCCATCACCATTGAGGCCGGCCCGCGCCGCAATGACGGCACGCGCCGCACCGTGCGCTACGACATCGACATGGTGAAGTGCATCTATTGTGGCTTCTGCCAGGAAGCCTGCCCGGTCGACGCTATCGTCGAGGGGCCGAATTTCGAATTCGCGACCGAGACGCGCGAGGAGCTTTACTACAATAAGGAAAAGCTGCTCGCGAACGGCGATCGCTGGGAGCGTGAGCTGGCGCGCAACATCGCGCTGGATGCGCCCTATCGCTGACATTTGACGCATGGACGGGGCGAGGGGCCTCGTTTAAGGACAACGCAACTTTGCCAGCCGGAGGCGGCGGCGAACATCGAACGAGGGCGCCGAGCCCAATGTTCGGACAGGAACCCGGGGGAACCCCATGCTGAGTGGATTAGAGGCGGCCTTTTTCTACCTCTTCGCCTTTATCGCCGTGGCGTCGGCCTTCATGGTCATTTCATCGCGCAACCCCGTGCATTCGGTGCTCTTCCTGATCCTCACCTTCTTCAACGCCGCCGGCCTGTTCATGCTGACCGGCGCCGAGTTCCTGGCGATGATCCTGCTCGTCGTCTATGTCGGCGCGGTGATGGTGCTGTTCCTGTTCGTCGTCATGATGCTCGATGTCGACTTCGCGGAGATGAAGCAGGGCGCCCTGCAATACGCGCCGATCGGCGCGCTGGTCGGGCTGATCCTGGCGGCGGAGCTGATCGTCGTGCTCGGCGGCTACACATTCGCGCCGCAGCTTGCCTCGACGGTCGCCAAGGCAATGCCGGATCTCGCCACGCGCTCCAACACGGCGGCGCTCGGCGACATCCTCTATACGGACTACCTCTATTATTTCCAGATTTCCGGCCTGGTGCTGCTGGTGGCCATGATCGGCGCCATCGTGCTGACACTGCGCCACAAGGAGGGCGTCAAGCGGCAGTCGATCGCCGCGCAGGTCGCCCGCACGCCGGCGACGGGCATGGAAATCCGCAAGGTCAAATCGGGCGAGGGCATCTGAGATGGTCGTCGGCATTGCACATTACCTGACCGTATCGGCGATCCTGTTCACGCTCGGCGTGTTCGGCATCTTCCTCAACCGCCGCAACATCATCGTCATCCTCATGTCGGTCGAGCTCATCCTGCTTGCAGTCAACATCAATTTCGTCGCGTTCTCGGCGGCGCTGCATGACCTCGTCGGACAGGTGTTCGCCCTGTTCGTGCTGACGGTCGCGGCCGCGGAAGCCGCGATCGGTCTTGCCATTCTTGTCGTCTTCTTCCGCAACCGCGGCTCGATCGCGGTCGAAGACGTGAGCGCGATGAAGGGTTGACGGGAACCATCATGTATCAGGCTATCGTCTTCCTTCCGCTGCTTGGCTTCCTGATTGTCGGCCTGTTCGGCAATTCGCTCGGCGCCAAGGCCTCCGAATACATCACCTCCGGCTTCCTGGTGATCGCGGCGGTGCTGTCGTGGATCGCATTCTTCACCGTCGGCTTCGGCCATGGCGAGGTGTTCACCGTGCCGGTGCTGCGCTGGATCCAGTCGGGCGGCGTCGACGCCTCCTGGGCGCTCAGGATCGACACGCTGACGGTGGTGATGCTGATCGTCGTCAACACCGTGTCGGCGCTGGTTCACATCTATTCGATCGGTTACATGCATCACGACCCGAACCGGCCGCGCTTCTTCGCCTATCTGTCGCTGTTCACCTTCGCGATGCTGATGCTGGTGACGGCAGACAACCTGATCCAGATGTTCTTCGGCTGGGAAGGCGTCGGTCTGGCCTCCTATCTCCTGATCGGCTTCTGGTACAAGAAGCCGTCGGCCAATGCCGCGGCCATCAAGGCTTTCGTCGTCAACCGCGTCGGCGACTTCGGCTTCGCGCTCGGCATCTTCGGCGTGTTCGTGCTGTTCGGCTCGGTCAATCTGAGCACAGTGTTCGCCAATGCAGCATCCTTCCTGCCGGCCGAAGGCGCGCCGGCGAGTGCCGCCGTGCTCACCTTCCTCGGACATGCGCTCGACAAGCAGACGGCGCTGACCGTGGTCTGCCTGCTGCTCTTCATGGGCGCCATGGGCAAGTCGGCGCAGGTGCCGCTTCACACCTGGCTGCCGGACGCCATGGAAGGTCCGACGCCGGTCTCCGCGCTCATCCACGCGGCGACCATGGTGACCGCCGGTGTCTTCATGCTGGCGAGGCTCTCGCCGCTGTTCGAGCTGTCGCATACGGCGCTGACCGTCGTCACCTTCATCGGCGCCTTTACCGCCTTCTTCGCGGCGACCGTCGGCCTGGTCCAGAACGACATCAAGCGCGTCATCGCCTATTCGACCTGCTCGCAGCTCGGCTATATGTTCGTCGCGCTCGGCGTCGGCGCCTATGGCGCGGCGATCTTCCACCTGTTCACACACGCATTCTTCAAGGCGCTGCTGTTCCTCGGCTCCGGCTCGGTCATTCATGCGGTGTCCGACGAGCAGGACATGCGCAAGATGGGCGGCCTTCGCAATCTCATCCCGGCAACCTACTGGATGATGATCATCGGCACGCTGGCGCTGACCGGCGTCGGAATTCCGGCGACGGTGATCGGCACCGCCGGATTCTTCTCCAAGGACGCCATCATAGAGACCTCCTTCGCCGGCCACAATGCGGTCGCCGGCTTTGCCTTCATCCTGCTCGTGATCGCCGCCGCCTTCACAAGCTTCTATTCGTGGCGGCTGATCTTCATGACCTTCCATGGCGAGCCGCGCGCCAGCCACGAGGTCATGCACCACGTCCATGAATCGCCGCCGGTGATGCTGGTGCCGCTCTATGTGCTGGCGGCCGGCGCGCTGTTTGCCGGCATCATCTTCCACGGCGCCTTCATCGGCGAGGGTTACGCCGAATTCTGGAAGGCATCGCTGTTCACGCTGCCGGACAACCACATCCTGCACGAGATCCACGAATTGCCGCTCTGGGTCGAACTCGCGCCATTCGTCGCCATGGTGATCGGCCTCGCGGTCGCCTGGAAATTCTACATCCGCTCGCCGGAACTCCCCCGGAGCGTCGCCGCCAATCATCGCCTGCTTTATGCTTTCCTGCTCAACAAGTGGTACTTCGACGAGCTCTACGACTTCCTGTTCGTGCGGCCGGTCAAGCGCCTCGGCAGGTTCCTGTGGAAGACCGGTGACGGGGCCGTCATTGACGGGCTCGGGCCTGACGGCATCTCGGCGCGCGTCGTCGACGTCACCAACCGGGTCGTCAAGCTGCAGACCGGCTATCTTTACCATTACGCCTTCGCCATGCT
Organism: Mesorhizobium sp. WSM4935; assembly: GCF_029625735.1. Lineage (NCBI taxonomy): Bacteria > Pseudomonadati > Pseudomonadota > Alphaproteobacteria > Hyphomicrobiales > Phyllobacteriaceae > Mesorhizobium > Mesorhizobium sp. WSM4935. The sequence goes on along the minus strand of NZ_JARTVR010000002.1, from coordinate 357,416 downwards.
GATCGGCGTGGCCGCTCTCGTCACCTGGATGATGCTCTGATGACCGACTGGCCAATCCTCTCGCTGGTCACCTTCCTGCCGCTGGTTGGTGTTCTCCTCATTCTGCCGATCAGCGACGACAGCGCAAACGCGCGCCGCAACATCCGCGCGATCGCCTTCATCACGACGGCGTTCACCTTCGTGATCTCGCTGTTCATCTGGACGGGCTTCGACAATTCGCAGGCCGGCTTCCAGTTCGTCGAGAAGCATGCCTGGCTGGATTCGGGCATCTCCTACCATATGGGCGTCGACGGCATCTCGATGCTGTTCGTCATCCTGACCACCTTCCTGATGCCGCTTTGCATACTGGCCTCCTGGGACGCCATCGAGAAACGGGTCAAGGCCTACATGATCGCCTTCCTGATCCTCGAGACGCTGATGATCGGCGTGTTCTGCGCGCTCGACATCGTCCTGTTCTACGTCTTCTTCGAGGCGGGCCTGATCCCGATGTTCATCATCATCGGCGTCTGGGGCGGAAAGCGGCGCGTCTATGCCTCGTTCAAGTTCTTCCTCTATACGCTGGCCGGCTCGGTGCTGATGCTGCTCGCCGTCATGGCAATGTTCTTCCAGTCGGGCACCACCGACATCCCGACGCTTCTGACGCATCACTTCCCGGCCAACATGCAGACCTGGCTGTGGCTCGCCTTCTTCGCCTCCTTCGCGGTGAAGATGCCGATGTGGCCGGTGCACACCTGGTTGCCCGACGCCCACGTCGAGGCACCGACCGCGGGCTCCGTCATCCTGGCAGGCATCCTGCTGAAGATGGGCGGGTACGGCTTCCTGCGCTTCTCGCTGCCGATGTTCCCGGAAGCATCGGCGATGTTCGCGCCGCTGGTGTTCACGCTCTCCGTCGTCGCCATCATCTACACCTCGCTGGTGGCGTTGATGCAGGAGGACATGAAGAAGCTGATCGCCTATTCGTCGGTCGCCCATATGGGCTTCGTCACCATGGGCATCTTCGCGATGAACCAGGAAGGCGTGCAGGGCGCGATCTTCCAGATGCTCAGCCACGGCCTCGTCTCGGGCGCGCTGTTCCTGTGTGTCGGCGTCATCTATGACCGGATGCATACGCGCGAGATCGACGCCTATGGCGGCCTGGTCAACAACATGCCGAAATACGCCACCGTGTTCATGATTTTCACCATGGCCAATGTCGGCCTTCCGGGCACCAGCGGCTTCATCGGCGAATTCCTGACCATGCTCGGTGTCTTCCGGGTCAACACCTGGGTAGCGTTCTTCGCCGCCACCGGCGTCATCCTGTCGGCGGCCTACGCGCTGTGGCTCTATCGCCGGGTGATCTTCGGTGCGCTGACCAAGGACAGCCTGAAGAACCTGCTTGATCTTTCGCCGCGCGAGAAGGCGATCGTCTATCCGCTGGTGGTTCTGGTCATCTTCTTTGGCGTCTATCCGGCGCCGGTGTTCGACGCGACGGCCCAATCGGTCAAGACGCTCGTCACCAACGTCACCGCATCCATCAATTCCGCGCAGACCGCGGCGGCGAACTGACTGGGGAATAGACCATGACGCCGGACCTTATCTCCAGCCTTTCGCTCTCGACACCGGAACTGATCCTCGCCGTCGGCGCGCTGGTGCTCCTGCTGATCGGGGCCTATTCGCGCTCCAACAGCACCATGACCGTGACCGGCCTTGCCGTTCTCGTTCTCGTTGTGGCCGGCCTGTGGCTCGCTTTCTCCGGCGGTCAGGGCGCTGCCTATGGCGGCGCCTTTGTCCAGGATTCCTTCGGCGGTTTCATGAAGATGCTGGCGCTGATCGGCTCTGCGGTGACGCTGGTCATGTCGATGCGCTTTGCCAAGCAGGAACATTTCGACAAGTTCGAATTCCCGGTGCTTATCCTGCTCTGCACGCTCGGCATGATGCTGATGATCTCGGCCAACGGCATGATCGGGCTCTATCTCGGGCTCGAGCTGCAGTCGCTGGCGATCTACGTGCTGGCGGCCATCAACCGCGACAATCTGCGCTCGACCGAGGCGGGGCTGAAATACTTCGTCCTCGGCGCGCTGTCGTCGGGCATGCTGCTTTACGGCATCAGCCTCGTCTACGGCTATACCGGCAATACTGGTTTCCAGGAGATCGCCACGGCGCTTGGCAGCGGCGAGCGCCAGCTCGGCCTCGTCTTCGGTCTGGTGTTCGTGCTTGCCGGCCTCGCCTTCAAGATCTCGGCCGTGCCGTTCCACATGTGGACGCCGGATGTCTATGAAGGCGCGCCGACCCCGATCACCGCATTCCTGGCCGCCGCGCCGAAAATGGCGGCGATGGCGCTGATCGTGCGCGTCACCATGGGCGCCTTCAAGCCGATCGCCTCCGACTGGCAGCAGATCGTCGTTTTCATTTCGATCGCCTCCATGGCGCTGGGTTCTTTCGCTGCCATCGGCCAGACCAACATCAAGCGTCTGATGGCCTACTCCTCGATCGGCCACATGGGCTATGCGCTGGTCGGCCTTGCCGCCAACAGCCAGGCCGGCGTGCGGGGCGTCGCCATCTACATGCTGATCTATCTGGTAATGACGCTCGGCACCTTCGCCTTCATCCTCGCCATGCGGCGCAAGGAAGGTAATGTCGAGCAGATCGGCGACCTGGCCGGTCTCGCCTCGACCAACCCGATCATGGCGACCATCCTTACCATCCTGATGTTCTCGCTGGCCGGCATTCCGCCGCTCGCCGGCTTCTGGGGGAAGTGGTACGTGTTCCTCGCGGCCATCAACGCGCATCTCTATGCGCTGGCGATCATCGGCGTGCTGGCTTCGGTGGTGGGCGCCTATTATTACCTGCGCATCATCAAGATCATGTGGTTCGACGAGCCGGTCGGCGGCTTCGTGCCTATGGCGAGCGAGCTGCGCCTGGTGCTCGGCGTCAGCGGCGCCTTCGTGCTGTTCTACGTGCTGATCGGCGGGCCGGTCGGCAATTATGCCGAAGCCGCCGCGAAGACCTTCTTCTGACGGGATGGCATTTCGGCTGGCTCCAACCGCGGCGTCGGAGGGGTTCCGGCTCGAGGCGCATGACAGCGTCGGCTCGACAAACGCGCTGGCGCTGGAGCATGCGCGCGCCGGCGATCCAGGCAAGCTGTGGGTCGTTTCGAAGAAGCAGGAGAGCGGCCGCGGTCGGCGTGGCCGCGCCTGGGCGACGCCCGAGGGCAATCTCGCTGCGACACTGCTCCTGGTCCCCGGCGGCGAGCTTCGGCTGGCCGCGACGCTCGGCTTCGTCGCGGGGCTGGCGCTGGCCGACGCGCTCGACGCCGTCGTGCCGAAAGGCCGGATCGCCGTCGCCTTGGATGGCGCAAGCCAGGGCCGCAACCGCTTCGAGCTGAAATGGCCGAACGACGTGCTGGCTTCGGACGCCAAGCTTGCCGGCATCCTGCTGGAATCGACCATGCTGGAGGGGAGCCGCTTCGCGGTTGCCATCGGCATCGGCGTCAATGTCGTGGCTTACCCGGAAAATCTGCCTTATCCGGCGACGTCGCTGCAGGCATTGGGCGCCGATTGCGATGCCGAAACGCTGTTCCTGGCGCTTTCGGATGCCTGGAGCGAGAATGCCCGGATATGGGATGACGGGCGCGGGCTCGATGCCATCAGAAAGCGCTGGCTTGCCCGCGCGGCAGGGCTCGGCGGCGAGGTTGCTGTCAGAATTGACGGCAATGTCGTGCGTGGCGTCTTCGAAACCATTGACGAGGACTGCCGTTTCGTGATCCGCGACGATGAGGGATCGGTTTTGACGATCGCGGCCGGCGACGTGCATTTCGGCGCCGTCGCTTCGGCCCGGGTATAGTTTTGTTTTTGTGCAGTTCCGGAGGGAAAGCCGTGACACGCTTTTCGGGGATTTGCTCCAACGGCTTGGCCTGACGGCCAGGAAGGAAAGGATTCATGGCGAACAGAGAAAACGCCGAACTCGTCTTCGCGCCGCTGGGCGGCGTCGGCGAGATCGGCATGAACTTCGCCCTTTACGGCTATGGGCCCGCGGACGCGCGCGAATGGATCATCGTCGATGTCGGCGTCACCTTTCCGGACTCGTCGCATCCCGGCGTCGATCTGATCCTGCCCGATACGCGCTTCATCGAGGAGAATATCGACGGGCTGCGCGGCATCGTCATCACCCACGCGCATGAGGATCATTACGGCGCGCTGCTGGATATCTGGCCGAAGCTTAAAGTCCCTGTGTGGATGACGCCTTTCACCGCCGGCCTGCTCGAAGCCAAGCGGCAGGGTGAGCAGAACGCGCCGAAGATCCCGGCGTCGATTTACCGGGCCGGCGAGACGTTCACCATCGGACCTTTCGAGATCGAGGCGATCCCGGTGGCGCACTCGATTCCCGAGCCGATGTCGCTGGCGATCACCACGCCCGCGGGCACGGTGATCCACACCGGCGACTGGAAGATCGATCCTGCGCCGACGATCGGCCCCAAGACCGACGAAGCACGCTTCCGCGCCTATGGCGACAAGGGCGTGCTGGCGCTGATCTGTGATTCCACCAACGCATTGAGGGAAGGGGAATCGCCGTCGGAAGTGGCGGTCGGCGAGGGTCTCAAGGGTGTCATCGAGCAAGCCAAAGGCCGCGTCGCGGTCACTACCTTCTCCTCCAATGTCGGACGCATCGTCTCGATCGCCAGGGCGGCACGCGATGCCGGCCGCCAGTGCCTCGTGCTCGGCCGCTCGCTGAAGCGCGTCATCGATGTGGCGGGCGAGCTCGGCTATATGGACGGGCTGCCGGAGTTCATCTCCGAGGAAGATTACGGCTATATCCCGCGCGAGAACCTGGTGATCATCTGCACCGGCAGCCAGGGCGAGCCGCTGGCGGCGCTGGCAAAGCTGTCTCGCGACGAGATGAAGTCGGTGGCGCTGACCGCCGGCGATACGGTCGTGTTTTCCTCTCGCACCATTCCAGGCAACGAGAAGGCGATCCTCGAGATCAAGAACCGGCTGATCGATCTCGGCATGAAGATCATCGAGGACGGCGACGCGCTGGTGCATGTCTCCGGCCATCCGCGCCGCAGCGAATTGCGCAAGATGTATGAATGGGTGCGGCCGCAGATCGGCGTTCCCGTGCATGGCGAGGCGGCGCATCTGGTGGCGCAGGGCTCGTTGATGTCGATGTCGGGCATCGGCCAGGTGGCGCAGGTGCGCGACGGCGACATGCTGAGGCTGTGGCCCGGCCCGGCGACGATTATCGACCAGGTGCCGTTCGGCCGGCTCTACAAGGACGGCCTGTTGATCGGCACCGACCAGGCGATGGGCATACGCGATCGCCGCAAGCTTTCCTTCGCCGGCCATGTCGCGGTCAATGTCGTGCTCGACGACAAATATGAGCTTGCCGGCGACCCCGACCTTGTGGCGATCGGCGTTGCGGAAGCGGATGCCAGCGGCGAGACGCTGGAGGACCTGATGCTCGATGCGGCAATCGGCGCGGTGGACTCCATTCCGCGTCAGCGCCGAAAAGACCTCGACCTGGTGCAGGAGGCGGTGCGCCGCGCCGTGCGCAGCGCCGCCAACGAGGCCTGGGGCAAGAAGCCGCTGGTGACGGTATTCGTCACGCGGTGACGAACAAGGGAATAGGCGAGTAAGGCAGTAGGGGAGTAGGGAAGAACGAGCGGTTACTTTCTTCAGCCTGTTTTCCCCTACTCCCTTACTGCCCTACTGCCTTACTCCCCTAAAGCGGAGCGCCTTATGCTTGGACGCCTGAACCATGTCGCGCTTGCCGTGCCGGACCTGGCCGCGGCGGTTGCCGCCTACCGCGATATGCTGGGCGCGCGATTGAGCGAGCCGCAGGCGCTGCCTGAGCATGGCGTGACCGTCGTGTTCGTCGATGTCGGCAACACCAAGATCGAACTGCTGGAGCCGCTGGGCGAGAAATCGCCCATCGCTACGTTCCTCGAGAAGAACCCTTCGGGCGGCATGCATCACGTCTGCTATGAGGTTGACGATATCCTGGCTGCCCGCGATCATTTGAAGCAAAGCGGCGCACGCGTGCTGGGCGACGGCAACCCGAAGATCGGCGCGCATGGCAAGCCGGTGCTGTTCCTGCATCCCAAGGATTTCTTCGGCACGTTGGTCGAACTGGAGCAGGCATGAACTGGATCCTGTTCACCGCGCTGTTCTTCGTCACCTGGTGGCTGGTGCTGTTTATTGTTCTCCCGTTCAGCCTGCGCACCCAGGACGACGATCAGGATGTCACGCTTGGCACCGTTTCCAGCGCGCCGCGCGGCCCGCATATGCTGCGCGCTTTCCTCCGCGCGACGGTCGTGACGGTGGTGGTGATGGGCATTCTCTACGGCCTGACGATGGGCCTGGGGTTCAGCTTTGACGACATCATCCGGATCATGCCGAACTTCACGCCGGACGCCAGTCACTGACGCTGCGGGCCTAGTTTCCGCAAGTATTGAGCAGCATGCGCGCGCCAAGGTTGAGATCGGAAGCCGGCTTCCGATTCCGGCGCCCGATCATGCCTGACGTCGTTTGGCAGATGGTTGTGCTAAGCAGATGATTGCACAAAAAAAATGCAAGGCACGAGGCCTTGCAATTTAAACGCGTCCGATCCGTTTCCGGTGTCCGGCGGCAGCGAGTTACCGCGCCTAGATCGCATCCTCCCAAGACTTTGACCGCGTAGGAGAGCAGATTTTTCTCCGCCCTCTCGGTTATCGGCGCACACTAGACCAAGGCAGGTGAAAATGTCACGAAGAATTTTGCCTCCAAACAGGCAATATCGTGCTGCACTGCACAATAGTACGGCAGGGCTTGCTTGTGAATCGATCAAAAAGCCATTCGCGGCACTTTGCAGCCAAAATCGTCTTTTTGGTAAGGTGCAGAAGGTCCGATACTTTGGGGCACTCGGGTTTCCATTCGGCCATGAAATGGCTATGAAGCCCGGGCAATCAGCCTGAGGCGCGCCGATTCCCGCGCCCCATCTTCATTCACGGACCAGTCCATGCGTTTGTCGCGCTATTTCCTGCCCATTCTCAAAGAAAATCCCCGCGAGGCCGAGATTGTCTCGCACCGGCTGATGCTGCGCGCCGGCATGATCCGCCAGCAGGGGCAGGGCAGCTTTTCGTGGTTGCCATTGGGCAAGCGCGTGCTGGACAAGGTCTGCCAGATCATCCGCGAGGAACAGAACCGCGCCGGCGCGCTGGAAATCCTGATGCCGACCATCCAGTCGGCCGATCTGTGGCGCGAAAGCGGCCGTTACAACGATTACGGCAAGGAGATGCTGCGCATCAAGGACCGCCAGGACCGTGACATGCTCTACGGCCCGACCAACGAGGAGATGGTCACCGAGATTTTTCGCGCTTACGTGAAATCCTACAAGGACCTGCCGCTCAATCTCTATCACATCCAGTGGAAGTTCCGCGACGAGGTGCGCCCGCGCTTCGGCGTGATGCGCAGCAGAGAGTTCCTGATGAAGGATGCCTATTCCTTCGACCTCGATTTCGAAGGCGCCAGGGCCGCCTACAACCGCATGTTCGTCTCCTATCTCAGGACGTTCACGCGCATGGGCCTGCAGGCCATTCCGATGCGCGCCGATACCGGTCCGATCGGCGGCGACCTCAGCCATGAGTTCATCATCCTGGCGGAGACCGGCGAGAGCCAGGTGTTCTGCGACCGCGCCTATCTCGCGCTCGACGTGCCGGGCGCGGACACCAACTTCTCAAACGATGCCGAGATCGGCGGCATCGTGAAGAAATGGACGACGCCATATGCCGCCACCGACGAAATGCATGACGAGGCAGCTTGGGAGAAAGTCGCCGAAGGCGACCGACTCTCCGCGCGCGGCATCGAAGTCGGCCATATCTTCCATTTCGGCGAGAAATACTCCAAGCCGATGAACGCCAAGGTGACCGGTCCCGACGGCAAGGACCACTACGCCTCGGGTGGCTCCTACGGCATCGGTCCTTCGCGGCTGGTCGCGGCGATCATCGAGGCGAGCCATGACGAGAACGGCATCATCTGGCCGGAAGCGGTGGCGCCCTTCGACATCGGCCTGATCAACATGAAGGTCGGCGACGCCGAATGCGACCGCGTCTGCGACGAGCTCTATGCTGCGCTTAACGCTGCCGGCAAGGACGTGCTCTATGACGACACAGACCAGCGTCCCGGCGGCAAGTTCGCCACCGCGGACCTGATCGGCCTGCCGTGGCAGGTGATCGTCGGCCCGCGCGGCGTTGCCGCCGGCGAGGTCGAGATCAAGAACCGCAAGTCGGGCGAGCGCGAGACGCTGCCGATCGCCGAGGCCAAGAAGCGTCTGGGTATCGCCGCATGAGCGAGGCAGCGGTAGCGGCCAGATCGGCGGCGGGCGCTTTCTCCGGCTTCGAGCGGATGGTGGCCTGGCGCTATCTGCGCTCGCGCCGCAAGGAAACGGTGATCTCGGTCATCGCCTCGATCTCCTTCCTCGGCATCATGCTCGGCGTCGCGACGCTGATCGTCGTCATGGCGGTGATGAACGGTTTTCGCGCCGAGCTGCTCACCCGCATCCTCGGCGTCAACGGCCATCTCATCGTGCAGCCGCTCGATTCGCCGCTGGAGGATTACGCCCAGGTGGCGAGCCGCATCAACGGTGTTTCGGGCGTCAAATACGCCATTCCGCTGATCGACGGCCAGGTGCTGGCGCAAGGCAATGTCGGCGGCGGCACGGGCGCCCTGGTGCGTGGCATTCGCGGTGAGGACCTTGGCAAGATCCAGATCGTCGCCAGCAACATCAAACAAGGCACGCTCGACGGCTTCGACACCGGCGACGGCGTGGCGATCGGCAAGCGCATGGCGGAAAGCCTCGGGCTGGTGCTCGGCGACACCATCACGCTGATCTCGCCGGAAGGCGACGTGACGCCGCTCGGCACCACGCCGCGCATGAAGGGCTACAAGGTGGCGGCGATCTTCGAGGTCGGCATGTCGGAATATGACAGCTCGATCGTCTACATGCCGTTTTCCGAAGCGCAGCTCTATTTCAACATGGACGGGCGCGCGCAGACCATCGAGATCTATGTCGACAATCCCGACAATGTCGACGCGCTGAAGCCGCTGGTCGAGCAGGCGGCGCAGCGGCCGGTCGATCTCGTCGACTGGCGCCAGCGCAACGAGACCTTCTTCTCGGCCCTGCAGGTCGAGCGCAACGTCATGTTCATGATTCTCACGCTGATCGTGCTGGTGGCGGCGCTCAACATCATTTCCGGCCTCATCATGCTGGTGAAGGACAAGGGCCACGACATCGCCATCCTGCGCACGATGGGCGCCTCGCGCGGCGCGATCCTGCGCATCTTCCTGATGACGGGCGCTGCGATCGGCGTCACGGGCACGATCGCCGGCGTGCTGCTCGGCGTCGTCATCTGCATCAACATCGAATCGATCCGCCAGTTCTTCTCCTGGATGACCGGCAGGATCCTGTTCAATCCCGAGCTCTATTTCCTCAGCCAGTTGCCGGCGAAAATGGATCCGCGCGAGACGACCTATGTCGTGATCATGGCGCTGGCCCTGTCGTTCCTCGCGACGGTGTTTCCGGCCTGGCGCGCTGCCCGGCTCGATCCCGTCGAAGCCTTGAGGTACGAATGATGGCCGAGGCCATTATCGAGTTGAAGGGCGTCGAGCGGCACTATGTCCAGGGGCCGCGCAAGCTCACCATTCTGAACGGCGCGGACTTTTCGCTCAGGCGCGGCGAGATGGTGGCGCTGGTCGCGCCGTCGGGTACCGGCAAGTCCACCTTGCTGCACACGGCCGGCCTGCTGGAGCGGCCCGATGCCGGCGACGTGATCCTGGCCGGCCGTGCCTGCGGGCGGCTGTCGGACGAGGAACGCACCGCGATCCGCCGCAACGACGTCGGCTTCGTCTATCAATTCCATCATTTGCTGCCGGAGTTCTCCGCGCTCGAGAACATCATGATGCCGCAGCTGATCAAAGGGCTCGGCCGCAAGGAAGCATCCGAGCGGGCGGCGCAGCTTCTCGACTATATGCAGATCGGCAAGCGCGCGCATCATCGGCCGGCCGAGCTTTCCGGCGGCGAGCAGCAGCGCGTCGCCATTGCCCGCGCCGTCGCCAATGCGCCGCTGGTGCTCCTGGCCGACGAGCCGACCGGCAATCTCGATCCAACGACCGCGTCCTATGTGTTCGACGCGCTGGAAGCGCTGGTCCGGCAGTCGGGCCTCGCGGCGCTGATCGCCACCCACAACCACGAGCTGGCCTCGCGCATGGACCGACGGGTGACGCTGGCCGAGGGTAAGGTGGTGCCTCTCTGAGGCTTCCAATGTCGTCATCCTAGGGCGAAGCTCCGCGAAGCGGAGCGAAGACCCTAGGATCCATTCCCTTACCTCTGCTGAAGAATGCAACGCCGCAGAAGAGGGCGGCTCCTGGAAGCCTTGTTCTGCACCGTAGCGAAGCATCAATCTCACGGCATGGATTCTAGGGTCTGCGCGCGTCGCTTCGCTCCTTGCTCCGCCCTAGAATGACGAAGCCATCGGCGCATTGGCCAATCGCAAACGGCTGCGACGTGCTCGCACAGCGAGCCCGCTAACCTTTCCTTAACCCTGCTCAAACGCACCGCCCGAATTCTTTGAGGCGTGCTCTCGGCTATCGTTGACATTCGAACAAAATTAGAACAAATTACGAACATTCTAACAACGGAGAGAGTTATGTCTGATCTGGTTCAGGATGTCGTCTCGCTGGTTTGCATGAGCACCTTTCTCGTTTCCATGGCGATCTGGATCGGCGCCATGTGATCGGGCGGCCTCGCCGCTGTACGGGACGGGCAAATGCCCGCCCGTTGTTCAGGCGGGCAAGAGCCCGCCCATGTTAAGTCTTTCTTGGCGGCGCCGGCGCTAGGCTGCTCCTTCAAGACATGGAGCGAATTCGGTGTCAGTCGTCGTCACGGTCACCCTCGTGGCCGGCAATCTCGGACTGATCTTCCTTTTGATGACCGTACCGCTCGGACTGCGTACGGTGACGGTCAGCCGCGTGATCAAGGCCGACCGCAATCGCCTCTGGCAGGCGCTGTGGCCGTTCGGCGGCGACGCCGGCTGGTCCGGCGAAATCCTCTCCGCCGAGCCCCTGGACGGCGAGGGGACGGCGCTGATCAGATTGTCCTGGGATGGTCGGGACGACCGGCCGATCGAACGCAAGGCCCGGTTCGAGGATGTCGGCGAGGGCAGCCGCTTCTCGATGACCGTCATTGAGGACACGGCGCTCGATCCCTCGTTCTGGGCGAATTATCGCGAGACCGCCGAGCTTGTGCCGGAGGGAGACGCCACGCGGGTCACGCTCACCCAGACCGACCGCTATCGCGGCGTCGCCTTCCTGATCTTCCGCTTCTTCGCCATGCGCCGCGAATTGCGCAAGCTGGACGTCTGGGCGGCGACAGGCACCTATCGCAAGGGCGGCTGGTTCGAGCATCCGCTGAGCCAGGTCGGCTTTGCCGTGCTTTCGGCCCTGATCCTGTGGCCGTTATTCGGCCTCAATACCGGCGGCTTTGCGCTTGCCGCAATCCTGACCTCGGTGGTCGCCCTGCACGAGCTCGGCCATATGGCCGCCTTCCGGCTGACGGGGCATCGCCGGGCGCGGATGATCTTCATTCCGCTGCTTGGCGGTATTGCTATCGGCGGCAGGCCCTATGACAGCCGCTTCGAGGTGGCGTTCGTGGCGCTGATGGGCGCCGGCTTCTCCGCTTTCCTGGTGCCGCTGCTGATCGCCGCCAGCGGCTTCGCCGACGGCGAAGGACATCGACTGGCCGCGATGCTCCTAGCGACGCTTGCCGGCTGCGCGTCGCTGTTCAACATCGCCAATCTCGTGCCGGTGTGGAAATTCGACGGCGGCCAGGTGCTGCGCCAGATCTGCCCGGGGCCGGTCGTACTGGCGCTGGCGTCCTTCCTGCTTTTGTCGGCGCTTCTGGCGATCGGCTGGCGTGCCGGGTTTTCGCCGAGCTTTCTGCTGATCGCGGGTGCGGTGTTCGCGATGCTGAGCCTGATCACCATGGGCAGCGGCGTGAAGCCGCGCCACGAGCTGAAGCCGATCAAGACCTTCGACCGGCTGGCCGTGGCCGGCGCGCTGCTCGCCGTCTTTGCCATCCATGGTTACGGCATGCTGTGGGCGTCCGCACAACTAATGTAGCGAGTGGGCGGCTCAGCCGACCTTGCGAGCAGGCTCCGCCGTCGGAACGGCGGCAGGCCCGAACACATCCTCGAAGGCGGATTTCAGTGCCAGGTCGAGGTCGGCCATGGTGACCGGCAGGCCGAGATCGACGAGGCTGGTCACGCCATGGTCCGAGACGCCGCAGGGCACGATGCCGCTGAAATGGCCGAGGTCCGGCTCGACATTGATGGCGATGCCATGAAAGCTCACCCAGCGCCGCAGCCGGATGCCGATCGCCGCGATCTTGTCTTCGGCCGGCATGCCATCCGGCAGCGCCGGCCGGTCCGGCCGCACCACCCAGACGCCGACGCGGTCCTCGCGCCGCTCGCCGCGCACGTTGAAGGCGGCAAGTGTGGCGATGATCCATTGCTCGAGTGCTGCGACGAAGGCGCGCACGTCCTCGCGCCGGCGCTTCAGGTCAAGCATGACATAGGCCACGCGCTGGCCGGGGCCGTGATAAGTGTATTCGCCGCCGCGCCCTGCGGCAAAGACCGGAAAGCGATCGGGATCGATCAGGTCTTCGATTCGCGCGCTGGTTCCGGCGGTGTAGAGCGGCGGATGCTCGACCAGCCAGACCATCTCGCCGGCAGCACCGCTGCGGATCGCCTCGGCGCGCGCTTCCATGAAGGTTAGCGCGTCCGGATAGGACGTCAGGCCGGGTTCGATCACCCATTCCACCGGCGCCGAACCGGGGAGGGGAAGGAACGACGTGGCGATCTGGCTGCGTTCTGTCATGGAACTTTTCTCGATGCTCCTCTCATATGGCGGCAATCGGTCAAAACGTCCAGTTTCGCCAGCATGAAGCCGGGCCGCGGAGGGTTGTGCAAATGAGCGACGAATATTCCGCTCAGCGCACTTGTTTCGCCGGAAACGATTTGCTACAGGCCCCGGGCCGGACGGTTCCGGCTCCTACCACGTGCGGTCGTGGCGGAATTGGTAGACGCGCAGCGTTGAGGTCGCTGTGGGGCAACCCGTGGAAGTTCGAGTCTTCTCGACCGCACCATCCTCCCTGAAAGTTTCGTTTGAAGGCCGGCGCAATCGAGGCGGCAGCTCGCAGGCTGGCCTTGAGCCAAATGCGTCGCGCTGAAACGGATCCAGGCGACGCGCTTCAACTCTTGTTTTGAGGCATGTTTCCGAAACCGCTGCGCACTTTTGGCAATATGCATTAGTCGAGGGACGATTTGGGGTTTCGACGCTTTTCGCTCGAATAGAGCGCGCCGTCATGGCGCGATTGCGCACGCCGAGCTTGTCGTAGAGATTCTTGAGGTGACACTTCACGGTGTTCTCCGAGACCCGGGTCCGGGTCGCGATCTGGAGATTGGTCCAGCCATCGGAAAGCATCGCAAGCAGCTCGCGCTCACGCCGGTAAGCTGTGTTTACCTTGTTGATGTCGATGTAGGGGATGCGGAGCGGCCCCGTGCGCGACCGCCAGGTCGTCTCGAAAATGATAGGCGGATTGTCGAACTGGAAGCAATAGCCCTGCGCCCCAAGGCGCGCGCACTTTTTCAGAATGCCGATGTCATGATCGTTGGAAAACCCGGTTACGCGCAGGTCGAGCTTGCGGTTCTGGACTTCCGAGGATTTCGGCGCCGTCCATGTCAGCAAGCTTCCAGCCGATGACGGCTAGATCGAAGCCGGCCTCCGCCGTCGGGTCCAGGAACTGCTTGCCGCTCTGCACGGCGTTCACCAGCTCGAAATGACCATCGCATTCCAGCATTTCGCGGAATGCCGACACGACGAACGGATTGCGTTCCGCGCCGACAACGCGCACTCGCTGCCCGCCAACTGCGTCGTCGAAGCTGGTTCGGTACACTGGTAGCGGCGCGGGCACTCTGCTTCATTCAAACGGACGAGGACAGTGGGCAAGCATGCCCCTAGCGTGATCCGGGCGGATGTCAGGCGCAAGGGTTGCAAACCGACAATGAGAAAAAATCAAGTCGCTAGCCACGTCGTACGCTTGAGGTGCCCCGCCCTCTAGGGAGAGGCGAGATGGACCCCTACCTGGTTTGCATAGGAGGCGAGGACCATCGCCTGCGTATTCCGTTCGTGCTGTCGCTGCGCAAAAAGGGCTTTAGGCTGACGGCCATAAGGAGTGACCACGGGACAGCGTTTTTACGCCACGGAATTCCGCATCGTCGCATTGAACTCGATCGATTTGCCGTTGGCAGTGCGCAATTGAGCGCATTGCGCTCGGTCCGGGGGTTGATGGCAGAGGCCCGGCCGGACATCATCCAAAGCTTCGACACCAAACCCAATTTGCTCACCCCGTCGGCAGTGCGCTGTCAGGTGCCGGTCGTCCGCACAATAAACGGTCTCGGCTGGACCTTCTCTTTGCTGGAACCACGAGCGCCGGCCCTGCGCCCTGTCTTCTGCAGCCTGCAATGGCTTGCCTCTCTCTGGACTGCCGCGACTGTTTTCCAGAACCGGAACGATCGGGCTTTCGAGCGCTGGTGGCTTACCCGAAAAGGCATGGCACGGTTGATAGCCGGTTCGGGAAACGACGTGGGCGCGTTCGCGGCGGCTAGTCACTTTCGGCCGACGCCACGCAACTTAGCGCGCAGCGTCCTCGAGTTTCATCGGAGCAGAAGAGAATCTCTCCTGGAATTTGTCCACTCCGCCCGTCAGCGTTCTCGCCCAGGTGAATCTCAAACAACACACGAACCACCGACTCGGGGATAGTGGCGACCTTTTGTTGATGGGCTATCGAGGGCTGAACCGATCAACGATCTCCGGATTGAAACGGCATGATCATTGAACTTTTCGGACCAGCGGGATCCGGCAAAACAACCTTCGCGAACGCCCTCGCCAAGCATTTGCGCGACCATGGGTACGTTGCCAAAGTTGCCCTGTGCTACCTGCCCCGGGATAGAGGCGGCGGCTGGGACCGCTTCGGCATTTTCACGGTAATCTCCCGAATATCATCCGCCATTTTCATCACAGTTTTGGCACTACTTTCTTCGTTTTGGCGAAACAGTTCTACTGCACCTGCAAATAAACTTTTAATAACAATACCACCAAAAGGCCTTATACGGCGAATTATTATGTGGCAGTACATAGTTCGCCTGTCACGCTGCTGGACACAGGCGCAGGGATCAACAAATATAATCATATTCGACCAAGGCTTTGTGCAGGCGATCGGGTCGCTTGCGATGTTCAATGGCGCCGCAGACGACAGGTTGATCGTGCGAGCGCTCGAATCTACGCCCCGGGCCGATCTGGTGGTTGGGATGAAAGTTCCGCGCGATGTCGTGGAAGCGCGGCTTCAGACTAGAATGGTGCACGAACGGCCTGCGGAACGGTTCTTGGAAGTAGACGTCGCTGTCAATATGCAATTTTTCGATATTTTCGAAATGATTGGCAATGTTCTCCGGAGCGCGCAGCGAAGCAACGTCTCGGTTGGGGCAGTCGACGAACTGTCCACCGCAAGCGGCCTTTGTCAGGTGGAACAGGAAATCCAGACGCGATTGTCGCGAACTGGCGTTCCCTTCACCAACCACACGCGCGGTGGCGGGTTGGCGGCCGCAAGACAGGCGGATAGCAAAGGAAGCACGGAAGGCTGGTCGAAAAGTCAGTCGCTTGAACTTCATGCGGCCGACGGGGTTACTCATGTCCCCTCACTCGGGGGCACCGCAGGCCGATCATCCGTTGCTGTGTTCCACCGGGGTCCCCATGATGTGGGCCGGCGTCTATTGCAGGCGAGCATATTCGCCCTTCTGGTCTATATCGGTGGTGCGGGCCTCACCAGCATGGCACAGCTTGGAATCGCGCGGCTGGTCGGCGCGACGAGCTACGGCACCTACTCGTACGCCTTGGCATGGAGCACCGTTCTCGCCACCCTCTCGACGCTCGGCTTTAACATGTCGCTGTTGCGCTTCGTGCCGGAATACAGGGCCGCTGGACGTTGGGACCTAGCGCGCGGCGTAATCACCTTCGCGCTCTCGTGGTCGCTCTCGGTCGCGATGCTGGCGGGACTGACAGGAGCCAGCCTCGTCGCCTTTTCGGGAGAGAGTCACCAGGAACTTCAGAGGGCAATGCTGCTCGCCATGGCGGCGGTGCCGCTGATGACGTTCTGTACGCTTGGCGCCAGCCTGATTCGCGCCTTTGGAGGCGTGGTGTCCGCGCTTTTGCCCGAGCGTGTGGCGCGGGATGGGCTTCTGTTGGCGCTGGTGGGTGGCGCGGCGTTTTCGGGCTGGGTAACCTTGGATGCCCCTTTCGCGATGATGGCGGTAGTTACAAGCTCGGCCGTTACCGCGATGCTTGTCCTCGCCACGGCAATCAAGCTGCGGCCGACTGACCTGCAAAACGCGCGGGCGAGTTATTCCGGGCGTTTGTGGTGGTCTGTAATCCCTCCTACCATGCTAATTACCGGGCTTGATGCCTTCGTAAGCCGAACGGGGGTCATGCTTTTGGGTTGGACGGGCCGGGTCCACGAGGCTGGCATTTTTGCCCTATGCCTGAACGTAGCGATGCTGGTCGGGCTTTCGAGTGTCGCAGTAAGCACAATGTTCTCGCCGACTGCTGCGGATCTTCATGCCCGCGGGGATCACGAAGGCCTGCAGCGGCTATTCTCACGAGCAGCAGTTCTGAGTTTCAGCGGGGCGCTCGCATTGGCAATGGCGTTGCTGGTGGTCACCCAACCTCTCCTAAGCTGGTTCGGTGAGGATTTTGCTGTGGGAGCGCCGATCGCACGAATCCTCATCATGGGTTACCTCTGCAATGCGGTTTGCGGGCCCCAACTAAACCTTCTGACCATGACCAAGAATGAGTGGGCCGCCGCGAGGACGATGGTTGGCGGCTCCGTGGCCGCCGTCATTGCCTGTGCGGCCGGCATAACGATGGACGGGGCGACTGGAGCGGCGGTCGGCTTCACGCTCGCCCTGGTCGTCTGGAACTTGGCAATGGCAACCAACATCCGTAAGCGATTGAACATCTTGCCCGGTCTGGTCTTTGCTGCTTTAGCCTTGAGGTCGGGACAGCTCAGAGCTCGCTGGAGATAGCCGCATGTCCCAATTCATGGGGTTCGATGCAATGATATCCTCCGGTCATCGGCCTAGCCGCGTTCCGCAATGCGAGCCTGAATCTCCGGCGATCCTGGCCAGCGAAACGAAAAATGCCAACGCCACGCCTGCCGGGGAGATCAAGGTACTTAGCACCCTGCTCACGGCGCTGACCGCATTGGAGCGAAGCAACGTCGAATGGTGCTATTGGAGGAGCAGCCGGCGTCTTCCAGCTGTTTTGCTGGGTGAATCGGACCTTGATCTACTTGTTGCGAAATCTGATCAACATCGGGCCGTCCAGGCCTTGCTCGGTTCCGGACTCAAGCGCTTCGAACCCTCCAATTGCCACGGCCATCCTGCAGTCCAGAGCTTTCTTGGCTACGACGAGCCGAGCGGGCGCATCGTCCATCTCCATCTTCACTTCCGACTAGTTGTCGGCGAACCGATCTTGAGGAACTATCAGCCTCCTTGGGAACGCCTATTTCTAGCCTCGGCGATCAGACACCCCGCACTGCCTCTCCGGATGCTCGATCCGGCAAGCGAGGCTTTGCTGCTTGTGGTGCGAGCCAGCCTCGAGCTGCGGCGTCGAGATCCCATCGTGTTTCGCCACTGGCAAAGGTTACAGGAGAACTTCGAACTGGACCGGCTGCATGTGGCGTTACGGGTCGACCGGCACAGTTTCCGTGATCTCGCGGCAAAGCTCGTGAATAAGGACCTCGCGGAAGCCATTGCCAAGGAATTGTTCGAGACGCAGACTTTCACGGCCCGGCGACGCCTTTACGCTCGGATTCGCAGAGAACTGGCAGCTTACCGAACCTACAATGGCCTAGAAGCCGTTCTGCGCGGTATCGGCCGGGTAATCTTGTGGACCGCCGGAAGTCTGAACAAGCAGTTCCTGCATGTGCCCCGCCCCTGGAGCCGCCGTACGCCCGGCAGCGGCATGGTGGTGGCCGTAGTCGGGATCGACGGTAGCGGCAAGACCACGCTTGTGACAGCGATCCGCCAGTGGCTGGAGTCGGAAGTTGACGTGCTCCCAATATATTTCGGCACCGGGGGTGGTAGGCCATCGCTGCTGTTGCTGCCGTTCAAGTTGCTGGTGCCGACGGTCACCTGGGCGCTTGGAACCAAGCCCGCCGGCAGCTCGCATGGCACCGTGACCGACAGTTCGCCGGGCCTCCTCTACAGTGTTCTGCTCGCCGTATGGGCAAGCGTCCTCTCTGTAGAGAAGCGGATGAAGCTGGTGGCCGCGCGCCGCGGTGCGGATCGTGGAATGGTCGTCGTTGCCGATAGGTTCCCCCAAGACCAGATCATAGACTTCAACGATGCTCCGCTGATGCCCCGATTGGCCAAAGTCCCAGCCTGGCTTCGGCGTTTCGAGGCCAGCTCTTATGCGCTTGCCCGTCGTCTGCCGCCGGATCTCGTCATCAAACTGCAGGCCACCCCCGAACTCATCATGACGCGCGAGCCGGACATGGATCCGCTGGTCGTTCGAAGGCGAGTGCCGGCCCTGCAGCAACTGACTTTCGGAGGCACGATGGTGGTGAACCTCGATGCCGGGCAACCGTTGGCCGACGTTATCGGTTCAGCCAAGGCCGCGATCTGGCAGATGCTTTGAGTACGTACGAGATCAACTCGGGGTGGTCATGGAATAACGAGATAGTTGTAACCAGAGCGCAACGGCAGGCTAACTGTCCCAGTGCCGGAGCACATCGGCGCAAGGACTTGCAATCGTGTTCCGCAAAGGGCTCTGCCTCTTCCTAAGAGGGCACCTGCCTTCCTGAGCCGGACTCATGCGGCAGGCGACGCGCCCTCTTGCTTCCAGCGAGTGATCGCCCCGTTAGGCAAGACAGAAATTCGCGCGAGAAGAGCTACCAGTTCCGTCTGACGCTTCGTCTCGGTCTTGGCGAACAACGAGGCGAGTTGGGAGCGGATCGTCGTACGGCTGAGGTGCCAGCTCTGTGCGATATCCAAGGGTGCATCGCCCCGAGCCAGGCGCAGCGCGAGTAGCGTCTCGGCGCCCGTCAAACCGTACATCCGCTGCAGAGTGAGGGTTGGCCGCAGACCTACGCGACGATGCAGGTTCCGTCATGCGCGACGGCCATTCGCTGGCTATCGGTATTAGCCAATTTTGACGAAGGGGCCAGCCTTCAGAAAGTAGATCATTTCCAACTCCTTGGGTTCAGGCGCGCTATTTGAGTTCGTAAGTACTGGCGACGGCCATTTTCGGCCCGAATCTTATGCAAGTCATTGAACTTCCTCAGGGTGCAAGAATTCTCGACCGCACCAAACTCTCGTGACGAATTGCCTCTGAAAGCCCTGCGCGATTTGCGTAGGCGAGCAATACTGCGCGCGACAAACAGGCACTGCGAGCCTGAAACGGGCCTATCCTATCCCGTCCACCCAAGGCCAGCCGAGATGCAATTGATCGACACAAGCAGGGCGTCGGTCGCCCGCTTCTGATCTGCGCCCGTGCTTGTCCGGGCCTCACGCAGCAGCTCGACCTGCAGGCGGTGGATATCGTCCATCTGCCGGCGCAGATTGTCGAAACGCCGCTTGAACATCGGGAAGCGCGCGGAAAGATCGCCTCCCGTGAGGTCGCCGATCAGGTGTCGCGTCAGCTCGTATTCGGCGGCGATGCGGGCGTGGATTCTGGCCGCTGCATCGCTGTCGGACACCAGGTCGGCATAGAGCCGCGCGATCTCCATGTCGGACTGGTAGAGCGTCTTTTCGGCCTCGTCGACGATCAGGCGGAAAAAGCGGGAGTGCTCGAACATGCGGGCGAGAAGCTCGCGCCCGGCCTCGCCGCGCACCGAAACGAAGGCGCTCAGCGCGCTGCCGATGCCATACCAGCCGGTCAAAAGATGCCGGTTTTGGCTCCACGCAAACACCCACGGAATGGCGCGCAGGTCGGCAATGCCGCTGGCGCCGAAGCGGCGATCCGGCCGCGAGCCCATTTTCAAGAGCGCCAGTTCGGCGACAGGGCTCGCCTGGTTGAAGTAATCGAGAAAGCCGGCCTCGGCCATCAACCCGGCATAGGAGGCCTGCGACATGC
Source organism: Mesorhizobium sp. WSM4935 (assembly GCF_029625735.1). Taxonomy (NCBI): domain Bacteria; kingdom Pseudomonadati; phylum Pseudomonadota; class Alphaproteobacteria; order Hyphomicrobiales; family Phyllobacteriaceae; genus Mesorhizobium; species Mesorhizobium sp. WSM4935. The sequence goes on along the minus strand of NZ_JARTVR010000002.1, from coordinate 337,218 downwards.
CCGCCAACGCCTCCAGCGCTTCGTCGAACTCCGGCGTTTCCTTCGTTCCGCCATCGCCGGGCGATCGGATCCCGTGCGCCAGCACGGCCGCGGCTAGAACCTCGAGCTGGTTGAGGCCGGTGCCGCGATTGGCGAATTTCGCCGATACGACCTCGCCCTGTTCGGTCACCCGCATGGATCCGGCGACGGTCCCTTGCGGCTGCGCCGCGATCGCGCGGCCGGTCGGCGCGCCGCCGCGGCTGACGGAGCCACCGCGACCGTGAAAGAAGCTGATCTTGACCTTGTGCTTGCGCCCGATGGCGGCGAGGCGCTTCTGCGCCTTTGCCAGTTCCCAATTGGAAGCGAGGAAACCGCCGTCCTTGTTGGAATCCGAATAGCCAAGCATGATTTCCTGGCGCGCACTGAAATCCCGCACCGTGCGCCGCACGAGCGAAACGTCGAGCAAGGCGTTCAGGATGCCGGGTGCAGCCTGCAGGTCGGCGATGGTCTCGAACAACGGCACCATCCTCAACGTGATCGTGCCGTCGCCGCCGGGCGCGGTGGAGAGCCCGCAATATTGCGCCAGCAGATAAACTGCGAGCAGGTCGTCGGCCGAGCGGGTCATGCTCAGCACGAAAGAGCCGATAGCGTCCGCATCCGCGCCGGATATTTGTTCGCGGATGACAGCGAATGTCGACAGCAGTTCACCTGCCTCCGGCGAGAGTTGGCTTGCGTCGATATGCAGCCGCTCGCCCTGGCTGAGCGCGGCGCGGATGCGCGCCGACCATTGCGGCGTGCCGGCGGCGATGGGATCGGTGGGATCTATCAGCGCAAACAGTTCGGCCAGCACCCGATTGACGACTGTGGAGTTCTGCCGGATGTCGAGCGAGACCGTGCGGAAGCCAAAGCTTCCGACCTGCCAAACGAGCGGCTGGACGAAACGCCTGGCGACCGTGCGCCCGCCGATCGCTGCGAGAACGGAGGAGAGCGCGTTGAGATCGGCGCGAAACGCCTCCGCCGAGGGGTAGGCCGCCTTGCCGCCGTCACGCGTGGCGACCAGCCGGGCAAGCAGGGCCGAAGCGAACTGGCGCAGCGGTTCGTCAGGGTTGCGGGCGGCGATCTCTTGCGCCTCTCCACTCTTATCCAGCGCTGTTTGCAGCACCGGCTTGAAGCCGGCCGGCAGGTCGACGACGTTCGAACTGGCGCTGAGCACCGTCACCAGCCGCTGCACCTGCGCCAGATACCAGCCTATGGCGGTGTTGCGGTATTCGGCCATGGCGTGAGCCGTAACCGCAGCCGTCACGTTCGGATTGCCGTCGCGGTCGCCGCCGATCCACGAGGCATAGCGCATGAAGGACGGAATTCGGATCGGCTCGCCTGGATAGTGGCGCTCGAAGGCGCTCTGGAGCTTGCCATAGAGCTGTGGCGTTGCCTCGAAGATGACTTCGCGGAAGAAATGCAGGCCCCAGGCGATCTCGCGTTCGACCGTGGGTCGCTCCAGCCGCAGCTCGCCCGTCATCCACAGAAGCTCGATCTCGCTTTCCAGATCGGCAATCAAGAGGTCGCGTTCGCGCGGCGCCCAGCGCGGCTGGTCGAGCTCGGTCAGCTTGCGATAGATGCGTCGGTGGATCTCCAGAACGGTGACACGTTTGGCCTCGGTCGGGTGCGCGGTCATGGTCGGGCCGACGCAAAGCTCGTCGAGCGCCGCCTGGGCCTCCGCCGCCGAGTGGCCGTTCGCGGCCATCTCGGCAATCACGCTGGCGAAAGAGCCGGGCACTTCGTCGGCACCCGCGCCTTGTTCGAGCTCGCGTCGCGCCCGCATGGCAAGCAACTCGTCGACAATCGTCAGCAACTGAAACCACACGCCGCTGGCCTGAAGCGCCGGGATGCGTTGCCCAGGGGCGAGTGCAACAAGCGACCTGCGTCCGCTCAGCACCGCGGCGATCTCGGGCTCGCGTGCGCTCGCGACCTGAAGCAGCAGGCGTAACAGCAGGCTGCGCTCGTCCTCACGAAACTTGATGCGTTTGCTCTGTTCCAAAGCCGCTTTCCCGATGTCCATCGATTGTCGATGAGCTGCGCTAAGTACGGACAGCGCAGAGCCGGATCCGGCCTGCGAAGATGGCCGGCTCCGGAACAGACATTTTTGCTTTCCGCGACCTTAGGCTGGGACCGTCAAGCCGCCTTCTTGGTTCGCGCCAGCGTATCGGCCACCACCTCGCCGAAGGAGGCGGGGGTCGGCACGATGATGACGCCGGCCTCTTTCAGGATCTCGACCTTCTCCTGCGCCGACTCGCCGAAGGCGGAGATGATCGCGCCGGCGTGGCCCATGCGCCTTCCCTTGGGCGCGGACAGTCCGGCGATGTAGGCGATCAGCGGCTTACGCATATTGTCACGCGCCCAGATCGCGGCTTCGGCTTCCTGCGGGCCGCCGATCTCGCCGATCATCACCACGGCGTCGGTATCCTCGTCCCGCTCGAAGAGCTGCAGGATGTCTTTGAAGGACGAACCGTTGATCGGATCGCCGCCGATGCCGACGCTGGTCGACACGCCGATGCCCAGCGCCTTCATCTGCGAGGCGGCCTCGTAGCCCAGCGTACCGGAGCGGCCGACGATGCCGACGCGTCCAGGCAGATAGATGCTGCCCGGCATGATGCCCATCAGCGCCTGTCCGGGCGTGATGACGCCGGCGCAGTTCGGGCCGACCAGCCGCATGCGGTCCTCGAAACGGTAACGGCGCATGTAGCGCTTGACCTGCATCATATCCTGCGAGGGGATCCCGTCGGTGATGCAGACGCAAAGTTTTATGCCGGCGTCCGCCGCTTCCATGATCGAATCGGCCGCGAAGGGCGGCGGCACGAACACGATGCTCGCCTCGGCGCGGGTCTCGCGCACGGCGCCCTTGACGGTGTTGAAGACGGGCAGGCCAAGATGCGTCTGTCCGCCCTTGCCGGGGGTGACGCCGCCGACCAGCTTGGTGCCGTAGCGCTTCATGTCGTCGGCATGGAAGCTGCCGATCTTGCCGGTGAACCCTTGCACGATGACGCGCGTGCTGCGGTTGAGCAGGATTGCCATTTCTCGACCTCCCTCAGGCTGCTTTCTTGTTTTTGGCGGCTTCGCGCCAGGCGGCGACGGCTTTTTCGGCGGCTTCGGCCAGCGTGTCGGCGACGATCACCTTCTCCCCGGAATCGGCCAGGATCTTGCGGCCTTCCTCGACCTTGGTGCCGGAAAGGCGCACCACCAGCGGCACGTCGACGCCGACCTCGCGAATCGCCTTGATGACGCCTTCGGCCACCCAGTCGCAGCGGTTGATGCCGGCAAAAATATTGACCAGGATGGTCTCGACATTCTTGTCGCCGAGCACGGCGCGGAACGACTTCGCCACCCGCTCGGGCGAGGCGCCGCCGCCGATATCGAGGAAGTTGGCCGGTTCGCCGCCGGCGATCTTGATCATGTCCATCGTCGCCATGGCGAGGCCGGCGCCGTTGATGATGCAGCCGATATTGCCGTCGAGCCCGACATAGGAGAGGCCGCGGTCGCTGGCGAAGGTCTCGCGCGGATCTTCCTGGCTCTTGTCGCGCAGCTCGGAAATCTCCGGCCGGCGGAACAGCGCGTTCTCGTCGAAAGACATCTTGGCGTCGAGCGCGACGAGACTGCCGTCGCGCGTCACCACCAGCGGATTGATCTCCAGCATCGAGGCGTCGTAGTCGCGGAACACCTGGTAGCAGCCGAGGATGGTTTCGGTCGCCTTGCCGATCAGGTTGCTTTCAAGACCGAGACCGAAGGCGATCTCGCGCGCCTGGAAGCCCTGCATGCCGACGCCGGGATCGACGGTCGCTCGGATAATCGAATCCGGTTTCTTTTCGGAAATGTCCTCGATCTCCATGCCGCCGGCGGCCGACGCCACGATCATGACGCGCTCTTCCTTCCGGTCGAGCACGAAGCCGAGATAGAGCTCCTGTGCGATGTCGACCGCCTCCTCGAGATAGAGGCGCGATATCAGCTTGCCGCGTGGACCGGTCTGCTGGGTCACCAGCTTGCGGCCGAGCATCGCCTCCGCCGCGTTGGAGATCTCCTCATCGTTGGAGCAGAGCTTGATACCGCCGGCCTTGCCGCGAGCGCCGGAATGGACCTGCGCCTTCAGCACCCATTTCGAGCCGCCGATCTCCCGGGCACGGTAGGTCGCCTGCTCGGGGCTGTAGGCAAGGCCGCCGCGCGGCACATGCACGCCGTGGCGGGCAAGCAGTTCCTTGGCCTGATATTCGTGGATGTCCATCTTGTCCTCCCGGAAAACTCAGTGAGCCTGCGCCTGGCCAGCGCGCTCGATCGCCTCGCTGACCACCAGCACGTTGCGGGCCATGCGCTCGGACGCGGCGTCGATCATCTTGCCGTCGAGCGCCGCCGCGCCCTTGCCGAGCGTCTCTGCCTCCTTCAGCACCTCGAGGATGCGGCGGGCGCGCGTGACCTCCTTTTCCGGCGGCGAGAACACCTCGTTGGCCAAGGCGATCTGCGACGGGTGGATCGCCCATTTGCCTTCGATGCCGAGCGCCGCGGCGCGCCTGGCGGCCGCCTTGTAGCCTTCCGGATCGGAGAAATCGCCGAACGGCCCGTCGATGGTGCGCAGGCCATAGGCGCGGCAGGCGACCGTCATGCGCGACAGCGCGAAATGCCACTGGTCGCCGGGATAGTCCGGATTGAGCCCGCCGATGTTGACGGTGCGCGCCTTGTTGCTGGCGGCATAGTCGGCGACGCCGAAATGCATCGCCTCCAGCCGGCCGGGCGTGGCGGCGATCGCCTCGACATTGGCCATGCCGAGCGCCGTCTCGATCAGCGCCTCGAGGCCTACGCGCGTCTTGAACCCCTTGGCCATCTCGATCTGGTTGACCATGGCCTCGACCATATAGAGGTCGGCCGGCACGCCGACCTTAGGCACCAGGATCGTGTCCAGCCGGTCGCCGGCCTGTTCCATGACATCGACGACATCGCGGTACATGTAATGCGTGTCGAGGCCATTGATGCGCACCGAGACGGTCTTGCCCTTGGCGCGCCAGTCGATGTCGTTCAGCGCTTGGATGATGTTCTTGCGGGCGCGCTCCTTGTCGGGCGGCGCCACTGCATCCTCGATGTCGAGGAAGACGAAGTCGGCGGCGCTGTTGGCCGCCTTGTCGATCATTTCCGGGCTGGAGCCCGGAACGGCGAGCTCGCTGCGCTGGAGCCGCAGTTTCTTCAAATGGTTGATGGTGTGGCTCATGGTGCGCTCCTCACGCCGCCTTGGCGACCGGCACGTCGGCCGTGCGGCGGAAATGCTCGATCGCCGCCGCCACGCCCGAACCCGGCGCCAGGCGCACGCCGCAATCGAGCAGCGCCATTTCCGCCGCCGACAGTGAGGCCAGCACCATCACCTCGTTCAGCCAGCCGAGATGGCCGATGCGGAAGACCTTCCCGGCCACCTTGTTGAGACCGCCGCCGAGCGAGGTGTTGTAGCGCTGGTAGGCGCGCTTCACGACGTCGGCGCTGTCGATGCCCTCCGGCATCAGGATGGCGCTCACTGTATCGGAATGCCATTTCGGCGCCTTGGCGCAGAGCTTCAGACCCCAGGCGTCGACGGCCTTGCGCACGCCTTCGGCAAGGCGATGGTGGCGGGCGAAGATGTTGTCCAGCCCTTCCTCCTCGATCAGGTCGAGCGAGGCGCGCAACCCGCGCAGCAGCTGCGTCGCCGGTGTGTAGGGGAAATAGCCGGCATCATTGGCGCGGATCATGTCCTCGAAGGAGAAGAAGCAGCGCCGGTGTGTCGAAACCCGCGAGGCGGCCAGCGCCTTCTTGCTGACCGACAGGAAACCGAGGCCGGCCGGCAGCATGAAGCCTTTCTGCGAGCCGCTGACGGCGCAGTCGACGCCCCATTCCTCCTGGCGGAAGTCGATCGAGCCGATCGAAGAAACGCCGTCGACTAAGAGGAGCGCCGGGTGGTTCGCTGCATCGAGCGCGGCGCGGCAGCCGGCGACGTCGCTGGTGACGCCCGTCGCGGTCTCGTTCTGGGTGCAGAACACCGCCTTGATGAGGTGCGCCTTGTCGGCCTTCAGGCGCTCCGCATAGATTTCGAGCGGGACGCCGGTGCCCCATTCGCAGTCGATGACGTCGACCTCGAAGCCGAGGCGCTCGGCCATGTCGACCCACAGATGCGAGAACTGGCCGAAGCGCGACATCAGCACCTTGTCGCCGGGGCTGAGCACATTGGTCATCGCCGCTTCCCAGGCGCCGGTGCCGGAGGAGGGATAGATGAAGACGCGGCCGGTCTCGTTCTTGAAGACCCGCTTCATGTCTTCGAACAGCGGCAAGGTCAGGTCGGGGAAGGAGGCGGCGCGCATATCCTCCATCGGCAGGTTCATGGCCTGCCGGACCTGCTCGGGAATGTTGGTGGGCCCCGGGATGAAAAGATGCGTGAACCCAGCCATGCGCGAAACTCCTCCGATCGATTGGGATTGTGGAGGAAGTTTCGTCTCGGCGAGGCTCGGCAACAACACCTTGCCGGGTAAGTTGTTGGCCCTTGCGGGTGGGATGGTCCTACCCGATCGGCCTACCCGGGGAGCCTACCCGACAGGCGATTTGGAGGTGCGGCGTTTCTCGCTCGAATAGAGCGCGACGGCCATGGCGCGGTTGCGTACGTCCAGCTTGTCGTAGAGATTCTTCAGGTGATACTTCACCGTGTTTTCGGAAATCCCGGTTCGCGTTGCGATCTGCAAATTGGTCCAGCCGTCGGAAAGCACCGCCAGCAACTCGCGCTCGCGCACGGTGAGCCGGGACAAAGGCGTGTCGTTGACCTTGTTGATGTCGATATAGGGAATGCAGATGCGCCCATGCGCCACCGCCAGGATCGTCTCGAAGATGACCGGCGGATCGTCGAACTGGAAGCAGTACCCTTGAGCGCCCAGGCGCACGCATTGCTTCAGGATGCCGATGTCGTGGTCGTTGGAAAAGATCGTGATGCGCACGCCAAGCTCGCGGCTCTGAACTTCCGTCAGAACATCGGCGCCATCCATGTCGGCGAGCTTCCAGCCGACGACGGCGACATCGAACTGTGTGGCGGCGGCCATATCGAGGAATTGCGCGCCGCTGTGCACGACCCCGAGCAAATCGAAGCGGCCGTCGCATTCCAGCATCTCGCGCAACGCCGACACGACGAAGGGATTGCGTTCGGCGACGACCACGCGAACGCGCCGCTCGGCAGTTCCTTCGCTCGTCTTTCCAGACCTAATGTTCAAGGGCAGCGTTTGTCCTCGGAGCGTTTGGCGATGCGCTGATCTTGCTGGATCATGCATCATGACAATTCTGCCTCAATAGGGAAGGGGTGCTCTTTCCCCAGCGACATGCGCTGTCGCGCCGGCTGAAGCGATTGTCGCATCTGCGACGCGGTAGCCCACGCGCTCTCGGGCGGTTGGGAGGCGCCGACAATCGCCGCATTTCCCTGGCTATTCCGCACGCTAAAGCGACATCTTTGCAGGACGAATCCAATTACCGCGCTATCTGCCGCACAGGGTTTGGATTTCCCGAAAAGCGGTTTCCCCTTTTTGGGATCATGCACTAGACCTCATTTCGGGATTCCTTGTCGCGGGAGGCGCTGGTGGAAGGCCAGGACAGACAGACGACCGGCGTCGCGCCCGCCGAGGAGCACCACGCCGACATCTATGGCGAGGACGGCGCGGTGCGCGCCTCCTTCCTTGCCCAGATCGGCGCGGCGATCGCCGATCGCGATACGATCACCCTCAAGCGCGAAGTCGACGACCTGCACCAGTCGGAACTCGGCGACGTGCTGGAGGCGCTTCACCCTGAGCAGCGCCGCGCGCTGGTGGAATTGCTCGGTTCCGATTTCGACTTCTCCGCGCTGACGGAGGTCGACGAGGCGATCCGCCTCGACATCGTCGACAACCTGCCCAACGCGCAGATCGCGCAGGCGGTGCAGGAGCTCGATTCCGACGACGCCGTCTACATCCTCGAGGACCTCGAGAAGGAAGACCAGGACGAGATCCTGTCGCAACTGCCTTTCACCGAGCGCATCAGGCTCAGGCGCGCCCTCGACTATCCGGAAGAGACGGCCGGCCGGCGCATGCAGACCGAGTTCGTCGCCGTGCCGCCCTTCTGGACGATCGGTCAGACCATCGACTACATGCGCGAGGACAAGAACCTGCCCGAGCGCTTCAGCCAGATCTTCGTCATCGACCCGAGCTTCAAGCTGGTCGGCGCCATCGACCTCGACCAGATCCTGCGCACCAAGCGTGCCGTCAAGGTCGAGGAGGTCATGCATGAGACGCTGCATGCGATCCCGGCCACGATGGACCAGGAAGAGGCGGCCCGCGAGTTCGAGCAGTACAATCTGCTCTCCGCCGCAGTGGTCGACGAGAACGGGCGGCTGGTCGGCGTGCTCACCATCGACGACGTGGTCGACGTCATCCAGGAAGAGGCAGAAGAGGACCTTCTGCGCATGGGCGGCGTCGGCGACGAAGAACTGTCCGACACGGTGCTCGCCACCTCGCGCTCGCGCGTGCCCTGGCTGCTGGTCAATCTGTTGACCGCTTTCCTCGCCGCTTCGGTCATCGGGCTGTTCGACCGCACGATCGAGCACATCGTGGCACTCGCCGTGCTGATGCCGATCGTCGCCGGCATGGGCGGCAATGCCGGCTCGCAGACCATGACCGTCACCGTGCGCGCGCTGGCGACCAGGGACCTCGATATCTACAACGCTGCCCGCATCATCCGCCGCGAGCTCGGTGTCGGTTTCGTCAACGGCATTGTCTTTGCGGTGCTGATCGGGACGGTGGCCGGTTTCTGGTTCCGCGATCCCAATCTGGGCGGCATCATCGCCGCGGCGATGATCATCAACATGTTTGCGGCTGCGCTTGCCGGGATCCTCATCCCGCTGGTGCTCGACCGCTTAAAGATCGATCCGGCGGTGGCTTCGGCCGTCTTCGTCACCACCGTTACCGACGTCGTCGGCTTCTTTGCCTTTCTCGGGCTGGCGACCTGGTGGTTTAGAGTGCCCTAATCAACACGCTGGCGCTAATTGACTTTTACGTAAATGCCGTGCCAGGTTGCCGCGGGGTCACGCGCCGATTCCTGCGCGTGAAGGGTCTGATCTGGAGGAAGGGCGGCGCTCAAGCGGCGATGCCCGGGCTTGGGAGCAGGAATGCGGGAATATTACACGATCACCGAGCTGACGCGTGAATTCGACGTGTCGACACGGACATTGCGTTTTTACGAGGATGAGGGGCTGGTGCAGCCGGTGAGGCGCGGCCGCACGCGGCTGTTTCGGCCATCCGACCGGCATCTCATCCGCCAGATCATGCGGGGAAAAAGGCTCGGCTTCTCGATCGCCGAGATCCGCGAGATCATCCAAATGTACAAGGAACCGCCCGGCGAGGTCGGCCAGCTCAAGCTGATGATCAAGCGCATTGAGGAAAAGCGCGAGGACCTGCGCCAGAAGCGGCGCGACCTGGAGGAGACGCTGGCCGAGCTCGACCAGGCCGAGGAGTCCTGCGTGGAGCGGCTGGCTGAGTTGGGCGTCAACACCTAGGCCGCGCTGGCCTCAAATCCAGCGCCGGACCCTTTTTGCATAGTCGCGGTATTTCTTGCCGAATTTCGCTGCCAGGATCTTTTCTTCCTTCTCGATCGCCAGCTTCTGCGTGGCGAAGGCGGCGAGGAAGGCAAAGAGCAGGAACCAGGCGATGCCGGTGATGAAGGCGACGCCGATCAATAGCAGCGTATTGGCGAGATACATAGGGTTGCGGGTGATGCCGAAGGGGCCCGATGTCACCAGATGATCGGGCTCGGCATTCGGATCGAATGTCGTTTTCGCCCGCATCATGACGCGGATGGCCGTGATCCAGAGCATGGCGACGCCGAACAGCGCCACCCAGCCGACGCCGACCATGAGATCGCCGAGGATGTCGCCGATCCAGGGCAGCGGGTAGAGCATGCCGAGGACGACGCTCGCCGCTATCGCCACGACATAGATCACCGGCGGCCAGGGAATGATCCCGTGTCTGGGCTTTGCGATGCCCGTCATTGCTGTCCTCCCTCCATCTGGTCCTCCGTCGCGGCGGTGCAGGTTTCCGCCAGGTCGGCCAGATGCGATTTCCAGACGCTGGACTGGTCGTTGGCGTAGAGCTTGTCGAGAGATCCTTCGCCTTTCAGCGTGTCCAGCATGCAGCCACAATAGCTCCTACAGAACTTGCTGTCCCGCTGCTGTTCGCACTGTGCCTGGCAAGCCGGCAGGAAGTCGGCTTCCCTGTCCTGCGGGGCGGCGGGCATGACTTGCGACAAAAGCCACACCGAACCGAACAGAAGCGGCTGGTGGATGAGATAGAAGGCGAGGCTGTGCCGGCCGATGAAAGTCAGGGGTTTCGACCAGCGGCCGGGCAGCCACCTCCCCAGCCTGGCAAGAAGGCCTGTAGCGGAAGCGAACTTGACCGCAGCCATGCCAGCAAGCACGGCGCCGAACCAGGGAAAGAGCGGCACATAATCGTTGGAACGCGGGTTGGTGGCGGAAAGGCCGACCCACCAAAGCGCCGGATGATCGAAGAATTCCGACCGAAGATAGTAGGGGGCCGCAATGACGGCCGCGGCAACGATTGCCGTCATCAGCCAGGGCAGCCTTAGAAAGGCGAGGCCGAGAAGGCTCGCCAGCGCGATCTCGTGCAGGATGCCGAAAAAGATGAAACCGTCCGGCGTGACGAAATAAGTGACGGCCGAAATGGCCGCCGCCGCCACGGCCACCATGGCAAAGCGCTTCCAGAAGCCGGGCCAGCGGATCTGGCGGCCATGGGCGAGGAAGAGGCTGACGCCGACCAGGAACAGGAACGTCGAGGCGATGCAGCGCGCGTAAAACTTCCACCGGCCGAAAGCGGTGAGGCCGGGCGCGGTATAGCCGAAGTTTTCGAGATCCCAGGTGAAGTGGTAGCTCGCCATCGCAATCAGCGCGATGCCGCGCAGGATGTCGACGGCTTGGATGCGGCCGTGCTTTTGCGTGTCCTGAACGGTTTCGCTGGTCGTCTGAAAGCTCATTGATCTCGCAATCCGAGTCAGTCCTGCCGAACGACTATCACGGTTCAAGCCGACGACAGAAGCAGGCGGCCATCAATGCGTTTCATGGCAGCCATGAAATTTCGCTTTAGGCCAGACGCGGAAAGCCTTTGACAGGCTTCGCTTTTCGGCCTCTCAGGGTCGGTTTCCTGCTACCGGCCGGCAGCTGGTCCGGCCAGATTCAGGCGCGTGATTCACGTCTCGGAGGGCCGATGTCCACCCATGTGCGCCATCCGATCTGGCTTCCGGCCCTGCGGCCGGCGGATGCGCGTACCTTCGCCTCGCTCTATGCCGTGGAATCCTTCGCCCGCGCCACGATCTCCAGCGTGATCCCGATCCAGGCCTACGAGATCCTGCACAATGAGCGGATCGTCTCGATCCTCTACACCATCGTGTCGCTGATGGGCCTTTCGGTCACGCTGTTCATGCCGATGCTGATCCGCCGCTTTGCGCGGCGCTGGGTCTACACGGCCGGCTGCGTGCTGCTGGCGATCGGCTCCGCTTTCTTCGTCACCCACTCGCTGCCCGGGCAGATTGCCGGCATGCTATGCCGCGTCATGGGGGCGAGCGCGCTGTCGATCACGCTCAACCTTTACATCATGGATCACATCCGCAAGACAGACTTCATGCAGGCGGAATCGCTGCGCATGGCGTGGTCGATGTTTGCCTGGACGGGCGGGCCGACGCTCGGCATCTTCCTCTACACGCATTTCGGCATCTATGCCGCGCATGGCGCGGTGGTGGTTTTTGCGTTCGCGCTGCTTTGCCTGTTCTGGTTCTATCGGCTGAGCGACAACCAGTTGATCCGGCCTGGCGGCAAGACGCGCCCGGCCAATCCGCTCGCCAATATCGGCCGCTTCGTGAAGCAGCCAAGGCTCAGGCTCGCCTGGCTGATCGCCTTCGGCCGCTCCTGCTTCTGGACGACGTTCTTCGTCTATGGCCCGCTGTTCATGGTCATCACCGGCCAGGGCGAACTCGCCGGCGGCCTGCTGGTTTCGGCCGGCAACGCGCTTCTGTTCGTGGCTATCTTCTGGGGCAGGGCCGGCAAGCGCTTCGGTGGAAGGCGCGTCATGACTTTCGCCTATTTCGCCATGTCGGCGATGCTGTTCGCGGCAGGCGGCATCGGCGAGGCCGCGCCGCTGCTCACCGGCGCGCTGCTGCTCTGCGGCGCGCTCTTCACCATCGCGCTCGACGCGCTCGGCTCGACCGCGTTCATGCGCTCGGTGCGCTCATATGAGAAGGCGCAGATGGCGGCGGTCTACCGCACCTATCTCGATTTCTCCGAACTGACGCCGCCGCTCGTCTATTCGGTGGTGCTCACCTTCTTCGGCCTTGGCTCGGTGTTCGTCACGCTCGGCATCCTGGCTGCCTTCTGCGGCTTCGTCACCTGGCGCTATCTGCCGAAGGCGTTTTGAACGCTGCGTGACGGCCGCGCACCCAATCGTGGAAGCGGTGCAAATCGTATTCCTCCGGCATCAGCACGCCGGCCTGATGGCGCATCGAGCGGAGTCCCTTCTGGTTGACCTCGCAGATCGCGGCATCTTCCTCGAGCACCTGCGTGCCGAACGCGACAATGTTGTCGATGTCGGTCTTTCCCAACGCGTCCGGCGCGAACAGCCATTCGGCGGTGAGCTCGGTCTGCTCGGGGCCGAGCGGGGCAAGCCGCACCGTGCGCATGTAGTCGACATGGCCGACGATGAACATCGAGGGCAGCGAGGTCGCATAGGTCTGGCCGGCGGCGCGTTCGGCAGACGTGAGACCGGAGAAGACTGGGCCGTGGACATGGCCGTCCTTGGACCAGGTTTCGGCGCCGGCGCGCAGGCCGCCGGAGAACTGCGGATCGTCATTGTCGGCGTGGCGCGCCCATTCGGGATCGTCATGCCTTGCCATCAGCCCGCGGCCATAGATCGGCACCAGCCGCGAAAGATCCTTATGCACGCCCGGGCAGTGCAGGCACTCGTTGAAATTCTCCCAGAAAATCTTCCAGTTGCAGTTCATCACCTTGGTGAGCCGGTGGCCGGTGACGAGGCTCTCCAACGGCCAGTTGGAAAGATCGCCGGAGGCGCGATCGAACGAGCTTTCCGCCGAGCCGTCTGGGTCCTCGGCGAGGTTGATGAAGACGAAGCCGCGCCAGAGCGAGAGCGCCAGGCGGTAGAGCGGATAATCGGCCTTGTCGAAGCCCTCGGGCAGCGATTTCGACGGCACGCGCACGAGATCGCCGCGCAGCGAATAGGACCATGCATGATAGGGGCAGGTCAGCAGTCTGGCCTTCAGCCGCCCGGCACTTTCCTGGCAAAGCTGCGAGCCGCGATGCCGGCAGGTGTTGTGGAAGGCGCGCAAGGCGCCGGTCTCGTCGCGCAGCACGACGATCTCCTGGCTGCCGATGCGCACCGTTCGGAAGGCGAGGAGCTCGGCGATGTCGGCCTCGCGGCAGACCATCAGCCAGCTTCGGTACCAGATGGCGTCGAGATCGCGCCGGTATGCATCGGCATCCCAATAGGCCGCGGACGGCAAGGTAGGCTGAAGGCTGGTCAGGCCGTTGTAACGATCGTGTTCGCTCGGATTTGGCTGCATCGGCTTCTCCGTGGCTGACGACCAGCCGACACCCGGACCAAGGAGTTGTCAATCGCGAGGCGCCCGCATTGTTTCAGTCGCGCAGGAACCTTAAGGTCGCGCGCATGCCGCCAAGAACCATGTCGCTTACCGAGGAACTGGTCGCCCGCTGCTTTCGCGTCGTCGAGGATAGCGGGCCCGATCCCGATGCGGCGCATCTGGATGACAGCGACTATGCGGCGATGCTCGATGCGTTCGAGGCCGAGCTTCCGGCGACGGAACCGCTTTGGCTGTTCGGCTATGGGTCGCTCATCTGGAAGCCTGAGATCGAGCACGCCGAGGAACGCGTAGCGCTTGCGCGCGGCTGGCACCGCTCGTTCTGCATGAAGATGACGCGCTGGCGCGGCACCAAGGAGCAACCCGGCCTCATGATGGCGCTCGATCGCGGCGGTCAGTGCAAAGGGGTCGCTTTCCGGCTGGTCGAAAAGAACCGCAGGCAGGCGCTGGACAGGCTTTTCCGGCGCGAGGTGACATTGAAGCCGACGAGCTATAGGCCGCGTCTGTTGCAGCTCTCAACCGACAAGGGACCGTTGCGGGCGCTGGCCTTCGTCATCAATCGCAACGGGACCACCTATGCCGGCCCGCTCAGCGAGGAGGAGGTTGTCGAAAGGCTCGCGACCTCCTGCGGCCATTGGGGTTCGGGCGCCGACTATCTCTACAACACGGTGAAGAATCTCGAGCAGCGCGGCATCCATGACGCGCATCTGTGGCGATTGCAGCAGCTGGTCGCCGCCCGGATCGCCGGCTCGCAGCAGCCGTGAGCCGTGCCGCAATCGCGCCGCGCTGTGGCGGAATTTGGTTTGCCGGCAGGAGGGCTTCTGCCTAAAGTCGCGCCGTCGGCCTGATGGCGACGACATTGTTCATCCAAGGGGAAGGCGGGAATGACCGGCGCGACAGCCGCGAGCGGCAATAGAGCTTCCGATCGGAAACTGACCTTCATCCTGGGCGGTGCCCGCTCGGGCAAAAGCTCTTATGCCGAGAAGCTGACGACTGCGAACCCGTCGCCCTGGACCTACATCGCCACGGCACAGGCTTATGACGACGAGATGCGCGAGCGCATCGCGCTGCATCGGTCACGGCGGGGCGAAGGCTGGGTCACGGTCGATGCGCCGCTCGACCTGGTCGGCGCGATTCAAGCCTTGCCGAACGACGAGCCTGTGCTGATCGATTGCCTGACTTTGTGGCTCACCAATCACATGCTGGCCGAACATGATGTCGAGGCCGAATGCCGGCGGCTCGAGGATGCGTTGTCGCGGCCGCGCGGGCCGTGGTTCGTGGTTTCCAACGAAGTCGGGCTCGGCATCGTGCCCGACAACGCGCTGGCGCGCCGGTTCCGCGACGCCGGCGGCCGGCTCAACCAGCAGGTCGCGGCGACAGCCGACAGCGTTCTGATGATGGTGGCGGGGCTGCCGCTCAAGGTGAAATGACATGGCTGACATCGAGGAAAAGGACGCAGAGCGCCACCGCGCCAAGATGGCCAAGCGCAAGGCGGTGCAGGATGCCGAGGTGGCCGGCAAAACGATCGAGAAGGGGCTGCTGATCGTCAACACCGGGCCGGGCAAGGGCAAGACCACGGCGGCGTTCGGCCTGGCGCTGAGGACGCTGGGCTATGGCAAGCGTGTCGGCGTCGTCCAGTTCATCAAGGGCAAATGGCATACCGGCGAGAAGGACGCTTTCGCGGCCTTCGGCGACCGCGTCGTCTGGCATGCGATGGGCGAGGGCTTTACGTGGGAGACGCAAGACCTGAAGCGCGACATCGCAGCCGCGCAGGCCGCCTGGGCCAAGGCGCTGGAGCTGATGTCCGATCCGTCGATCAGCCTCGTGGTCCTCGACGAGCTCAACATAGCGCTACGCTACGATTATCTGGACCTCGAAAAAGTGGTCGCAGCACTGAAGACGCGCCGGGACGATCTGCACGTGATCGTCACCGGCCGCAACGCCAAGCCGCTGCTCGTCGAGGCGGCCGATCTCGTCACCGAAATGGGGCTGACGAAGCACCATTTCGCCGCCGGCGTGAAGGCACAGCAAGGGATCGAATTCTAAAGCGCGCTGGCGCCTTGGCCGCCGATCAGAAGGGTCAAGTAGATTACGATCGCCGAGACGACCGCGAACAGGCCAATCAGCAGCCAATCCGCCATGCGGTAGAGCTTCAGCGCCTGGCGGATGTCGGTGCTTTCGGCCTCGCGGCGGCCGCCTTCGCCCATGAAGGCATCCTGGACGACTTCGCCGCCATAGCTGCGCGGTCCGGCGAGCGAAAGCCCCAGCGCGCCGGCCATGGCGGCCTCCGGCCAGCCGGCATTGGGCGAGCGGTGCTTCCTGGCGTCGCGGCGCATGACATGCCAGGCGGAGCGCGGATCGGCGCCCGGGACCAGAAAGGCCGCCAGCACGATGAGCAGGCCGGTGAGCCGAGATGCGGGCAGGTTGATCAGATCGTCGAAGCGCGCGGCCGCACGGCCGAAAGCTTCATATTTCGGCGTGCGGTGGCCGATCATCGAATCGGCGGTGTTGGCGGCCTTGTAGGCTGCACCTCCGCCAAGGCCGCCGATGCCGGTCCAGAAGGCAGGCGCGACGATGCCGTCCGAAAAATTCTCGGCCAGACTTTCGATCGCAGCGCGTGCGACGCCCGCCTTGTCGAGCTTTTCCGGATCACGGCCGACGATGCGCGAGACGGCGATGCGACCGAGCGTCAGGCCGCCGGTCTCCAGCGCGTCGGCGACGTTTTCGACATGCTCGGCAAGGCTTTTCTGCGACAGCAGGGTGGAGCCGAGGATGGCAGCGACGACCAGACCCGACGGAAAGATCAGCCAGAGCATGACATGCAGCGCCAGACCGATAAGGCCGGGGACCAGCAGGATGACGAGCAGGGCCTGGACGCCGCGGCGGCGACGCAATTCGTCGGAATCGGTGGCGCGGTTGAGCCGGCAATCGAGAAAGGATATCAGCCTGCCGATCCAGGTTACCGGATGGCCGATAGCGTTGAACAGCCAGTCCGGATAGCCGAGGGCGCGTTCGACGGCGAGTGACAGGAAAGCGATCAGGACAGACATGAAGCTTCTAAGCGGCGTGATCGCAGCGGTTGATCATGGCGGCAGCCTTGGCCGGGCAAGCGCGCTTTTTCCTCATGCGGCGCAACCTTTCGTGGACCTCTCGACAGGTATCAACCCGCACTCCTATCCGCTTTTCGAATTGCCCGCCACCGTCCTGACCCGATTGCCGGAGGCAGGACAACTGCGCGAATTGGCCGAAATTGCGGCTGCGGCCTATGGCGCGCCGTCGGCGGCGCATGTGGCGGCGGCGCCCGGCACGCAGATTCTGCTGCCGCGTGTCGCCTCGCTGCTGCGGCCCGGCAAGGCGCTGGTGCTCGGCCCGACCTATGCCGAACACGCGCGCGCGGCGGCTATCGCCGGCCATGTGGTTGCGGAAGTCAGTGATTTCGACGCGCTGGCCGAGGCGGACCTTGCGGTGCTGGTCAACCCCAACAATCCGGACGGGCGAGTGATCGAAAAGGCGCGCTTGCTGGAACTCGCGGCGCGGCTTCGCGCCAAAGGCGGGCTGCTTGTGGTCGACGAAGCCTTCATGGATGTCGGCCCGATCGAGCACAGCCTGGCAGGGAATCTCGGGGAGGGGGGCATCGTCGTGTTGCGCTCGTTCGGCAAGTTCTTCGGCCTCGCGGGTGTGAGACTCGGCTTCGCATTGGCGGATCCGCTGACGGCCGAGCGGCTGGATGCGCAACTGGGACCCTGGGCGGTGGCCGGCCCGGCCCTCGAATACGGAATCCGCGCCTTGTCGGACACGGAGTGGCAAACCGTCATGCGGCAGCGTCTGGCTCAGGATGCCGGGCGGCTCGACGCGCTGCTTGGCCGATTCGATGTTCTGGTCGCCGGTGGCACCAGCCTGTTCCGCTATTTGTCGTTTGCCGAGGCCCCGGGCTTTTTTTCGGCACTTGGCTCGAGCGGCGTGCTGGTCCGCCATTTTGCCGAGCGGCCGCAGGTCTTGCGCATCGGTTTGCCGGGCAGCGAAGCGGAATGGCGGCGGCTCGAGGGCGCCCTTGCCGCATGGGCCGCTCGGCGCGAGGATGTGCCCAGGAGTCCGGACGATGATCCATGTCTGTTCGCTGTCGAAAGTCGACGAAACGGTCGCACGGACCGGTGCTGAGCGCTTGCTGTCCCTGCTTGCCGCAGGCACGGAGGTGACCCGGCCGGCTTCGATCCTGGCGGAAAACCACCTGCACCTCGTCATGCACGATATCGCCGTGGCGCAGGAAGGCATGACGATGCCGGGCGAGGAGCATGTGCGGGCCTTGCTTGACTTCGCCTATCGCTGGGATCGCGTGAAACCGCTGGTCGTGCATTGCTATGCCGGCGTCAGCCGCTCGACCGCATCGGCTTACATCATCGCGGCGGCGCTTTCGCCCAAGCGCGACGAGATGGAACTCGCCCGCACGCTGCGCTTTCTCTCGCCGACGGCAACGCCTAACCCACGATTGATCGCCGTCGCCGACATGCTTCTTCAGCGGGACGGCCGCATGATCGCGGCGATCGAGGCGATCGGACGCGGTGCCGACGCCTTCGAGGGGACACCCTTCGAACTCGATATTAGAGCTTAGTCCGTCGGCCTAAAGCAGCCACTCCGCAAGCTTCGCCTTGCGCACGTCCCTGACCAGGTTGATAAAACCGTCGGCCTGCATTTCCGCCGTCAGGCGGCCCTTTTCGGCCGTGGCGATCGAGGCGTCGCCGACCACGCCGTTCGGATTGAGGTCGCTGGCGATCCAAGCGAAGGCGTGCGTGCCGGTGTGGCGCAGTAGGGCGAATTCCTTTTCGGCGCGGCCGACATTGGAAACGAAATTGTCGGCCTTGCTCATGTCGACGAGGTCGGGCCGGAAATGCAGCATCAGCGAGGTCTCGACATCGCCGCCATGGATGCCGTGACGATCTTCGAGCTCGGTGTACATGCCGGCCGGGCGGCCGAAACGCTGCCAGCTGGTCTTCACCGACAGCATTTTGGCGCGCACGCGCAATTCGCGCGAAACGATGCCCATGATCTCTTCATTGCCGCCATGCGAATTGACGATGATCAGCTTTCTCACCCCGGCGCGGGCGACCGACAGGCCAAGTTCCGTCCAGGCGTCGACCAAGGTGGTGGCGGGCAAAGTGAGCGTCCCCGGCGCATGCAGGTGCTCGTTCGACTTGCCGACCGCCTGCACCGGCAGGATGCGGATGTCGAGATCGTCGGGCAGGCGTGCGATCACCGTCTCCAGCATGCCCACCATGATCGAGGTGTCGGTCGAGACCGGCAGATGCGGGCCATGCTGCTCGATCGCCGCCACCGGCAGCACGGCGATGGTCGCTTCGGCGTCGATCGAGGCATATTCGGTCGTCCGGTAGTCGCCCCACCACACACGTCTTGTCGCCACTTCATTCTCCCAATGGTCTGCTACGCCGCAAGGGCGGTCTAGAGCATGATGCCGAAAAGTGTGAAGCGGTTTTCGGACGACATCATGCTCTATCTTTTTGATTTAGAGTCGGATTCAGATTTCAGGTCGATCCGACCTGAAATCATCCGGCTCTAGTGTGCTTGGCCGCCGCGGGCAACCGTCACCCTGCCGCGAGCACCTCGACCTCGACCTTGAACTCCGGGCGAGCGAAGCCGGAAACGATCATCAGTGTCGATGCCGGCGCGGGATCGGAAAAGAGCCGGTTGCGGACATCCATATAGGCCTGCAGGTGCTCGCGGCCGGTGACGAAGGCGTTGATGCGCACGGTGTCGTTCAAGGTCAGACCGGCTTCGCTCAGAATCGCGGCGATGTTCTTGAAGCAAAGCTCAGTCTGTGCCCCGGCATCCTCCGGGACGGTGTCGTCGGGGCCGATGCCCAACTGCCCCGAGCACAGCACCAGCCGTTTTCCGGCGGGTATTTCAACGCCGTGGCTGTAGCGGGCAAAAGGGGGCTTGATGGTCTTGGGGGCGAGATATTTCAGCATCGCATTCTCCTGTGCGCCTGCAGACTAAGGCTCGATTCATGAAACCTTCAAGATGCGGTGCATGCCGCTGGGGCGATTATGGACAGGCGTTCAAAAAATAGGCACGATGCCTCGCGTACGGCATGACCCGTCCGGTCTCGGCAATGACTGCCGCACAAGCAGGCGGCCCAGGCGGTGGCATGTGTCTTGCTTCTTGAATCAACGGTGTCGAGCCCAGCGCGTCGCGCGCCCGGGCCAAGAGAGGGTGATGTTTATGATCGGACAAGGAAAGATGCTGGCGGGTGCCGCCGTCCTACTGGCGGCGGGCACGCTGAGCGCGGCCGCGAACGAGAAGGTTACGTTCGGCACCAACTGGCTGGCCGAGCCGGAACATGGCGGCTACTACCAGGCCATCGCCGACGGCACCTATGCCGCCTGCGGCCTCGACGTCACCATCATGCAGGGCGGCCCGCAGGTCAGCGGGCGGCCGATGCTGCTTGCCGGCAAGATCGATTTCTACATGGGCGGCAATCTGCTCTCGGCCTTCGATGCCGTGCAGCAGGGCATTCCGATGCGTGTCGTTGCCGCCGATTTCCAGAAGGATCCGCAGGTCATCATGTCCCATCCGGGAGAGGGATTGGACAAATGGGAGGACCTGAAGAACGCCGACCAGTACATCATGGGCGACGAGGGCGCGCAGACCTTCTTCCAATGGATGGTCACCGATCTCGGCTTCGATGCCGCGAAGCGCGTGCCTTACACGTTCAATCCGGCGCCCTTCATCGCCAACAAGAAGTCGATCCAGCAAGGCTATGTGACGTCCGAGCCGTTCGCGGTGCAGAAGCAGGGAGGCTTCATGCCGAATCAGTTCCTGCTTGCCGATAATGGCTGGGACACCTATGCGACGACCATCGAGGTGATGCAGGATACGATCGACAAGCGACCGGAGGTGGTGCAGTGCTTCGTCGATGGCTCGGCCAAGGGCTGGTACAAGTACCTCTACGGCGACAACAAGGCCGCCAACGACATGATCAAGAAGGACAATCCCGATATGACGGATGAGCAGATCGCCTTCTCGATCGAGCAGTTGAAGAAGTTCGGCATCGTCGATTCGGGCGATTCCGAAAAGCTCGGCATCGGCGCGATGAGCGAAGCGCGCATCCAGAGTTTCTACGACAAGATGGTCAAGGCCAAGGTCGCGCAGCCGGGGCTCGACATCAAGAAGGCCTATACGTTGGCGTTCATCAACAATGGTGTCGGGCTGGAGCTGAAGAAGTAAGGCGGCCTGCCTGAGATGATCCAGGAGAAAGTGGCTGAGACGCCGGCGGCATCGGGCGAGGCCCCGATGCTGCTTGCGTTGCGCAATGTCGGCAAGGTTTTTTCCAACGGCGTGACGGCGCTGAGCAAGGTTGACCTCGCGATCCGCGAAGGCGATTTCCTGAGCCTGCTCGGCCCTTCCGGCTGCGGCAAGTCGACGGCGCTCCGGCTGATCGCCGGGCTGTCGACGCCGACATCCGGCCAACTCGACTGGCGCGGCTCGATCGACCGCTCGAACACCGGCTTCGTCTTCCAGGAACCGACGCTGCTGCCTTGGGCCAGCGTCTTCGACAATGTCTGGCTGCCGCTCAGGCTGAAGGGCGTGTCGCGCGCCAAGGCGGAACCAGCCGTGAGGGAGATGCTGTCGCGCGTCCATCTCACCGGCTTCGAGAATGCCGTGCCGCGCGAGCTTTCCGGCGGCATGAAGATGCGTGTCTCCATCGCGCGCGCCATGGTGACCAAGCCGCGCATCTTGCTGATGGACGAGCCATTCGCCGCGCTCGATGAGATCACCCGCTTCAAGCTCAACAACGATCTTCTGGAGCTGTGGCAGGACGAGCGCTTCACCGTCGTTTTCGTCACCCACAGCGTCTTCGAAAGCGTGTTCCTGTCCAGCCGCGTGGTCGTCATGGCCGCGCGTCCGGGCCGCGTCCATGGCGAACTCTCCATCGACGCGCCTTATCCGCGCGACGAGGCGTTCCGCACCTCGTCGGATTATGCCGCGCTTTGCCGGCAGGCCTCGGATGCGCTGGTCGACGCTATCAACTCAACCGCCGGATCGCATCATGACGGCCATTGACGACACCACGCTGAAGCTCGACCCGGAAGAGGCGCGCCGCGCCCGCCAGGAGCGTCTGGAGCGCGTCGGCAAATGGGTGCTGCCGCTGGCGATCATGGTGCTGGCGATCGTGCTGTGGGACCGCATCTGCGTCTGGAACGAGATCCCGCAATATATCCTGCCGCGCCCGGGCGTGGTGCTGCAGACGCTGCACAACGATTCGGGCGTGCTCTTTTCCTCGCTGTTGGTGACGCTCCGGATCACCTTCCTCAGCCTGCTGCTCGCCGTCATCGGCGGCGTCGGGCTGGCGGTGCTGTTCGCTCAGTCGAAATGGGTGGAGATGTCGTTCTTCCCTTTCGCCATCGTGCTGCAGGTGACGCCGATCGTCGCCATCTTCCCGCTGATCAACATCTATGTGAACAATCAGACGGTCAAACTGCTGCTCTGCGCCTGGATCGTCGCCTTCTTTCCGATCCTCTCCAACACCACGCTCGGGCTGAATTCGGTCGACCGAAACTTACGCGACCTGTTCAAGCTCAACGGCGCGACGCGCTGGCAGCAATTGCGCTATCTACGGCTGCCGGCGGCGATGCCCTATTTCCTTGGCGGGCTGAAGATCGCCGGCGGCCTTTCGCTGATCGGCGCGGTGGTGGCGGAATTCGTCGCCGGCGCGCAGGGGCAGTCGTCGGGGCTTGCCTCGCGCATCATCGAAGCCGGCTACCGGCTCAACGCGCCGCGCCTGTTCGCCGCGCTGATCCTGATTTCGCTCACCGGCATCCTGATCTTCCTGGTGCTGTCGCTGGTGTCGCATCTCATCCTGCGCCGCTGGCACGAGAGCGCGCTGAAGCAGGAGCGCTAGGGTGATTAGAATCGCAGAGGAAATCACGAAGAGGACCAGATCTTGATACCTGCCTCTGGTTCCTACCAGCTTAGCAATGCCCGCATTCACCGTTCGCTGACCCCCGGGCTTGCCGCATCGTTCGATGCGGATGGTTTCGCACTTGCCGATTTGGCCGTTGCCGGCGGCAAGATTTCGAGCATTGCAGTGCATGGCGGAGCAAAGGCGCCGGCCGATGCGATCGACCTCGCCGGCCGGATCGTGCTGCCCTGCTTCGTCGACTGCCACACCCATATCGACAAGGGCCATATCTGGCCGCGAAAACCCAACCCCGACGGCACCTTCATGGGCGCGCTCAATGCCACCGGCGCCGACCGCGCCGCGCGCTGGAGCGCCGAGGACGTTGCGCGGCGCATGGATTTCTCGCTGCGCTCAGCCTACGCACATGGCACCAAGGCCGTGCGCACGCATCTCGACAGCGTGCCGCCGCAGGAGGAGATCTCCTGGCCGGTGTTCGAGGCGATGCGGGAAAAATGGCGTGGGCGCATCGAACTGCAGGCCGCCTGCCTGCTCGGCATCGAAGGCGTGCGCGACAAGGCCTGGTTCGAGCGGCTGGCGAAGCGCGTGGCCGTGGCCAAAGGCGTGCTCGGCGTCGTCACCTATATGGTGCCCGATCTCGAGGAATTGCTCGACCAGGTGTTCGCCCAGGCGATCGAGCATGGGCTCGATCTCGATTTCCATGCCGACGAGACCGACGATGTCGCGGCCGTCTCGCTGAAGAAGATCGCCGAGGCTTCGCTGTGGAACAGCTTCCAAGGCAACATCCTGGTCGGCCATTGCTGCTCGCTGGCGCGCCAGCCGGACCTCGAGGTGCTAGACACGCTGGACAAAGTGGCCAAGGCGCGGCTCGCCGTGGTGTCGCTGCCGATGTGCAACCTCTATCTGCAGGACAGGCGTAACGACCACACCACCCCGCGCTGGCGCGGCGTGACGCTGCTGCATGAGATGAAGGCGCGCGGCATCAAGGTGGCGGTCGCCTCAGACAACACGCGCGATCCGTTCTACGCCTATGGCGATCTCGACATGCTGGAAGTCTATCGCATGGCGACACGCATCCTGCATTTCGACCACCCGGTCGGCGACTGGCCCAGGGCCGTGGCGGCAACGCCGGCCGAAGTGATGCGGCTCGAAAGCGCCGGCTCGCTGACCGCCGGCGGCAGCGCCGACTTCATCGTCTTCAAAGGACGGAGCTGGACTGAATTGCTGTCGCGCCCCGAATCGGATCGCATCGTGGTGCGCGAGGGTAGGGCGATCGAACGCCGACTGCCCGATTATGCCGAACTCGACGAATTGATGGTGTGATGATGGATATCGCAGCGCTGAAGCGCGATCTCGACGGGATCAAGATCGACGACCATCCGGCGATCGTCCAGCAGAAGAGCCGCGACTTCTACTGGTACAGCCCGGTGCTCAAAGCGCAGCTCGATCACATCAAGGGGAACCTGATCGTCACGCCGAAGAACGAGAGCGAGGTCATCCGCGTGCTTGCCGCGTGCCACAGGCACGGCGTTCCGGTGACGCCGCGCGGCAGCGGCACCGGCAATTACGGGCAGGCGATGCCGCTGTCGGGCGGCGTGGTGCTGAACCTTGCCGAGATGAACGAGATCAAAACGATTGCGCCGGGGCGGGTGGTGACCGGACCGGGCGCGGTGCTGGCAGAGATCGACAGAGCGGCGCGGGCGCATTCCAGCCAAGAGCTGCGCATGTCGCCCTCGACCTACAACACTGCCTCGGTCGGGGGCTTCGTCGCCGGCGGCTCCGGCGGCGTCGGCTCGATCCGCTGGGGCGGGTTGCGCGACCTCGGCAACGTGATCCGGCTGAGGACCGTGACGATGGAGGCCGAGCCCCGTGTCATGGAACTCACCGGCGAGGATGTGCTCAAGGTCATGCACGCCTATGGCACCAACGGCATCATAACCGAGGTCGAGATGCCGCTGACGGCTTCCTACGACTGGATCGACGTCATCGTCGGTTTCGACGATTTCATGGACGCGGCCAGCTTCGGCAACGACCTCGCCGAGCAGGACGGCATTCTGGCGAAGCTGATCACGCCGATCGCGGCGCCCATCCCTTACGATTATTTCAAACGGCACCAGAAGTTCTTCCGGCGCGAACAGAGCATCGTAGTGTGCATGATCGCCCCGCATGCGATGGATGCATTCCTCGCGTTTGTACGGGCCGGCAAAGGCGAAATTGTCTTTAGAGCCGACCTCGAGACCGACCTGAAGGGATTGCCGCCGGCTTATGAGCTGACCTGGAACCACACGACGCTGCGCGCCATCAGGGTCGATCCGACAATCACCTATCTGCAGGCGCGCTATCCGTCGCCGGATCACCTTGCGCATGTCAAGGCGATGGTCGACCGCTTCGGCGACGAGGTGCCGGCGCATCTCGAATTCATCCGCTTCGACGGCGCGATCGGCGCCGCCGGCCTGCCGCTGGTCCGCTACACCACGGAAGAGCGGCTCGACGAGATCATCCGCATCCATGAGGACAATGGCTGCTGGATCTTCAACCCGCACCGCTACACGCTGGAAGAGGGCGGCATGAAGCAAACGGACGAGGTTCAGCTCGCCTTCAAGCGCGAAACCGATCCGCAAGGGCTGCTCAATCCCGGCAAGATGATTGCCTGGGAAAATCCGGACTACGACTACCGCTCCGGCAAGTCTTTCCTGTTCAAGGGGCTGCAAAAGGCGGGGTGACTTGCGATGAGCGTGCTTCGCGCAGACCTCAGAGATATCCTCGCGTGAACATCCTCGTGCTTTACGCTCATCCGGTGGAGACCAGCTTCAACGCCGGCCTGCACAAGACGATCGTCGAGCGGCTCGCCGCGGCGGGGCATGCGGTCGACGACTGCGACCTCTATGCCGAGGATTTCGATCCGCGACTGACGCGTGCCGAGCGGCTCGGCTACCATGATCCGCGTGGACCGAACGACGCAGTCGCCGGCTATGTCGAAAGGCTGAAGAATGCCGAGGCGCTGGTGCTGTCGTTTCCGGTCTGGAACTACGGTTATCCGGCGATCCTGAAAGGCTTCTTTGACCGCGTCTTCCTGCCCGGCGTGTCGTTCAAGCTGGTCGACGGCAAGGTGCAGCCGACATTGCACAACATCCGCAAGCTCGCGGCCGTGACCACCTATGGCGGCAGCCGCTTTCGCGCCATGCTGATGGGCGATCCGCCGCGCAAGATCGTCAAGCGCATGCTGCGGGCGACCATAAAGCCGGGCGCTTCCGTCTCCTATCTCGCGCATTATTCGATGAACCTTTCGACCGACGAGACGCGCAACGCCTTCATGGCGAAGGTCGCGGCCACAATGGACGCCTTCTGATGCGCGTGCTGGTGGTCTATTGCCATCCGGTGCCCGAAAGCTATTGCGCGGCGATCCGCGACACTGCGGTGGAGGTCTTGACGCGGAGAGGCTGGGACGTGCGGCTGCTCGACCTCTACGCCGAGAGGTTCGATCCGGTGATGAACTGCGAGGAGCGGCGCTCCTATAACGACCGCGCGCCGGAGGATCCGGCACTCAAGCCATATTTCGAGCATCTGCAATGGGCCGAGGCGATCCTCTTCATCTATCCGACCTGGTGGTACGGGCTGCCGGCGATGCTGAAGGGCTGGTTCGACCGGGTCTGGGCGACCGACATCACCTTCAAGCTACCGACCGGCAAAGGGCGGATCACCTCTCTGATGCGGCATGTCACCAAGGTCGGCGTCATCACCACCTGCGGCGCGCCGACCTGGTGGAGCGTCGTCGTCGGCCAGCCGGGCCGCAAGACGATCCTGCGCGGCATGCGGGCGCTGTGCGCCACGCGCTGCAAGACGTTCTTCCTGGCGCATTATCGGATGGATTCGTCGACACCGAAGAGCAGGACGGCGTTTTTGGCGAAGGTGAGGGCGAGGTTGGAGCGATTTTGAGGTTAGCTTTCTTCTCCCCGTTCTACGGGGAGAAGATGGCGGCAGCCAGATGAGGGGCAGCGCGAACTTACAAGAGTCTGGCGCCCCTCATCCGCCCTTCGGGCACCTTCTCCCCATTGAAGGGGACCGGCGCTACATCTTCACCCGTTCCGCCTTCGGGTCATACATCGGCTTCAGCGATGCTTCCGCGGCAAAACGCTCGCCGGCGATTTCCACCTCGTAGAACGAGCCAAGCACATCCGCCTCGCTCTCGCCCTGGCAAGGCACATAGCCGAGCCCGATCGCGCCGCCGAGATGGTGGCCGTAATTGCCGGATGTGATCGGCCCGACGATCTTGCCGTCGCGCAGGATCGCCTCGTTGTGGAAGAGAAGAGGCTGCGGGTCCTTCAGGCGGAATTGCAGCAGACGGCGTGACAGGCCGGCTTCCTTTTTCCTCAGCACCGCGTCGCGGCCGATGAAGCGGGCTTTGCTCGTCTTGACGGCAAAGCCCAAGCCCGCCTCCAGCACATTGTCCTCATCGGTGATGTCATGGCCGAAATGGCGAAAGGCTTTTTCAATGCGGCAGGAATCGAGCGTATGCAGGCCGCAGAGCTTCAGGCCGACATCGGCGCCGGCTTCAGCGATCGCCTCGAAGACATGGGCGGCCTGCTCGGTCGAGACATAGAGCTCCCAGCCCAGCTCGCCGACATAGGTGACGCGATGGGCGCGAGCTAGACCCATGCCAATCTCGATCTCCTGGAAGGTGCCGAACGGATTGGCCTCGTTGGAAAAATCGTTCGGGCTGACCTTCTGGATCAGCTTTCGCGAATCCGGTCCCATCAGGCAGATGACAGCCTCGGCCGCCGTCACGTCGGTGATGACGACGAACTCGTCGGCGACATGCTTGCGCAGCCAGGCAAGGTCGCGCTGCAGCGTAGCGCCCGGCACGACGAGGAAATAGGCCGTTTCCGACAGCCGCGTCACGGTGAGGTCGCTCTCGATGCCGCCCTTGGCGTTGAGCATCTGCGTATAGACGATCTTGCCCGGAGCGACATCCACGTCGTTGGCGCAGAGTCTTTGCAGAAACGCGCAGGCATCGCGGCCCTCGACGCGGATCTTGCCGAAAGTCGTCATGTCGAACAGGCCGACGCCGTTGCGCACTGCGAGGTGCTCGTCGTGCTGGTTGTCGAACCAGTTCTGCCGCTTCCACGAATAGCGGTATTCGCGCTCCTGGCCTTCGCGCGCGAACCAGTTAGCGCGCTCCCAGCCCGCCACCTCGCCGAAGACGGCGCCGCGCGCTTTCAGATGCTCGTGCAAGGGCGAGCGGCGCACACCGCGCGAGGTCGCCATCTGGCGATAGGGGAAATGATCGGCATAGAGCAGGCCGAGCGTTTCCGAGACACGCTCCTTCAGATAGCGGCGGTTCTTCTGGAAAGGCTGGGCGCGGCGGATGTCGACCTCCCACAGGTCGAAGGGCGCCTCGCCGTCGTTGATCCATTGCGCCAGCGCCATGCCGGCACCGCCCGAAGAAACGATGCCGATCGAGTTGTAGCCGGTCGCCATCCAGTAGCCGGAAAGCTCCGGCGCTTCGCCGAGATAATAGCGGTCGTCGGGCGTAAAGCTCTCGGGGCCGTTGAAGAAGGTGTGGATGCCGGCGGTGCCCAGCATCGGCATGCGGTTGACGCCCATCTCGAGGATCGGTTCGAAATGCTCCATGTCCTCAGGCAACTGGTCGAAGCAGAAATCCTCGCGGATGCCGTCCATGCCCCAAGGCTTCGCCACCGGCTCGAAGGCGCCGAGCATCATCTTGCCGGCGTCTTCCTTGTAATAGGCGCACTCGTCCGGCACGCGCAGCACCGGGAGGCGGGAGAGGCCGGGGATCGGTTCGGTGACGAGATAGAAATGCTCGCAGGCATGCAGCGGGATGGTCACCCCGTTCTGCCGCCCAAGCTCGCGCGCCCACATGCCGGCGCAGTTGACGACGATGTCGGTCTCGATCGTGCCTTGCTCCTCGCCCTGCGCCCATGAGACGCCGCAAACGCGGCCGTTCTTCGTGTGGACCTTGGTGACCTTGACGTTCTCGATGATTGTCGCGCCGCGCTGGCGCGCGCCCTTGGCCAGGGCCATCGCGATGTTGGCCGGGTCGCACTGGCCGTCGAGCGGCAGATGCACGGCGCCGACCACATCCGACACATTGAGATGCGGATACATCTCCTTGACCTCGCGCGGCGAAATCTCGCGCACATCGACATCGAAGGCGCGCGCGAGCGAAGCCTGCCGGTAGATCTCGTGCTTGCGCTCCTCGGTCAGCGCGACGGTGATCGAGCCGACCTGGCGCATGCCTGTGCCGACATCGGTCTCGGCTTCGAGCTTGACGTAGAGATCGGCCGAGTATTTCGCCAGGCGCGTCATGTTCTGCGAGCCGCGCAGCTGGCCGATCAGGCCGGCCGCGTGCCAAGTGGTGCCTGAGGTGAGCTGCTTGCGCTCGAGCAGCACGATGTCGGTCCAGCCGAGCTTGGCCAGGTGATAGGCGACCGAGCAGCCGGAGACGCCGCCGCCGATGATGACGGCGCGGGCTTTTGTCGGAACAGTCCTGGTCATGCGGCCTCGCGGCGATAGTTGGAAGCGAAGCGGCGCACGCGAAGCGCTGCTTCCTTGAGGATGGGTTCGGGCTGGCAGAGACTGATGCGGATATGCCCGGCGGCGGCCTCGCCGAAGCTCGATCCGGGCATGACGCCGACCTTCTCCTTGTCGAGCAGCGCCCAGGCGAACTTCTCGTCATCGGGCTCGACTGCGGAGATGTCGAGCATGACATACATGCCGCCTTCGGAGCCGCGCACGGTGAGTTCGTTCGCGCCACGTATGGCATCGAGGAAGACAGTGCGTCGTGCTGCGTACCGCTCGGCGATGTCCTTCACGCCATAGTGGTTCTCCAGCGCCTCGGCGCAGGCGATCGAGATGAAGGCCGGCAGGCCGTAGGTCGTGACCAGATTGAGGTCGATCATCAGCGCGATCATCGCCTTCGGCCCGGTCAGCCAGCCCATGCGCCAACCGGTCATGCCATGGCTTTTCGACATGGAGTTGATGACCAGCGTGCGCTCGGCCATGCCGGGCAGCGAACGCGGCGAGATATGCTCGCCACCGCCGAGTGTCCAGTAGACCTCGTCCGACAGCAGCCAAAGATCGTGCTCCTTGCAGATCTCGGCCAGCTCTTCGAGCCGTTCGCGCGAATAGACGGCGCCTGTCGGGTTGTTCGGCGTGTTGATCAGGATGGCGCGGGTGTTGGGTTTGAGCGCGGCGCGGATCATGTCCGCGCGGGGTTGAAACCCATCCTCGGCCGGCGTCTCGACCACGGTGAAGCTGGCGCCGGCGGCGCTGAAGGTGTTGGGGTAGGTGGCATAGTAAGGCGCGACGACAATGGCGTGGTCGCCCGGGTCGAGCACCCCCTGCACGGCGGCATAGAGCGCGCCCTGGCCACCGGCCGTAGCGATGACCTCGTCGGGTTCCGTCAGGATGCCGCTGCAGGCGGTGGAGGCCGCCGCCATCGCCTTGCGCAGGCGCGGCAGGCCGGGAAGTGGCGTGTAGTGATGATTACTCTCGCGCACGGCCGTCACGCAGGCCTCGATCGTTTCCGAGGGCGTGTCAAAATCGTGGTCGCCGACCGAGAGCACGATGATGTCTTCGCCGGCCTGCTTGCGGGTCCAGGCGGCGAAATGAACTTCCCAGCCATCCTTGCCGGAAGGCACGATGGCGGTAATGCGCTTTGATGGCTTTGGCATCAGGAAACTCCCGAGATCTGGTGGCCGGCCTGCGCGAGCCGGTCACGCAGGGCGGCGATATGGGCGGGGCCGACCTCGCAGCAGCCGCCGACGATCTTTGCGCCGGCTTCGACCCAGCCGATGGCCTGGTCGGCATAGGCCTGCGGATCGAGATCATGGCGCGCGTGCAGCACGTCGACCGTGCCCCCATGCTTGAGCGCCTCGACCGAGGTGAAGCCGTTGGCATACGCGCCGACCGGACCGCCAAGAGCCATGAGTTCCGGCAATGCGGCGGCGATGGCTTCGGGCCGGCAGCAGTTGAGCAGCCGTGCCGCCACCGGCAGATCGCCGAGGGCGCTAGCTGCGGCCGCAATACTCTCGCCGCTGCGCAGGCGCGGCGCGCCATGGTCGGCGAGAGTCCAGGACACCCAGACCGGCTTGCCGCTCTCGGATGCCGCAGTGACGGCCGCGCGCGCCTCCTCGGCGGAAGCCATGGTCTCGCACAGGAACAAATCGACGCCTTCGGCCTGCTCGGCGACGATACTGCGATAGATGCCGAGCGTCTCCTCAAAAGAGATGGTCAGCGCCGGCGCGTAGCTGCCGAAAAGAGGCGAGAGGCAACCGGCAATGGCGGTGTCGCCAGCCTCGTCGCGGGCCTGCCTCGCCAGCTCGATGCCGCGCTTCTGCAATGGCTTGAACAGATCTTCGGCGCCCTCGCGCGCCAAGCGCTCCGGCGTTGCCGAATAAGTGTTGATGGTTATGACGCGGGCGCCGGCGCGGATGAACTCGGCATGCAGGTCGCGCACCAGGTCCGGCTCGTCGATCAGCACTCTGGCCGACCAAAGCGGAGTCGGCTCGGACTTGCTGCGCCGGACCAGTTCCTGGCCCATGCCGCCATCGGTGAGGATGACGCAGCTCATGCCCTCAACCTTTCGTTCTTCGGGTCCCACAACGGTTCGTCCTTCTGGACGATAGCTTTGAAGCGATCGCCGAAAATCTCGACCTCGACCGCCGTGCCCGGCTCCGTAAGATCGGCGCGCAGCATGCCGAGCGCGATCGACTTGCCGACGCGGTGGCCCCAGCCGCCCGAGGTCGTCTCGCCGACGATCCTGCCGTCATGCCAGAGCGTCGACATATAGGGCGCATCGCACTCGCCGGGGTTTTCGACGACCAAAGTGACGAAGCGCTTCTTCACGCCCTGCTGCTGCTCATTGAGCAAAGCCGCCTTGCCGCGGAAGTCCGGCTTGTCCCATTTGACGAAGCGCTCCAGCCCGCCCTGCAGGATCGAATAGTCGGTCGAGAGGTCGCCCTTCCAGGCGCGGTAGCCTTTTTCCAGGCGCAGCGAATCCAGCGCATACATGCCGAAGGGTTTTAGCCCATGCTTCTGGCCGGCGGCCCAGACAGCGTCGAAGACCGCCGGCGTATCGGCAACCTTGGTGTGGATTTCCCAGCCGAGCTCTCCGGCGAAGGAGACGCGCACCAGCTTTGCCCAGCGTCCGGCGATCGTCGTTTCCTGATGCGTCAGCCAAGGCAGCGTCAGATCGGCGTTGCAAACTTCCGCTAGGATTTGGCGCGAGTTAGGGCCGGCGAGGATCTGCGTCGAGTACTCCTCCGTCCGGTCGGTCAGCGTAAAGGCAGCGTCGGTCGGCATGCGCGACTTCAGCCATTCGAAATCGTGCCATTGCGCCACCGCGGCGGTGATCAAGGTCATCTGGTCTTCGCCGTGGCGCACGACCGACATTTCGGTGACGATGCGGCCCTTCTCGTCGGCGAAATAGACCAGGCCGATGCGGCCGGGTTTCGGCACAAGGCCGGTGACCTGCAACGCCAGCCAGTCGGCGGCGCCAGGGCCTTCGAGGTTGAAGCGCGAGAAGCCGGGCAGGTCGAGGATGCCGGCGGCGTCGCGCACGGCAAGGCATTCCTCGCGCACACGCTGCTGCCAGGGTCCGTCGCGGCGGAAAGTGAGGGTGGACTCCTCGGACGTGTCGTCGCCGGGTTTCGCATACCAGGTGGCGCGCTCCCAGCCATTATAGGCGTCGAACTGGCCGCCCAGCGCCTTGATGCGCTCGTGCAGCGGCGACAGCTTGCGGTTGCGCCCCTCCGGCCAGGCATGGCGCGGGAACTGGATGGCGTATTCGTTGCCGTAGATCTCCATGCCCTTGGCGACGCAATAATCGGGCGCCGAGGCAAAGCTGGTGAAACGGCGCGGATCGCAGGACCACATGTCCCATTCGGTCTGGCCCTCGGTGACCCATTCGGCCAGCACCTTGCCGGCGCCGCCCCCTTGCGCGATGCCGAAGGTGAAGACGCAGGCTTCGAAGGCGTTCGGTACGCCGGGCATCGGCCCGATCAACGGGTTGCCGTCCGGAGCGTAGGGGATCGGTCCGTTGATCACCTTGGAGAGGCCGGCGGTGCCGAGGATCGGCACGCGGGCGACGGCGTCGGCGAGGTAGTGCTCGAGACGGTCGAGGTCGTCCGGGAAAAGCTGGAAGGAAAAATCCTCCGGCATCGGATCGTTGTGGGTCGCCCAATGCGCGCGGCAATTGCGCTCATAGGGACCGAGATTCATGCCGTTCTTTTCCTGGCGCAGGTAATAGGACGTGTCGACGTCGCGCAGCAGCGGCAGCTTATGGCCCTGCTCCTTCGTCCAGGCGGCGAGCTCGGGGATCTCCTCGAACAATATGTACTGATGGCTCATCACCATCATCGGCACGTCGCGGCCGAACATTTTTCCAACCTCGGCGGCGCGGTAGCCGGCCGCGTTGATGACGATTTCGCAGCGGATCTCACCCTGTGAGGTGGAGATCACCCATTCGTCGTTCTCGCGACGAACGCCGGTGACCGGGCAGAAGCGGATGATTTTCGCGCCCATGTCCCGCGCGCCCTTGGCGAGCGCCTGCGTCAGCTGCGCCGGATCGATGTCGCCGTCGCTCGGATCATAGAGCGCGCCCTTCAGCTCATGCGTCTCGATGAAAGGGTAGCGGCGCTTGATCTCGTCGAGGCCGACGACGTCGATATCCATGCCCTGGTAGCGGCCCATGCCCTTGGCGCGCTGGAATTCCTGCATGCGCTCCTTCGTATGGGCGAGCCGGAGCGAGCCGGTGACATGGTAGTTCATCGGATAGTCGACCGCTTCGGCGAGCCCCCGGTAAAGCTCGGTCGAGTAGCGCTGCATGTTCATCAGCGACCATGACGAGGAGAAGGTCGGCACGTTGCCGGCGGCATGCCAGGTCGAGCCGGAGGTCAGCTCGTTTTTTTCCAGAAGCACGCAGTCGGTCCAGCCAGCCTTGCAGAGATGATAGAGCGATGAGCAGCCGACGACACCGCCTCCGATGATCACCACGCGTGCCGTGGTCGGCAAATCCGCCATGTTCTTCCTCCAAGCCTAAGCGCCTCGCGCTTCGATTCTTCTTTTTGATGCATGTCGTTATCCCAAAACCGCTCCGCACTTTTGGGCGACATGCATTGATCAATAGACGGGCGGTGAAACCACCCAAATGACGACCGCCGGCTCGGTGCCCGGATTGCGCCAGCGGAACGGCTTGCCTTCGAAGCGGAACGAGTCGCCTTCACCGAGACGATGCCAGACGCCGTCGATCTCGATCTCGAACGTGCCCGACGCGACATAGCCCGCTTCTTCCGTCGGACGGCGCGCTTCCGTCGTCAGTTTCGCGCCCGGCGCGAAGACCGAGCGCAGCATCTCGAAGCTACCGCCGAGGTCGGGCGACAGAAGCTCCTCCACCAGGCCGGATTCACTTGTGCCAAGCGAACGGCGGCTTCCGGCGCGCACGATCACGCCACGCTCCTGTTCGACAGGCACATCATGACTGAAGAACAGGCTGATCGGAACATCGAAGAGGTCGGCGAATGCCCTAAGGTCGCCGAGTGAGGGGATGGAAAGACCACGCTCGACCTGGCTGACCCAGCCGACCGAACGGCCTAACTTGAGCGCTATTTCAGCGAGCGTGAGGCCGCGCGCCTTGCGCAGCGCGCGGATGTCGCCGGCCAGCAGCCGGTCGCCATTCTCGTGCTGCGATTTGGTCGCGGTCGTGGTCAAAGAGTGCTCGTGAAAAAACCTTGATAAATTTCATGAGACGGTAAAATCATGAAAAAATCAAGGGTATTTTCATAGGCCACAAGATTTGCTTGCGCGATTTCGGCCGTTGATGCAAAGGCTCGCGCACGAGCGGCGAGTGGGGCGCCCGGTCGGGGACCAGTTTAGCTTAGAGTCTGCGGATGGTCGTCAGGAAAACCGTGGTTGCGGGTTTCCGGCCATGCGCAAAGGGACGGCCCATGCTTGAGAAGAACGTCCGGATCGCATCGGAAGCGGCGATCGTCGACGAGGCGATCACCTCGCGCCGATCGGTGCGCGCTTTCCTGCCCGACATGGTCGACGACGAGACGATCCGCGCGATCCTGGCGGTAGCCGCGCGCGCGCCGTCCGGCACCAACATGCAGCCCTGGCGCGTCTATGTGACCAAGGGCGAGGTCAAGCAGCGCATCAGCGACGCAATCCTCAATTCCGGCATTCGCGCCGAAAAGGCCGAGTGGGACGAGTACCGCTACTATCCCGATCAGTTCTTCGAACCTTATCTCACGCGTCGCCGCGCCAACGGCTTCGGGCTCTACGGCGCGCTGGGCATCGGCCGGCGCGAGGTCGACAAGATGCGGGCGCAGCACGATCGTAATTTCATCTTCTTCGACGCGCCGGTCGGCATGATCTTCACGATCGACCGGCGGCTGAACCAGGGTTCCTGGATCGACTACGGCATGTTTCTGCAGAACATCATGGTCGCGGCGCGGGGCAGGGGACTGCATACCTGCCCTCAGGCGGCCTTCGCGCCCTATCACCGGCAGATCAGGCCGGTGCTCAACATTCCCGACGAGGAGATCGTCGTCTGCGGCATGGCGCTCGGCTACGAGGACACATCAAAGCCAGAAAACGAGTTCCGCACCGACCGCGCGCCGCTCGAGGATTGGGTGACCTTCGCGGAATAGCGTCGCGGGTCGCAGTCCGGCCTGTCAGTCCGTGCTCAGATGCGCGCCATGGCCGCTGACATGCGCGCCGTCCTGCGGCGTGAGCCTCAGATAGGCCAATAGCGCGCAAAGCGTGATCAGGCCTTCGATGACGAACAGGATACGATAGTCGTTGACGCTGGCCTTGCCGCCGGCGCCAAGCAGCGACAGGAGCGCCGACGCGAGGCCGACGCTGATCGCCACCGCAAGCTGCCACAGGATGTAATAGAGCGCGCTGAAGCGGGCGAGCTGCTCCGGCGCGATGTCCGAATAGGAGAGATTGCCGGTCGAGGCCCATTGCACCGAGCGGAAGACGCCGAAGGTGAAGATGTAGGCCAAAACGATCCAGGCCGGCAGGCTTTCCTGCATCAGGGCGAAGCCGGCGACCAGCAAGGCGACGATCGGCGTGTTGGTGACCAGCACGCGCTTGAAGCCGAAGCGGTTCAACAGGCGCGGCATGAAGAAGCGCATCAGCAATGACCCGATCGCGGCGACGAAAGTCAGCGATCCCGCCTGGACCGCGCTCATACCGAAGCCGAGCTGGAACATCAGCGGCAATAGGAACACCACCGAGCTCAGGCCGATCGTGTCGAGGGCGCCGCCGGTGAGGAAGGAGATGCGGAAAGTTCGGATGCGCAGCAGGTTTAGATCGAGCAGCGGGTTGCGGGCGCGGAGGCAGTAGAAGGCGGCAACCGTCAGGATGACGATCGCCAGGCCGAGCTCGATGCCGATCAGGCTGCTCGCGGCATCCTTGGCGGCAAGCGCGTCCATGCCGAAGACCAGCAGGCCCATGCCGCTGCCGACGAGCAGGAAGCCCGGAAAATCGAATGGCGTGCGCACCGGCTTGGTGGTCGTTGGAAACAGGGAGGCAGCCAGAAGCGCGGCAGTCAGCGCGATCGGGATGTTGATGTAGAAAATCCAGCGCCAGGAGACGTAGGTGGTCAGCGCGCCGCCGACGAGCGGTCCGACCAGCGGCCCGGACTGGCCGGCCAGCGAAATATACATGTTGATCTTCAGCGTGCGGTCGCGCGGGAAGCTCGACAGGATCACGACTTGGCCAAGCGTGCCCATCAGCGCGCCGCCGCAGCCCTGCAAGGCGCGCGAGCCGACCAGCATCCATATGTTTTCCGAAAGGCCGCACAAGGCCGAGGCGCTGGCGAAGACGAGCAGGGCGAAGCAATAGACGTTCCGCAGGCCGAAGCGGTCGGCCAGCCAGCCGCCGAGCGGCATGGTGACGATGAGGCTCGCGACATAGACGGTGATCAAAAGGCCAAGCTGGCTTGGCGGGCGGTCGAGGCTCTCGCCGATGCCGGGGAGCGCGGTGACCACGACGTTCTGGTCGAGGCTCGTCATGAACACGCCGCAAGCGACGGTTGCCGGCAACAGCATCGACGGACCCTCCGCCGGAGCAAAGCGGGTCGTGGCCGTCGCCGAAGTCTCAACAGTCATGGAAGGGTATGGTCGAACTGGTTGCCTGAGCGGCGTTTGTCCTGGCAAACGCGCGTGATTCTTGATCTATCGCGCCTGCTGGCCCAATCCTCAAGCAGCAGTTGTAGCCGTCAATAGGACCAGACAATCGCCTGGACCAATTCCTGCCTGCAACGCCGAGCTATTGCACTTCGTAACCGACTTCCTCGCTGGCGTGGCACAAGGCCTTCCAGAACGAGCGCGCGAAAGAGCGGAAGACGTAGATGTCGAACTGGTCGGCGCCGCTGCGCTGGATCTGGGCGAAGATGTCGTGATGATTCGTCGAACGGCCGGCCCCGAGCGGAAAGGCGGGCAAGGCGAAGTCGAGGGCAAAGAACTTCGCCATCACCCATTCGGCCTTCGGGCCGGCGATGCGGATCGCGGTGCGGCCATGCGAGAGATCGGTCAGCGTGCCGATGGCCGGCGTGATGGCGCCGGCGAAGGCTTGAGTAAACCCTTCCGCTTCGTCGACCACGGTGAATTTTCCCGGCGCGAAACCGAAGGCGGCGCGGGCGCCGCTGCTCACGCCGCCACCGGCGCCATCGGGCAGGGCGAGACCGGTGACATTGCGGATAATTTCGATCAGCCGCTTCTCTTCACCCGGCCAGGCGGCGAGCTGCAGGATCGAGCCCGGCCGCGTCTCGGATAGGATGACATCGACGCCATGTTCGAAATTGCCGTGCGAACCCGGATGATACTCCGGCTCGAGCGGCGATTGGCGTTCGGGCAAATGCTGCTCAGCCATGCATGCGGCTCCCGTCCGGATCATAGAAATGGTTGGAGACGATCTCGACCGGCCCGAACCGGTTGCGCAGCGGGTCGGAGACGAAGGCGCGGGTCCCGTGACGCGCCTTCCCGCCCTTGACCAAGGCCAGGGCAATATACTTGCCGAGCGCCGGTGAATAGCAGCAGGCGGTGATGTGGCCGAGAGAGTCGTGCGGATTGGCCTCGTCCAGTTCCTCGACGATATGACCGCCGCCGTTGAGCGGCCGGTTGTCGAGGGCGATCAGCCCGACCAGCTCGAGCCGGTCGGGGGCGATAAGGCCTTCCCGGTCCATCATGGCCGAGCCGATGAAAGGCTTCTTCTTCGACAACATCCAGTCGAGATGGAGATCGCGGGCCGTGGTGCGACCGTCGATCTCGGCGCCGGTGACATGGCCCTTTTCTATGCGCATCGTACCCAGCGCCTCGAGTCCATAAGGGACAAGGCCGAAAGGCTTGCCGGCCTCGATCAGTGCCTCCCAGACATGATTGCCGTAGCCGGCGCCGGAATAGACCTCGAACGCCATTTCGCCGGAGAAGGATAGGCGGCAGATCATCACCGGGACGCCGGCGATCCGGCCGTGGACGATGCCCATGAAGGGCAGAGCGGCATTGTCGACGGCAGTGCCGGTGACGCAAGATGCAAGAATGGCGCGCGCGTTCGGTCCGCCGATCGCGGCACCCGCCCATTCGTCTGTGACGGAGGTGACGGTGACCTTCAGCTCCGGCCAGATGACGTCGAGGAAATATTCCAAATGCTGCATCACCTTGCCGGCATTGGCGGTGGTGGTCGTCATCAGGAATTCCTGCTCGCCAAGCCGCCAGGTGGTGCCGTCGTCGAAGGCGAGCCCATCCTCGCGCAGCATCAGGCCGTAGCGGGCCTTGCCGACGGCAAGAGTGGAAAACATGTTGGTGTAAACGCGGTCGAGGAACTCGGCCGCGTCCGGTCCCTGCACCGCGATCTTGCCAAGTGTCGAGACGTCGACAATGCCGGCGCTTTCGCGCGTGGCCTTCGCTTCGCGGACATAGGCCTGCTCGACCGTCTCGCCGGCAAGGCCATAGATCATCGGACGGAACCAGAGGCCGGCCGAATACATGGTCGCGCCATTGGCGATGTGCCAGTCATGCATCGGCGTCAGCCGCTCGGGTTTCAAATCGCCAAAGCGTTCCGCGGCGAGCGAGCCGATCGACACAGCCGTGTAGGGCGGGCGGAAGCGCGTCGTGCCGACTTCGGGGATCGGCTTGCCGAGCGCCTCGGCCATGATGGCAAGGCCCGGCACATTGGAGTTCTTGCCTTGGTCCGTCGCCATGCCGAGCGTGGTGTAGCGCTTCAGATGCTCGACCGAGACGAAGCCTTCGCGGTGCGCCAGCCGCACGTCCTCGGCGGTCACGTCGTGCTGGAAATCGACGAAGCTCTTGCCCTTGGCCTTGATCTCGAAGACCGGCGCCGGATCGGGATCGCCGGGCACCGCCTCGACGACGGGCAGGGGAGCGGATGAAGCCGCACCGCCGGCCGCCTGGAGACCGGCCGCGCGGCCTTCCGCGATCGCTTCGGCGGTCGAAAAACTGCCGGTGAAGGCGCCGGCACCGATCCAGCGCTGCGTCGGCTTCGGCGGCAGGAAGGCTTGCCTGGCCGGGTCCCATTCCGCCTTGGCGCCTGCCTGGCTGGCGAGATGGATGGTCGGCGACCAGCCGCCCGACATCAAAAGGCTGTCGGCATGGATGCTGCGTTCGTCGCCGCTCAGCGAGCCGCTCATGGCGTCCAAGCGCTGTACCTTGAGGCCGGTGAGAGCCTTGCCGCCTTCGGTCGCAATCACCGCGTGGCCGGCAAGCAGCTCGGCCTCCGCATCGCTCGCCAGCCGGCGCATCTCGTTCGAGATGTCGCCGCGGACATCGATGATGGCGACGACCGCGGCGCCGGCCTTCTTCAAGGCGGCGGCGGAGCGGTAGGCGCTGTCATTGTTGGTGAAGAGCGCGATGCGCTGCCCAGGCAGCACGCCATATTCAACTGCGTATCGCTGTGCCGCATGCGCCAGCATGACGCCGGGCCGGTCGTTGCCGGGGAACACCAGCGGCCGTTCGAAAGAGCCAGTGGCGAGAACCACTGTGCCTGCGCGGATCGCCCAATAACGCTGGCGCGGCTCGCCCTTGGCGGCCACTTCCTTATGGTCGGTCACCCGTTCCAGCGCGGCAAGCGTGTTGCCGTCGTAATAGCCCCACACCGTCGTGCGCGGCAGAAGCCGCACATTGTCGTTGCCTCCGAGTTGCGCAACCATGCGCTGGGCCCAGTCGGCGGCAGACATGCCGTCGATGGTTTCGCCCGACCAGTTGGCGGAGCCGCCGAAGTGGGCTTCGAGGTCGGCAAGAATGACGCGGGCGCCCTGATCGGCTGCGGCCTTCGCCGCCATCAGGCCGGCCGGACCTGAGCCGACGACCAGTACGTCGCAAAATGCGTTCATGCGTTCGTAGCGCGAGGTATCGGCGGCGACACCCGCCTTGCCGAGGCCGGCGGCACGGCGGATGAAATGCTCGCAGAACATCCAGAAGCGCGTGCCCTTCAGCGGGCCGATCACCGGACCCATGAAGGTCTTGTAGTAAAAGCCGGCCGACAGGAGCTTGCCGCCGAGCTGGTTGAGCGCGCCGATGTCCCAGGCGAGCGAAGGCGTGCGGTTCTGGCTGACGGCGACTAGCCCGTCATAGATCTCGACCATGGTGGCTGGAATGTTGGGCTCGCGCACCTCGCCGCGCAGCACCGTCACCAGCGCGTTCGGCTCCTCGACGCCGGCGGCAAGCAGGCCGCGCGGACGGTGATATTTGAAGGAACGGCCGAACAGCGTCACGCCGTTGGCGAGCAGCGCCGAGGCCAGCGTGTCGCCGGCATGGCCGCTGTAAGGCGCGCCGTCGAAGGTGAAGCGGATGGTGCGCAGCCGGTCGATCCGGCCGCCGGTTTCGGCGCGGCGCGGGCTCACGGGCGGCTCTCCGTCTTGTGGCCGCCACGGGCGAAGGAGGTGCTCAGGATTTCATGCGTGACGGTATTGCGAACGACCCTCAGATGCGCGCGGCAACCGCCGGAGTGCTGCCAGATCTCGTTATGGTCGCCGGCCGGGTTCAGCCGATCGTAGACATAGGCGTTCCAGGCGTCGAGATTTTGCGAGGCCGGCTGCGGCCGCTCACGGTTGCCGTCGCCCTGATAGGTGAATTCGATGACGTCGCGCGGGCCGCAATAGGGACAGGTGATTAGCATTCTTATTTATCTTCTTGTTTGACCATGATCTTTCCAAAACCGGCGTCCGATTTTTTGGGATCATGGTCTAATGCAGCCGCGGGTTCGCGCCCTGGCCTTTGTCGTCGATGATCAAGCCGCGATAGAAGCGGTCGAGCGTGAAGGGCGCGTTGAACTCGTGCGGTTCGTCCTTGGCGATGGTGTAGGCAAAGCACCAGCCGGAGGCGGGCGTCGCCTTGAAGCCGCCATAGCACCAGCCGCAATTGAGATACATGCCCGGGAGCGGCCCGGTGGTGATGATCGGCGAGCCGTCCATCGTCATGTCGCACAGCCCGCCCCAGGAGCGCAGCATGCGCACCCGGGCCAGGCCGGGGAACAGCGCCATCATCTCGCTCATCACCTCATCGACGATCGGCAAGCTGCCGCGCTGGGCGTAGCTGTTGTAGCCGTCGAGGTCGCCGCCATAGACGAGGCCGCCCTTGTCGGACTGAGAGATGTAGAAATGGCCCATGCCGAAAGTGAGAACGGTGTCGACGATGGGCTTTAGCGATTCCGAGACGAAGGCCTGCAGCACATGGCTCTCGATCGGCATATGCGAAATGCCGGCAAGCTGCATGACGTGGCCGGTGCTGCCGGCAACCGCAAGCGCGACCTTCCTGGCGCGGATCTCACCGCGCGTCGTCGTAACGCCGGTGATGCGGTCGCCGTCGCGCAGGAAGCCGGTCACCTCGCAATTCTCGATGATGTCGACGCCGCGCCGGTCGGCGCCGCGCGCATAGCCCCAGGCGACCGCATCGTGCCGGGCCGTGCCGGC
Organism: Mesorhizobium sp. WSM4935; assembly: GCF_029625735.1. Lineage (NCBI taxonomy): Bacteria > Pseudomonadati > Pseudomonadota > Alphaproteobacteria > Hyphomicrobiales > Phyllobacteriaceae > Mesorhizobium > Mesorhizobium sp. WSM4935. The sequence goes on along the minus strand of NZ_JARTVR010000002.1, from coordinate 295,672 downwards.
GCGCGGCTGCATCAGCCCGCCAAGGACGGGGAAGCGCGCCGACCCCGAGACGTCCAGCGCCGGCACAAGCCGCTTGATCCGGTCGACACCCCACAGTTCCGCATCGACACCGAGATGGCGCATGGCGTTGCCGCGCCTGGCATAATCGTCGAGCTGGGCGGGCGTGTGGGCGAGGTTCAAGCAGCCGCGCTGCGAGAACATGACGTTGTAGTTGAGATCGTGCGACAGGTTCTCCCACAGCTTCATCGAATGTTCGTAGAAGCGGGTGTTCTGCGGCAAGAGATAGTTGGAGCGAACCGCCGTGGTGTTGCGGCCGACATTGCCGGAGCCCAGCCAGCCCTTTTCCAGCACGGCGACATTGGTGATGCCGTGCTCCTTGGCAAGGTAATAGGCGGTCGAAAGACCATGGCCGCCTCCGCCAATGACGATCACGTCATAGGACGCCTTGGGGTCCGGCTTGCGCCAGGCGGGCTTCCAATCCTTATTGCCGGTCAGCGCGTTCTTGAGCAGCGAAAAGGCTGAATATTCCGCCATTCTTCCTATCGTCCTTATGATGCGAGGCGGCAGACTATAGAGCAGGCGGGAGGCGCAAAGCCAAGATTACGCCATCGCTTTTCGCCAGGCCGACTCTCATCGATGCGATCGGGACGGCTTGCCGCCCGATATGCCGGTCTTTATCAAAGGCGGAAATTTCGGGGATTTTTCGGCCGCGAGTCGCCAGCCAAGTGATGTTCTTCCGCCTGCTACGCCTGATCCTGGTCGTTATCGTCGCCGTCTTCGGGCAGCCGGCGCTCGAGGCATCGGCGCAGGCGATCGGCCAGGGGTCGTCGCAGCTCATCGCCGACCAGACAAAAGTCATCCAGGATCTGACGGCCAAGACCGATGGCCTGGAGAAGAAACTGAGCGAACCCGACCAGGACGATGCAGGGCTGGTCGACATCCGGTTGCAGCTGGAGGACATTTCGCGCGCGGCGCTGAACAGCGCGCTGGTATTCAGGCAACGCCTCACCGAGATCAACAATCGCGTCGAGGTTCTGGGCCCGCCGCCGGCGCAGGGACAACCCGCCGAGCCGGTGATCGTCAGCAACGAGCGCGGCGCGCTCGCCGCGGAAAAGGCTCAGATCAACGCGATCGTCGCCAGCGCGCAAAACCTGTCGATCCGCGTCAACGGGCTGGTCGACAAGATCGCGGTCATGCGCAGCGAGCTTTTCCGCAGCGTCATCACCAAGCATTACGACCTGACGGAGGCCCTGAGCCCGCAGGCCTTTTCCGACGCACATGACCAGTTCACGGGCCTCTACAAGGCGGTGTCGTCGTGGCTGAGCTTCGCCATCAGGTTCAAGTTCCAGGCGATCCTTGCGGCGACGCTTATGGCGCTGACGCTGGCGGCGGTGCTGTTGATAGGCGGCAGGCGCTTGTTCGGCCGCATATTCGAGGCCGACCCCACCGTCGAGGACCCTTCCTATCTCAGCCGCCTGTCGGTGGCCTTCTGGTCGACGCTGCTGCCGACCCTGGCGCTTGGCGTCTTCTTCGCCTCGGCCGTCTTCTTCTTCAATTATTACAACGTGCTGCGTGGCGATATCGGCACGTTCCTCAATGCCTTGCTGACGGTGATCGGCATGGTGTTCTGCGTCAACCGGCTGACCAACGCTGCGCTCGAGCCGCGCCTGCCCAACTGGCGCCTGATCCCGGTCGCGACCGGCCCGGCGCGCTGGCTGGTCGGACTGACGACCGCCATGGCGCTGGTGCTCGGGTTCAATTACTTCCTGTCGGTCGTCAACGAGAAGATGGGCTCGCCGCTTTCGCTGACGATCGGCAGGGGTTTTGTCGCCACCATCATCGTCGGCGTCATCCTGATCCTGATGGGACTGCTGCGGCCGTTCAGGGCAGCTGACGGCTCATGGCGCCCCTGGCCGGCATGGCTTCGCTTCATTGCCATCGCGCTTGGCCTGTTCACCATTGCGGCGGCGCTGCTTGGCTATATCGGCCTGGCGCTTTTCGTCTCGTTCCAGGTCGTGGTGACCGGCACCGTGCTGGTGACGGCCTATATCGGCTTCCTGTCGGCACGCGCGATCGGCGAGGAAGGCGGTTTCGCCGATACGTCGGTTGGGCGATGGCTTTCGGAAAACTCCAGCTACGAGGATACCGCCCTCGACCAGCTCGGCCTCGTCGTCAGCATCGCCATCAATCTGATGATCGTGCTGATATTCCTGCCGCTGATCCTGTTGATGTGGGGCTTCCAGCCCGGCGATATCGAGGCCTGGGCCTACAAGCTTGCGACCGGCGTCACGATCGGTTCGGTGACCATCTCCTTCCTCGGCATCCTCAGCGGTATCGTCGTCTTCGTCATCGGCTATTTCCTGACGCGCTGGTTCCAGGGCTGGTTGGACGGCTCGGTGATGGCGCGCGGCAAGGTCGATGCCGGCGTGCGCAACTCGATCCGGCTCGGTGTCGGCTATGCCGGTGTGGCGGTCGCCGCGTTAGTCGGTATCTCGGCCGCCGGTATCGATCTTTCCAATCTGGCGCTGGTCGCCGGCGCGCTTTCGCTGGGTATCGGTTTCGGTCTGCAGAATGTCGTGTCGAATTTCGTTTCAGGCCTGATCCTGCTTGCCGAGCGGCCGTTCAAGGTCGGCGACTGGATCGTCGCGGGCGACGTCAGCGGTACGGTGCGGAAGATCAGCGTGCGCGCGACCGAGATCGAGACCTTCCAGCGCCAGGCCGTGATTCTGCCCAACTCGAATCTCATCAACAATGCGGTCGGCAATTGGACGCACCGCAACAAGCTGGGGCGCATCGACATCAAGGTCGGCGTTGCCTATGGCAGCGACGTCAAGCGCGTCCATGCCATATTGACGGACATTGCGCGCGCCCATCCGATGGTGCTGAAGAATCCCGAGCCGTTCGTCCTTTTCGCCAATTTCGGGTCGGCCGCGCTCGAATTCGAGATCCGCGTGTTCGTCGCCGACATCATGAACGGCAGCGTCGTGCAGAACGATATCCGCTTTGCCATTTTCGATATCTTCGAGGAGGAGCAGATCGAGATACCATCGACGCCGCGCGCCGTGGTCGAGAGCAAGAAGCACGAAGCCTGGCCGATCGACGACGACAAGATCGAAGCCGAATTCGCCGAGCGCCAGAGGCTGGAAGCGGAAGCCGCGGCCGAGCGGGAGCGGCTCGTCAAGATGAAGCGGAGGGGCCGCAAGCCCGACCCGGGCTGAGGTGTATCAATATTCGGGTGAGGCCGGCCTAATGGGCATGCTGAGGCCATCCCAAACCGATTGTGGCATGAATGCGGCATTCAGTTGCGGTTCAGGTAACATCTCATATAAGCTTCGATGCAAAGGGCGAGAATGCCTTGCAAATTTGAACAGAGGCGGTGTGTGAAACACCGGAATTGCAATGTGGAAGTCTGTCGTTACCGCCATCGCTTTGCTGGCCCTGGGCGGTTCGGCTTTCGCCGCCAGCGCGATCAACAGGGACGCTCAGACGCGGACCCTGGTCGTGACCGAAGGCGGCGCCAAGAGCGAGCTGACGCTTGCTGCCGGCGAGACAGTGGAGTTCTGCCCGAACGGCTGCTTCGTCACCCTGCCCAATGGTGACCTCGAAGCTCTGACCGGCTCGGAAACGGTCGAAATTTCGGGCGGGTCGGCCCGAATCAAGTAACCGTCGCCGCAGATTGGCTGCGCAAGATTGGCAAGGCCGGACCGATGTCCGGCCTTTTATCGTTTCCGGTAGCCGACACTTAACGACGATGCCCGAAAACCGGTATGGCTACGCGCTGCAACCGGGCGTTTTAACGTTCGCTGCGTCATCCCCGGCTATATCTGACCCGAGGACGCCGGCACACGGCGTGGGTTGAATTGGCGCAAGGCCCCTTCCGAGGTCGGAGTTTCGGGATCCTGCGCTCGATCGGGGCAGGGCAATGGACGCGAGGTCGGACAGGAACGCAATCCCGCTTGCGGTCGATCTCGACGGCACGCTGATTGCAACGGACCTTCTGTGGGAAGGCCTGTTCATCCTCCTCAAGAAGAACCCGCTCTATGTCTTTCTCCTGCCGTTCTGGCTGACCGGTGGACCGACCAGACTCAAACGGGAGATCGCCAGCCGCGTCGACATCGACCCGGCCTCGCTGCCCTATCGTCAGGATCTGCTCGACCGGTTGCGCTCCGAGCATCGGGAGGGCCGCAAGATCGTGCTGGCGACGGGAACGCCGCGTAGGTTCGCGGAGGCGATCGCGGCGCATCTCGGCATTTTCGATCATGTGCTGGCGACCGACGGTCCGCACAACTTGACCTCCGGCAGGAAATGCGCAGCCCTTGTCGCCGCCTATGGCGATGCAGGCTTCGACTATGCCGGCAACAGCCGTCACGACCTCAAAGTGTTCGACGCCGCGCGCAACGCGCTCGTGGTGGCGCCCGACCGCAGCGCCCGGCGCTGGCAGGCAGCGCATCGAGCCGATGCCATGCCCGCGCCCAAGCCGACGCTGAGGACCTACGTCAAGATGCTGCGCATGCATCAGTGGCTGAAGAACGCCCTGATCGCCGTGCCGATGGTGCTGTCGCACGAATATTTCAATCCGAACATGATCTGGGAATGCCTGCTGGCGTTCGTCTCCTTCAGCGCCGTGGCATCCGCAATCTATATTCTCAACGATTTCTTCGACCTGGCGCTCGACCGCAAGCATCCGACAAAGCGCAACCGGCCTTTCGCCAGCGGCGCGTTGTCCATTCCGTTCGGCCTCGGCGCGATCATCGCGCTGCTTACGATCGGCATTGCCGCCGGCCTGTTCCTTCCCGTCGAATTCCTCGGCGTGCTTGCCGGCTATATCGTTATCACCACCGCCTATTCGCTGTCGTTCAAGCGCATGCTTCTGGTCGACGTGCTGACGCTTGCGGGCCTCTACACGATCCGCGTGCTGGCCGGCGCGGCCGCCACCGGCGTCGATGTCTCCTTCTGGCTGCTTGCTTTCTCGATCTTCTTCTTCCTGTCGCTGGCGCTGGTGAAGCGCTTCGTCGAACTGCGCACCACGGCCATTCCGCCGGGCGAGCGCATCGCCGGCCGCGGCTACCGCACGGAGGACCAGGAGATCGTCGCTCAGGCCGGGATGGCGTCGGCTTTCTCCTCGGCGCTGGTCCTGGCGCTTTATATGGACAGCCCGGCGGTGCGCGAGCTCTACCCGCATCCCTGGCTGATATGGCCGCTGGCGCCGATCGTGCTTTACCTCACGATGCGCGTCTGGATCCTCGCCCGCCGCGACGAGATGCATGACGATCCGGTCGTCTTCATCATCCGGGATTGGCGCAGCCAGATCGTCGTCGCCATCGGCGCGGTCTTCCTCGTCGCTGGGGGCTGGTGATGGGGCACGAGCGCTTCGGCAGCTTCGGAATGGCGACCCCGCCGGCGCGCAAGGCGATCCCGGCGGACGAGGCGATCGCCTTGCTGAAGCGCGGCGAGGCGAAGACCGGATCGCTGCTCGGCTACGGCAATGGGCGCTCCTATGGCGACACCTGCCAGAACGATGCCGGCATGGTGGTCGACATGCGGCCGCTCAACCGCATCCGTTCCTTCAATGCCGAGACCGGTTTGCTCGAAGCCGATGCCGGCACGCTGCTTTGCGATATCATCGCTTACGCCGCACCCTACGGCTTCTTTCCGGCGGTGGTTCCAGGTACGCAGTTCGTGACGCTGGGCGGCGCGATCGCGAACGACGTCCACGGCAAGAACCATCATCGGCGCGGCACTTTCGGCTGCCATGTCGAGGCCTTGACACTGCTTCGGTCCGACGGGCGGACCTATCGCTGCTCGGCGACCGACAATGTCCGCCTGTTTGGGGCGACGATCGGCGGCATGGGGCTGACGGGCTTGATCCTTTCGGCCTCGATCAAGCTGATGCGGGTGCCGTCGCTCGACATCACGGAAAGCGCGATGCGGTTTCGCGATCTCGGCGAATTCTTCGATCTTGCCGAGGCTGCCGACCGGGCCAACGAATATGCCGTCGCCTGGATCGATCAGCTTGCCGGCGGACACGGTCGCGGACGCGGCCTTTTGTTCACCGGCAACCATGCCGAACACGGCTCGCATGCGGCGGCGCGCGCCGGCAGCCGGTTTTCCGTGCCGGTGCAGCCGCCGTTCAATATCCTCAACCGGCCCTTCCTCACGGTCTTCAACGCGGCCTATCGCTGGAAAAAGGGCAAGTCTCCGGTTCAGCGCCAGGCGGGTTATCAGGGCTTCTTCTTTCCGCTCGATGGCGTCGGCGACTGGAATCGGCTCTACGGGCCACGCGGGCTTTTCCAGCACCAAAGCGTGGTGCCGCAGGCCAAAGCGCGCCGCATCGTGCCGGCGCTGCTCGAGACGGCACGGTGGGCAGGGCAGGGATCGTTCCTGACCGTGCTCAAGCGCTTCGGCGATGTCCGCTCGCCGGCGCTGCTGTCCTTCCCGCGGCCCGGCTATACGCTGACGCTCGATTTCCCCAACCGGGGTGAAAGGACGTTGCGGCTGCTCGCCGATCTCGATCGCATCACGGTCGAGGCGGGCGGCGCGGTGAACCCCTACAAGGACGCCCGGATGGGGCCTGAGACATTCGCCGCGTCGTTCCCGCAATGGCAGCGGCTGGAGGCGCTTCGCGACCCGGCTTTCATATCGAGCTTCTGGGCGCGTACCGCCAGGAGATTGGAGATCGGACAAGCGAGAGCCGAAGCCGCGGAATAAATAAAAGTCGAGCAAATTATGGTAAACAAAACATTATGCCATGGTTTACTCAACACAACATCGCGGCTTCACGAAATATTTGCAGGTTTGTAATAAGACCGCCTAAGGGGCGGGGTGGCAACAATGAAATATATAATCTTCATTCTCTTCACTGTCATGACCAATGCCGCGGCGCAGCTCATGCTGAAGCAAGGCATGATGTCGATGGGGCCGATCTCCTTCGAAGGCGTCAATCCGCTGGTCAAACTCTTGCAGATCGTGTTCAGCCCCTGGGTGTTCCTGGGCCTGTGCACCTTCGTCATCTCGATGGCGTCGCATCTTTACGTGCTGTCCAAAGTCGAGCTCAGCTTCGCTTATCCGTTCCTCAGCCTCGCTTATGTCGCCGTGGCGATCTTCGCCTATTTCGTCTTCCGCGAGGATCTCAATGGCTGGCGCATCGCCGGTATCGCCTGCATCTGCGTCGGCACGATCCTGATCGCGCAGAGTGGGCGAGAAATGGGTGGCCGCGGGCATGAGGACCGGACCGCATCCATCAATCCCGACAAGATCGGCACAAGCGAGATTGTTCGATGAGACATGTGATTTTCGGCGGCGACGGCTTCGTCGGCCGTCACCTTGCCCCCAAGCTCGTCGCCGACGGCGAGACCGTCGTCGTCGCCGACATCGTCAAGAGCGACCTGCCGCATTACCGCTCGGTGCGCTTCATCACTTGCGATGTCACCGATCCGGCCTCGGTCGCTGCGGTGGGGCTCAAAGCGGACGACATGGTCTATAACCTTTCGGCGAAGATGCTGTCGCCGATCCAGGTGCGCGCCAAGCGGCACGATTTCTTCTTCCCGGTGAATTTCCACGGCACCGAGAACATCATCCAGGCGATGGACAAGGCCGGCGCCTCGAAGTTGGTCCACTACACGACCGACATGATCTACGGCCACACGGTGGTGCTGCCGATGACCGAGGATCATCCGGTGGCGCCGCTCGGCGAGTACGGGCTGTCGAAGCTCAAAACCGAGGAGCTTGCCGCCGAATGGCGCAAGCGCGGCATGGCGATCTCGCTGTTCCGGCCGCGGCTGATCATCGGACCTGGGCGCCTCGGCATCCTGGAAAAGCTGTTCAAGCTGATCGACTGGAACTTTCCCGTGCCGATGATCGGCTCGGGCAGGAACCCCTATCAGTTCATCTCGGTGTTCGACTGCGCGGAGGCCGCCCGCGCGGCCTGGAAAGCCGGCGTGCCGAACGAGGCCTATAATCTCGGCTCGCTCAATCCGCCGCCGGTCAAAAAATTGCTCGGCGATCTCATCCGCCATGCCGGCTCGAAGTCGATCCTGCTGCCGACGCCCGGCTGGGCGGTCAAGCGCACCCTCGACCTGCTCGATTTGCTCAACATGCCGATCATGGATCCGGAGCAGTATCTGATCGCCGACGAGGAATGCGTGCTCGACGTGTCCAAGGCCGAGCGCCAGCTCGGCTGGGTGCCACAATATCGTGACGAGGACATGCTGATCGCCGCCTACAGCGAATACCGCGCCAAGAAGGACGGCCACGCCGTCGCCACGACACATGTGCCGGCCGAATAGGGCGCGAAGGGGAGATTTCGAGATGACCGTCATCGCCAAGCCGGAACAGACAGGCACGCGCACGCTGGTCGATGCGCCGGCGCTTTCGCCCGCTTCCATCGCCAAGCCCGAGCTGATCAGCGTCGAGCAGGCCAAGGCGATGGACGTCGCCCGCATCACCGACCTGTTCAAGGCGCATCTCAACCCTGGACAGCTGCATTTCATGAAGCTGCTCGGCTTCCACAAGGTGAAGATCGAGCGCGCCGAAGGCATGTTCTATATCGACCAGAACGGCCGCAAGATCCTCGACTTCTTCGGCGGCTTCGGCTCGCTCGCCTTCGGCCACAACCATCCGCGCATCCTGGAGGCCCGCAAGAAATTCCAGGAGGAAAAGCGCCAGGAGATCGCCATCGCCTTCATGTCGCAATACGCGGCGGCACTTGCGCACAACATCGCCAAATGCTCGCCCGGCGATCTCGACATGGTGTTCCTGGGCTCGTCCGGCTCGGAGGCCATGGAAGCGGCGGTCAAGCTTGCCGAGCGCGCCGCGGGCCCGAAGCGGCCGAAAATCGTCTATGCCGAGAATTCCTTCCACGGCAAGACCAAGGGCGTGCTGGCGATTACCGACGGCCAGCTCTACCGCGCGGACTTCAAGGTGGCCGACAATGTCGTGCGCGTTCCCTTCGCCAACATCGACGCCGTCGAGCGTCTGTTCAGGAGCGATCCCGAGATCGGTGTCATCGTGCTGGAAACTATCCAGGGCGGCGGCGGTATCATCCAGGCAAAGACTGAGTACTGGCAGAAGCTGCGCGCGCTGTGCGACCAATATGGCGTGCTGTGGGTCGCAGACGAGGTGCAGTGCGGCTATGGCCGCTCCGGCCGGTTCTACGCCTTCGAGCATTACGGCGTGGTGCCGGACGTGACGGCGCTGGCGAAATCGCTCGGCGCCGGCAAGGCGGCGGTCGGCGCGATGATCGCCAGGCGCGACGTTTATATGAAAGCCTATGGCACGCCGAAGACGGCGATGATCCATGCCATGGCGACGTTCGGCGGCATGGGCGAGGCCTGCGTCACCGCGATCGAGGGCATCAACGTGCTGTATGACGAAGGCCTGATCGACAACGCCGCATCGACCGGCGAGTACCTTCTGCGGCGGCTGCAGGCGCTGAAGGAAAAATATCCGAAGATCATCAAGGACGTCCGCGGCAAGGGCTTCATGATCGGGCTCGAGTTCCACGACTTCTCGCAGACCCTGCCAATGGTCCTGCGGCCCGTGGTGAGCGTGCTTGACGACAAGCTGAAGGGCTCGCTGTCGGGCTTCGTCGGTTCGCTCTTGCTGCGCGACTACGATGTGCTCGTCGCCTTCACCGAATACAACCGCAACGTCATCCGGCTCGAACCGCCGCTGATCTGCCGGCCCGAGCATGTCGACCGCTTCGTCGACGCGTTCGACAGCCTTCTGTCGCGCGGCATCGTGGCGATCGTGAAGGATTTCGTGAAAAGCCAGGTCGGCAAGTAGAGGCCGCCGAACATGCTGACCAGGCCGTCCGCTCCGACCAACCCGCTGGAACGGCTGACCGGCGCCGGGCTGGCGTGGGGCGAGAGAGCCTATGCGAAATGGGCCGCGTCGATCGGGGCGATCGGCTTCTCGCTCTACATCTTGCTCACCGCCGCGACCGCCTGGTTAATGCCCGACGCCAATTGGGACATGCTGCCCTATCTGGCGATCGCCGAGGAAGGCGCCTATCCCGATCCGCAGGCGCTGCATGACTATGCCTACAGCGCGGCCAAGGCTGGCGTGCCGGCCGGCGATTACAAGACGCTGACGGACGATGGCGGCGGTTTCCGCAGCCACATGGCGCAGAACGCCGCCGACTTCCATTCGCTGCTCGGCATGTACCGGATCAAGTTCCTCTATGCCGAAATCCTGTCCACCCTCGGCCATGTCGTGTCGCCGGTCGAGGCGATGCGGCTGGTGCAGGCCTTCTCGGTGCTTCTGTTCGGCGCCATCACGCTCGCCTGGCTGTGCGCGGGGCGCGCGCTGGGGCTGGCACCGGTCGTTGGCGCGATCCTGATCATGGCCGATTTCGGCGACGCGGCGCGGGCCTCGACGCCGGACCTTTTGTGTTCGGCGCTGTTCCTCGGCGGGCTTTTTGCCTATGTGCGCAAGCGCGAGGCGGCGACGGCGGTCCTGCTTTTCCTCGCTTTCATGGCCAGGCCCGACAACATCGTCTTCCTCGCCATCTTCGCGGTGCTAGTCGTCGCTTTCCGCGAACGAGCATGGGGGGCACTGGCAGGCTACGCGGCATCCTTTATTGCTTATTTCGCCATCTCGCACTGGGCGCAGCATCCCGGCTGGTGGCCGCATCTTTGGTTCTCCAGCATCGAGCAGCACTACAATATGGACGGCTTCGAACCGCCGTTCTCGGTGGCCGCCTATCTCAAGGCCTTTGCCGCGTCGGTGGTGCGCGCGATCAGCATCAACAGCTGGGTCGGTGTTTCGGTCCTGGCGCTGGCCGGCTGGTTCGGGCTCGAGCGCGCTGGCTTCCGGCTGGACCGCCGCGCCGGCATCCTGCTCGCGGCGCTCGTGCTCGGCGTGCTGGCGAAATTCGCCGTCTTCCCGATCCACGACACCCGCATCTATTTCCCCAATCTCCTGCCGCCCTTCCTGCTGCTGGCCGCGCCGCTGACGGCGCTGTGGACGGCGGCAAGCCAGGGCGGGCGCCTCGCCGCGCTGCAGGTCATTCCCGGAGACAAGTCATGAGCTCGCTATCCAGCTTCGCGCGCGTTCTTCTGTCGCTCGGTCTGCCGACCGGCCTGCTCGACCGCGGGCCAGCGCTGCACGGCACGAAGTTCCTGGCCAAGGCGGCGCTCAGGGCACGTTTCGGCGGCCGGCCGTTCCAGATGGTCAATGTCGGCGCCTGCGACGGCGCGCTGTTCGACGACGTGACGCCCTGGCTGCACCGCATTGCGGGCGCGCGCGCCATGCTGGTCGAGCCGATCCCCTACAATCAGAAGCGGCTTCGCGCCAATTACCCGGATACCGACCGCTTCATCATCGAACCGGTGGCGGTGACCAGAACCAAGGGCACGATCACGGTCCACACCTTCGATGCCGCCGCGCTCGAGGCCGGCACGCTGCCGATCGAGTTCATCGGCTGCTCATCGGTTACCGACACCAATCTGATGTCAGGCAAGAACGCCTGGGGCGAGGCCGACGCCAACTTCAACAAATTCGCGCTGCATCTGAAGGACATCGAAGTGCCGTCGGAGACCTTGCAGACGCTGCTCGACCGCAACGGCATTACCCATATCGACGCTTTCCTGGTCGACTGCGAAGGCGCCGACTGGATGGTGTTCGAGCAGCTCGACCTTAAGCGCTACCGCCCCGGCATGATCAAGATCGAGGTCGGCGCACTCCCGGCGGCCGAGATCGGCCAGGTCGTCGTCAAGCTGAAGACCGCCGGCTACCAGGTCGGCTTCCAGGCCGAGGACATCTGGGCCTTCGCCTAGAGCGGTTCACCGTTTCGCGGAAACGGCGAACCGCTCGATCTCCTTGTTTTGACGCAATTCCTGGACGAAGGCTACGATGAAGTCGCCGAGCCCGACCGTTCACACTTTCCTGGAATTGCTCTCGCTTGCGCCATCGAACCCGATTTGCCGTCCGGGGCCGAACGCGCTTGACAAGATGGCTCCGGCCCGTCCACCCTAGGCCATTCACCAGGGGAGTCCCGGCAAGGGGCTGAGATACTGCTGGCTTCGCGGCGCAGTGACCCGTTGAACCTGATCCAGTTCATACTGGCGTAGGGACGGTGCAAGCGCTTTGCGGGAGTTCATGCCCGAAGACCTGCCTCAAGCAGGCAGATCGAAGCGTCTTTTCATCCTTCCGGCACAGAACTGGGTCTCCAATGCAACGAGCAAAGGAGCCTCAAATGAATGCCTTGACCCCGACCGTATCGACCGGGCCATTGCCCGCTTCGCGCAAAATCTACAAATCCGGCATCCTCCATCCGCAAATCAGGGTGCCGATGCGCGAGATCGCGGTGCACCCGACTGCCGGCGAGCCGCCGGTGACGGTCTACGACCCGTCGGGCCCCTACACCGACCCCGCGATCGAAACCGATATCGAGAAGGGCCTTACCCGGTTTCGGCAAGACTGGATCGTCGCGCGCGGCGATGTCGAGCCCTATGACGGCCGCCACGTCAGGCCGGAGGACAACGGATTTGCGACAGGCGAGCGCCTGACGCGGGGATTTCCGATCCGCAACCGTCCGCTGCGGGCGAAAGCCGGCAAGGCGGTGACGCAGCTTGCCTATGCGCGCGCTGGCATCATCACGCCCGAAATGGAATTCGCGGCCATCCGCGAGAATCTCGGTCGCGAGATGCTGCGCGGCAGGCTTGAACAGGACGGCGAGGCATTCGGCGCATCAATCCCGGATTTCGTCACACCGGAATTCGTGCGCGACGAGGTGGCGCGCGGCCGCGCGATCATTCCCGCCAACATCAACCATCCAGAGAGCGAGCCGATGATCATCGGCCGCAATTTCCTGGTGAAGATCAATGCCAATATCGGCAATTCCGCCGTCACCTCCTCGATGACCGAAGAGGTCGAAAAGATGGTCTGGGCGATCCGCTGGGGCGCCGACACTGTCATGGACCTGTCGACCGGCCGCAACATCCACAACATCCGCGAATGGATCGTGCGCAACGCGCCGGTGCCGATCGGCACGGTGCCGCTCTACCAGGCGCTGGAGAAGGTGGGCGGCGTCGCCGAAGATCTGAGCTGGGAGGTCTATCGCGACACGCTGATCGAGCAGGCCGAGCAAGGCGTCGATTATTTCACCATCCATGCAGGCGTGCGGCTGCATTATATCCCCCTGACCGTCGACAGGGTCACGGGCATCGTCTCCCGCGGCGGCTCGATCATGGCGAAATGGTGTCTGCACCATCATCGCGAAAGCTTCCTCTACGAGCATTTCGACGAGATCTGCGACATCGCCCGGGCTTATGACGTCTCCTTCTCGCTCGGCGACGGCCTTCGCCCCGGCTCGATCGCGGATGCCAACGACAAAGCGCAATTCGCCGAGCTGGAGACGCTTGGCGAATTGACGAAGATCGCCTGGGCAAAGGACTGCCAGGTGATGATCGAAGGCCCGGGCCATGTTCCCATGCACAAGATCAAGCAGAACATGGACAAGCAGCTTGCCGTTTGCGGTGAGGCGCCTTTCTACACGCTTGGGCCGCTGACCACGGACATCGCGCCCGGCTACGACCACATCACCTCCGGCATCGGCGCCGCCATGATCGGCTGGTTCGGCACAGCCATGCTCTGCTATGTGACGCCGAAGGAACATCTCGGACTGCCCGACCGCAACGACGTCAAGACCGGGGTGATCACCTACAAGATCGCCGCGCATGCAGCCGATCTCGCCAAGGGGCACCCGGCGGCGAAGATCCGCGACGACGCGCTTTCGCGGGCACGGTTCGAGTTCCGCTGGGAAGACCAGTTCAACCTGTCGCTCGATCCGGAGACGGCGCGTTCTCTCCACGACGAGACGTTGCCCAAGGAGGCGCATAAAGTCGCGCACTTCTGCTCGATGTGCGGACCGAAATTCTGCTCCATGCGTATCTCCCACGACATTCGTGCGGAAGCGCAAAAGGAGGGGATGGCGGCGATGGCGGAGAAATACCGCGCAGGCGGCGATCTCTATATGCCGGTCGAAACGCCGGAAGAACGGACTTCGGCGCTGGATGATCAGGAGTCGCGCTGAGTCATGCGCCGTATCCTTGTCAAAGGCGCCGGTGTGGCAGGCCTCACCGTCGCCCATGAATTGGCTGCGCGGGGTGCGTTGGTCACGGTCGCCGAAATTCGGAGTGAGATAGGCGGCAAGGCCTCCTGGCTTGCCGGTGGCATGCTGGCCCCCTGGTGCGAACGCGAAAGCGCCGAAGAGGCGGTTGTCACGCTCGGCAAAACCTCGGCCGAGTGGTGGGAAAGGACACTGCCCGGGCTCGTGACGAAAGCCGGTACGCTCGTTGTCGCCCATGCGCGCGATGCCCCCGAGCTTGCCCGTTTTGCGGCTCGCACGCGCAATTGTGAGGCCGTCGACGAAGAGGCGCTTGCCGCGCTCGAGCCCGATCTTGCCGGTCGCTTCCGCGAGGGGGTGTTCTTTGCCGGCGAAGCTCATCTCGATCCGCGCCGGGTTCTCGAAGCGCTGGCCGGCAAATTGCGCGCAATGGGCGTCGTCTTCCTTCTCAAGGCGGGCGAGATCGCTCCTTCCGGCTTTGATCAGGTGATCGATTGCACGGGCATGGCGCGGGCCGACGACGACTTGCGCGGCGTGCGCGGCGAAATGCTGATCCTCCACACACGTGAGGTCTCATTCGCCCGGCCGGTGCGTTTGCTCCATCCGCGTCATCCGATCTATGTCGTGCCGCGGGCCGATCATCACTTCATGGTCGGCGCGACCATGATCGAAAGCGACCATGACGGGCCGATTACCGCCCGTTCCCTGATGGAGCTCCTCAATGCGGCCTACGCACTTCATCCGGCGTTCGGCGAGGCCGAGATCGTCGAGACGGGCGTGGGCGTTCGCCCTGCCTATCCCGACAATCTGCCGCGGGTAAAGCGTCGGAAGGACGGCGCGATCACGATCAACGGCCTTTACCGGCACGGTTTCCTGCTTTCACCGGCCATGGCCAAGCAGGCTGCCGACCTTCTCTTCAATTGATCTGCCGACCTGGAGTCTGAAAATGAAGCTGATCGTCAACGGCGAAGCGCTTGAAGCCAAGGCGGCGACCCTCGACGCCCTTTTGAAGGAGCTGGACTACGAGGGTGGCTGGCTCGCCACCGCGCTGAACGGCGATGTCGTGCCCGCGGCCAAACGGCCGGAATTCCAGTTGAGCGAGGGCGATCGGATCGAAATCCTGTCGCCCATGCAGGGAGGCTAGCCGATGTTCGATCTTTTCGGGACAAAATTGGCCTCGCGTCTGCTGCTGGGCACCGCGCAATATCCTTCCCCGGCGGTGCTCGCCGAAGCGGTTAAGGCCTCGGGCACCTCGGTGGTGACCGCCTCGCTGCGACGTGAAATGGCTGGCGGCAGGGGCGGCGAAAAATTCTGGTCGCTGGTCAACTCCCTCGGTGCGAGGATCCTGCCCAACACCGCCGGCTGTCACTCCGTGAGGGAAGCCGTCACGACTGCGAAGATGGCGCGCGAGGTCTTCGGCACGTCCTGGATCAAGCTCGAAGTGATCGGCAATCACGACACGCTGCAGCCCGACGTGTTCGGTTTGGTCGAGGCGGCCCGCATCCTTTGCGAGGACGGTTTCGACGTATTTCCCTATACTACCGACGACCTTGTCGTCGCCGAGCGGCTGCTGGAGGCAGGCTGCAAGGTCCTGATGCCGTGGTGCGCGCCGATCGGTTCGGCGCTCGGGCCGGTCAACATAATGGCGCTCCGTTCGATGCGCGGGCATTTCCCCGACGTTCCGTTGATCATCGATGCGGGGCTCGGACGCCCGTCGCACGCGGCAACCGTCATGGAGCTTGGCTTCGACGCCGTGCTCCTCAACACGGCGGTCGCCAAGGCTGCCGATCCTGTGGGCATGGCGCGCGCTTTCAGCAAGGCGGTCGATGCCGGCCGCGAAGCGTATGGTTCGGGCCTGCTCGAGCCGCGCGACGTCGCCGTGCCATCGACGCCTACGATCGGCAGGGCGGTTTTTTCATGAAGCTCGATCCCTTCTACCTTATCGTCGACAGCGCCGCCTGGATCGAGCGGCTGGTGCCGCTCGGCGTCAGGCTGGTGCAGCTGCGCATCAAGGACATGGACGAGGACAGGCTGCGTATGGAGGTCCGCAACGCAAAAGCCTTGTGCGCACGGCACGACTGCCAGCTCATCGTCAACGATCATTGGCGCCTGGCGATCGAGGAGCGCTGCGACTTCGTCCATCTCGGCCAGGAGGATCTGCAGGCCGCCAACCTGCCGGAGATACGGGCGGCCGGCATCAGGCTCGGACTGAGCACCCACGACTATGCTGAGCTGGAGACGGCCATGGCAGCCACGCCCGACTACGTCGCGCTTGGTCCCGTTTATCCGACCATCCTGAAGAAGATGAAATGGGCGCCGCAGGGGCTCGAAAGGGTTCGCGCCTGGAAGGACGCTGTCGCACCCATTCCGCTGGTCGCTATCGGCGGCCTCAACCCCGAGCGGCTCGACGGCGTTTTCGGAGCCGGTGCCGACAGCGCTGCGGTGGTGACGGACATAACGCTGAACCCGGATCCCGAGGCGCGCACCGGGGAATGGATCGAAAAGACTGCCCCATGGCGCTGAACCGGGACCCGTATGTGCTCGTCGTCGGCGGATCGGATTCCAGTGGAGGCGCGGGAATTGCGCGCGACATCGAGACGATCTCTGGCGTTGGCTTGCGCGCTTGCGTTGCCGTCACCGCGGTAACGGTGCAGACACACCAATCCGTCACGGCAATCCACCACATGCAGCCCGGCCTGGTCGCCGATCAGATGCGCGCGGCGCTGCGGGCCAACAGGGTATCCGCGATAAAGATCGGCATGCTCTCCACGGCACGCGTCATCGCGGCGGTTGCCGCCGTGCTCAGCGAAAATCCGCGGATACCGGCAGTCCTCGACCCGGTGTTGGCTTCCTCGTCGGGCAGGCAACTGCTGGAACCGGGGGCGATCGGAGTCTTGAAGCGAGATCTCATGCCGCTTTGCCGTCTCGTCACGCCGAACCTTGTCGAGCTGGCGATCCTGACCGGTTCGGATTTGGCCGTGGACGACGATGATGCGCTGCGGCAGGGGAGGCGATTGCTTGCGGCCGGGCCGCAGGCACTGCTCATCAAAGGCGGCCATGCGACGGGACCCAGATCAACGGATGTCCTGTTGAGCCCTGGACAAGAACCTGTCCACGTCGACATGCCAAGGCTTGCCGGCTCGATGCGTGGGACCGGCTGCATGCTGGCGAGTGCGATCGCGGCACATCTGGCCGGTGCGAAACCGCTCGAGGACAGCGTGCGCGAAGGCAAGCGGCTTGTCTTCGAAAAGCTCTTGCGGTGTATCGAGCGCGAACCCGGCTCCGGGGCATAAGATAAGCAATTCCTCGCCCATGACAGTCTGGGCCGGCGTCAGGGTCGCTCGGCCTTTTCGTAATGTCGCAAACAGGCTTCAATCTCCCCACCGCTCCGCCCTATAGTCCCGCCCGCTTTATCCCTTCTGGAGTCGCGGGCAATGGCAGAGTTTCCGAAAAAGGCGAAGGTCGTCATCGTCGGTCTGGGCGGTATCGTTGGCGCGTCGGTCGCGCATCACCTGATCGAGCGCGGCTGGGACGACATCGTCGGCATCGACAAGTCGGGCATACCGACCGATATCGGCTCGACGGCGCACGCCTCGGATTTCTGCTACACGACCAGCCATGATTTCCTGTCGTGCTGGACGACACTCTACTCCATCGATTTCTACGAGAAGATGGGCCACTACGCGCGCGTCGGCGGTCTCGAGGTCGCCCGCGTCGGCGATGACGGCCGCATGGATGAGATCAAGCGCAAGGTGGCCTCCGCAAAGGCCTTCGGCACCCGCGCCCGCCTGATCGAGCCGGCCGAGATCAAGAAGAAGTTCCCGCTGATCGAGGAGCATCTGGTGCAGGGCGGCCTGTGGGATCCGGACGCCGGCCTCGTCATCCCGCGCTCGCAGACGGTCGCCGGCAAGCTGGTCGATCAGGGTGTCGCCGCCGGCAAGCTGCAGGCGTTCGCGAACACTTCGGCCAAGGAGCTGATTGTCGAGAACGGCCGCATCAAGGGCGTGGTGACCGAGCGCGGCACGATCGAGGCCGACTATGTGGTGGTCTGCACCGGCATCTGGGGCCGGCTCACCGCCGCACTGGTCGGTGAGGACCTGCCGGTCATGCCGATCGACCATCCGCTCACCTTCTTCGGCCCCTACAACGAGTTCGCCGGCACCGGCAAGGAGATCGGCTGGCCGTTGCTGCGCGACCAGGGCAACTCCGCCTATATGCGCGACACCGGCGATCCCAAGACCGCCGAGGGCGGGCAGATCGAATGGGGTTATTACGAGGAGACCAATCCGCGTCTGTGCCACCCGCGCGATCTGCTCGAAAAGGACCAGGCGCGGCTGTCGCCGTCGCAGCGCGACCTCGACATGGAGCAGATCATGGCGCCGCTGGAGCGTGCCATGGAGCTGACGCCGATCTTGGGAGAGCTCGGCTACAATGAGGGCCATTCCTTCAACGGGTTGCTGCAGGTGACCACCGATGGCGGCCCGTCGATGGGCGAGAGCCAGAAGGTGAGGGGCCTGTGGTACGCCGTCGCCATCTGGGTCAAGGATGGCCCCGGCGTGGGCAAGCTCATCGCCGACTGGATGACCGACGGCCGCACGTCGATCGACCATCATGCCATCGATTATTCGCGCTTCTATCCGCACCAGATGCAGGAACAGTTCATCTGGGATCGCTGCACCGAAACGGCGATGAAGGTCTACAATCCGGCGGTGCATCCGCGCGAGCCTTTCTCCAAGGGCCGCAACGTCCGCCGCTCGCCGTTCTATGAGCGTGAGAAGGAACTCGGCGGCTATTTCATGGAGCTGGGCGGCTGGGAGCGCGCGCACGGCTACGCCGCCAACGAGCATCTCCTGGAGAAATACGGCAACCGCGTGCCGGTGCGCGAGAACGAGTGGGACAACCGCCATTTCTGGCGCGTCTCAAATGCCGAGCATCTGGCGATGAGCGAGGATTGCGGCATCGTCAACCTGTCGCATTTCTCCATGTATGACGTCGAGGGACCCGACCATGTCGCGCTGCTGGAGTGGCTGTGCGCGGCCAAGATCGGCGGCGACAACAACATCGGCAAAGGCATCTACACCCACTTCCTCGATGAGGAAGGCATGGTGCGCGCCGATTTCACCGTCATCCGCATGGCCGATCGCTGCCGGGTGATCGACGGCGCCGACGCCGGCCCGCGCGATTTCCGCTACATGCAGCGCACCGCGCAGGACAAAGGCTTTGATGTTACCGTCACAGACGTAACCGAAAAATACGTCACCATCGGCATCTGGGGGCCGAACGCCCGCACGACGCTGCAGAAAGTGGTCGAGGACCCGAACGGGTTGACGCCGGAGAATTTCCCCTTCGCGGCGATCAAGCCGATCAGGATCGGCGGCAAGGATGTCACAGCCTTCCGCATCTCCTATGTCGGCGAGCAGGGCTGGGAATTGCATATGCGCTACGAGGACGGCCTTGCCGTTTGGGACGCGCTGCGCTCGACCGGCGTCATGCCGTTCGGTGTCGAGACCTATGCCAATACGCGCCGCATGGAGAAGAGCCTGCGGCTGCAGAACGCGGACCTTCTGACCGAATACAATCTGCTCGAGGCCGACCTTGCCCGTCCGAAGGTCAAGGAGAACGACTTCTGCGGCAAGGCCAAGCACCTGGAATATCGCGCCCGCGAGCACCAGCCGGCGATGCTGTGCACGCTGGTGATGACCGAGAACACCGATTCCAAGGGCGTCGCACGTTATCCGGTCGGCACCATGCCGGTGCAAGATCCCGCGACCGGCGAGACGCTGGTCGACGCGCTTGGCCGCCGCTCCTTCACCACCTCGGTCGCCTATGGTCCGACCATCGGCAAGAACATCGCGCTCGCTTATCTGCCCTGGGCCTACTGCCAGGAAGGCCGCAAGCTGCAGGTCGAGTATTTCGGCGAGACCTATCCGGTCGAGGTGGCGGGCGTCGGCTACAAGCCGCTCTACGACCCGGAGAACCTCAAGCCGAGGAGCTGACGACCGGCTCACTACCGGCAACTGATCGGAAAAGCGCGGCCTTCCTTGGAAGGCCGCAATGCTTGGCTTGATGTGCGGGGGGCCAGCGGCTTATGTGGCTCGATCAGAAGCCTGCGAAAGCCACGCCCCATGCGCATCCTGTCCGACGCCTTCATTCCCGAACTGCCCAATCGCTACAATGGCAAGGTGCGCGAAAATTACGATCTGCCGGACGGGCGCCGCATCATTATCGCCACCGATCGTCTGAGCGCGTTCGACGCGATCCTGGCTTCGATTCCGTTCAAGGGGCAGGTTCTCACCCAGACGGCGCGCTACTGGTTCGAGGAAACCGCCGACATCTGCCCCAACCACGTGCTGGAATATCCCGACCCCAACGTCGTGGTCGGCAGGCGGCTCGACATGCTGCCGGTCGAGATCGTGGTGCGCGGCTATCTGGCGGGCACCACCAGCACCTCGATCCTGACCAAGTACCGGAAAGGTGAACGGAGCTTCTACGGTCACAGCTTTCCCGAGGGGCTGCGCGACAATGAAAAGCTACCGCAAGCGATCATCACACCGACCAGCAAGGCAGCCAGCGGCGGTCATGACGAGCCGCTGTCGGAAGCCGAGATCATCGAGCAGGGGCTGCTTACTGAGGCTCAATGGGACACGGTATCGCGCCATGCGCTGCGGCTGTTCGCCCGCGGCCAACAGCGCGCCGCCGAACGCGGCTTGATCCTGGCCGACACCAAATATGAATTCGGCACCGCGCCGGACGGCACCATTGTGCTGGCGGACGAAATCCACACGCCCGACAGCAGCCGCTATTGGATTGCAGCAAGCTATGACGAGGCGTTCGAAAGCGGCGGCCGGCCGCAGAGTTTCGATAAGGATTTCGTCCGCTCATGGGTGTCGGAGCGGTGCGATCCCTACAAGGACCCGATCCCGCAAATTCCGGACGAGATCGTCAACCAGGCTTCGGCGGTCTATATCCAGGCTTATGACGCGATCACGGGCGCGAAATTCGTGCCTGATCTCTCCGGAGAAACCGTGCTGGAGCGCATTCGTTCTAATCTCGCGCGATATTTTTAGAAGATCCACGCCGGGCGGAAATCCGCTGCCCGGCAATTCCCGGCTTTTGCGCGCGGCGATTTTCGCCTAACCTTGGTCCATGTCCGCTTATGCCCGCGCAAGGCATATCGTCGTCTCGGCCGGTGCCGCCCTGGCGCTGGCGCTTTGGCTGACGCCGGCAGCTTCTCCCGCCGAACCGGTCGATGTCGAACTGGTGCTGGCGGTTGACGTTTCGCTCTCGATGTCGCCGGCCGAGCTGGAGATCCAGCGCCACGGTTATGCCGCCGCGCTCACGCATGACAATGTGCTGAAGGCCATCGCCGACGGCGCCTATGGCAAGATCGCCGTCACCTATATGGAATGGGCGGGCACCACTTGGCAGCGCGTCGTCGTGCCGTGGACGGTGATCGCCAATCGTGCCGATGCCGAGAGGGTTGTCGCGCAGCTCAATGCCCGTCCGCCGGACAGCGCCCGGCGGACCTCGATCTCCGGCGCGCTGAGCTTCGGCAGCGACCTGTTCGCCGAGAGCGGTTTTAAGGGCACGAAGCGCGTCATCGACGTCTCGGGCGACGGACCCAACAATCAGGGCGCGCCCGTCACTTTCACGCGCGACGAGGTGGTCAGGCAAGGCATTACCATCAACGGCTTGCCGCTGATGACGCGCGGTGGTTTCAGCGGCGCCTTCGACGTCGAAAATCTCGATCGCTATTACAGCGACTGCGTCATCGGCGGGCCGGGCGCCTTCATGATCCCGGTCAATGACTGGACGCAGTTCCCCGAAGCGATCCGCCGCAAGCTGGTGCTCGAGCTTGCCGATGCCGCTTCACCGCAATGGGCGGCCGAAGAGGCCGCGCATCCGCCGGTCGTGCTCGCCGACGACGGACCGGCAGCCGATTGCCTGGCGGGCGAGAAGATGTGGCGCAACCGCGGCTGGGGCATGCCGTGAGCAACGCTCAAATAAGTGCCTGCCTCATCATCCGTTCCAAGGCGTCGGCCATGCGCGGCATGGACGCGACTTCGCCGGCATCCTGAGGCACCTGCCGGGTGTCTTGTTGGCGTCCATCAAATAGGTCTTGCCGTCATGCACCGCGAAGTCGAACTTGCCGTAGTCGAAGCCTAGTTCCTTGCGTCTTTGGCGAAGATCATCCGGGACGGGGCATGGCTCGCCGCGGAACACGCCGGCGCCTTTTACGATGCGATCTCGGGAGACAAAGCGGCCGCAGAAATCGTAGTCGCCGCAAAAGAGCCAGTAGCGCAGCGCGAAGCCGTCCGGCACGATTTCGGGCAGGAAACGTTCGACCAGGAGATCAGGGTCGCTGAAGACTTCCGACGGTACGTCGCAGGCTCTGTCGAACACTCGGTATTCCTTCATCACTCTGGCGTCGGGGAAGGGGAGAGGACGTCCTGCCCGCGCGGCGCGGCGATTGAGGCGGCTCTCCGGCAGCCCGCCGCAGTTCAGAACGCCCTTGACGATGACAGGACCTTCCCAGCCATCATGCGGCGCAACCCGGGCCGTGCTGACGCGTGATTTCGAGATGTCGGTCACGCCAACATTGAGGCAAAGCGGAAACCCGCGTGCATATTCGATATAGGCCGGATCGACAGTCGTGGAGTCGACATGAAGGACCGCCGCGTCCCCGGCAATCTTCGTCGAGAAACCTTGGGCGATTTTCCAGGAATGGCCCCTCCGGCGCAGATCCTCAAGGATCGCATGGATCATGTAGCTGCTTTCGGCTCGCCGAAACAGCCTGCGCTCGAGCAACCGGTCGTGCTCGTGCGTGATCACCACGATGTGCGCCACTCTGGCCCCCCGGCCGTCTTCCGTTCAAGCAGGTGATAATATAAAGGGCTGCCCTAGGGGAAGTGCGATGCACAACAAAAAGGGGTGAGGGGGCATGTCCGATCTGTGGGCAAATCTTTTTCGTACGTGGGACCTCATCGGTGCGCCCTTACGGCCGCACTCCGATGTGGTGGGGGTCATGAAACGCGAGCTTCGGACCGAGGACGCGGAAATGGCGCTGTTCGGCGTGACGCCGGAGTTCGCCAAGCTCGGGAAGTCGCTCACCGCCATCGATTCCAACCCGAACATGATCGGAGCACTGTGGATCGGCGACGACGCAACCCGCAGGGCGGTGGTCGGCAACTGGCTTGACCTGCCATTGGCGGACAGAAGCGTCGATGCGATTGTCGGCGACGGTTGCCTTTCCGCCGTCACAAGCGAAACCCAGCGGCTCAGATGCCTGGAAGAGATGGCTCGCGTTCTAAAGCCAGGGGGTCGCGCTGCCATCAGGCTGTTTGCACGGCCTAGCAAGACGGAGCCGCTCGGCGCTATCAAGGCGGATGCGCTGGCCGGCAAGGTAAAGGCGCTGGCCGAGATCGTGTTGCGCACGGCGCTTTCCTTGCCCGTGGCCGCACCCGACTACGGTCTGAAGATGTCGGCCGTTCTTGATGGAATCAACGAGATGTTCGGTGACCGGGCCGAACTGATGGCGGGCGGCGGATGGCAGCCGGGAGCCTTTGCGTTCATCGACCTCTACAAAGGGTCCGATACCATCTGCTGCTGGCTCAACGAGGACATCCACGTGGCGGAGGCGTCGCGTTACTTTAACGACGTCCGCCTTGTCGCCAGCGGCGGCTATCCGGTCGCCGAGCGCTGCCCGATCCTTGTCGTAAGCGCACCGCGGAGCTGACGCGCGGAACACGAGATGCGCCGGCGCAACGCTTGAGATGGCCCATCGTCCTGTGCGGCTTCTGCTTCATTGACAAGCCTTTTGCCGTCTGTGAGACAATCCGCGCTCACCACAAAAAGGGGAACAACAATGAAAAGAACCACCATTTTCGCGGCGGCGCTGGCGGCCGCCGCCGTGCTTAGCGCGCCGGCGATGGCGGCGACGTCGCTCACCATCGGCATCAGCGGCTGGACCGGCTTCGCGCCGCTGACACTGGCCAAGCAAGCCGGGCTTTTCGAAAAGCACGGGCTCGATGTCACGTTGAAGAAAGTGCCGCAGGCGAGCCGTCCGCTGGCCATCGCCAGCGGCGACCTGCAATGCGCGGCGACCACCGTCGAGACCTGGATGGTGTGGAACGCCAGCGGCGTCACCACCAAGCAGATCTTCCAACTCGACAAATCCTACGGCGCGGACGGCATCGTTGTGCGTAACGACATCAAGAGCGTCGCCGATGTCAAGGGCAAGACTGTCGCTTCGTCCGCGCCCGGCACGTCGCCCTATTTCCTGCTCGCCTGGGTGCTCAACAAGAACGGCATGTCGACCAAGGACGTCACTGTCGTCAATCTGGAGCCGGACGCGGCGGCGCAGGCCTTCCTGGCCGGCCAGAACGATGCCGCCGTCACTTACGAGCCCTTCATCTCCGCCGTGCGCGACAAGGCCGACCAGGGCCACATCCTGGCGACCACGCTCGACTATCCGATGGTGATGGATACGGTCGGCTGCACGCCGGACTTCCTCAAGGCCAATCCCGATGCCGCCAAGGCGCTTGCCGACAGCTATTTCGACGCGCTCGACATGATCAAGAAGGAACCGCAGAAATCCTACGAGATCATGGGCGCCGACGTGAAACAGTCGGCCAAGGAGTTCGAGGACTCGGCCAAGTACCTGAAATGGGCCGACAAGGCGGAGAACAAGCAGTTCTTCACCAAGGATTTCCAGGACTTTTCCAAAACGGCCGCCGAGCTCTTGCTGCAGATGGGGCTGATCAAGGAAGCACCGGACGTGACGACGCTTGCCGACACCAGCGCGGTCGCCAACTGATCGCGCATCACCCGATCGGCGGCATCAGGCCGCCGATCCTTTCTCCTTCAGCGCATCGCGATTCTTCGGATACGCTCGCTGCGTCTTAGATTTTTGATTACGCATGTCTTATCCCGAAACCGGCTCCCGCTTTCGGGAGACATGCTTTAAGGACAGGGCCTGATGCTGCGTCCCTTGCACTCCGTTGCGGCGGGCACGCGAACCGTGCTCGGCATCTCCTTCTTCGTGCTGTTCGTGGCGTTCTGGGCATGGATCACACTCGGCGGCCATGTGAACCGCATCTTCCTCGCCGATCCGCTGTCGATGCTGAAGGACGGCTGGCGGCTGCTCGTCGAAGACCGGTTCTGGCTGGATATCCTGATCACCATCTGGCGCGTCTTCGGCGGCTTCGTGCTTGCCTCGATCGTCGCGGTGCCGATCGGCATCGCCATGGGCGCATGGAAGCCGGTCGAGGCTTTCCTCGAACCATTCGTGTCCTTTGCGCGCTACCTGCCGGCGTCCGCCTTCATTCCGCTGCTCATCCTCTGGGCCGGCATCGGAGAACTCGAAAAGCTTCTGGTGATCTTCGTCGGCTCGGTGTTCCAGATCATTTTGATCGTCGCGGTCAAGGTCGGCGCTACGCGCCGCGACCTGGTCGAGGCCGCCTACACGCTGGGGGCGAGCGACAACGGCATCGTCAAGCGCGTCATCATGCCGGCCAACGCGCCGGAAATCGCCGAAACGCTGCGGCTGGTGCTTGGCTGGGCCTGGACCTATGTGATCGTCGCCGAGCTGATCGGCTCGTCGTCCGGCATCGGCTATATGATCATCAACAGCCAGTCGCGGCTGGCAACGGGGCAGATCATCTTCGGCATCATCGTCATCGGGCTGATCGGGCTTCTGTCCGATTTCGCCTTCAAGGCGCTCAATCGCTGGCTCTATCCGTGGAGCCTGGCATGAGCAAGCTTCAGATCGAGGGCGTCTCGCGGACCTTTGCCGGGGTCGGGGGCGGGGAGCCGGTGCAGGCGCTGCAGCCGGTCGACCTCGCGGTCGCCGCGAATGACTTCATCACCATCCTTGGACCGTCAGGCTGCGGAAAGTCGACTTTGCTCCGGATCGTCGCCGGACTGGAAGCGCCGAGCACCGGTCGCGTGCTGCTCGACGGCAAGGCAGTCACAAGGCCGGGGCCGGACCGCGGCATGGTGTTCCAGTCCTACACGCTGTTTCCCTGGCTGACGGTGGCCGAAAACATCGGTTTCGGTCTGCGCGAGCAAGGCAGGCCCGAGCGCGAGCGCAACGAGGTCGTCGCTTCCTATATCGATCTCGTCGGCCTGAGGGGTTTCGAGAACCATTGGCCGAAGCAGCTGTCGGGCGGCATGCAGCAGCGTACGGCGATCGCGCGGGCGCTGGCCAACGATCCCGAAATCCTCCTGCTCGACGAGCCGTTCGGCGCGCTCGACAACCAGACGCGCGGGCTGATGCAGGAACTGCTGCTCGGCATCTGGGAACAGCGCAAGAAGACGGTGCTGTTCGTCACTCACGACATCGAGGAGGCGATCTTCATGGCATCGCGGGTGGTCGTGATGAGCGCCCGGCCCGGCCGCATCAAATCGGACGTGCCGGTCGACCTTCCGCATCCGCGGCACTACACGCTGAAGACCAGCCCGGAATTCTCCGTGCTCAAGGCGCAACTCACCGAGGACATCCGCATCGAGGCGATGCGGACGGCGCAGGGACAATCAGTCGGAGCTTGATCCGGAATCTCCGGATCAAGCCGCCAAGAGTTGCTTGCGGTCGACGCGTTCCTGCTGCGGCGAGCGGGCGTAAAGCTCGCGATAGCATTTGGAGAAATGCGAGGCGGAGACGAAGCCGCAGGCGACCGCCACTTCGACCACTGGCATCGACGACTGGATGAGCAGGTGCCGGGCGCGGTCGAGCCGGATCTCCAGATAGTAGCGGGCGGGCGAGCGGCCCATCTCGGTGCGGAACAGGCGCTCGATCTGCCGGCGGGAAAGATCGACATGGTCGGCGATCTCGATCAGCGACAGCGGCTCGGCAAGGTTGGCCTCCATCAGCTCAATAATGGTGAGCACCTTCGAGTTCTGGACGCCGAGGCGGGCGCGCAGCGGCAGGCGCTGGCGATCGGTCGGGCTGCGCACGCGGTCGGTCAGCACCTGCTCGCAGACGCGGTTGACCAGGCTCTCGTCGAAATCATCGCCGATCAGCTTCAGCATCATGTCGAGCGCGGCGGTGCCGCCGGCGCAGGTATAGATGTTCTGGTCGACCTCGAAGAGATCGGCAAAAACATTGGCCTTCGGGAAAGCCTCCGAGAAGCCCGGCAGGTTCTCCCAATGGATCGCGCAGCGCTTGTTGGAGAGCAGGCCTGCGGCGGCCAGGATATGGGCACCGGTGCACAGGCCGCCCACGGCGACGCCGCGATTGTACTCCTCGCGCAGCCAGGCAAAGGCCGACTTGTTGTGGTAGCGCTCGACATTCATGCCGCTGCAGACGATCGCCATGTTCGGCCGGTCCGGCCCGGCCATCTTCCTGCGCTCCTCCTCGAGCGAGGTGTTGACGGCACATTCGACGCCGTTCGAGGCGCGGACCGGCTTGCCGTCGATGCTTGCCAGGCGCCAGCTATAGGCCTCGTAGCCAAGCATCCGGTTGGCCGAGCGAAGCGGATCGAGCGCCGTCGCGAAGGCGATCATCGTAAAATCAGGAACGAGGAAGAATACAAACGATCTCTTGATCGGGTGCTTTACGGCATTCACGGTGAAACCTCACGCAGCCATGACGCGAACAGGATGTCGCGAACAGCATAGCGACAACAGGAAAAACCATTCCTGTCAATCGGGTAGGCGGCTAAGTGAAGATTAAATTTGCGACACGGGTCGCAAACGGGCAATTCGTGCAACCGCAAGGCGCCTCTTCGCCGATGTCAGGTGGCAACGCCCAACGAAAACGCCGCCTCGGCAAGCCGGGCGGCGTTGGAATTCAGCATGCCGAACTGTCTCAGGCGATAAAGCCGAGACGGGCAGCGGCCACCGCGCCGGTCTGGCCGGGCATGGTCTTGGCGAGGCGCTGACGCTCCAAAGCGGTCGTCAGGTTCATTTCGCGGCGGGTGAACAGGCGGGCAAACAGCTTCATCATCCATCTCCATTTGGTTGCTCAGACGGGTCGCCTTCGCTTAAGGAGTGGGGCAGCTCGTTTTTGCTGCGGCTGATATAGGCCCGCTTCAGCAAGAACTAAATCGCAAAAACGAAGCGGTTGATATGAAAAGCGACATGGTTTGCGACATTTTTGGGCAATGTGCCCATGATTTCCTATTCATTACAGTGCTTTAGCCAGCCTGTTAACCCGCTATGCGAGTGGTTCATATGCGTCATGCGGCGGCCGCATGGCTGGAAAAGTCATTTGAACGCAAACAAAAACCACGAACAAACAAAAGGCCTGCCGAGCTGACGCGGCAGGCCTTCAGAACTCCGTACACACTTGATTACTTCGCTCCAGCCCAGCTTCCGACACCCAGGCGCAAACCGGTCTTGACGTCGGCGGCTTCAGGCCAGCCGATATCCTTCTGCAATTCGATCGGCAGCGCATGGATGGCGCGTTCGGTCTGGTAGCGGGCGCGAGCCGCGCTGAATTCGGTCGCAAGCCGACCGATGGATGACAGGATAGACATTTCTCTCTCCTCTATGCGGGCAGGGAGGCGCCCGTCACTGCATTAAGTCAGGTCTGTTTCAGCTTCATTTCATGTCGATTGCAGGACTGTGTCAGGGTGGTTTCATGGCTGCTTTTGGCAGCATGCTGCATCGACCAAGTTGACTATGCGCCTGGAGTGATGTTCAATCAAACGAAATGGAATGATGGATTGCATCAGAAAAATTGAAGGCAGGCTCCCATGAACGCCCCGCTCAATCATCCGCTGCCGCTGCTTGACCTCGATGTGCTGCG
The DNA here is from genome assembly GCF_029625735.1 of Mesorhizobium sp. WSM4935. Classification (NCBI taxonomy): domain Bacteria; kingdom Pseudomonadati; phylum Pseudomonadota; class Alphaproteobacteria; order Hyphomicrobiales; family Phyllobacteriaceae; genus Mesorhizobium; species Mesorhizobium sp. WSM4935. The sequence continues at coordinate 266,855 of NZ_JARTVR010000002.1, read as the reverse complement.
AACCTTCGTGGCGATCGCCGAGACCGGCAGCTTCACCACTGCCGCCAATGCGGTGTTCCGCACGCCGTCAGCCGTTTCCATGCAGATCAAGAAGCTGGAGGATATCCTCGGCCGTTCCGTCTTCGCGCGCGACGCGCGTTCGGTGACGCTGACCACGGATGGCGAGATGCTGCTCGGTTATGCGCGCCGGCTGTTGTCGATCAACCGCGAGGTGGTGTCGAAGTTCATCATCCCCGACATTGTCGGCGTGGTGCGGCTCGGCTCCCCGGACGATTATGGCGAGCGCGTGCTGCCGCATGTGCTGAAGCGCTTCGCGCAGTCGCATCCTTCGATCGCCGTCGACGTCACCATCGACCAGAGCATCAATCTGCGCCGGCGCATGGATGACCGCGCGCTCGACATCACGCTGCTCACCAATTCCTACAAGACCAGCGCGATCGGCGCCGAGGTGCTTCTGACCGAGCCGATCGTGTGGGCCGGTGCCAAGGGCGGCTGCGCACATCTGCGCGAGCCCTTGCCGGTGTCGCTGTGGGAGGAAGGCTGCGCCTGGCGGGCCGGCGCCCTGGAAGCGCTCGGTCGCGAGGGCCGCAACTACCGCATCGCCTATATGAGCGCGCACACGGCCGGCCAGCGCGCCGCGATCATGGCCGACCTTGCGGTGGCGCCGCTGCCAAAATCCTTTCTCGGCGACGAGATGGTCTCGCTGGGCGCCAAGGACGGCATGCCCGAGATCGGCACCTACAATCTCGCCATGGTGGTGGCGCCCGACGCAAGCGCTCCGGTTAAGGCCGTGGCCGACCATATCCGGGCGACATTCGAGCTGTTCCGCGAGACCGGCAAGTTCTGAGTTATTCAGCCGCCGGAGCCGGGCGCTCCGCGAAAGCGGCTTTCGTCCTGCGCCGCGCGCGGGCCCGGCGCGCTGCCGGAGCGCTGTTGAGGAATGCCACGATGCTGTCGCGCGCGCGGCGCGCCTCAGGCATCTCGATCAGCGGCCAGACGTGGAACATGCCCTCTTCATAAACCACATCGACCTCGACGCCGGCGGCGCGCGCGCGCTCGGCGAAGATGAGATTATCTGGTGTCAGCATGTCGCGTGAACCGGTCAGCAGCAGCGTCTTCGGCAGCACGGACAGATCGCCGTAAAGCGGGCTTATATGCCAGTCCTTACGGTCGAAACCAGCGCTGTAGAGCCGCACCGCTTCCAGCCCACCCGGAATACCCAGCCACGGATCCTGCCGCTCGGCCTCGAAGACCTCGGGATTTGCAAGCGAAACGTCGAGGCCGGGCGAGATCAGCACATGACGCGACGGCGAAGGAAGGCCCCGCTCGGCCGCCATCATGGTCAGCACGACCGCCATGTTGCCGCCGGCGGAATCGCCCATGAAGACGATGTCCTCGGCGTCGGTCTCTTCGAGCATGCGCCGGTAGACGTCGCCGACCATACCGAACATATCGTGGAAATCGTGCTCGGGCGCGATGGGGTAGATCGGCACGGTGATGCCGAAACCGAGACGCTCGGCCATTTCGGCAATCAGCACCCAATGATAGGAGGTGATCTGAAAAACGTAGGCGCCGCCGTGCATGTAAAGGATGCGCCGGCGTTCGCCCGCCTTCGGCGCGATCTCATAGACGGGAAAGCCGTCGATTTCGGTCTCGGTGATGTCCAGCCGCGCTTTGAGCAAGGCCGGCGGATGATGATCTTCGGTCTTGCGGGCGTAGGCGATCCAACGGTGCAGGTTCTCGGGACTGGAAAACGCCTTCTTGCGGCTGTGCCTGAGAACGAATGAAACGAGATGGCTTTTCAAACTGGGCATGCGGATACACGGACTTCGGGCACAGCCGACTAAGAGAATTCCCCCCGCTCTACGGAAATTGTACCTCAGTTTGAAATGTCAAGGAATCGCGCTGGTACATCGGCGTGATCCGATGGGGCCAGCATCAACGCCGCTTCGGCAGCAGCGCTGCGCGCAGCTTGTTGTCGCCGGCCGCCGGAACCGCGTTGCGGCCCCGGCGATTGCCGAGCAGCTTGCATTTGTCGGCGAAGGTCATCAGCGCGGCGTGCCCAGAAGCAGCGCGTGAAGGACTGCCTGCGGGTCGCTTGGCGGCGAGGCCGGCCAGCCGATGTCCTTCTGGACATGCGCCGGCAGATCGTTGAGCGCGCGGATCGCCTTCTTTCTGGCATGAGCCTGCCTGATGGTGACACCGAAGCGGCTGAGATTTCCAAACATCGACATTTTCATCTCCCTTGAAGAGCAACGGGGCCGAGGATGGTCGCTGGCCGCCATGCGATGGGCGCTAAATGCGTCAGGCATGTATCGGGTCGATTTCGCGGGAACAGCGTTTCGGTTTCCGGATCGCGCGGATCCGGAAACATTTGCATGCAAATGAATCGAGCGTGCCGGTGTGCCGGTTCAGGCTCGAACAGCCGTCATCGGCGGTTGACAGAGGCGAGCGGCTGGACTGTTATTGTGCAATGCGGCGTGGGGGTATGTGCACCGCAGCATGATGCGAACGGGTCAGGGCATCGTGACGAGCATACATAGTATTCAATATCTGCGCGGCCTTGCCGCGTGCGCGGTCGTTTGCTTTCACGTCAGCGAGCAGTTCGGCGGTCCGTTCGATGTCGGATCAGCCGGCGTCGACGTCTTCTTCGTCATCAGCGGCTTCATCATGTGGGTGACGACAGCCGGCAAGCCGGCCGATCCGTGGCGTTTCATGGGGCGCCGCATCACCCGCATCGTGCCTCTCTACTGGATCGTCACGCTGCTGACCGCGGCGGGTATCCTGCTCAAGCCGCAATTCTTCTACGGCCATTTCTTCAGTGTCCCGAATTTCCTGGGCTCACTGTTCTTCCTGCCGGTTCTGCAGGGGGGCGCTCTGCATCCCATCGTCATACAGGGTTGGACGCTTTGCTATGAAATGATGTTCTATCTCGTTTTCACGCTCGTACTGTTCCTGAGCGAACGCTGGCGGTTCCGCGTTCTTACAGGCGCGCTTGTCGCCATCGTCGCGCTGCATTTCGTCCTTCCTGCGGGATATGCGCATGCCTTCACCGATCCTGTCGTGATCGAGTTCGCGGCCGGCGTCGTCGTCGGGCACCTGTGGTTCCAGGGAGCCAGGCTGCCGCTCGGGCTGGCGCTGGCGATGGCCGGCGCGGGATTTCTTCTGCTTGCGGCCGGCCCGCTGTTGGATGCCGATTTGCCTCGTGCCTTGCGCTGGGGGCTTCCGGCCGCGTTGATCGTCGCGGGCGCGGTCTTTGCCGAGCGGGCGCGGCCGTTCAAGCCGGCTGCCTTGCCCAGCTTCCTCGGCGATGCGTCCTATTCGATCTATCTATGGCATGTCGTGGTCGGCATCCTGACGACGGGCGTGGTGTTGCGGACCGGCCTGCCGGCGGCGTTGCAGCCGGCAACGATCCTGGTCGCCACGCTTGCGCTCTCGGCGATGCTCTATCTGATCGTCGAAAAGCCATTGATCGGGCTGCTGCACCCGCAACGTCCCGAGAGCGCGGTGAAGGCAAGCAATGCCGCGGCCGCGGGGGCCGCGGAATGAGGCCGCTACAAGCTTGAGCTTACGCTAGAGGGTTTTTCAACGTTTCACGGAAACGGCGAACCGTTCTATCCCTTTGCTTTTATGCAATTCCGGACGGAAGGCTACGGCGAAGGCGCCGAGCCTAACCGCTCTCGCTTTTCCTGGAGTTGCTCTAGTCGCGGCCACGCCGCGCCGCGCGCTCCTCGCGTGAACGCCGGCGCGGGGTGGCGTCGCCGGCTGCGCCATCCTCGGCCACCGTCTTGCGGGGCGGCAGCTTCACCGCGCCGGCCAGCTTGGGGAACGGATCGACCTTGTTCGGCAGCGCCATGGCGTAGACGAAGTGCTCCTGGAATTTCGGCTCCAGCGCCGTCTCGATCTTCTCGATCCGACTCACCGTCTCCTCGATCTCGCGGCGGTAGCCGCGGTTGAGCAGCGCCATGCGCGCGCCGGCGCCGGCGGCGTTGCCGACGGCCGAGACCTTGTCGAGGTCGCAGTCCGGGATCAGGCCAAGCACCATGGCGTATTTCGGATCGATGAAGGAGCCGAAGGCGCCGGCGAAATGGATGCGGTCGACATGGTCGGTGTGCTGCTTTTCCATCAACAGCTTGGTGCCAGCATAGAGTGCCGCCTTGGCGAGCTGGATGGCGCGCACGTCGTTCTGGGTGATGGTGATCTTCGGCTCGCCCTCCTTCAGCACGTAGGAGAAGGTGCGGCCGTTCGGCACGATGCGCGGCGAGCGCATGCTGAGCGATCCGTCAACGACACCGTCCTCGGAAATGATGCCCGACAGATACATCTCGGCGATCACTTCGATGATGCCGGAGCCGCAAATGCCGGTGACGCCGGTCGCCTGCACGCTCTCGGCGAAGCCCGGCCGATCCGACCACAGTTCCGAGCCGATGACGCGGTAGCGCGGCTCGATCGTGTCGGGATCGATGCGCACGCGCTCGATCGCGCCGGGCGCGGCGCGCTGGCCGCCGGAAATCTCCGCGCCCTCGAAGGCCGGGCCGGTGGGAGAGGAGGCCGCCACCACGCGGGTCGAGTTGCCGAGCACGATCTCGGCATTGGTGCCGACATCGACGATCAGCATCATCTCGTCCTGGCGATGCGGCCCTTCCGAAAGGGTCACGGCGGCGGCGTCGGCGCCGACATGGCCGGCGATGCAGGGCAGCATATAGAGGCGCGCGCCCTGGTTGAGCTTCAGGCCGATGTCGGAGGCCTTGATGCGCACCGCGCCCGAGACGGCGAGCGCGAAGGGGGCACCGCCCAACTCGGTCGGATCGATGCCGAGGAACAGATGATGCATGATCGGATTGCCGACGAAGACGGAATCCAGAATGTCGGCGCGCTGGACATTCCCTTCCGCGCAGACCTTGTCGACGAGGCCGGACACCGCCTCGCGCACGGCCACGGTCATACCCTCGCGGCCGTCCGGATTCATCATCACATAGGAGACGCGGCTCATCAGATCCTCGCCGAAGCGGATCTGCGGATTGGAGGTACCGGAGGAAGCGGCGACGCGGCCCGAGAGTAGAGACACCAGATGCATGGCGATCGTGGTCGAGCCGATGTCGCAGGCAAGGCCGTAGGCTTCGTTCTTCAGGCCGGGCCATAGCGCGATGACGCGAGCGATGTCGCTGTCGGCATCCTTGTGGATGGCGGCGGTGGCCGTCCAGTTGCCCTTGCGCAGGATGCCCTGCACCTGCGGCAGCAGATAGAAGTCGAATTCGAGGTTCTTGAGGCCCCAGTCCTTCATCAGGGCGATCTTGAGCCGGTCGAGGTCGCCGAGCGGCTTATGCATATCGGGCTCTTCGATCTCGACATAGCACATGCGGATCGCGGTATCGCGGGCGATCACCCTGGTGTCGGCGTCCTTGCGGATGGTCTGGGCGTTGATGACCGTGTCCTGCGGCACGTCGATGACGAGGTCGCCGAGGATCTGCGCAGAGCAGGAGAGGCGGCGCCGCTCGGGCAGGCCGCGCACACGCTCATAGCGCTCCTCCTTGGCGCCCTTGGGCGAGATGTGGTCGTTGGACGAGACGATCTTGTGCTTGGCGAAATTGCCTTCCTGCACCTCGATCTGGCAGCGCCCGCAGGTGGCGCGGCCGCCGCAAACGCTTTCGACATAGACGCCGAGCTGGCGCGCGGCATCGAGGACCGGCGTGCCGACCGGGAACCGGCCGCGCTTGCCCGACGGCATGAACAGGACGAGCGGATCGGTGATGTTGGGGGGAGGATTCATGCTGGCACGTGTCTCGATGGCAATTGCGGATGCCGTTTAACGGATCGTTTCACTATTGGGCGGAGAGTCCGTTGGTCCAGGGGCCAACCATGTCGGATCTGCTGCTCTCCGCCGTCCTCACCGCGTTCACCATGGTGCGCGTTTTCAAGGGCTCGTGGCTGCGCAATCCGCAATATCTGGCCACCGGGATTGTCGGCGCGATCGTCGGCGCGCTGCTGCTGCACGCGTACTGGCCCGCCTATGACGATGATTTCATCGTCGGCGGCGTGGCGGGCATCTTCGGATCTTGGGCGGGGATGGCGTTGTTCGACGCCATATTGGGCATGGCCTGAACGCAAAGCAGAGCTGTCCGAGCGCATCCGCGATGCGATCGGACCAGCATTGTTTGCGGTGCGGCTCACGATTGCGCGCTTACCCCCTGGCCATGCGGGCTTCACGGCCGCCGCGGCGACGGCCGCCAACTGCGGCGGCGCCATCACCGGGAGCGGTCACCGCGACCGGAGCCGCGACGGCATGGCCGCCCTCGGCCGGCTTGTAATCCTTGTAGGTCCTGATCCAGGTCGAGCAGTTCTCGTCGGTGCCGTTGAGCACATTGGCGCCGCGCACGGCTTCCATCTCCTGCGGCCGGACCGGGTTCATGATCGCGCTCGTCATGCCGGCGCCGATCACCATCGGAATGAAGGCGGCGTTGATACCGTGGCGGTGCGGCAGGCCGAAGGAGATGTTGGAGAGGCCGCAGGTGGTGTTGACCTTGAGCTCCTCGCGGAGCCGGCGCAGCAGCGCGAACACCTGGCGTCCGGCGTCACCCAGCGCGCCGATCGGCATCACCAGCGGGTCGACGACGACGTCGTGCGAAGGAATGCCATGGTCGGCGGCACGCTCGACGATCTTCTTGGCGACGGCGAAGCGGACGTCCGGATCCATTGAAATGCCGGTCTCGTCGTTGGAAATGGCGACGACCGGAACGTTGTATTTCTTGACCAGCGGCAGGATGGCCTCGAGCTTTTCTTCCTCGCCGGTGACGGAGTTGACCAGCGGACGGCCCTTGGCGACTTTCAGCGCCGCCTCGATGGCGGCGGTGACCGAAGAGTCGATCGACAGCGGCAGGTCGACCAGGCCCTGCACGATCTCTAGCGTCTGCACCAGAAGCGCCGGCTCGGTGGCGTTGGGGTCGACGGCGGTGACGCCGGCATTGACGTCCAGCATGGTGGCGCCGCAGGCGGCCTGCTCCAGCGCGTCCTTGATGACGGTCTCGAAGTTGCCGGCCACCATCTCGGCAGCCAGCTTCTTGCGGCCGGTCGGGTTGATGCGCTCGCCGATCACGCAGAAGGGCTGATCGAAGCCGATGACGATTTCTCGGGTCGCCGAGGCGACGATGGTGCGGGTCATGCAATCTCTCCGTCGGGATATAAAGAGTTCTTTATATCGTTATCTGATTTGGTTCAAGCGGATGCGTGCCGGCCGCGCCCTTCGACTCTAAGTTCATGTATGCCGTTGCCCCAAAACCGGTTCCCAGGTTTGGGCGACATACATCAGTGCGCGGTCTTCACCATGTCCACTTGGGTTTCGGTAATCTCGTCATGCAGTATGTGGTCGAGCCGCTGGGCAACGATCTGGTCGTCGCGGCGGATCTCCCGTTTCCAGGGCTGGCGGCCTTTCAGCACGCCGGATTCATCGACGATCTCGGCGACATATTCTTCCTGGCGGTAGGCCATCACATGGACGCCGGCGACGCCCGGGATCTCCTTCACCTCGTTGATGATGTCGATGCAGAGCTGCTTGCCTTCCTTCTTCTGATCCTGCGCGCCTTCCAGCCGCTTGATCACCGCATCGGGGATGTGGATGCCCGGCACGTTGGAGCGGATCCACTTCGCGGTCTTGGCGGAAGCGAGCGGACCGACGCCGCAGAGCAGGAAGATCTTCTCGGTGTGGCCGAGGTCTCGCGCCTTCTGCATGAAGGCTTTGAACATCGGCACGTCGAAGCAGTACTGCGTCTGTGCGAATTGCGCACCGGCGGCGATCTTCTTGCCGAGATGGATCGGGCGGAAGTCGTAGGGAGGCGCGAAGGGATTGACCGCGCAACCGAGGAACACTTGCGGCGGCGTCGTCAGCTTGCGGCCGGACAGGAACTTGCCGTTGTCGCGCATGATGCGGATGGTTTCGAGCAGCGACATGGAATCGAGGTCGAAGACCGGCTTGGCTCCGGGCTGATCGCCGGCCTGCACGCCGTCGCCGGTGAGGCAGAGCATATTGGCCACACCCATCGCGGCGCCGCCCAGCACGTCGCCCTGGATGGCGATGCGGTTCTTGTCGCGGCAGGCGATCTGCATGATCGGCGCATAGCCCATGCGAGTGAGCAGCGCGCAGATGCCGACCGAGGACATGTGGCAATTGGCGCCCGAGGCGTCGACCGCGTTGATGGCGTCGACCCAGCCGTCGAAGATCTTGGCGCGGTTGTAGACGTCCTCCGGATCGGCGCTGTCGGGCGGGTTGAGCTCGGTCGTCACCGCGAACTCGCCGCGGCGCAACACGCGCTCCAGCCGGCCGCGCGAAGTATGCCCGGGCAGGGGATCGAGCGGCAGGTGGATGCCGGCCGGGTTCTCGTCACGCTGGTGGCGGACGCTCATGTGGAAGCTCCGGTGTTCTGCGGATTCTGGGCGGCCTCGCGCGCGGCGGCGGCCTGCGCGGTCACTCTCAGCCAAGCCGAGGTTTCGCGCAGCGACTGATCGACCGGCTTCTGCACGGCCAGGATCTTGTCGCCATGCTTCATGTTACGGGAGCCTTCCCAGGCCTTGACCCAGACGCAAGGCATGTCCGGCTCGACCTCACAATTGCCGTTGGCGCGCACGCCGCCGCAGGGGCCGTTGCGCAGCTGCTTCGGGCAGTTCATCGGGCACGACATGCCGGTCGACGACAGGATGCATTGACCGCACATGCGGCAGTCGAACATGAAGCCCTTCACGCGCTTTTCGACGAATTTCACCGGCGCTTCGACCCGGCCGTAGCCGATGCCCTTCCACAGAGGGTGCAGGAGCAGGAAAACGTCGGCGAACCGGCTGTAGAACCATTCGAGCAGCCGCGAATGGCGAATCGACCACAGCCGCACGGCAAAGGTGCGCTGGACGCGCCGTTGCGGCGACACATCGGCAGGTTTGTAGTCGGATTTCGGCGCTGCATTCTTGACCAAAGTGGCCTGGGTAACCGCCGGCTGTTTCTCAGACATTTTCTTTCCCGCCAGCCTTGACCAGAGCGACCAACCGCTCGCGGTCATATTTCGCGTCGAGTTCCTGATAGGCCTTCTCGACCTCGGCCTCGATGTCGTCGCCGACCGGGACGGGGTCGGCCTTGCGCCATTCCGCCAGATAGTCGTCGGTGCCGCCGGCGCCGGTGCGCATGGCGCACATGTCGATCGCCTCGGTGAAGCGCAGCGGCAGTTCGCGCTTGGCGTTCTGCCGGCCCTTCTTGACGATGACCTGGGCGGGAATGTCGCGCCAATAGACGACGATCAGATCGGCCATGAATTCTCAACTCCTCGATATCCCGGAGCATTGCCGCATGCGCTGTTGGGCCGCTTGTTATGGGACGACGCGCGCCCCTTCAAAAGCGACGCTGGCGATGGCGCAAAGCGAATGCTGGAATCCGTTGCCGGCTGATCACCAGACGCGCTTGGTCAGGCCGGTCCAGAGATAGAACCAGATCGTCGGATGATACCACTGCTTTGACGGCAGGTTCGGGTCGATTGTTTCCAGCCTACCGGCCATCGCATTCTTCACCGCCTCGACGCAGATATCGCGCGAAAACGCCGCCTGGCGCAGCGCGTAGCTGGCGATCGTATCGCCGGTCCCGGGCCTGCCGCGCGCCTGCTTCAGCACGCCGCCGGTGTCGACGCCGGCATCAACCAGATGCACGGTGGTGCCAAAATTCTGTACATCGCCGGAAGCCAATGCCCAGTAGCCGCCATTCATGCCGCGGTATTTCGGCGCGATGCCGGCGTGATAGTTGAGCACCGGGCAAGGTATCTTGGCCAGCGTATCTTTCGACAGCAGCCTGCAGCCGGCAAGCAGCACAACGCCGGGTTCGATGCTGTTGATTTCCTTCAGGCATTCCGGCCCGTCGGCCGAAGGCACATGGATGATCGTCTGCCCCGGCCGCGGCTCGGTCGCGAGCTGCTCCTCGGCGATCAACCGGTCGGCATGACCGGCCAGGAAGCGTTTGCCGAGCCTCGTCAGCACCATGGTGCCGAGCTGGCCGATGGCCGAGATCCAGCCCTGGCGCCGCGCACGGCCGAGCAACAAGCGTTTTTTGGACTCAGGGGATTCGAGTATGACGCTGACAGGGCCAACGCGATCGGCGATCGCGTTGACGATGGCCCAGATATGCGGGCCACCTTCGGTGACGACCACGATCGGTCGCTTACTCGGTTCCGACGCTGCCACTGCAAGCACCCGCTTTGAAGACCCGGCGCATGCTATGCGGGGCGGGTTAATCCTTGGTGTGCCGGAGGCGTTTCAGTGCCGGTTCAGCGCTTGAATTCCATGATGTCGAGCTTCGATTCGTAATAGGGCGCCGGGAATTCGATTCGCCATTCGGTGGCGCTGTTGCGGAAGGCGTAGCCAACCTGGTCGCTTTCGGGGCCGCTGCCATAGGGCTTGGCCTTGTCGTCATTGACCGAGAACGAGCCGAGATAAATGGCGCGCTTCTCGCCATCGTCGAAGAAGCGGCCGGTTGTGCGTTGCGAGCCGCTGATCTTGGTCAGCCGCCACCCGGAGCCATCGTCGGTCACCTTGCATTTGAACCAGCCATAGATGACGAGCGGGCTGATGCCGCCTGCCTTGATGGTGCGGCATTTCCAGGTGCCGGTGAGATCCTTGTTGGAGAAGGCGACAAGCGGCTTGGCGAGCAGCCCGTCCAATTGCCTGACCTCCGACGGATTGCCGACCCTCGCCTCCTCGAGAGCCGCCTTGCGCGTCTCTCCATATTTATCCAGCCGCGCCTTGTCGGCGGCGGTGATCAGCTTCTGCACCTCGCCATCGGCATGGGCAGGCAAGGTGAAGGCAATGAGGCCGAGAGCGGCAAAAAGCAGGCGAGGGTTCATCAAATGGTTTCCTCAAAAAGGGCTGGAACAGTTCTTTTCGTCACTGGCGTACAACTTACCGGTTCGCGCTCGCCTGTCATCCGTGCTTAACAGCGTCAGCTCGGAAAAATGACGGTTGATCGATGCGGATATTGCTCACGGGATCGTCCGGATGGCTGGGCAGCGCGCTTCAGCCAAGGCTCGAATCGCTCGGCCACCAAGTTATCGGCCTTGATCCGGTTCTCTCGGCGCGCACGCAAGTCGTCGGCTCAGTCGCAGACCGCGAGCTGGTCTTCGGAACTGTCCGCGACAATCGAATCGAGGCCATCATTCACAGCGGTGCGCTGCACAAGCCGAACATCGAGCATTTCGAGAACACGGATTTCGTCGCGACGAATGTGCAAGGCACGCTCAATTTGCTCGACGCGGCCGTGGCTTGCGGCGTCGAGCGCTTCGTCTTCACCTCGACGACGTCGCTGATGATCTCGCAGGCGATCCGCGCCGGTTTCCAAGGCGGCACGCGCAAGGCAGCCTGGCTGACGGAGGACATGTCGCCGGAGCCGCGCAACATCTATGGCGTGACGAAGCTTTCGGCCGAACATCTATGCCGCCTCTACAACCTTCAGCACGGATTGCCGGTGGTGGTGCTGCGCACGGCACGCTTCTTTCCCGAAGCCGACGACATGGCGCATGCGATCGAGCAATCGGACGCCAACACCAAGGCCAACGAATTGCTGTTTCGGCGGCTGACGGTGGAGGATGCCGCGCAGGCCCATGTCGCGGCGCTGGAGAGGGCGCCGAGCCTTGGCTTCGATATCTTCATCGTCTCGGCGCCCACGCCGTTCCAGCCGCAGGATTGCGCCGAGCTGATCGCCGATGCGCCCTCCGTCGTCGCGCGCTATTTCCCCGATTATCCGCGCCTTTATGCCAGAAAGGGCTGGACGATGTTTTCGTCGATCGACCGCGTCTACGATCCGTCGCGGGCGAGGGAGAAGCTTGGTTTTACCTGCAAGACGAGTTTTGCCGACGTGCTGGCCGCGCTGGAAGCCGAGGTCTGAAGGCCAGTCTTCTCAGGCGGTGCTGTGTGCCGCCCGTGCCAGTTCGGCGGTCAGGTCGCCATAGCCGGTCGAGCGGCGTTCATAGGCGAGGCCGAGCATGGCGGCGGCTTTCTCGGCGACCTTGTCGAGCTCCGGATCGTCGGTCTGAGCGAGATAGATCAGCTTCTCATAGTTGCCGAAATAATCCTTGATCAGTTCCGGATGCCGGTCGAGGCCGAGCGGCTTGATGAAGAAGCCATCGAACTGGCGGCAGAGAAAGTCGGTCATGTAGAACGACATCATGTCGTCGTCGGCCACCTTCGCATAGGCCTCCGCGCCCTGGTAGAAAGCAAAGCAGTGCGGTCCGGCCATGCGCTCGACGCCATGTTTCTCGATGACGCGGTCGAGCAGGCCGCCGGTGCCGCAATCGGCGTAGCCGACGAAGATGTGCTGGTAGCCTTCCGCCTTGGCCTTTTCGATCGCCTTGTCCATCGCCGGCGCGATGCGGTCCGGATAGAAATGGAACTCGGCCGGCAGGCAGGTCAGCTCGAGGTGGTCAAGCTTTAGCTGTTGCTTGACGGCCAAAACTTCGCGCGCAATCATCCCGCAGGCGATGACGAGCAGCCTGTCTGTTTGATTCGGTTCCGTTTTTTGCGTCTTCACCAAGTCGGGCCGGCTTTCGCTGCGGGGCTTAATATCTGTCGAGGGAGACACCGTCCATGAAACTGCTACGCATCGCGCCGATCGCCATCCTGGCCTGCGCGCTTGCACTCACCGCTTGCGCCAACACCATCCGGGGCGTCGGCAAGGACGTCAAATCGACGGCAAGGGCGGTCAAAGACACTGTCAACTGATCGGCAGCCTCGCCTATCATCTGGGAACAAAAAAGCCGCGCTGCAAGGCGCGGCTTTTCTTGTCGATCCATCCTGATGCCCTGGGTCAGGCGGAAGCGCGAACGTTGTGCTTGCGCTTCATGAAGTCCTTGGCCGTCTCGACCGCAACCGCGGCGTCGCGGCAATAGGCGTCGGCGCCGACGGCCTTGCCGAATTCCTCGTTGAGCGGCGCGCCGCCGACCAGGACGACATAATCGTCGCGGATGCCCTTTTCCTTCATCGTGTCAATGACGACCTTCATATAGGGCATGGTGGTGGTGAGCAGCGCCGACATGCCGATGATGTCGGGCTGGTGCTGCTCGATCGCCTCGAGGTATTTCTCGACAGCGTTGTTGATGCCGAGGTCGATGACATCGAAGCCGGCGCCTTCCATCATCATGCCGACGAGGTTCTTGCCGATGTCGTGGATGTCGCCCTTCACGGTGCCGATCACCATCTTGCCCTGCTTCGGCGCGCCGGTGGCGGCGAGCAGCGGACGCAGGATGGCCATGCCGGCCTTCATAGCGTTGGCCGAGAGCAGCACTTCCGGCACGAACAGGATGCCGTCGCGGAAATCCTCGCCGACGATGCGCATGCCTTCGACCAGCGCTTCGGTCAGCACTGTATAAGGCTGCCAGCCGCGCTCCAGAAGGATGTTGGTGCCTTCCTCGATCTCTTCCTTCAGACCGTCATAAAGATCGTCATGCATTTGCTGCACGAGTTCGTCGTCGGAAAGCTCGGAAAGGATGATCTCGTCGTCGGACATTTTCTCGGGCTCCTTGCTGCTCGCCATGCTTGCTGCAGCTTAAAAATCGATGCGCCAATACCTAACCCGCGAGGGCGAGCTAGCCATAGCTGATTTGCGACTTCCCGCAAAAGGAAAGCGACTGAAAAAATGGCGCTTTTCTTGTCGATTTTGCGACAGGCGTTGGCGCTGGCTGGCCGTTTCCAATAGGGTGCATGGCTACGATCCGGCAAGAAGCGGCGACGATGGGCCGCCCCAGCCAATCCAGGCCAAGTTATAGGAAGAACGATTATGAGCGATAACGCGGCAGTCGAGCAGGAAGCGTCGGGCGGACGGCGCGGACGCGGTGCCAGCGGCGGCGCGGCGGCACGCCGGGCGGCCCGTTCGGGCGGCGGCCCGGGCACCCAGCTCACCTACATCAAGCGCAAGATCAACGTCTACGAGGTCCTCAATGAGGAAGGCCTGGCGCTGATCGAGAAGAACACCGACACGGTGCTGGAAGAAACCGGCATCATCTTCCGCGACGACGCCGAGGCGCTGGCGCTGTGGAAAGAAGCCGGCGCCGACGTGAAGGGCGAGCGCGTGCATTTCCCCAAGGGGCTCTGCCGCTCGCTGCTGAAGACCGCGCCTTCCATCTACACCCAGCATGCGCGCAACCCCGAGCGCTCGGTGCAGATCGGCGGCAATGCGACAGTGTTCGCGCCGGTCTACGGCCCGCCCTTCGTGCGCGACCTCGACGGCAACCGCCGCTACGCGACGATCGAGGATTTCCAGAATTTCGTGAAACTCGCCTATATGGCGCCGTCGATCCACCATTCGGGCGGCACGGTGTGCGAGCCGGTCGACGTGCCGGTCAACAAGCGCCACCTCGACATGATCTACGCGCATATCCGCTATTCCGACAAACCGTTCATGGGTTCTGTGACGGCGCCGGAGCGGGCCGAGGACACGGTGGCAATGGCCAAGCTCGTGTTCGGCGACGACTTCGTCGAGAAGAACACGGTGCTCACCAGCCTGATCAACGCGAACTCGCCGATGGTGTTCGACGAGACCATGCTCGGCGCCCTGAAAGTCTATTCGCGCAACAACCAGGCCTGCATCGTCACGCCCTTCATCCTGGCCGGCGCGATGAGCCCGGTGACGGTCGCCGGAACGCTGACGCAGGTGCTGGCCGAGGTGCTGGCCGGCGCCTCGTTCACGCAGCTCATCCGGCCCGGCGCGCCGGTGCTGTTCGGCACCTTCGCCTCGTCGATCTCGATGCAGTCGGGCGCGCCGACCTTCGGCACGCCGGAGCCGTCGCTGGTTTCCTATGGCGCGGCACAGCTCGCGCGGCGGCTCGGCCTGCCATTCCGCACCGGCGGTTCGCTCTGCGCCTCGAAGATCCCGGACGCGCAGGCTGCCTATGAGAGCGCCAACACGCTCAACTCGACTATCCTTGCCGGCACCAATTTCGTGCTGCATTCGGCTGGCTGGCTCGAGGGCGGTCTCGCCTCCTGCTACGAAAAATTCATGATGGACATCGACCAGCTCGGCATGCAGCAGAAATTCTGCGAAGGCGTCGACCTGTCGGAAAACGGCCAGGCGATGGATGCCATCCGCCAGGTTGGCCCGGGCAGCCACTATCTCGGCTGCGACCACACCCAGGCGAATTTCCAGACGGCTTTCTACCGCTCCAGCATCGCCGACAACAATTCTTACGAGCAGTGGCTGGCCGAGGGCGAGAAGACAGCGCCGCAGCGCGCCAACGAACTCGCACGCCGCTGGCTGGAAAGCTACGAGGCGCCGCATCTCGATCCGGCGATCGACGAGGCGCTGAAGGACTTCATCGCCAAGAAGAAGGGCTCGATGGCCGACGCCTTCACGTGAAAGGAGCCCGAGTCAGGCCGGGCTAAAGTCGCCAACATCATCCACAAGGAAGTCTGGCGGAGCGCGTTCTCCGACCCGGACCGAAAGGGATGACTTTTTTCCGCGACCGAGTCGAGGGGGTCGCGGCCGCGCTCGCGGCCAGTGGCCTGATCCTGCGTGGCGGTTTCAGCTTTGGTGACGATGAGATGGCGCCAACTGGATCTTCCGGCGCGCCGGCCAAATCGATGCTGCTGGTCGGGCAGGCGGGCGCAGCACCGTGGCCGCATTTCCAGCGCTGGCGGGAGCGGCAGGCGAGGGACATCGCCAACCCACTCGACAGCTGGTCGCGCGAGGTGATCGGCACGGTGGCCCAAGGCTTCGGCGCGCGCGCCGTGTCGCCTTCAGACCGGCCCTATCTCCCGTTCCAGCACTGGGCGATGCGGGCGGAAGGGCTGAAGCCGTCGCCGCTCGGCATTCTCATGCATCCGACCTATGGACTTTGGCATGCCTATCGCGGCGCGTTGCTGTTCGAGGACGAGATTTCTCTTCCCGAACCTCATGCAGCGATTCATCTTTGCGACACATGTGTCGCAAAGCCCTGCCTGAACTCCTGTCCAGTCGACGCCTATTCCGGGGACGGCTTTGCGCACCAGGCGTGCCTGGCGCATGTGCGTGGCACGGATGGTACGCCTTGCCTCGCCGGCGGCTGCCTCGACCGTAACGCCTGTCCCTATGGCGCTGAGTATCGCTATCCGCCGGAGGTGCAGGCTTTTCATATGGCGGCGTTCGCCGGACTGTAGGCTGGCTTCCGAGCCACACGGAAACTTGACCGCGATCGAGAGGTTGCGGCTTGCCCTGGCGGGGGGTGCGGATATCTATCGCCTAGCAACCGGCGGAGCGCGCAATGACGAAGCAGGACATCGAGATCAAGACCCAGGACGGCACGGCGAAGGCACGGCTGTTTCGTCCAGCCGCGCCGGCCAAGGCCGGCATCATCCTTTACATGGATATTTTCGGTCCGCGTCCGGCGCTCGACCAGATGGCCGAGCGCCTCGCGGAGCATGGCTATGCCGTGCTGGTGCCCGATCTCTTTTACCGCTATGCGCCCTATGGCCCGTTCGATCCCAAAACCGCCTTTGCCGAGGAAAAGACCAAGGCCCTGCTGTTGATGCTGAGCGGCGGCACGACGCAGGCCATGACAGTCCGCGACGGCAGCGCCTTCCTCGATGCGCTGGCCGCCGAGGGTATCGCCGCACCTGTCGGCGTCGTCGGCTACTGCATGGGTGGCGCGCGGGCGCTGAACGCGGCGGCGAGCTATCCCGACCGGATCGTTGCCGCGGCGAGCTTTCATGGCGGCAATCTCGCCAGCGATGCGGCCGACAGCCCGCACCGCAAGGCGGCCTCGATCAAGGCGCGCGTCTATGTCGGCGTCGCCGGCGTCGACAGCAGCTTCCCGCCGGAGCAGTCGGCGCGGCTGGCGGAGGCGCTCAGGGTGGCAGAGGTCGACCACGTCATCGAGAACTATGTCGGCGTCGGCCATGGCTGGTGCGTCAAGGACCATAGCGCCTATGATGAGGCGGGCGCGGAGAGGCATTGGAAGCGGCTGACGACGTTCTTCAAGGAGACGCTCGGCTAGCCGTCTCTCGCAGATCGCGGAGGGGCGTGCAGCGCGAACCTTCGAATGTTCGCGCCGCCCCTCATCCGCCCTTCGGGCACTTTCTCCCCGCGAGCGGGGAAAAGGAAAAAGTGCCTCCACAAAAAATCTTTTCATCACCCCAAGGATCGGTCATTAGCCTTCGTCCAACAGGCAAATGACGGCGATGATGCTGGACGACAGCGAAGCCTCCGATGCCGAATTGATCGGGCTGGCGAGGGGCGGAGACAGGGGGGCTTTCGGCAAACTGCTCGAAAGGCACTATGGCTTCGTCTATCGCGCCGCCTATCGCTGGTGCGGCCGCAAGGCCGACGCGGAGGACATCGCCCAGGATGTCTGCGTGCGGCTTGGCCGCGCGATCCGCGACTATCAGGGCAACGGCGCCTTCACGACCTGGCTTTACGCCATGACGCTGAACGCCGCGCGCGACATGATGCGCAAGCGGGCCCGCGACACCGCCAAGACCGACGCCTATGGCGCCTATGCGACGATCGCGGCCAATGCGTCGGCGGAGAGCGACGATCCGACCGAGGCGCTGTGGGAGACAGTGCGAATGCTGCCCGACAAGCAGCGCGACGCGGTGCTGCTCGTCTATGGCGAAGGTCTCAACCACGCGGCGGCGGCGGAGGTGATGGCGATCTCGGAGACGACGGTTTCCTGGCACATCCATGAAGCGAAGAAACGGCTGAAGGTGCTGATGCGCTCAGCCGGGGAAGTGTGACCATGGTCGACGACAACGAACTCGAAAGGCTGCGCGACATCGCGGTACCGGCGCCGGGCGGCGAGGCGAAGGCGCGCGCGCTCAATGCCGCGATGCAGGCCTTCGACATGGACGAAAAAATTCCGACAGTCTCCAAAGGAACGTCCGCAGGTCTTCGTCTCACGGAGCGAGCACAAAAGCTCTGGAGAGACATCATGCAACGGAAACTCATCGCCACGCCGGCCATCACCGCGCTGGTCGCGCTGCCTATTGCCGGATATGCCGCTTTCGAGATGCTGAAGGAACAGCCGCCGGTCATTGGGGGGGTAGCTGCCGCTATTCCGGCGTCTCCCCCGGCAATGGCCAATTCCAAGCTCATGGTACAGCCCGCGCCCCTGCCGGCCGACCAGATCCAGCCGCAGGAGGAAAACCGCGACCGCATCGAGACGTTCAAGACCAATCCGGTGCATGAAACGGCGCAGGATCCGGTCTCGACCTTCTCAATCGATGTCGACACGGCTTCCTATTCCTTCGTGCGGCGCTCGCTGAAGGAAGGCAGCCTGCCCGACCCGGACACGGTCCGCGTCGAGGAGATGATCAACTACTTCCCCTATGACTGGAAAGGACCGGAATCGGCTTCAACGCCGTTCAACTCGACCGTCACCGTCATGCCGACGCCGTGGAACGAGCACACCAAGCTCATGCATGTCGCGATCAAGGGTTTCGACGTCAAGCAGGCCGAGCAGCCGAAGGCCAATCTGGTCTTCCTGATCGACGTCTCGGGTTCAATGGACGAGCCGGACAAGCTGCCGTTGCTCAAATCCGCCTTCCGGCTCCTGGTGAACAAGCTGAAGGCAGACGACACCGTCTCCATCGTCACCTATGCCGGCAATGCCGGCACGGTGCTGATGCCGACCAAGGCGTCGGAAAAGCAGAAAATCCTTGCGGCCATCGACAATCTCGAACCTGGCGGCTCGACGGCCGGCGAGGAAGGCATCCGCGAAGCCTACAAGCTTGCCCAGCAGTCCTTCGTCAAAGACGGCGTCAACCGCGTGATGCTTGCCACCGACGGCGACTTCAATGTCGGCCAGACCGATGACGACGACCTCAAGCGGCTGATCGAGAAGGAGCGCAAGACAGGCGTGTTCCTGTCGGTGTTCGGCTTCGGCCGCGGCAATCTGAACGACCAGATGATGCAGACCATCGCCCAGAACGGCAATGGCACGGCGGCCTATATCGACACGCTCGCCGAGGCCGAGAAGGTGCTGGTCGAGGATGCCTCCTCGACGCTGTTCACCATTGCCAAGGACGTCAAGATCCAGGTCGAGTTCAACCCGGCCAAAGTCTCGGAGTATCGTCTCGTCGGTTATGAGACCCGGGCCTTGAAGCGTGAGGATTTCAACAATGACCGCGTCGATGCCGGCGATATCGGTTCGGGCCATTCGGTGACGGCGGTCTATGAGATCACGCCGAAGGGGAGCGGCGGGGAGCAGGTCGATCCGCTGCGCTACGGCCAGGCGAAGGTCGACAATGGCGGCGTCGCCAATGCCGACGAATATGCCTTCGTCAAGATCCGCTACAAGCTGCCGAACGAAAATGTCTCGAAGCTGATCACCACGCCGGTGACCGCCGCCAACGAGGTGTCATCCTTCGACGCGGCCGGCGCCGACCAGCGTTTCTCGGTCGCGGTGGCGGCCTTCGGGCAGAAGCTGCGCGACGAGGACCAGACGGCGAATTTCGGCTACGACCGGATCGCGGAGATCGCCAATGCCGCGCGCGGCGCCGATCCGTTCGGCTACAGGGCGGAATTCCTTTCGCTGGTACGCCTGGCCTCATCGCTGGACAGCAACAAATAGAGCGTTGTGACCTCCAACGATAAGCCGGCGGGAGAAATCCTGCCGGCCCTCTTGCAATCGTTAAATTGCGCGGCTTTTCCGGAACCTCGCCGCAACGAGCTTCTGTTAGTCAGCGCTGATAGAATTTTGAGGGATCAGCAGTGCATATCACGACAATCGGCAATGCGAACGCAACGGCAACCAGTGCGCCGGTGCGGGGATCGTCCGCGGCTTCGGTGGAATCCGCGCGCATCAGGAGCGATGTCGATGCGGCTCGCAACACGGCGCTTTCGGCGCTCAACAACGACCGGTTTCGCGCGATGCTGGAGCAGATCAGCGATCCGGGCACATCGGGTGCGCTGGCGACGATGAGCGCCGAGAACGTCGTCGATTTCAATACGGCGCTGTCGCGCTACGCCGAAAACAGCAAATAAGCAGGCCTGTCAGGCGCGGCTGCGCCTGCGCTCGCGCCGGCCTTCGCCCACATCGCCGGCGCTTGCCGTCTTGTTGCGCATCGGGCCGATGCGTTCGACGATCGTCTCGATGGTCGGGCGCTCAGCCTTGGTGTGGCCGTCGAGCGCCTTGCGCATGGCGGCGAGGTGGGCGAACGAGGTACCGCAGCAGCCGCCGACGATCTTGGCGCCGGCATCGACCGCCAGACGCACATAATCGGACATCAGCTCCGGGGTGCCGGAATAGTGGATCTCGCTGCCGCGGAATTCTGGAATGCCGCAATTGCCCTTGACGATCACGGTCGCCTCCGGCTTCGCCTCGGTCATGTCGAGCAGCGAGGCGAGGATATCGGAAGCGCCGACGCCGCAATTGGCGCCGACGCCGAGCGGGGCCTGCGACAGACCGTCGGCGACGGCGTGGATGTCCTTCGGCAGCAGGCCCATCATGGTGCGGCCGGCTGTGTCGAACGAACCGGTATAGGTATAGGGCAGGCCGATGCGGATAGCGGCCTCGGCCGCGGCGCGGATTTCGTCGGGCGCCGACATCGTCTCGATCCAGGCGACTTCGGCGCCACCGGCTTTGAGACCCTCGATCTGCTCGGCGAAGGCATCGACGGCGTCGTCATAGGTCAGCGCCCCGAGCGGCACCAACAACTCGCCGGTCGGGCCGACAGAGCCGGCGACGATGACCTTGCGGCCGGCCTTGTCGGCAACGGAACGGGCAATCTCAGCGGCGCGCTTGTTCAGCTCGTGCACGCGGTCCTGCGCATGATGCAGCTTCAGCCTGTGGCGGGTGCCGCCGAAGGAGTTGGTGAGAATGATATCGGCGCCGGCATCGACGAAATTCTGATGCAGGCTGGCAATGGTCTCGGGCGCCGTCTCGTTGAGCAGCTCGGGCGCCTCGCCGGCCGGCAGGCCCATCGCAAACAGATTGGTGCCGGTGGCGCCGTCGGCCAGGAGCACGCCCTTTTCGGCCAGCAGTGCGTCGATCGGGTTGGTCGCGGTCATGGCGGTAGCTTTCGTGTTCGAAGTCGAATAACGATATAAAGAAGTCTTTATGTCTAGTCAACGAGTTTGCGGCCTGAAAGGCTTCACGAAACCGGAGTGATTTCGACCTCGATCTCGGTGCAGACGCCGCCATTGGTCGGGTGGTGATCGACCGAGCAGGCGGTGACGACAAGCAGGAGGTCCTGTTCGGCGCGCAACGTGACGTAACCGCCCGGCGGATTGATCGAGGCTTCGACGACGAGCGTTCCGTCCGGCTGCGGCAAGGAGTTCTGGAAGAGGTCGACCGGGTCGGGCGCGAAGGGCAGGTCGATGCCTTCCGCGGCGAGCGCCGTTATCAGATTGTCGCGGCAATTCGGGTGGCCGGGCAGGCCGGCACGTTCATAGAGCGCGCCGTCGCAGGCCGGGTAGAGCATGTCGTGCGGTCCGGGCGAGGCGTCCTCGATCAGCGTCAGCATGATCCTGCCGGCGGCACTGTAGAAATGATCGCCGGGTTTCGGAAACAGCCGCTCGGTGATGTCGCGTGTCTGTGACGTGCTCAACCAGTCGAGCCTGCCTTCGGTCGAGAAGGCCCAGAGGTCGGAGACCTGCTGGCCCTTGGGATCGATGATGCGGATCAGATCGCCGCGCCCGACGCGCATGGAGCGGCCCGACTGCGGAGGGACAATGACGTGACGCGGTTCTTGCATGGATTTACCTGAAGCGATGACCGGCAGCCGGATGGTGGCCGACGTCAGTATGCTATCGATGCCGGCAATCAGACAGAACCTGACGGGAAGGACATTGCGGCCAGCTTCTGCGTGAAGCTTGCCGCCTCATGTGCGTTGATGTCGGCGGCGCGGATCAGATTGTCGAAATGGCTGGTGAGCGTGCGGATCGGCTGGGTGGCGCTCAGCACGATATACATGTCGCCGACATAGATCGCGGCGCGGTAGGGGCCGAAGATCGTATAGGGGATCGAATAGCGCATGCGGCCGTCATAAAGGAACAGCCGGAACGTCGGGTAAAGGTCGTCGAGCAGAGCTGCCATGTGCAGCAATTGCTTGCGTCTTTCGGCTTCCGGGAAACGATCCCAGACGCCCAGGCCGCGCGCGAAAATCTCCAGCGTGTGGCGCGGCATGCAGACCTCCATGTCGGTCTCCGGACGCCTTGTGTAGTCGATACGGTATTGCGTCTCGCCGGCCTGCGCCTCGCGGTTCTTGTTGGCGATGCCGGCCTCGTAGTCGATCAGCGCCTCGGTGCGCAAAAGATCGGGAATGCCGGCCGGCACATAGCGAATCTTGGTGCCGGCGGCCTCGGCGTGCCATTTGGCGAGCAGCGTTCGGTCGAAGCCGTCCGGCGCCTCCTCGATCTCCAGGCTTTCGCGGATTTCGCCGGTGACGCCTTCGTCATGGCTGAGGCCAAGCAGCCAGTCGAGCGAGACCTTGAACTCCGCGGCGATGTTGAGAAGCGTCTCGGCACGGGGGAGGCGCGTCGAGGCGCCGGACAGCAGTTGCGAGAGCGCCGAGCGGTCGATGCCCACGGCTGTTGCGAAGGCCGACTGATTCAGATCGGACCTTGTCAAGAGCAATTTCAGCCGCTCCCGGAAGATCGTCGACAGATCGCGCTTGTCCATCAGGCCGCTCCTGCTTGCGGGAGGATAAATTTTGCGCCGGAGCCGATCTGAAGGCGGCGCAGGGCGGAAATGAATCCCCATATTTGTTTACAATGCGTCACATCTGCCGCCAAAAATGCGCAATCGCAACAGTTTGTGCGCATTGTCGCGTTGATGTAACGGCAGGCTCCTGACACAATGCTGTCAGGAATCGAATTGGTTCCGGCGACTGGAAGGCAGTGGTCGATAGCATGGCAAGCGTGAATACCGGCATGAGCAAGAGACGCAGCGGTGCACCGGCAATCGAATGGCCGACGGTATTCCTCGCACTCTTCTGCTACGGCGCATGGTTCGCAATCGGCTTGCTGCTCTGGCCATCCCATCCTTTGATCGCGTTGATCGCGCTGGGCTTGATCCTGGCACTCCAATCCTCTTTGATGCATGAGGTGCTGCATGGTCATCCGACCCGCAGCGCCAGGATCAACGAAGCCTTCGTCTTCCTGCCGATCGGGCTGGTCTGGCCGTTCCGGCGTTTCAAGGCCATCCACCTTCGCCACCATGCCGATGAGCGGCTGACCGATCCGCTGGACGACCCCGAGAGCTATTACCAGGCGCTCTGGATGCATGAGGAACTGCCGCCGGCGATGAAGTTCCTGCTCAAGATCAACAACACCATGGCCGGCCGCCTCATCCTCGGACCATGGCTGTCCTCGGTGGGCTTTTTCATCGACGACGCCAAGCAGATCGCCGCCGGCGACAAGGTGATCCGCAAGGCTTGGCTGCTCCATGCCATCGGCATTGTCGTCGTGACGCCGATCGTCACCTTCGGCTTCGGCATCCCGCTCTGGCTCTATGTGCTGGTGCCCGTCTGGCTCGGACAGTCGCTGATTTCGGTGCGCACCTATGCCGAGCATCAGTGGTCCGAGCATCCGGAAGGCCGCACCATCATCGTCGAACGCTCGCCGCTGTCCTTCCTGTTCCTCAACAACAACCTGCATTTCGTGCATCACAAGAGCCCGACGGTCGCCTGGTACAGATTGCCCAAGCTCTTTCGCGACCGGCGCGAAGAATGGCTGCGGATGAACAACGGCTATGTCTATCCGAACTATCTGGCGCTGATCAAATCCTATGCCTTCAAGGCCAAGGAGCCGGTCATCCATCCGGTGCTGCGTCGCGCGCCGGAGCCGGGCCGCGCCTTCAAGCCGCGTGTCAGGGCGCGCAATGTCAGCGGGCTTGGCACGGCGCCAGTTCCCGCCGAGCCGCCGAAAGAGTAATTTCGACTTTCCGCGCCCGCTTTTTCGCGGCGGAACGCAGGCGCCGAAGGTCGCCTGTCTGTGAAAGCTGTTCGACATGAGCAAGTTCGTTGCGGCCCTGCCGATGTATGACTGGCCCGAAGCGCGCGGCGAGATCGATGCGCAATGGGTACGACTGCGCGACGCTTTTCGGCAACGGGGCATCGATGCGCCGGAAACGATCGTGCGCAGCAATGGCGACCTGTCGCCGGTGCCTGGCGGGATCCTCGATGACGCCGGCAAGCTGATCGCGCCGGATCCGGCGACGCTGCCGTCGGCTGAACTCGATTTCCATCGGCTTTGGCTGCATCCGGCGCTGCTTTTCGCCCAGACCTGTTGGGGACCGATGGAACTCGGTTTGGCCCAGCATGTGCAGGTGATCGCGCAGCCGAGCTATGACGCTTTCGAAGGAGGCAAAGGCGAGCTCTATTCCAGCGCGCTGGTGATGCCGGCTGACGGCAAAGCGTCGGTGCCTGCGCCACAGGACGGCAAGGCCGTCATTCCGCTCGATCTTCTCCGCGGCAAGCGCTTCATCTTCAACAGCCTCGATTCCATGTCCGGCATCATCGGCCTGACGCGCGATCTCGCGGCTTTGGCGGAGAGCCTCGATATTTTTGCCTCCCGCAGCGAAAGCGGCGGCCACCGGTCGTCAATTGTGGCGGTGGCGGAAGGCAGGGCCGACGTGGCGGCCATCGACTGCAAGAGCTGGAAGCTGGCGCAGCGTTTCGAGCCGGCGGCGAAAGGCGTGAAGGTCGTCGGCTGGACGGCACTGCGCAAGGGCCTGCCCTATATCACGGCCAGAACGACGCCGGAAAAAACCATTGCCATGATGCGCGAGGCCGTCGCGGCGGTCGAAAGGTCAGAGCAGTCGCTTATCCAGCGGATAGGCTGAAAGCTTCTCGTTGCCTGTGTCGGTGATCAGGATCTGCTCCTCGATCTTGACGCCTTCGCGCCCGCTAAGCCTGCCGATATAGCTTTCGACGCAGAGCACCATGCCTGGTTCGAGCACGCCGTCCGGCGTGTCGTCGGTCCAATCGCCGGCATGTGGCAGCGTCGGATATTCGTCGGCCAGGCCGACACCATGATAGAGCACGCCGTAGCGCGTCGGATAACAATCGTTCGGTGGCACCGCCGAGCGCTCGACGAGATCGCGGAAGGAGACGCCCGGCCGCATCAGATCGGTGTTGTGGGCGATCTGATCGGCGGCGATGCGGAAGAGATCGCGCTGTTCGTCCGACGGCTGCCTGTCGCCGCAAAGCCAGGTGCGCGAAAGGTCGGCGCAGAAGCCGTAAGGGCCGATCAGGTCGGTGTCGAAGGCGACGAGGTCGCCATTCTCGATGACGCGCGCGGAGCATTCCTGGAACCAGGGATTCGTGCGGGGGCCGGACGACAGAAGCCGCGTTTCGATCCATTCGCCGCCACGCGCGATGTTGCCGCGATGCAATTCCGCCCAAAGCTCGTTTTCGGAGATGCCGGGCTTCAACGCTGCTTCCATCTCTCCCATCGCCGCCTCGCAAGCGACGATGGCGCGGCGCATGGCGAGGATCTCGTCCGGCGATTTGATGAGGCGCGCATTCTCCATCACCGCCTCGCCATTGCCTATCGCAATGCCGCGGCGGGCGAGTTCCTCGACACCTTCCGGAATGATGCGGTCGACGGCAATGCGGCGATTGCCGCCGCCATGCTCGGCAATGAGTTCGGCGATGCCCGCGCCCCAGCGCCGGACCTTCCGCTCGGTGAGTTCGCCGCTGTAGAGATATATCCACGACACGGCCGGCCGCACCTCGTCGACGACACCCGAATGGTCGGACAGGTGCTCGCAGGAGAAATAGTCGAACAGCACCACGGGACCCTCGGTGGCGACGAAGCAGTGGCGGGTCGGATTGTGCGCGACCCAGAGCTGCATGTTGGTCGAGTCCGTGGCGTAGCGGATGTTGAGCGGGTCATAGAGCAGGGCGCCGGCATAGTCGCGGCGCTTCAGCTCGGCGCGGATGCGCTCCAGCCGATATCCGCGCATGGCGGGCAGGTCGGGCGCGGCGATGCCTGCCGCCGCCCACTCGGCTTCTGCTGTCGCGCCATAGCCCAGCAGATGTTGGTTGAGCGAGGCCGCTTTGTCGCGAGAGGCTTCGCGCAGCGCTTCGACCGGGCCTGGTTCGAAGGGCATGATCTTGCGATGGCGGCCAAAGCCTAGCTTGTCCATTCGTCCCCCCTGAACCTTACGGTGCAGTCTTCTTGTGCAGCCTGGTAACGATAGCGTGGCGCGGCGGGAAGCCGAGTGCCTGCGGCACCGTGATGCGGCGATGCACCGTGTCCATTGCGTAGCCGGCCTTCGCAATCTCTTGGAAAACATCCGAAGGGGGTTCCCTGTCGTCGGTCAGGATAAGCACAGCCGGCTCGCGGATCGACCGGGCGAAGTCCGGTATCTCGTCGTCGAGCACGATGAGATCGGCATCGACCAGGCGCAGATTGCCGAGCCAGAACCAGCTCGAGACCACGGTCTTGACCGGTCCATCGGCGTTGATCTGGTCGTAGAGCGACCGGTAGTCCATGCGCACAATGCTGCCGCGGCCGTCACCGCCGTGCAGGTGCATGTACCAGCTCAGCGGCAGCACAAGGACGGCAAGGAGCGCGCCAACGAAGACGATGGTGGCTTGCGTCTTTCGGCCCCTCTGGCCCATGGCGTCGAAACGCATGGCCAGGGCCGCGGGCAGCAGGATGAAGATGGGCAGCATCCAGCGATCGCGAAACTGGGTGATGCCGGCCGCCAACACGACTGTCACCATGACCACAAGACCAAGGACGATCGCCCGCCACAACAGCTTTTCCGGCCACCTTACCGGCTGAGGCGGCTCCGTCCGCTTTCTAGTCGCCAGGACGCAGGCGACGGCAAAAATTGCGACCGGCAATCCAGCGAAATTGACGATCGCATTGGCCAATCTGCGGATGCCGAGAAGCGCCGTTTTCGCGACGTCGCCGCCTTCGGCGACGCCCAGGCCCCCTTGGTGCGCGAGCAGATCTTCAAGATGCGTCAGGCTCCAATAAAGCGTCGGCAGGCAGGCAAGGACCGCAACCGCCACGCTGATCAGAAAGCGGCGGTCGAAGATCGCCTCACGCGTTTCGCGAACCGAGAGAGCTGCCAGGAACAGGGCGGCGAGGAAGATGACGATGTTGTATTTCGACAGCATCGCGGCCGCCGTCGCCAGGCCGAAGAACGCGTAGGCAACGGCCGACCGCCGCTTCTCCACCTCGACCAGCGCCAGAAACAGCACCGAGGTGAAGCAGAATATGGCAACCGAGTGGGTGAGGGCGTGCTGCATCTCCCAGAAGATCTGGGGAAACAGAAGCAGCCCGAACATGCCCGAGGCGGCGGCGCGGTTCGAGTAGCCAAGTCGGCGTATGGCGGTGAAATACGCGGCCAGCCCCGCGGCCAGCAAGCCGTATTTGACGATCTTGAGGGCAAGGACGCTGGTTCCGACCAGCGAGGCCGCAAGGATCGCCAGCCAGGTGTATAGAGGCGGCTGCGAACTGCCGTAGCCGGCGGCCAGGAACCTCATTTCCATCAGTTGTTCGGAATCGTCGACGCCGACGCCGGTGCCCGCGAAATGGGACAGAAGCGCCATCACCACGATCTGGATCAGGCAGTAGAGTAGGGCTAGCGCGACCGCGGCGCTGAAAGGACCGACCCGTTCATCGCAGAGCCAATCCGTCCATTTCTCAAGCTGCCGCAAGGGGATCTTCTTCTCGTGCTGATGCGCCGGTCGCGGGGCTTGACCATGCCACAACAACCGGCGCAATCCAACGATTGCCGGCTTCAGGCGCGCATCTTTTCGCCGCTCGGATCGAAGGGCGGCTCGACATTGATGCGGGCCGGGCGGCGGTGGCCAAGAATCTCGATCTCGAACAGGCCGGCGCTTTCGTCCTCGGCAAGGGCGGCCGGCACATAGCCCTGCGCCATCGACTTCTGCACGTAATGCGCATAGCCGCCGGACGTAACCCAGCCGACGACACGCCATTCGCCATCGACGATGCCGCGCACGGCGGAAGCGCCTTCGGCGGCCTTCGATCCGCGCACTTCCTTGCCCGCCTCGTCGAAGCGCGGCGCGCCGTAGCCATGCGGCTTCTCGACCGTGCCGTAATCCTTGCCGACCTTGGCCCAGATCGGCTCGTCACCCATCACGTCGGCATCGATGGCGTCGACGATGAAGGAGACGCGGCGCAACTTCGGCCCTTCGGCGTGTTCCTTGGCGGCGGCCTCGCGGCCGACGAAGTCGTTCTTCTCCAGCTTGATGAAGCGATCCATGGAGCCTTCGAAGGGTCCGTAGATGGGCCGCAACTCGCGGAACCAAGTCGGGAAGTTCTTCTCCAGGCGCATGGAGAGCAGCGCGCGCATGCCGAAATCGACGATGCCGAATTCCGCGCCGGCTTCCTTGATCGCCTTGTAGACGAGGCGCTGATAGGCGGGCGCCATCCAGATTTCGTAGCCGAGGTCGCCGGTATAGGTGATGCGGTTGACCATGCAGGGCGCGCCGCCGACCGCCATCTCACGGAAATCCATGAAGCGGAAGGCCTTGGTCGAGACGTCGACATCGACAAGCTTCTGCAGCAGGTCGCGCGATTTCGGCCCGGCTATGGAGAGACCCACCAACGTCTGGTCGAAGCGGTGGATGCGCACCGAACCATCCTTCGGCAGATGCTTCTCGAACCAGCGCATGTGATATTTCTGCGCAGCCGACGAGCCCCAGATCATGAAACGATCCTCGCCTGATTTGGCGATGGTAAAGTCGCCGATCAGCTTGCCGAACTCGTTGACCATCGGGGTGAGCACGATGCGGCCGACCTTTGGCATGCGGTTGGTCATCAGCCGGTTGAGGAAATCCTCCGCACCCGGACCGGACACCTCGTATTTGGCGAAGTTGGCGATCTCGGTGACGCCGACCTTCTCGCGCGTGGCGCGCACTTCCTCGCCGATCGGGCCGAAATCGTTGGAGCGATGGAAAGAAACGATGTCCTTCGGCTCGGTGCCCTTCGGCGCGAACCAGAGCGGTGTCTCCAGCCCCCACGAATCGCCCATCACGGCGTTGTTGGCGAGCATCGTGTCATAGAGCGGTGTCGTCTGCGCGGGACGGGCGGCAGGCAGTTCTTCGTTCGGGAAGCGGATCGAGAAGCGCCGCGAATAGTTTTCGCGCACCTTGGCGTTGGTGTAGCGCAGCGTCGCCCATTCGCCGAAGCGCGTGACGTCCATGCCCCAGACGTCGAAGCCCGGATCGCCATGCACCATCCAGTTGGAGAGCGCGAGGCCGACACCGCCGCCCTGGCTGAAGCCCGCCATGACGGCGCAGGCGCACCAGAAATTGGTCAGGCCCTGCACCGGACCGACCAGCGGGTTGCCGTCGAGGGCGAAGGTGAAGGGGCCGTTGATGATCTGCTTGATGCCGGCCTTCTCGATGCCGGGGAAATGCTTGAAGCCGATCTCCAGCGACGGCGCGATGCGGTCGATATCGGGCTGCAAAAGCTCGTGGCCGAAATCCCAGGGCGTGTTGACTGGCGACCACGGCTTGCAGGCCTTCTCATAGGTGCCGAGCAGGATGCCATTGCGCTCCTGGCGGGTGTAGATCTCGCCCTTGAAGTCCAGCACGCCAATCATCTCACGGCCGGTCGACTTGTTGAATTCCTCAACCTCCGGCATCGGTTCGGTGAGCAGGTACATGTGCTCCATGGCCAGCACCGGCAGCTCGACGCCGACCATGCGGCCGATCTCGCGCGCCCACAGGCCGCCGCAATTGACGACATGCTCGGCGTGAACCGTGCCCTGTTCGGTGACGACGTTCCAGGTGCCGTCCGGCTGCTGCGTCAGGTCGACGACGCGGTTGCGCAGCACGATCTCGGCGCCGAGCTTTTTCGCCGCCTTGGAATAGGCGATGGTGGTGCCGGACGGGTCGAGATGGCCTTCGACCGGATCCCACATGGCGCCGACGAAGTTCTTCTCGTCCATCAGCGGGAACATCGCCTTGGCTTCCGAGGGCGTGATCAGCTCGGTATCCATGCCGAGATAACGGCCCTTGGCATGCGCAAGCCGCAGGAAGTCCATGCGCTCCGGCGTATCGGCCATCATGACGCCGCCGGTCAGATGCAGCGAGCAAGACTGGCCGGAGAGCTCCTCAATCTCCTTGTAGAGCTGGACCGTATAGGCCTGCAGCTTGGCGACGTTGGGGTCGCCGTTCAGCGTGTGGAAGCCGCCCGCCGCATGCCAGGACGAGCCGGAGGTCAGCTCCGAACGCTCGATCAGCATGATGTCGGTCCAGCCGGCCTTGGCGAGATGATAAAGCACCGAGCAGCCGACGACACCGCCGCCGATGACAACCGCTTTTACGTGAGATTTCATACAGATATGTCCGTCTTGTACAATGTGGAGTCAGAAATGAAAGACGAGTGGCGGGCAGTTGCTCGCCGAACGCAGATCAGAAATCCGTCGGCGCGCCGCCTTCGGCGCGGCGTTTTTCGACGAAGTCGTTGAGTTCCTCGCGGATGGCCGGATCCATGTAAGGCTCCTCGTAGGAAGCAAGGCGCTCCTTCCAGACCTTGTTGGTCCGCTCCATCGCCGTCGGCGAGCCGGCCTCGGTCCAGGTCTCGAAGTTGCGCCAGTCGGAGACGATCGGCGAATAGAAGGCGGTCTTGTAACGCTCTTGCGTGTGCTGGGTACCGAAGAAATGGCCGCCGGGACCGACCGCCTGGATGGCGTCGAAGCCGAGCGCGTCCTCGGAAAGATCGAGCGGGGTCAGGAACTCGGCCACCATCTGCAACAGGTCGATGTCGAGAATGGTCTTTTCGTAGGAGCAGCGCAGGCCGCCTTCCAGCCAGCCGGCGCCGTGCATCATCAGATTGCCGCCGCCCTGGATGGCGCCCCACAGCGAGAAGACGCTTTCATAGGCCGCCTGCGCGTCGATCGTGTTGGCGGCGCAGGTGTTGGAGGTGCGGTAGGGGATATTGTAACGGCGGGCGAGCTGGCCGCCGACGAGCTGCGCCTTCATATATTCGGGCGTGCCGAAAGCCGGCGCGCCGGACTTCATGTCGACGTTGGAGGTGAAGCCGCCATAGCCGACTGGCGCCCCCTTCTTGACCATCTGCGCGAAGGCGATGCCGGAAAGCGCCTCGGCGTTCTGCTGCACCAGCGCGCCGGCGACGGTGACCGGCGCCATGGCGCCCGAGAGCGTGAACGGGGTGACGATCACCGCCTGACCCATGCTGGCCATCTGGATGATGCCTTCCATCATCGGCACGTCGAGCTTGAGCGGGGAATTGGTGTTGATAATGGTGAAGACCGACGGTTCCTGCATCAGCTGTTCGCGGCTGATGCCGCGGGCGATACGGGTGATCTCGATGCCGTCGACATTGCGTTCCTTGCCGAGCGAATAGATGTGGAAGACCTTGTCGGTGAGCATGGCGAGGTCGCGAATGCATTCCAGGTGCCGCACCGACGGATGGATGTCGATGGGCTCGACCGGATAGCCACCGGTGCACTGCAGGATGTTGTGCATCTGCGCCAGGCGAAGAAAATTGCGGTAGTCCGCCTGGTTGCCAGGCCTGCGGCCGCGGTCGAGGTCGGAGCAGTTGGGCGCCGAAGCCATCATCGAAAGGATGACGTTGTTGCCGCCGAAGCGCAGATTGTGCGCCGGGTTGCGGGCATGCAGCGTGAACTCCGACGGGCAATGCGAGACAAGCTCGAGGATCATGTCGCTGTCGAAGCGCACGCGCTCCGAGCCTTCGCGCACATCGGCGCCATGCGCCTTCATGATGCGGCGGGCTTCCTCGTGCAGGACATCGACGCCGATTTCCTTCAGCACGCGCAGCGAGGCGAGGTGGATCGATTCCAATTCGTCGTCGGATACGAGCTTGGTCGGCGTCAGCGGGTTCTTCAACTGCCGGAAGGCGGGCTGCTCGAAGGCGGCCGAGCCGCCGGCGCGCTTGCCCGCGCGGCCGCCACGGCGGGCGCGATCGGTTGCCAGTGCCGGTTCGGCGGGATGAAGGGCGGCGGTCATGAGAAGCCTCGTGAGGATGCGAAATTGGCCGGCATAATGGACCGGCGGCAATGCTGCCGGTGAGGAGGCGGCGACCACTAGGGCGAGGGAAGCGACATGACGGAAGGGGAGGATGCGAGCGTCATGGCAACGCCGACTCTCCTGACAGGGAGTGGCTGGAACATACGCTTTCGCCGCCAGTTGGCCCTTACAGCGACCGGCCGCAACGGCTAAGCCTTCAACCGATTTGGATCAGGACTGATGGCTCTGGCGGATTCAATGAGCAGCGAGAAGGTGCAGTGGGCCGCGATCACCGGCGTGATCGCGACCGTTTCGGTGTTCGCCATCGCGCAAGGGCTTTCCTATCCGCTGCTCAGCTTCATCCTGCAGCGGCAAGGCGTTTCGCCGGCCGTGATCGGTCTGTCGGCGGCGATGACGCCGGTCGGCTTCATCCTGTCTT
Organism: Mesorhizobium sp. WSM4935; assembly: GCF_029625735.1. Taxonomy (NCBI): domain Bacteria; kingdom Pseudomonadati; phylum Pseudomonadota; class Alphaproteobacteria; order Hyphomicrobiales; family Phyllobacteriaceae; genus Mesorhizobium; species Mesorhizobium sp. WSM4935. The sequence goes on along the minus strand of NZ_JARTVR010000002.1, from coordinate 234,505 downwards.
CGCCGCTGATTCCGGGGCTGGCGCGCCGCTTCGGGGCAGGGCGCACCGCGCTCACTTGCGCAGCGCTCTCCGCGCTGGTGCTGGCGCTGGTCGGCTGGACGCAAAATGTCTATCTGTGGTTTCCGCTGCGCTTCCTGATCGGCGTGGTGACCAATCCGCTCTATGTGCTCAGCGAAATCTGGGTGATTGCGCTCGCGCCGCCGTCGCGCCGGGGCCGCGTCATGGGCATCTATTCCACCATCATCTCGGCCGGCTTTGCCGCCGGGCCGCTCTGCCTGCTTGCCGTCGGCACCGAAGGCTGGCCGCCTTTCCTGGTCGGCATCCTTGCTTTCGTCTTCTGCGGCGCCTGCCTGGCCGCGGTGGTGAAGCAACTGCCGAAAGTCGATGAGCCCGAGAACAAGGTTTCGGTGCTGGGCTTCATACCAATGGCTTGGCTGCTCATGTCGGCTGTGGTCGTCGCCGCCGGTTTCGAGCAGGCGATTCTGGCGCTGCTGCCGGTCTATGGAACGCATTACGGCATTCCCGAAGCGCGCATGTCGGCGCTGCTGTCGGCAATGATCGCCGGCAACATCGCCATGCAGGTGCCGCTTGGCCTGCTTGCCGAAAGACTGACGGCGCGCCTTGTACGCTTCGGCTGTGTGACGGTGACTATCCTTGGATGCGTGCTTTTGCCGGCGTTGATCGAGACGCCGCTGATCTGGGTGTGCGTCTTTGTCTGGGGCGCGGTTTCCTACGGCATCTACACGATGTCGATCATCGAGCTCGGCGAGCGCTTCACCGGCTCGGGGCTGGTTGCCGGCAATGCCGCCTTTTCGCTGATGTGGGGCCTTGGCGGCATCGTCGTGCCGCCGCTCACCGGCAGCGTGATGGATGTCATCGGCGCCGCCGGCCTGCCGGTCACGCTGGGCGCCATCTGCGCCGCGCTGGCGGCGGCGACGGTCGTACGCCGGCGGGTTTTGTAATCAGTCTCGCCACCGCTCTTGAATATCAACGCAGCGAACGCGATGTAGGCGGAGCCCCAGATGGAGACCCGCATGACCAGCACGATGACCAAAGCCCGGCCCGAATTGACCGCTGAAGATCCCTTCCTCTGGCTGGAAGACCGCAACGGCAAGGAAGCGCTGGACTGGGTTCATCGCCAGAATGCGCTGACCGTCGCCGAACTGCAGGACGATCCTTCCTATCCGGCGACCTTCCAAACCGCGCTCGAGCTGATGACGGCCGAGGACAATATGCCGGTCGGGGCCGCGCTTGCCGGCTACGTCTATAATTTCTGGCAGGACAAGACCAATGCGCTGGGTCTCTGGCGGCGCACGCCCGTCGCTTCCTATAAGACCGACAAGCCGGAATGGGAGACGATCATCGATTTCGACCAGCTCTCGGCGAAAGAAGGCATCAAATGGGTTTTCGGCGGCGCAAGCCGGCTCTATCCCGACTTCGACCGCTGCCTGCTCTATATGTCGCCCGACGGCGGCGATGCCAGCGAGATGCGCGAATTCGACATCGCGACGAGGTCCTTTGTCGATGGCGGTTTTTCCGCGCGCGCTTCCAAGTCGGGTTTTTCCTGGCTGGACCGGGATACGGTGATCGTCTCGGCGGCTTTCGAGGACGAAGACAAGACGCAGTCAGGCTATCCGCGCGTCATCAAACTCTGGCGACGCGGCACGAAGCTCGAGGACGCGACGCCGATCTTCGAGGGCGAGAAGCAGCATCTCTCGGTTGGCGGCGGCGTCGAATATGACGGTAACAAGCGGCATGTGCTGCTCGGCAAGACGCTCGACTTCTTCACCTCGCACAGTTTCCTGCGGCTGGCTTCCGGCGAGAACCGGCGCATCCCGCTGCCCGACGATGCCACCGACACGGCGGTCTTCAAGGGACAACTGATCTTCGGGGTGCGCAGCCCATGGACGGCGCCGGACGGTACGCGCTGCCTGCCCGACGGGCTTTATTCCGTCGATTTCGACCGCTGGATCGAGAGCAGCGCATTCGGTCCGTTCGAAACCGTGCTTGCGCCGGCGCATCGCGTCTCGATCGCCGGGCTCGCCAGGACGCAGGACCGGCTGTTCATCAACCTGATGGACAATGTGCGCGGCAAGGTCATCGCCTGCGATCGCACCGCCGACGGCTGGTCGCTCAAGCCGGTGGTGCTGCCCGACAACGGCAATGTCGGCATCAGCCATGTCGACCATTTCGGCTCGAGCGTGTCTTTTTCCTTCACCGATTTCCTGACGCCGAGCTCGATCATCTGGTCGGACGACAATGGCGAGACGCTCCAAACCGTGAAGTCGCAGCCGGCCCGCTTCGATGCTTCGCCCTATGTTTCGGAGCAGTTCGAGGCGCGCTCGAAGGACGGCACGATGATCCCTTATTTCGTGGTGCGGAGGCGCGACCAGAAAGGGCCGGTGCCGGCGCTGCTCTACGGCTATGGCGGCTTCGAAGTGCCGCTGCTGCCCGGCTATGCCGGCATCCGCGGCAAGCTCTGGCTGGACAGGGGCAACGCCTATGTCCAGGCCAATATCCGCGGCGGCGGCGAGTTCGGTCCGGCTTGGCACCAGGCGGCGCTCAAGGGCAAGCGCCAGAACGCCTTCGACGATTTCGCGGCCGTCGCCGAGGATGTGGTGAGGCGTGGCATCACCACGGCCGCGCAGCTCGGCATCCAGGGCGGCTCGAATGGCGGCCTGCTCACCGGAACAATGCTGACGCAGCGGCCGGAGCTGTTCGGCGCCGTCATCATCGACGTGCCGCTGCTCGATATGCTGCGCTACACCGAATTGCCGCCCGGCGCCTCGTGGATCGCCGAATATGGCGATCCGTCGAACCCGGAGGAGGCGGCCTGGCTCGGCGCCTATTCGCCCTACCAGCATGTCGCGGCCAATGTCGCCTATCCGCCGGTGCTGTTGATGACGTCCACCGCCGACGACCGCGTGCATCCTGGACATGCGCGCAAGATGGCGGCGCGGCTGCAGGAGGCAGGCCATGGCCGGACGCTGTTCTTCGAGGAAACCGAAGGCGGCCATGGCGGGCGCGGAGACCGCCGGCCGCAGGCGGCGCAGACGGCGATGCGCTACATCTTCCTGCAGCGGTCGCTCCATAAGACTGCCTGACGGGGTGACTTGAATTTTGGGCCTCAGGCGGCATAAGCTGCCGCCATGATCCGCTTCAGCACATCAGGCGCCTTCGGGGTCGCGGTGACGCCGTCACCGCGGACCCTTCGCGCCGAGCTTTTGCGGCTGTGCGCCCGCATCGGCTATTCGCCGCCTGCCTTCCTCTGACGAATCCGCCCCGGCTCCTGCCGGATTGATTCAAGAGGAAAGATCAAATCCATGACTTATCAGAACTATTCGCTGAAGCAGCTTCAGCAGATTGACGCCGCGCACCACCTTCATCCCTTCACCGACCACAAGGAACTGCGTGAGGCGGGCTCGCGCATCATTACCCATGCCAAGGGCCCGTTCATCTACGATGCCGACGGTACCGAAATCCTCGACGGCATGGCGGGCCTGTGGTGTGTCAATGTCGGCTACGGCCGCGACGAGCTGGCCGAGGCGGCTTACGCGCAGATGAAGGAACTGCCTTACTATAACTCCTTCTTCAAATGCTCGACGCCGACCCCGGTGCTGTTGTCGAAGAAGCTGGCGGAGCTGGCGCCGAATCACGTCGGCCAGGTCTTCTACGGCTCGTCCGGCTCGGAAGCCAACGACACGGCGCTTCGGCTTGTCCGCCATTACTGGGCGCTCGAAGGCAAGCCCGAGAAGAACCGCATCATCTCGCGCAAGTCTGCCTATCACGGCTCGACGATCGGCGGCACGTCGCTCGGCGGCATGGAGCCGATGCACAAGCAACTCGGCGGCGCGGTGCCCAACATCGTCCATGTGATGATGCCTTACGGCTATGAGCTGGCGCTGCCCGGCGAAAGCGACCATGATTTCGGTATCCGCGCCGCGAAGGCGGTCGAGGACGCGATCCTCGAGGCCGGCGCCGACAAGGTTGCCGCCTTCATCGGCGAGCCGGTAATGGGCGCCGGCGGGGTCAAGATCCCGCCGATGAGCTACTGGCCGGAAGTCGAGCGCATCTGCCGCAAATACGATGTGCTGTTGATGCTGGACGAGGTCATCACCGGCTATGGCCGCACCGGCGAATGGTTCGCGGCGCAGACTTTCGGGGTCGAGCCCGACACCATCACCACCGCCAAGGCGCTAACCTCCGGCTACCAGCCGCTGTCGGCGCTGCTGGTCGGCGACCGTGTGGCCAAGACGCTGGTCGAGAAGGGCGGCGAGTTCTATCACGGCTACACCTATTCCGGTCACCCGGTGGCCTGCGCGGTGGCGCTGAAGAACCTGGAGATCATCGAGAAGGAAGGGCTGGTCGAGCGCGTCAAGCACGACACCGGTCCCTATTTCGCGCAGGCGCTGCAGGAGCGGATCGCCGGGCACAGGCTGGTCGGCGAGGTGCGTTCGATCGGCCTGATGGGCGCGATCGAGATCGTCAAGAACAAGGCGACCAAGGAGCGTTATCTGCCGTCGGGAAGCGCCGCCGTCGTCGTGCGCGACCATGCGATCGCGAGCGGCATGATGATGCGGGCTACCGGCGACACGATGATTCTCTCGCCGCCGCTGATCTGGACGCGCGACACGATCGACATGGCTTGCGAGCGCATCGCCAAGGCGCTCGATCTCGCGGATGCGGATTTGCGGAAGCGCTAGGCTAATCTGCGCCGGGCGCTCCTCGATCGGGCGCCCGGTCCTTCCTGGACGACTCGGGAGGGTGTCTCCAAAACGCAAAAACCGCGTCCCGGCGGGAACGCGGCTCTGCCAGATACGCATGGCGTTTCGCTACAGGATACTTGCGAAACTTACGGGCTCCGGTACGCGAGACCTGATCCGGAGCGCCGGGCAGACGCGATGTCCGCCTCGCAGTCCGTTTTAAAGGCACATCGTTACCGGTGAGTTAGCGAGACCTTAAGCAAATCTAAATTTGCCGGCTTTGTGTCGAAAAAATCCGCTAATAACCGTTCGAAAGCAGCTGTTTAGCTTTTGTCGCCGCGCAGGAAATTTATGATGCCGGAAAAATCCGCGCCGGCGTGGCCTTGCGCGTTGAATAAGGCATAAAGCTGCGTGGCTTCGGCGCCGAGCGGGGTCACGGCACCGGCGCTCTGCGCGGCTTCCTGCGACAATTTCAAGTCCTTCAGCATCAGCGCGGCGGCAAAGCCAGGCTTGTAGTCGCGGTTGGCCGGCGAAGCCGGAACGGGGCCGGGCACCGGGCAATAGGTGGTGAGCGACCAGCATTGGCCCGACGAGGTCGAGGCGACGTCGTACAGCGCCTGATGCGAGAGGCCGAGCCTCTCGGCCAGCACGAAGGCCTCGGCGACGCCGATCATCGAGATGCCGAGAATCATGTTGTTGCAGATCTTGGCTGCCTGTCCGGCGCCGTCGCCGCCGCAATGGACGACGCGCCCGGCCATCGGTTTCAGGATCGGTTCGGCGGCAGCGAAAGCTTCATCCGAGCCACCTGCCATGAAGGTGAGGGTGCCTGCGGCGGCGCCGCCCGTGCCGCCGGAGACCGGGGCATCGATCGATTGCAGGTCATGCTTGGCGGCAATCGCATGCGCCTTGCGCGCCGATTCAACATCGATGGTGGAGGAATCGATGAACAGCGCGCCTTTCTTTGCCTTGGGCGCAATGTCCTCATAGACCGACAGAACATGCTTGCCGGCCGGCAGCATGGTGATGACGACATCGGCGTCCTTCACCGCAGCAACGGCGTTCGCCATCACCGTCACACCGTGCTCTTTCGCAACCGTCAGGTTTTCAGGCACGAGATCGAAGCCCAGCACCGAATGCCCCGCCTTGACGAGATTTGCGGCCATCGGATTGCCCATATTGCCCAAGCCGATGAAGGCGATCGTCGTCATAATGGTGCTCCCAGGTTAGGCAGTAGGCAGTAGGCAGTAGGCAGTAGGCAGTAGGCAGTAGGCAGTAGGCAGTAGGCAGTAGGCAATCTATTCAGGTGCGAGCTTGATAATAAGCTGGCGAAGCGTTTTTCCGATAGCTTCTGTGGCTGACAGCATATGATGGACCTCATTACCAGTGGCCAAGCCGATGCGTTCAGCGATTTGGAGATGCGTCTCAAGCTCCTTGAGCGAGCCTTGCGCTATCCTGAGAAACTGCTGGTAAGAGCCGGTGTTATCTCGGCCGTAACCTTCCGCGATATTTGCCCGGATAGACGTGGCTGAGCGGCGAATTTGGCTGGTCAGCCCGTACAATTCCTCTTTTGGCCATGCCTTGGTCAAGGTGTAGGTACCGACAGCCAAATCCATAGCCTGCTGCCAGACGATCAAATCCTTGTACGAGTTGATCTTGCCGGTCATCTTTCTCTACTGCCTACTGCCTACCAATCAGCGTCCGCGCAATGATGACGCGCATGATCTCGTTGGTGCCTTCGAGGATCTGGTGGACGCGGAGATCCCGCACCAGCTTCTCGATGCCGTAATCGTGCAGATAGCCATAGCCGCCATGCAATTGCAGCGCCTGGTTGGCGATGTCGAAGCCGATATCGGTGACGAAGCGCTTGGCCATGGCCGACCATTTGCCGGCGTCGGGCGCCTTGCGGTCGAGCTTGGAAGCGGCGGCGTAGAGAAAGATGCGGGCCGCCTGCAGCTCCGTCTCCATATCGGCCAGCCTGAACTGCAGCGCCTGGAATTGGTTGATCTTGGAGCCGAAGGCCTTGCGTTCGGCCGTATAGGCAAGTGCCTTGTCGAGCGCCGATTGCGCGCCACCGAGCGAACAGGCGGCGATGTTCAGCCGTCCGCCATCGAGCCCGGCCATGGCGATGCCGAAGCCGGCGCCTTCCGCGGCCAGCAGGTTCTCGGCCGGCACCTTGCAATCCTCGAAGATAACCTGACGGGTCGACTGCATGTGCCAGCCCATCTTGTGCTCGTTGGCGCCGAAGGAGAGCCCCGGCGCATCTTTGGGCACGACGAAGGTAGAAATGCCTTTCGGGCCATCGCCGCCGGTGCGCGCCATGACCACGTAAAGGTCGCTGTCGCCGGCTCCGGAAATGAACTGCTTGGCGCCGTTGAGCACATATTCGCCGCCGTTTTTGACTGCGCGCGTCTTCAGCGCGGCTGCATCCGAGCCCGAACCGGGCTCGGTCAGGCAATAGCTCGCCAGCCACTCCATCGACGTCAGTTTCGGCAGGAAGCGCTGGCGCTGCTCGTCTGAGCCGAAGCGGTCGATCATCGAGGCCGCCATGTTGTGGATGGAAATGAAGGAGGAGAACGCCGGATCGGCGTGGGCGAGGGCCTCGAAGATCAGCACCGCGTCCAGCCGTCCAAGCGCCGAGCCGCCGACATCGTCGCGCACATAGATGCCGCCCAGGCCGAGCGGCCCGGTCTCGCGGATCACATCGGCGGGGAAGTGCTTCGCCTTGTCCCAGTCGAGCGCATTGGGCGCGACGCGGTCCGCCGCGAAAGCCTGAGCCATCTCCTGGATGGCGCGCTGTTCCTCATTGAGTTCGAACTGGCCAGCGCCCGCATCGACTGCCGCGTCCATGGCGTGTGCTCCCTGTCGCTTCAGGCCTTCTGGCCTGTCGTTTTTGGCTTTGCGCGCCGTTCAATCTAGACCAATGATGCCGCCGCGCAACCCGGGCCGTTGAGAACCGGCTGTGCACGGAATGACCAACGGAGCTCTTGCGTGCCGACAATTTTCGATGAGTTGCTGGAGCGGTTCCATGCCTATCTCGCCAGGGTCGACAGCGATCTCGTCGCGGATGAAGTCGCGCGCATCGGCTGGGACATGCCTGTCCGTTCTCTCGAACCGCGCGCGATTGACTGCCTTGGCCTTCTCGATCGCATCGCCGAGCTGGCGCCGACAAACGCCAGGCCGCTGGCGCGGTTCGTTGCCGATCACCGGGCTGAGCTGCGCTGGGGGCAGACCTATACCGCCGCCGATTTCGGGCAGGGTTTCATCGACAATTACGGTTGGCTGGAGGTTTTCGGCACGCGCGGGCATTTCGTCAATGACGCGGTCGCTGGCGGTCTGCTGATCCTCGGGCCGGATATCGTCTATCCCGACCATCACCATATAGCGGAAGAAATCTACATTCCGCTGACCAGCGGCACCGAGTGGCGGATGGGGGAGGGGAACTTTCATATTCGCGACGCCGGCGAGATCATTCACCACGCCTCTAACGTCAGCCATGCCATGCGCACGGGCAAGGAGCCACTGATGGCGCTCTATCTCTGGCGCGGCGGGCCGCTGGCGCAGAAATCAATCATCGGCTCGGGAGGCAAGGGCTGATGGTCAAAGCGATCATGCTACAAGGCACCGGCTCCGATGTCGGCAAGACCGTGCTGGTGGCCGGGCTTTGCCGCGCCGCGAAGAATCGCGGATTGAAGGTCAGGCCGTTCAAGCCGCAGAACATGTCGAACAACGCCGCCGTCGCCGACATTCCTGGCGACAAAGCCGGCGAGGGCGAGATCGGTCGCGGGCAATGGCTGCAGGCACTAGCCTGCGGAGTGAGGCCGACCGTCCATATGAACCCGGTGCTGCTCAAGCCGCAGAGCGATATCGGCTCGCAAGTGGTGGTGCAGGGCAAGGTCCATGGCGAGGCGCGGGCGCGCGACTACCAGGCGATGAAAGCCGGGCTGATGGACGCGGTGCTGGAGTCCTGGGCGAAGGTCGGCGAGGGCGCGGATCTTGTCATCGTCGAGGGCGCCGGCTCGCCGGCCGAGATCAATCTCAGGAGCCGCGACATCGCCAATATGGGCTTTGCCACGCGCACCAATGTGCCGGTGATCCTGGTCGGCGACATCGATCGCGGCGGCGTTATTGCCTCCGTCGCCGGCACGCATCTCATCCTGCCGGAGGAAGACCGGCGCATGATCGGCGGCTATCTCATCAACAAGTTCCGCGGCGATGTCTCGCTGTTCGACGAAGGCATAAGCGCGATCGGAAAGTTCACCGGCTGGCGTTGTTTCGGGGTCGTGCCGTGGCTGAAGGCGGCCGGACGGCTGCCTTCAGAGGATTCCGTCGTGCTCGAGCGTCTTGCTGCCGGCGAGAAGCGGGCGCTGAAGGTGGCGGTGCCGATGCTGGCGCGCATCGCCAATTTCGACGATCTCGATCCGCTGAAGGCCGAACCGCAGGTCGAGGTGGTGTTCGTGCCGCCAGGCAAGAGGCTGCCGGAAGATGCCGGACTGGTGGTCATTCCCGGCTCGAAATCGACGATCGGCGATCTTATCAAATTCCGCGAGAACGGCTGGGATCGCGATCTTCTCGCCCATCGCAAGCGCGGCGGCCATGTCGTCGGCATCTGCGGCGGCTACCAGATGCTCGGCAGAAGGGTGACCGACCCAGACGGCATCGAGGGCAGCGTGACCGAGGCCGAGGGTCTCGGCCTGCTCGACATCGAAACGGAGATGGAGCCTGAAAAGACCGTGCGCAATTCAAGCGCGCATTCGGTGCAGTTCGGGCTGCCGCTTAAAGGCTACGAAATCCATCTCGGCCGCACCACCGGCCCGGACACGGCGCGGCCGTCGACGATCCTCAACGGCGCCGAGGACGGCGCCGTTTCCGCCGACGGCAAGGTGATCGGCACCTATCTGCACGGACTGTTTTCAGCCGACGCCTTTCGCGCTGCCTATCTGGAGAGCCTTGGCGTGAGAGGAGGCGGCATCGACTACCGCGCCGACGTCGAGAAGGCGCTGGACGAGGTCGCGGCCGAGCTGGAACGGCATCTCGACTGCGACGCGATTTTTGGGCTGGCGCGCTGACTACGCCTTCTCGCCCGCCTTGGGCCAATAGGTGCCGAACGACCAGACATTGCCTTCCGGGTCGAGGCAGATGAACTCGCGGCTGCCATAGTCGCGGTCGACCAGTTCCTGGATGATTTTCGCACCGGCCTTCTTGGCGCGCTCATAGGCGGCGTCCGCGTCATCGACGGCGACGTAGATCGACTTGCCGCCGCCACCGCTTGGATCACCGACCATCTTGCCGTAATCGTCGTCGCGGGCGGTGCCCAGCATGATCATCGAGGACCCGAACGTGAGCTCGGCGTGGTGGACGATATCGCCCTCGCCATAGCGGGCGCGAAGTTCAAAGCCGAAGGCCTCGCTGAGCCAGTCGATCATCTTGGCCGCGTTCCTGCAACGCAGGGCTGGATAGAGACGGGGTGCTTCGTTTGCTGTCGGCATGACAATCTCCCTGTGTCGGTTGATGAATGCCAGTCTGTGCGAAGGCCGGTTCCGCGTCTTGAAGAAATGTTACCTCGCCTGAGGGCTACATCGTCGCCGCGAGCCCCGTCGGCGTTTCGCCGGCAAGCTGGCGGAATTCACGCGCTAGATGCGCCTGGTCGGCATAGCCGCAATCGGCTGCGATGTCGGCCCAGTCGTCCTGCCGCTTCGATAGTGACAGCGCGCGGTTGAAGCGCACGATGCGCGACAAGGTCTTCGGGCCGATGCCGATCGCGTCGGCGAATTTGGCCGCCAGATGCTTGCGGCTCCAGCCGATTTCGCCCGCGAGCGCGGAAATGCGGGTGCGGCCGCCCGACGCGATGACCGTCCGGTAAGCCCAGGCGATTTCGGGCGAAAGCGCATGTGCCTCCGTCAGGCGGCCGGCGATATAGTTCTCGGCGATGTCGAAGCGCCTGTCCCAATCCGACGCCTCGCCGAGTCGTTCGCGCAGCGCGATGCCGCCAAAACCCAGCACATCGTCCAGGCCGACCATGCGATCCCGCAGCTCGCTCATCGGCAGGCCGAAGAATTGCCTGGCGCCGAGCGGTGTGAAATTGACCTGGACACAGCAGGCACCGCCGAAGGATTCGATCATGACCGGCCCGGCAAAGAGGCCGGCGGCGAAGCTGGCGTAGCGGTCATTATCGCCGGGCGTGTGGCCGAGCCCGATGGCGAAGGCTTCGGCGAAGCTGATCACCAGCGGCACGGTCAGCGAGGCATATTCGACGATGCGGAAATGGCCGGGCCATATCTCCCGATAGCCGCAGATATCGGTGACGATGCCTGCGAGCGAGGCCGCAGGCTTGCGCCGCACCATCTCGAAATGGAGGGCGGGGGAGCGATTATCCTGGCGGTGGCGCTCTGTCTCGTCGGACATCCCGCGAGCCTAGCAGACCGTGTCCCCAAATCAAAAGCGCCCGGCAGGGCCGGGCGCTCCGAGTTGCCCGAGATCTGTGAATTCAAGCACCGCGCATCAAACAGCCGGCGGCGAGCACGATATAGGCGATGAGCATGATCCAAACGGACGCAAACGGAATGAATGCAAGCAGGCCAAGAGCGGCAAGAAGGCCGATGATGGCGATGACCAACGAAATAATGAACACGAGCTGGGTGGGTGCACTGAGATTCATGTCTGGTCCCTCCAACATGATTCGCAACGCTGGAATTGTACCAGCAGCCGCCTCACGCACCAATGAGCTGGCGCAGCGGATTGGCGGGGTCGGCTAGTAGCTTGATCGCCAGCGCCAGGCAGACCACCACCAGCAGCGGCTTGATCAGCCTCGCGCCGATGCGGATGGCCAGGCTCGCGCCGACGCGGGCGCCGATGAACTGCGCCACGCCCATCATTAGGCCGATCTTCCAGTCGATGACGCCGACGGCGGCGAAGACGACGAAGCCGCCGATGTTGGAAGCGAAGTTGAGCAGCTTGGTGTGCGCCGTGGCCTTGAGCACGCCGTAGCCGGCGAGGGTGACGAAGGCGAGCATGTAGAAGGAGCCGGCGCCGGGGCCGAAGACGCCGTCATAGAAGCCGACAAGCGGCGGGATGATCAGCCCGAACAGGAAAGGCGACAGCCGTTCGGCGCGGTCGACATCATCCATATGCGGCTTAAGCGCGAAGTAGAGTGCGATGGCGATCAGGAGCAGCGGCAGGATGGCGCGCAGGAAATCGCCGGGGACCACGGTCGCCAAAAGCGCGCCGACCGCGCCGCCGCCAAGCGCCAGCAGCGCCGATGGCAGCTGCCGGCGCAGGTCGACCTGGCCGTTGGCGGCATAATGGATGGTGGCCGAACCGGAACCGAACATGCCCTGCAATTTGTTGGTGCCAAGGGCTGCGACCGGCGAAAAACCGGCGAGCAGCAGCGCCGGGATCGTGATCAGCCCGCCGCCGCCGGCAATCGAGTCGACGAAGCCGGCGGCAAAGGCAGCGGCGATGAGGATGAGGACGGTCTGCAGGGTCAGGTCGATCATCGGAGAAAGGCGCCGGAAGGGAGCAGCAGCTTCCATCACGCTCGCCCCGTTTGCGCAAGAGCGATTCCGCACCAGATCGGTTCGCTGTTCCAGGCCGAACCGCTCTGTTCCTTGCTTTGGCGCAATTCCGGACGGAAAACCGCTTCACACTGTTCGTGGAATTGCTCTAACAATCTCGACGGAGTCGCAAAGGGAGCTTGGTGGCGATGGTGCTGCTCGACCAGATACGTTCGATCTTCGACGGTGACCCGGGCGTTCGCAAGGTCGCGGACGATCCGGTGCTGTCGGCGGAACTCTTGATGCTGTTCCGCATGATCCTGGCCGACGGTTCGGTCTCGGAGAGCGAGATGGTCGTTTTTCGGCGCATCTGCAAGGAAGCCTTCGGCATTCCGGAAAGCAGCATCGACAGCGTCATCGAATACCTGAACGACTACGGCTACGAGACCAACGGCTCGCAGGCGATCGCGCTGTTCCGCGACCTCGATGTCGAGCGCCGGAAACTGCTTGCGCGCCACATGGCCGAGATCGCCAAGGCCGACGCCAGGCTGGCGGAGAGCGAAGTGAAGCTGTTGCGCCGCACGCTCGACCTGCTCGATATCAGCCCCGTCGATCTGGTGAAGCCGGAGAGCTGAAGCAATTCCAGGAACAGTGTGACTTCGCCGTAGCCTTCCGTCCGAAATTGCGTCAGCAAATACGCCGGCTCACCCCTGTTCCTGCATTTTGCGTGCGATGGCGCGGTGAAGGTCGGGCGCCGCGGCGACCAGCGCCTGCGCCGCTTCCGAGCGCGGATGGTCCAGAACCTCCGCGGCGCGGCCGCGCTCGACGATCTTGCCTTCATGCATGACCAGCACTTCGTCCGCCATGGCGCGGGCGACCGTCAGGTCATGGGTGATGAAGAGGTAGGCGATGCCGAGCTTCTGGTTGAGCTCGGCGAAAAGGTCGAGGATCTGGGCGCGGATCGAGACATCCAGCGCCGAGACCGGCTCGTCGGCGACCACCAGCTTTGGGCGGGTGATGATGGCGCGGGCGATCGACAGGCGCTGGCGCTGGCCGCCCGAGAATTCATGCGGAAATTTGTCCATGTCGCGTGGGCCGAGCCCGACCTCGTGTAGCGCGTGCGCGACCATCTCGCGGCGCTCGGCCTGTGCCGGCTGCTTTTCCAGAAGATGCAGCGGCTCGGCCACCAGCTTCTCCACCTTCTGGCGCGGGTCGAAGGAGCCGTAAGGGTCCTGGAACACGACCTGCATGTCGCGCCGGGCCGGCCTCAGGGCCGATTCCGGCTTGCCCGTGATGGCGTCGCCGCGAAAGCGGATCGTGCCGGCCGTCGGCTTGTCCAGCGCCAGGATCATGCGGGCGAGTGTGGACTTGCCGCAGCCTGAGCGTCCGACGAGCGCCACCGACTGGGCAGGCTCTATGGTGAGCGAGACATCGTCGACGGCGCGGATCGGCTGCGCCGGCCGGAACAGGGATATGCGTCGTCCCGGATAGTCCCGGCCGACGCCCTCGACTTCGAGCAACGGCTTTGCCGAGCCGGCAAGGTGCGGTTTCGGGCGCGCCGGCACGTGCATGGAGGCCAGCGCCAGCTCGCGCGTGTAGGGGTGTTGTTGCTCCGACAGCGTACGGGCGGTGTCGCCGGCTTCCGTCACCTCGCCACGGCGCAGGATGGTCAGGCGGTCGGCCATCTCGGTGACCACGGCAAGATCATGCGAGATGAGCAGAAGGCCCATGCGGTTTTCGCTGACCAAGTCACGCAGGAGATCGAGGATCTGCGCCTGCAGCACCACGTCGAGCGCCGTCGTCGGCTCGTCGGCGATCAGAAGTTTGGGCTTCAGCGCGCAGGCGATGGCGATGACGACGCGCTGGCGCTGGCCGCCGGACAGTTCGTGCGGGTAGCGAGACAGCGGGAATTTGGCCTCCGGCAGCCCGACGCGGTCGAGCATCTTTCGCGCGCGCTCCTCGGCATCGGCGCGGCCCGCTCGGGTGTGCCAGCGTATGCCTTCGGCGACCTGTTCGCCGATTGTCTTGACCGGGTTCAGCGCCGTCATCGGCTCCTGGAAGACCATGCCGATGTCATCGCCGCGCAAGGCGCACATCTGGTCCTCGGTCGCGCCGAGGATGTCGATGCCGTCGAAGGTGACGCGTCCGCCGGCGCGTGCCAGATGCGGCAAAAGCCGCATGATGGTCAGCGCCGTCATCGATTTACCGGAGCCGGATTCGCCGACAAGGCCGACCACCTCGCCGGGCGAGACTGTCAGCTCGACGTCTTTCAGGATCGGTGCGGCGCCGATCGCCAGCGACAGGTTTTCGATCTCGAGCAGGCTCATCGGCGCCGCCGCGATTTCGGGTCCAGGATGTCGGCGATGCCGTCGCCGAGCAGGTTCAGCCCAAGCACGGTGATGACGATCGCCATGCCGGGGAAAATCGCCATCCAGGGCGCGGTCACCATGCGCGTCTGCGCATCGAACAGCATGCGGCCCCAGCTCGGCATCGGCGGCTGGGCGCCGAGGCCGACATAGGAAAGCGCGGCTTCGGCGAGGATGCCCAGCGCGAACTGGATGGTGCCCTGAACGAGCAGCAGCGTCGCGATGTTGGGCAGGATATGCTCGACGGTGATGCGCGTCATGCCCTTGCCGGCGGCGCGCGCGGCAAGGATGAACTCGCGCGGCCAGATGGCGAGCGCGCCGGCGCGGGCGACGCGCGCAAAGACAGGTATGTTGAAGATGCCGATGGCGATGATGGCGTTGACGGCGCCCGGACCGAAGATCGCGGTGATCATGATCGCCGAGAGCAGCGCGGGAAAGGCGAAGACCAGATCGTTGACGCGCATCAGCGCCTCGTCGGCGATGCCGCCGCGCGCGGCGGCGAAAGCGCCGAGCGGCACGCCGATGCCCATGCCGATGCCGACGGCGACAAGCGCCACAGCGATCGAATTGCGGGCGCCGACCATGATCATAGACAGGATGTCGCGGCCGAAATGGTCGGTGCCGAACCAGTGCGCCCAAGAGGGTGCCTGCGTCTTGTCGGCGATCACCAGCCTGGTAACGTCGTAGGGCGTCCAGACGAAGGACAGCAGCGCCACGGCCACGATCAGCAGCGTGATGGCCAGACCGATCAGGAAGGAGCGGTTGCCGAGGGCCTTGCCCAGCACGCCGGTAAGGGTTTCCTCGGGCAGATCGACGCGCATGGTCATTGCCGGCCTCTGAGGCGCGGGTCGACGATGGCGTAGGACAAATCGACGACGAGGTTGATCAGGATCACGGCGGCGACCAGCAGCATGACGATGCTCTCGACCACGATCAGGTCGCGCTGGGTGATCGCCTGGAAGATCAGCCGGCCGAGGCCAGGCAAGTAGAAGACATTCTCGATGATGATGGTGCCGGCAAGCAGGAAGGCGAATTGCAGGCCGAGAATGGTGAGCACGGGGATCATGGCGTTGCGCAGCGCATGGCGCCAGAGCACGGCGCGATAGGGCAGCCCCTTGGCACGGGCGGTGCGGATATAGTCTTCGTTCAGCACCTCGATCAACGCCGAGCGGGCGACACGCGCCAGGATCGCCGCCTGCGGCAGCGCGAGAGCGATGGCCGGCAACAGCAGGGATTTCAGCGCTGTCCAGATACCGGCGCCCCAGCCCGGAAAGCCGCCGGCGGGAACGAGGTGCAGCCAGACGGCAAACAGATAGATCAGCATCAGCGCGAACCAGAAATTCGGCACGGCGACGCCGAGCTGGGCGGCGCCCATCGCCAGCGTGTCGCCGGCGCGGCCCTGGCGGCTGGCCGAGAACACGCCGACCGGAATGGCGATGATGGTCGAGAGCGCCAGCGCGATCAGCGCCAGCGGCAGGGAAACGGCAATGCGTTCACGCACCAGGTCGATGACGGGCACCGAATAGGTGTAGGAGCGGCCGAAATCGAGGCTGAGCAAGCCGCCCGCCCAGTGGAGATAGCGCAGCAGCAGCGGAGCATTCAGTCCCATCTGGTTGCGCAACATTTCAACCTGGTCGGCGCTGGCATTGAGGCCCAGCATCAGGCGCGCCGGATCTCCCGGCAGAATCTCCATGACCGCGAAGACGACCATCGAGGCCAGCACCAGGGTGAGGGCCGCGATGATGATGCGTTTCAGGAGATAGGCGGTCATGGGGAAGCGATCGGTCGATCGCGCCGGTCTCAATCCGTCCACTTCACCTTGGTCAGATCGTCAGCCTCGATCGGCCAGTTCGTCCACATGCCCTGCAGCTTGGCGTCCCAGACGCCAATCTTGGGCAGCTCGAACAGGTAGACGGCGGGCACGTCGTGCGCGAGAATCTTCTGCGCCTCGCCCAGCAGCTTCAGCCTCTTGTCCTTGTCGACCGTGGTGCCGAGCTCCTTGATGACATCGTTGAACTTCGGATTGTCATACTGGAAATAGTAGCCGGGCCGCGAATAGATATCGATGTCGTTTGGCTCGACATGGGAAACGATCGTCAGGTCGTAGTCCTTGTTGGTGAAGACCTGGCTCAGCCACTCCGCCCATTCGACCGGGATGATCTGCAGATTGACTCCGATGTCCTTCAGTTCGGACTGAATGACCTGGCCGCCGTCGCGTGCATAGGGTACGGGCGGCAGCTTGATTGTGGCCGAGAAGCCGTTCTCAAGCCCCGCTTCCTTCAGATACCCCTTGGCCTTGGCGATGTCGTGCGGATAGACGCCGGTGAGATCGACATAGCCCGCATCGCCCGGCGAGAAATGAGAGCCGATCGGCTTTCCAAGGCCGTTCGAAGCGGCCGCGATGATGGCACTGCGATCGATCGCCGAGGCGAGCGCCTGCCGCACCGCGAGCTTGTCGAAGGGCGGCTTCTTGTTGTTGATCGACAGGATGGTCTCGCCCTCGGTCGAGCCGATCACGACACTGAAGCGAGGATCGGACTGGAGCTGCGCGAGCGCGTCTTGTGCGGGCATGTTGGCGAAAGCCTGGATGTCGCCCGAGAGCAATGCCGGAACAGCCGCGGCGGCGTCGGGCACGATGCGGAATGTCGCCTTGTCGAGCGCGGCGGGTGTACCCCAGTAATCCGGGTTCTTGACGAGCGTGATCTCGGAACCTTTGGCCCAGTGATCGAGCTTGAATGGACCGGTGCCGATCGGCTTGTCCTTATTGCCGTCGGCCGACCCCTTCGCCACGATCACCGCCGCAACCTGGCCCATGTCGTAGAGGAAACTGCCCTGCGGCCCGTCGAGAGTGACCTTGACGGTCGCCGGATCGACCGCAGTGACATCGGTGATGTGCGCAAAGAGCTGCTTTTGCGGATTGAGCGAATCCTTGGCACGCGCTCGGTCCAGCGAGAATTTCACGTCGTCGGCGCTGAAGGCCGAGCCATCGTGGAACTTCACGCCGGAATGCAGCTTGAACGTGTAGACCTTGCCGTCGTCGGAGACGGTCCAGTTCTCGGCGAGACCTGGCTGAACCTGACCGTTATCGTCGATGCGCGTCAGCCCTTCAAAGACATTGGCATAGGTGACTTCGCCGATGGCTGCGGCCGCGCCCGCGGTCGGATCGAGATGCGGCGGCTCGAGCACGATGCCGAGCGTGAGATCGGTGCGTGCGGCAAAGGCCGACGTGGCGGCGGCAAGCGACAGCACAGCCGCGGCCAGGATGGTCTTCCACAGTTTCATCGCAGAACTCCCATTGCTCAAACCTGCTCAAGCTGGCGGATAGAAGCGTGATTTCGCGCGCGAGTAAATTGCGTTTCGTGCTGCCCGGCGGGGCCAGGCGGAATGTTTTTACCCATTAGTCGATCGTGCCGCGCAAGAGCACATTGAGGCCGATCGCCATCACCTTGGCCGATTCCACCATGTCGGCGATGCCGACCCATTCGTCGGGTCGATGGGCGAGGTCAAGAATGCCCGGACCGTACGCAATGCAGTCATAGAGATGGCCGATGCGCGCGACATGCTTCTGGTCGTAGGTGCCGGGTGAGATCACATAGTCGGGCTCGCGCTCGAACACCTCCATGATACCTTTGGCAACGGCTTTCACCACCGGCGCGTCGCGCTCGGTCATCAGCGGCAGCACCTCCATCAGGTCGCGGATCTCGTAGTCGAATTTTTTGCGCTCGCGTTTCAGCCGCTCCAGGATGCCGGTGACTTCGCCTTTGACGGTGGCGATGTCCTCCTCGAGCAGGAAGCGCCGGTCGATGGTGAGCCGGCAGGAGTCCGGCACGTTGGGCGAGGGGAGGCCCGGCCGGAAGTCCTCGGTCTGGCCGCCATGGATGGAATTGATGTTCATGGTCGAGCGCCTTGCGCCTTCCGGCACCACCGGCATGCGCGTGATCTTGCGGCCGAGCGCCGGGAACAGCTCGTCCTCAAAGGCCTGCAGGACGGCGCCCATGTGGCGCACCGCATTGTCGCCGAGGAAGGGCATCGAGCCATGCGCGATCTCGCCTTTGGTCTCGATCTCGGCCCACCAGACGCCGCGATGGCCAAGGCAGATGCGGTCCTTGTTCAACGGCTCGGGGATGATGACGTGGTCGACCTTCGGCTTGGAGAAATAGCCGAGCCTGGCCAGATGGGCGACGCCGCCGAAGCCGCCCGACTCCTCGTCCGCCGTGCCCGATATCTCGATGGCGCCGGGAAAGTCGGGATAGGTCTGCATGAAGGCTTCGACGGCGATGATCGACGCGGCCAGACCACCTTTCATGTCGCAGGCGCCGCGGCCATAGACCCTGCCGTCCTTCACCACGCCGGCAAAGGGATCGACGGTCCAGCCGTCGCCGGCCTCGACCACGTCGATATGCGAGTTGAAATGCACGCAGGGACCGGGCGAGCGGCCATCGAAGCGGGCGACGACGTTGACGCGCGGATAACGGTCGCTGTCGCCGGGCGCGCCCTCGGCACGGATGAATTCGGTTTCGAAGCCGCGTTTCTTCAGGCGCGCGCCAAGAAACTCGGCGCAGGGCCGGTAGGCCTCGCCTGGCGGATTGACGGTCGGGAAGCGGATCAGGTCCGCGGTGAGCGCAACGAGGTCGTCGGCCCGGTCCTCGACCGCCTTGAGAAGTCGTTCATTCATGCGGCGGATTGAAGAAGGAACGCAGCACTTTTGCAAGCAAGCAGTCGCTCATTGCCACAGGACGATCCAGGCATGGCCCAACGCCTCCGGTTAAACTTCAGAGGGTGCGTTTCACGTCGGCACCTATACCGGGAAATCGTTCAAATTGACCGCGTCGGATTGGCGGATTCGTCAACGAGTGTGTGGTACTTAACGCATCTGCCGGCAAAAAGATGGAAAACCGCGTGGATGGCAGGGGCAATCAAAGGGGTTTGATCGCATGAAAAAGTTCGTTCTCATGGCAACCGTGCTGGCAACCGCGTTGTTCGGCATGTCCGTCGCAAGCCGGGCGGCCACGCTGGTCGCCAATATCGACGTCTCGACACAGACCATGACCGTCAGCAAATACGGCCAGGTCGTCTATCGCTGGAGCGTGTCGACCGCGCGCAAGGGCTATTTCACGCCGCGTGGCAGCTACCGGCCGCAATGGGCAACCCGGATGTGGTATTCGCGCAAATACGACAACTCGCCGATGCCCTATTCGGTGTTCTTCCACGGCGGTTACGCCATTCACGGCACCGGGGCGGTAAGAAATCTCGGCCGTCCGGCCTCGCATGGCTGCGTGCGTCTGCATCCGGCCAATGCCGCGACCTTCTACGCGATGGTCAAGGAAGCCGGCTTTGGCAACACGCGGATCGTCGTGGCCAACTGAGTTCCTGGGCGGCAAAAGGCCCTTTACTGGCCGGCTGCCGCCTTTGCCTTTGCGCGCTTGCGGCGGCGGCCGCTGATTTCCCAGCGCTTGTGGAACCACATCCACTGTCCAGGATCCTCGCGCACCCAGCGCTCGACCACGTCGGTGAGAAGCTGGGTGGCGGCATCGACGTCGACGCTGCCGTCGCCGGTGCGCGGCAGGGCCAGCTTGTCCTCGATTTCCAGCCGGAAGCGATTGCCCGGCAGCCTGATGCAGCGGGCCGGGTAGACATCGCAGTCATAGTGGCGGGCAAGCATGCCAAGCATCGGATTGGTCTGGCATGGACGGCCGAAGAAAGTCGTCTCCACGCCACCGGAGAATTTCTGATCGACCAAAACGCCGATATTGCCGCCTTTCTCCAGGATGGCGGCAAGGGCGAAAGACGCTCCGGCGGCGGAGGGCAACAGCGCGCCCATAGAGGAGCGGCGCGTCGAGTGGATGTAGTCGGCGAGATAAGGGTTGTTCGGCGGGCGGAACAGCGCGGTGATGTTCATGCCGAATGTGGCGGCGGCCACCGGCAGCAGCTCGAAATTGCCGAGATGGCCGGTGAACAGGATATGCGGCTTCTTCTCGCCGGCGATCTCGACGAAATGCTCGATGCCCCGCACCTCGATCCGTCCCGGCTTCGAAGCATCCGGATCGAAGTCGAAGAGCGCGTCGAGGAAAATATATTCGGCCGCGAGGCGGGCCATATTGCCCCACATGTCGCGCGCGATGGCTTCGATCTCGGCATCGCTCTTTTGCGGATAGGCAAAGCGCAGATTGTTGACCGCCACGCGGTGGCGCCCGACCAGCGGACCGACCCGGCGGGCGGTGCGATCGGCGAAGTTGAGCGCACTGTCGGGCGGCAACAGGCGCAGCAGCGAAAGCAATACGATGGCGAGCTTGGCGACCAGCCAGTGCTCCATCTGGCGCAGCCGCCGGCCGTAGCGGAACATGAAGTCCCGGCGGGCTTTCCTGAGCGCGTTGCCGACCATCCGCCTTTCCCGGAACTGCTTTAGGAAACCCGCAGGATGATCTTGCCGAAGACGTCGCGGCCTTCCATGCGCTTCAGCGCGGCATCGATGTCGTCGAAACCCACCTCGGTATCGATGACGGGGGCGACAAGACCGGCGGCCATCTTCTGCATGGCATTGGCCATGTTCTCCATGCGGCAGCCGAAGGAACCGAGCAGCTTCAGCTGCTGCTGGAAGAGCTGCATCAAATTGACCTGCGTCGACACGCCGGACGTCGAGCCGCAGGTGATGAGGCGGCCGCCGCGCTTCAAGGACAGCATCGAGCCGGCGAATGTATCGGCGCCGACATGCTCGAAGACGACGTCGACGCCTTTCTTCTTGGTCAGCTTGCGCACGACGCCTTCAAAACGGTCCTCGCGGTAGTTGATGACGTGGTCGGCGCCGAGCGCCTTGGCCTTGTCGATCTTGTCGTTGGAGCCGACCGTGGTGATCACCGTGCAGCCCATCTTCTTGGCGAGTTGGATCGCTGCCGTGCCGATGCCGGAGCCGCCGGCATGGACGAGGATGGTTTCGCCGGGCTCCAGCCTGGCGTTGTCGAACAGCATATGCTCGACCGTGCCGAAGGTGACTGGCGCGACCGCGGCGCCGATCTCGGTGACGCCGGGGGGAGCGGGCACCAGGAGGCGCGCCGGCAGGTTGATCTTTTCCTGGGCGAAGCCGTCGAGGTGGAAACCGTGGACGCCGGAGACATGCTCGCAGAGATTGTCGCGGCCTTCACGGCAGGCGCGGCACAGTCCGCAGGTGCGCGCGCCGTAGATCGAGACCAACTGTCCGGGCAGCAGGTTGGAGACGCCGGGGCCGACCGCCTCGACCTCGCCGGCGGCCTCGGCGCCGACGACCAGCGGCAGCTTGCGCTTGGCGAACGCCATGCCGCGCCAGCCCCAGACGTCGATATGGTTGAGCGCCACCGCCTTGATGCGCAGCGTCACTTCGCCGAGCGAAGGCGGCGGGGGAGGCGGCAGGTCCACCGTTTCGAGACGGCGGTCCTCGATAAGTTGCAATGCGCGCATTGGGCCTGTCGGTATTGTGGACGCGGAAAAACGTCCGCTTAGACCGGTTCCCGCGCCATGACAAGGCAGGTGTTCTGGCCGCCGAAGCCGAAGGAGTTCGACAAAACCGTGCCGACCTCGGCGTTGCGCTTCTTGTTCGGCACCACGTCGAGGACAATAGCCGGATCGGGATTGTCGTAATTGATGGTCGGCGGAATGACGCTTTCGCGCATAGTCATCAGCGAGAAGGCAGCCTCCACCGCGCCGGCGGCGGACAATGTGTGGCCGATCATCGACTTGTTCGACGAGATCGGCATCGAGCCGATACGCTCGCCGAAGACGGTGGACAAAGACAGATGCTCCATCTTGTCGTTCTCGGGCGTCGAGGTGCCATGTGCGTTGACATAGTCGATCTCGTCTTCGCCAAGGCCCGCATCGGCAAGGGCGGCACGCACCGCCGCGATCGCCGGCGAGCCGTCGGGCTTGGAGCGGGTGCGGTGAAAGTCGTCGGCCTTCTCGCCGCAGCCGCGCATGATGCCGAGGATCGTCGCGCCGCGGGCAAGCGCCGCCTCCAGCGATTCCAACACCAGCGCGCCCGAACCCTCGGCCAGCACGAAGCCATCGCGGTCCTTGGAGAAGGGCTTTGAGGCCTTCTCAGGGATGTCGTTGTGGGTGGAGAGCGCCGAGAGCAGCGAGAAGCGGATCAGCGCCTCGGCCGTCGCCGAGCCGTCGGCGCCGATCGACAGTGCCTTGTCGCACTCGCCGCGCCGGATCGCCTCGACGCCGAGCTGGATGGCGGTGGCGCCCGAGGCGCAGGCGGTCGAGAGCGTGATCGGCAGACCACGCGTGCCGAAGCGATCGGCCAGCCGGTCGGCGATCGAGCCGAACTGGGTGGTCTCGAAGACGTCGAGCTCCTTCAGCCCGCGCGCCACCCTCAGCAGCCTTTCGGCACCTGCTTCCTGCTTGTCGGAATTATAGAGCGAGAAACGGTCGGCCCAGTCGAGTTCGACCGGCGGCGAGGCCAGGAAAAGCGGGCCGCCGAAATCCCCGGAATCGAGGCCTGCTTCAGAGACGGCCTCCTGGGCCGCGGTCTCGGCCAGCTCGTAAGTGAGGTGGCTGGCGCCCTTCGAACTCGAGGGCAGGAAGTCGACCATGCCGGAAATGCGGGTGTTGAGTTGATCGACGGGAAAGCGGGTGATCGGATGGATACCGGATTTGCCCGAGGTCAGCGCCGCCCAATTATCGGCCTTGCCGACCCCAAGCGAGGTCACCACGCCGATGCCGGTAACGGCGACGATCGGCCTTCCCATGTGATCGCGAAGATTGGCCATGCTTTGTCTGCCTCTTATCGAGCAATTCCAGGAAAAGTGTGTAGCGGTTTTCCGTCCGGAATTGCGGAAAACCGATCTAAACGGCTTTGACCAGCCCCAGGCCCTCGAATTGGTGATAGCCAATCGCGGTTGCAAGAACGGAATTGGGGGCGCCTTCGAATGGGCGCTCCACTGTTGCATCGAAGGCAGGGTAGGGAGCCTTGCGGTCGACGGCGAGCGCCGCGAGCGCCACGGCGAAGGGGAACTGCGCTTCCTTCATATGGCCGGTCAGCGTCGAGAAGGCGCGCACGGCCAAGGCCGGGTTGGCGTCGAGCGCCGCTTTTTCGGCCGCTGTGGCGGCGTGGGCGCCGGAGGCGGCGGAAATCGTCAGCAGGTCACCATCGGGAAGGTGGGCCTGCTTCAACAGCGCGGCGATCTCTGAATTCAACTCGCCTTGCCGGCGCCTGGCGCGGCCGGAGACGACGGGGCCAAGTTCGGCGTAGATCTTGCGGCCGCGGTTTTTTGCGTGCTCGCGCTGTTCCAGCACCAGGAAGGCGCCGCCGGAGCCCGTCACCACACCGCCGCCTTCCGCCCCCTGGCGTTGCCAGACCGGCTTCCACGGGCCGCGATGCAGGTAGCCGGCAAGCTCGTAGCCGAGCAGCATGTCGGAATGTTCTGTCTGGAACGCGCCGCCGACCAGAACATGGGTCGATTGCCCGGAGCGGATGCGCGCGGCCGCAATCTCGACGGCCGCGACGCCGGCGCCTTCCTCACCCATGAAGGTGCGGGAGGAACCGGTGACCTTGTGGACGATCGAGATGTTGCCGGCGAGCAGGTTCGAGAGCTGGGCAAGGAACAAAGTCGGCCGCAGTTCGGTGGTCAGCTTCTCGTTGAGCAGCACGTCGCGGTCGTTGCGGCTCTCGGAGGCTGCAAGGATCGCGGCATCGACGGCTTCGTCGCGCTCGCCGCCGCCGGCCGCCACCACCATGTCCATGGTGGTGCAAAGCTCGTCATTGCCCTTGATGCCGGCGTCGTCCAGCGCCAGGCCGGCCGCGTAGGTACCGAGCCGCTGCCAGGTTTCCATCTGGCGCTGGTCGCCGCGCTTGGCGATCTGCAGGTTCCAGTCGATCTCGGGCAGGGGATGGATCGTATAAGGCGCGAAGCGCGCCGCATCGAGCACCGGCTGGAAACCAGGCTGCGTCAGCTTTTGCCAGTGCGCGTCGGGGCCTTCTCCCAATGAAGAGACAAGGCCTATGCCGGTGATGACGACGTCGTGCGGGCTGCTCATGGACGGCCGTGGATCAAGCAGGCGAGCGCCACATCAGGCGTTCTTGGCCGCGACGAGCGCGTCGATCTTGGCGCACAGGTTCTTCATGACGAAATAATCGTCGGTCGAAGCCTTGCCGTCGTTGACTTCCTGCGTCCACTTTTCGAGCGGCACCTTGATGCCGAATTCCTTGTCGATGGCGAAGACGATGTCGAGGAAATCGAGGCTGTCGATGCCGAGATCGTCGATCGTGTGGCTCTCGGGCGTGATGGTGTCGATGTCGATCTCGCTGGTGTCGGCAATGATCTTGGCGACTTTCTCGAACGTGGTGGACAAGGGCTCTTCCTTCGGTTGCGGGCGGAATCTGTCCGCATCTTGTTTGGGCGCTGTCTAATCGGTTTTTCCCGGCAGGAAAAGGCCTGATGCGCCGGGGGGAAATGGGTAGAGGGTTGCGGAAAGGCAAGAAGGGCCGCCGGTCGAACCGGAGGCCCTTCCGATTTTACGCCGCGTCAAGTCTGCTATTCGCGGAGCTTGACCAGATCGTTGAGCAGCCCGCCCGTCCCGTTGTGGACGGTGAGCCGCTCGACCTTGCCGGCGATGGCTTCGAGAGCCTCGAGCTCCTTCAGCCGCAGCATCACCGGGTTCTCGGCCATCACCTTGGCCGTGTTGAGCAGCGAACGCGTGGCGTTCGTCTCCTCGCGGCGGCGGATGACGTTGGCCTCGGCCTGCTTCTCGGCCGAAACCACCTGGTTGAGAATCTCGCGCATATCGCCCGGCAGGATCACATCCTTGAGAGCAATATCGCTGACTTCGACGCCGATCGCGGCCATGTCGTCGCGCACCTTGGCCGCCGCGTCCTCGTCGACCGTGACCTTCTTGTCGAGGATCTGGTCGAGCGTGAGCGCGCCAAGCGTCTTGCGGAAGGCGTACTGCAGGGCACGGTAGAGGGCTTCCGGGAAGTCCTTCACCGCGCTCACCGCCGTCACCGGATCGACGACCCGGTACTCGGCGGCGATGTTGACGCGGATCGTCACGCGATCCTTGGTCAGCACCTCCTGCCCGGCGACATCGAGCGACTGGCGCTTGATGTCGACGACCTTCACCTGGATCATGCGGCCGACATTCCAGAAGGCGTGCACGCCCGCGGCAAGCGTGCGGGTGTAGACGCCATCCACGAACAGCAACCCGACCTGGCCGTCCACGACCGGATAGAGGAACACGTGCTCCGTCTTGCGAGCCTGGCCGATCCGGCGCATCAAGGCCGGATCGACGGCGAGATCGGCCGCCGTGTCGACGGACGTCACCTTCCACGGGCCGGCATCCGTCCACAGCACAAGCTTGCGATCCGGGATGAGCACGGCATGCAAGGCGCCGTCGCGCTCGACGACGGCGACGTCGGTACGCCCGGTGCGGACGACGGTGAAATGACGCGCGGCCACATCCGGGAGCTTGTCGAACAACGCCTTCTCGTAAGCCGAAACGAATTCCGGGTTCTTCAGGTCGTGCCTGGAGATTTCCAGGTTCCCGCGCCGGTTGGCGAGCCAATGTTCGCCCGGCATCAGGACCGCCTGGATCTCGCCCTTGTAGAGGGCGACGGCACGTTCATTTTCCTTCACGAGGACGCGCTGGCGTCCAAGAAGCTTTTCGAGAATGGTCTTCATTGTCTTACTCCTGTCGGGCATGGCCCCATGCGAGGCGTCACGTCATGCGTCGATCATCCTTTTCGTTTCTCGGTTCACGTCGTCTCTTCACAGTTCCGGGCACGAATGATCCGGGGACCGGTGGCATCCACCACGGCGGGCCTTCGGGAGCGGATCGCGGGGCGGCAAAGCGGGCGCCGAAGGCCGAAGCCTTCCTTGCCGGCACTGCCGCGCCTTGATCGTCACCGCGGGCCTGGCCGCGAGCCGATGGCGCAGGACATCGCCGTCCGGCGAGGCCGGAGCCCGCCATCCGTGAAGTCCTCGCATTCCGGTCCCCGGACCGTTTTTGGATGGCTTAACAGGCCAGTGGAGAAGGATTCGAACCTTCGACCGTCAGATTAAAAGTCTGATGCTCTACCCAACTGAGCTATCCGTGGTGCTGATGAAGGGACTCGAACCCCTGACCTCCGGACCCAAATCCGGCGCTCTACCTCTGAGCTACATCGGCGATCCCAACACCCGAAACGGCACCGTACACAGCGCGGCAAAGCCGGCTGCGCGGGCGGAGGCGTAAGCTCCAACCGTTGTGCTCGCTTCGGTTTTCGTGACCGGGAGCGCGCCTATAGACCCTGCGACGGGTTGTCGCAAGCGGCATTGTCGCGGCGAATTTGCGGCTTCTTACCGGAGTGGTATTTCAGCAACACTGGCCGGCGCGATGCGTTAGAAAGTTACGCGCCCCAACACCTTGAGGCCGTCGCCGTCCGGCGCCACGACCACGGCCTCGCCCTCGCGCGGCGCCACGCCGGTGAGCGCCTCGATATTTTCCAGATGCGTGACCAGCACCAGGTTGTCGGAGCCGGAATAACCACGGATCTCCTTCATCACCGCTTCCATTTGCGCGGCCTTTTCCGCTGGGTCGGTCTTGAGCAGGTCGAGCGGCGCGAAGGGCTGCGGCTCGGATTCGAAAGCGATGCGAGCGGTGTCGAGGCAGCGGCAGTAGCGGCTGGACAGCACATGATCGATCGGCGCCGCGCGCGCCGCGAACAGCGCGCCGATGCGGCTTGCCTGCTGCTTGCCGCGCTCGGACAGATTGAGCTGGGTGGCGCAATTGCCGATGTCGAAATTCGCCGGGTCCGTCGCCCCGGTGACGAAGGCGTGGCGAAGCAGCACGACATGGCCGCCGTCGCGCAGCAGTGCCCAGCCGGCATCGGTCGCATGGGCAAGGCTCGGAACAGCCAGGAGAAAAAGCGCCAGAACAAGTCGCAGCATCGGAAGTCCCATGGCGGCCCGGGCGAGACCAAGGCCGTGATTGGCATATAGGGACCGCAAAGCCGTCCGGAAAACAAGCGGAGGCGCCGGCGCGCCGCCGATTGCACCGCGGTTGGGCCTCGCCTATCACGGGAAAGATGTCTCCGCCCGCAAAATGACTCCGCTCACAGAAACCGTCCTCTTCGTCTTCAGCCTTGTGGCGCTCGGCTATCTGGCCGGGCTCACCTTCTATCTGAAGCCGGCGAGCGGGGAGGGCATTTCCGAGTTCGCCGTCAACGTGGCGATGCCGCTGCTTTTGTTCCAGACCATGGTCAAGTCGGATTTCCACGGCGTCACGCCTTGGTCGCTGTGGGCCGCCTATTTTGCGGCCGTCGCCATCACCTGGGCCGTGGGCCATCTGGTGATTACCCGCATCTTCGGCCGGGACGCCCGCGCCGGCATCGTCGGGGGCGTTTCCTCGGCCTATTCCAATATCGTCCTGCTCGGCGCGCCGTTCATCCTGGGCATTTTCGGCGCCAACGGCTTCGAGGTGCTGTCGCTGCTGGTCTCGATTCACCTGCCGGTCATGATGATGGCCTCGATCGTGCTGTTCGAGATGTTCGGGCGCGGCAGCGACGAGACGGTGCATCCGCTGCGCGTGATCAAAAGCTTTCTCAGACGGCTGTTCATCAATCCGCTGATCATCGGCATCCTGGCGGGGCTCGCCTGGCGCCTCACCGGCGCGCCGATGCCGGACCTCGTCGAGCGGCTGGTCGACACGCTTGCCGATACCGCCGGACCGGTGGCGCTGTTCGCGATGGGGCTCAGCCTGCGCCGCTTCGGCATCTCCGGCAATATCAGGCCGGCGCTGGCGCTGTCGGCGCTGAAGCTGTTCCTGATGCCGGCGCTGGTTCTCGCCTTCGTCTGGCTGCTCGGCCTGCCGCCGCTGACGGCCAAGGTTGCGGTGGTGGTGGCAGCGCTCCCTTCGGGCATCAATTCCTATCTGATCGCCGTCCAGTTCAACACCGGCCAGGCGTTGGCCTCGAACCAGATGACGCTTGCCACCGCAAGCGCGGTGGTGACCACGTCGTTCTGGCTGACCGTGGTCATCCACGTCTTCGGATAGAGGCGCTGAGCGCGGCTCGCTTTTGCTGGCCTAACCCCTATATGCCATCTTGTGATTGCTTGCCCGCCTTTCCCTAGGTAAGAGCAATGCGCCGGCGTGCGGCTCTTGAAGCACGCTTCAACGGATATCCAGAAAAACGGCCCGATCAGCGCGCCGAACGGAGGCCAGACCATGCTTCAGAAAACCAGCCATTTCATGCGCCAGGCCAATCTCATCAATGGTGAATGGGTGCAGGCCGACAGCGGCCAGACCATCGACGTCAACAACCCGGCAACCGGCCTCAAGATCGGCACCGTGCCGAAGGCCGGCAAGGCCGAGACCCGCCGCGCCATCGAAGCGGCCGAGGAAGCCTTCAAGAGCTGGCGCAAGACCACCGCGCTCGAGCGCTCGAAGCTCCTGCGCAAGCTGCATGACGCGATGATGGACAATCAGGACGTTCTGGCCGAGCTGCTCACCATCGAGCAGGGCAAGTCGCTCACCGAGTCCAAGGGCGAGATCGGCTCGGCCGCGGCCTACATCCTGTGGTTCGCCGAGGAAGGCCGCCGCGTCTATGGCGACATCGTGCCCTCGCCATGGGGCGACCGCCGCATCCTGGTCACCAAGGAGCCGGTCGGCGTCATCGCCGCCATCACGCCGTGGAACTTCCCGTCCTCCATGCTTGCCCGCAAGATCGGCCCGGCTTTGGCCGCCGGCTGCACCGCGGTTGTGAAGCCGGCTTCGCAGACGCCTTATTCCGGGCTCGCCTGGGGCGCGCTGGTCGAGGAAGTCGGCTTCCCGAAAGGCGTCGTCAACGTCGTCACCGGTTCGGCCGGCGAGATCGGCGACGAGCTCTGCACCAATCCGCTGGTCAAGAAGATCACCTTCACCGGCTCGACCGAGGTCGGCAAGATCCTGATCCAGAAGTCGGCCTCGACAGTCAAGAAAGTGTCGATGGAGCTTGGCGGCAACGCGCCGTTCCTGGTCTTCGACGACGCCGATGTCGACCGCGCGGTGGCCGGCGCCATCACCGCCAAATACCGCAATTCCGGTCAGACCTGCGTGTGCACCAATCGCTTCCTCGTGCAGGCCGGCATCTACGACAAATTCGTCGAGAAGCTGGCCGAGGCCAGCAACAATCTGAAGGTCGGCTCGGGCCTGGAGGAAGGCGTGCAGCAGGGACCGCTGATCGACGAGAAGGCGGTCGAGAAGGTCGAGGAATTCATCGCCGACGCGACGTCGAAGGGCGGCAAGGTGGTCGCCGGCGGCAAGCGCCATGCGCTGGGCGGCTCGTTCTTCCAGCCGACGGTCATCTCCGGTGCCACGCCGAACATGCGCTTCATGAAGGAAGAGATTTTTGGGCCGATCGCGCCCGTATTCAAATTCGAGACCGAGGAAGAGGCGGTCGCCTTGGCCAACGATACCGAGTTCGGCCTCGCCGCCTATTTCTACACCGGCGATCTCGGCCGTGCCTTCCGGGTGATGGAAGGCCTGAAATACGGCATGGTCGGCGTCAATGAAGGCCTGATCACCACGCCGGAGGCGCCGTTCGGCGGCGTCAAGGAATCCGGCCTCGGCCGCGAAGGCGGGCACCAGGGCATCGAGGACTATCTCGATACCAAATATGCCTGCTTCGGCGGCCTCGGACTCTGACGTCAATTCATGGCAGAGGGCAGGCTTTGAGCCTGCCCTTGCCGGATGATACGCGGCCGGCCTAAATGCACGGATCGGAAATGACATTTCGGGCATGGCAATGAAGGACGGCGAGGTCTTCGGCACGACGCAGGCGGGCGAGGCCGTGCGCCGCTTCACGATCCGGGGGGGTGGCCTCACCGCCAACATCATCGGGCTGGGCGCCATCGTTCAGGATTTGCGTCTTGCCGGCCACGACGCGCCGCTGGTGCTGGGCTACGACCGTTTCGAACCTTACGAGACCGACCGCGCCTTCTTCGGCGCCATCGTCGGCCGCTTCGCCAACCGCATCGGCGGCGGCCGTTTCACCATTGCCGGCAAGCGCTACCAGACCGAGCGCAATTTTCTCGGCAAACATACGCTGCATGGCGGCTCGGAAGGCTTTTTCCACCGGCCATGGACGGTCTCGCTGCATGGCCGCGATTTCGTGACGCTGACATTGCACGACCCGGACGGCGCCATGGGCTTTCCCGGCGCGCTCGACGTCACCTGCACCTATCGGCTGAAGATCCCCGGCACGCTCAGCATGGAGCTGACCGCGACTTGCGAGGAGCCGACGCTCTGCAATCTCGCGCAGCATTCCTACTTCAATCTCGACGATGGCGGGGCCGGCGACATCCTCGACCACCGGCTGATGCTCAACGCCGGCGCCTACACGCCCGTCGATGACGAGATGATCCCGACCGGTGTCGTGAAGCCCGTCGACGGCACGCCTTACGACTTCCGGCAGGCGCGGCCGCTGCGCATGGAAATGGAAGGCGAGCAGCTTCGCTACGACCAGAATTTCTGTCTTGCCTCCAGCCGTGGACCGCTGCATCAGGCGGCCTGGGTGCAAGGCGCCAATTCGGGCGTCGAGATGGAGGTCTGGACCACCGAGCCCGGACTGCAGCTCTATATCGGCCAGTATGTGGCCCCGACGTCGCCGGGGCTCGATGGTCGCCGCTACAAGGCGTTTTCGGGCCTCTGCCTCGAAGCGCAGACCTGGCCGGACGCACCGAACCGGCCGTATTTCCCGCAGGCAACGCTGTGGCCTGGGCAGATTTATCGTCAGGTTACGGAATACCGGTTCCGTCTGCCTTAAAGGTTTGACGGTATTGAAGTGAGGTCGGCCTAAGCTTCGATACCGCTTAACTGTGGAACGCGGCTCTCAACGTCTCGAACGGCGCCAGCGCGCCGCGAACCTGCACCACCGCGGCTGCGACTTTGTGCGCACGGCGCGCCGCGTCGCCCGGCGTATGGCCGGCAAGCCGCGCTGCGAGATAGCCGCCATTGAAGGAATCGCCGGCGCCGGTGGTGTCGACAGGGGCGGCCACATGAAGCGCGTCGACGATCTGCGAAGCGCCGTTCCGCGCAATCAAGGCCGGCTGCTCGCCATTCTTGACCACGACCTCGCCGGCCAGCTTGCCAAGGCGCTCCGCCGTTGTCTGCGGCGTCGCGTCGCCGAACAGCATCTGCTCGTCCGGAAAAGTCGGCAGCGCGATGTCAGCCACCGCAAGCGCCTCAATGATCGCGCCCTGGGCGATCTCGCGGCTCTGCCACAGACGCGGCCGATAGTTCGGGTCGAAGGCGACGACCGAGCCGGCCTTGCGTGCCGCAACTATGGCCGTCAGCAAAGTTTTCCGCGCGGCCTCGTCCAGAATTGCCAAGGTGATTCCGGAAAAATAGACAAGTGCCTGGTTTTCAAGGCTCTTCGCCAAGGCTCTCGGATCGGAGGCGAGCTGGCGCGCGGCAGCGTCGCTTCGCCAATAGGTAAAGGCGCGCTCGGCCCCAGTGAGCGTTATGGCGTAAAGGCCGGGGCGCGCGCCGGCGATGACCGGACTGTTGCCGACGCCGATGCCGTTCTGGCCGAAGAAGGCGATCTGGTCGCGCGAGAAGGGATCGTCGCCGAAGGCCGTCACATAGGTCGCGGGCCGATCCGGGCTCAAGGCGTGCAATGCCCAGAGCGTGTTGAAGGTGTCGCCGGCAAAGCCCATGCGCCAGTCCGAACCGCTCCGGCCCGACAGTTCCAGCATGCATTCGCCGATCGACGCGATACCCTTGGCCATGCGAGCTTATCCCCTTCCTAAGATGTTGTTGCTGTAGCTTTTTGCGGCCGGCAGCGCCATGCTTGGCTGGCGGCGAATTTTGCGCCAGAAGCGATTTCCCACAGGCAGTGCGGGACGCGACAAGCGGCCCGCGACGTTAGCAGCCGAAGAGGAACGGGTTTGGCATCGATATGGCGTTACATCCTTGCGGGTCTCGGTCTGGCCGCGCTGCTGGTCGGCATCGTGGCCGCCGTCTATCTGACGTTGCCGCAATCGGCGCCCGGTCCGGACCTGTCGCGCTCGAAGAAGACGGCGAACGGCCTGTTCCTCGCGAGCTTCGAGCCGGAGCGCGGCGTGGTCCGGCAGGGCGAGCTGCAGTCCTGGCTGCTGACGCTGAAAACTGCCGCCGGCGCGCCGGTGGAGGGGGCCGCCATCACCGTTTCGGGCGGTATGCCTCAGCACGATCACGGCCTGCCGACCAGTCCGCAGGCGACCGATTACCTGGGGGAGGGACGCTACCGCATCGACGGCGTGAAGTTCACCATGAGCGGCTGGTGGCAGCTGCACTTCGGTATCTCGGCGGCGGCCGGATCCGATTCCGTCGTCTTCAACGTCGTGTTGTGAGTGGGCGATGAGGCATATTGTCGGCATTGCAGGTCTGCTGGCCTTGGCCGCTCTCGCCTTGGTGGGCGGCTGCGGCGAGCCGCAATTCAGCGACGCCGAGAAAAAGATCATCGCGTCTTTGGCCCTGAACACGCTGCCGTCCTTGAAACCCGACACCACGAACCGGTATGCGGATGTGCCCGCGGCAGCCGCGCTCGGCTCGACGCTGTTCTTCGATGTCGGCATGAGCCGAGACGGCACGGTATCCTGCTCCACCTGCCACAAGATCGACCGCCAGTTCCAGGACGACCTGCCGCAGGCGGTTGGCGTCGGCCACACCAACCGGCGCACGATGCCGCTGGCCGGTGTGGCGCGCAATCCGTGGTTCTTCTGGGACGGACGGCGCGACAGCCTGTGGGCGCAAGCGCTGACGCCGCTTGAAAACCCGCTGGAGCAGGCCGGCAACCGGGCGGCTTTCGCGCATTACATCAAGAAGCGATTCGGCGAGCGCTATGAGCGCATCTTCGGACCGCTGCCTGACCTTTCCACCGTGCCGGCCAATGCCAGCCCGCTCGGCACAGATGCCGAGAAGGCGGCGTGGAACGCCATGCCCGCCGGCCAGCAAGAGGACGTCAACCGCGTCTTCGCCAATATCGGCAAGGCGATCGCCGCCTTCGAGCGCTCGATCGAGCCTGAGCAGACGCGCTTCGACCGCTTCGCCATCGATTTGGCGACCGGCGCCAAGCCGGAAGGGGATGCGGCGTTCTCGCCGGAGGAAATCCTTGGGCTAAAACTGTTCATCGGCAAGGCCAATTGCGTGACCTGCCACAACGGCCCGCGTTTCACCGACAATTCCTTCCACAACACCGGCGTACCGCCGGTCGACGGCCTGCCGCCGGACCGCGGGCGCGTCGATGGCGTGGCGCAGGTCGAGGCCGATCCGTTCAACTGCTTCGGCAAGTTCCGCGACGGCGACGAAAGCGCCTGCCGCGAGCTTCGCTTCATGGTCAAGGACGGGCTGCAAATCATGCGCGCCTACAAGACGCCGTCGCTCAGGGGCGCGGCGGGTCGCCCGCCTTACATGCATGCCGGGCAGTTCGCGACGCTCGACGAGGTGGTGGCGCATTATTCGAAGGCGCCGCTTGCCGTCGAAGGTATATCGGAAGTGCATCCGCTCGACCTGTCCGACCGCGAGCGTGCGGCCTTGGTGGCGTTCCTCAAGACGCTTGATTGACCCCATCTAGCTGTCGATATTGATTGAATGATTATTGCAAAAAAGGTATATTCTATCCGATGGCTTGGGTCGTGGAATTCCTCAATGCTAATGTGAGGCAGGAGCTTGAGGCTCAACCCAAAGATATTCTCGCTAGCTTCCTGCGCATATCGCGACTGATCGAAGCGCATGGTTTGCAGAAAATCCACGAGCCCTACGTCAAACATTTGGAGGGCCGGCTCTGGGAAATGCGAATGAAGGGTCGTGATGGCATTGCACGCGCTGTCTATGTGACCGCAACCGAACGTCGTGTGGTTATCGTGCGGGTTTTCACCAAGAAAACTCAGAAGACCCCGCGAAGCGAAATCGAACTGGCTCTTAAGCGAGCGAAGGAGGTTCTATGAGCCGGAAAGCAATTCCCGTCGAGGAAGCGGCCAAGGACTGGCTGAAGGATCCGGAATTCGTTGCCGAGTACGAGGCCCTAGAAGAAGAGTTCGCGCTGGCCGAGGCTTTAATAAAGGCTCGCGGCGAAGCCGACATGACTCAGGAACAGGTTGCCGTTGCTATGGGAACGACGCAGGCTGTGATCGCCCGCTTGGAGAGCGGCCGGAATATGCCTTCCACCAGAACTTTGCAGCGCTTCGCCAAAGCAACTGGCTCGAAGTTGCGCATCAGCTTCGAGCCAAGCAGACCGAAGTCTCGCACCGGACGTTGATGATTAACGATCCTTGACCGTCTCCATCGCCACGAAAGTCGAGGTCTGGGCGACGTGGGGCAGGGCTGAGATGCGCTCGCCGAGCACGCGGCGATAGGCGGCGATGTCGGTGGTGCGCACCTTCAGCAGATAGTCGAAGCTCGAGGCCATCATGTGGCACTGCTCGACCTCCGGCACGCCCTGCACAGCGCGGTTGAAGGCGTCGAGCGCCGCTGAGCGCGTGTCCGACAGTTTTACCTGGACGAAGGCGACATGGCCTTCGCCCATGCGCTCGCGGTCAATGACAGCGCGGTAGCCTCTGATATAGCCGTCCTTCTCCAACCGCTTCACCCGCGCCTGGACCGGCGTCTTCGAGAGGCCGACCTTCAAAGCCAGTTCAGACATCGAAAGCCGACCGTCGCGCCCGAGCGCGGACAGGATGTTGCGGTCGATGCGGTCCAATTGGTCTTCGATCATCGAAACGGCAGTCAAAAAGTTGGAAACGATGCCCATATGATAGATCGAATGGACTATCCTGTCGATTTCTTTGGACCGACTGAAATTCGCAGCTGTGCTAGCTTGCGCCATTCGGTCCGGCGACCGCCAGACCGTTCGCTCACGCTCGCTTTCATGGACCCGACATGCCGCTCGACGCCATCCGCCAGCAGATCCGCGCCAATTATTTGCCCGACGAAGACGAGGCGGTGAAGCGCCTGTCGGCGGCGGCGGGACTTTCGGCGGAGGAGCGCAAGGCGATCTCGGCGCGCGCGGCCGACCTTGTGCGGGCAGTGCGCGGCTCGACCGATCCGAGGCTGATGGAGGTCTTCCTCTCGGCTTATGGCCTGTCGACGAAGGAAGGCGTGGCGCTGATGTGCCTGGCCGAAGCGTTGCTGCGCGTGCCGGACGCCGAGACGATGGACGATCTCATCGCCGACAAGATCGCGCCGCATGACTGGTCGGCGCATTCGGGCAGCTCGAGCTCGATCTTCGTCAACGCCTCGACCTGGGCGCTGATGCTGACCGGCCGTGTGCTCGACGAAGGCGAGGGCGGCATCGAAGGCACGCTGCGCGCCATGGTGCGCAGGCTGGGCGAGCCGGTGATCCGCAAGGCAGTCGCCGCGGCGATGCGCGAGATGGGCGAGCAGTTCGTGCTTGGCCGCACCATCGCCGAGGCCGTCAAGCGCGGCCGGCCGATGACGCAGAAGGGCTATCTCTATTCCTTCGATATGTTGGGCGAGGCGGCCCGCACCGAAGCCGACGCCCTGCGCTACCACCGCGCCTATGCGGACGCGATCTCGTCGCTGGATGCCGGCTCGAACGGCCCCGACATCCGCCACAATAACGGCATTTCGGTCAAGCTCTCGGCGCTGCATCCGCGCTACGAGGTGGCGCAAAAGGAGACCATGCTGCCGGTGATGGCCGAACGGCTTCTGTCGCTGGCGCTTGCCGCCCGGCATTCGCGCATGGGCCTCAACATCGATGCCGAGGAGGCCGACCGGCTCGATCTCTCGCTCGACGTCATCGAACGCGTGCTGGCCGAGCCGGAACTTGCCGGCTGGGACGGTTTCGGCGTCGTCGTCCAGGCCTATGGCCCGCGCGCGGCCCTCGTCATCGACTGGCTCTATGCGCTCGCCAAGAAATATGACCGCCGGATCATGGTGCGGTTGGTGAAGGGCGCCTATTGGGACACGGAGATCAAGCGGGCGCAGACGCTCGGCCTGTCCGGCTATCCGGTCTTCACCCGCAAGGCCAACACCGACGTTTCGTATCTGGCCTGCGCGAAGAAGCTTTTGTCGATGACCGACCGCATCTATCCGCAGTTCGCCACGCATAACGCGCATACGGTTGCCGCCATCCTGTCGATGGCAAAGGACCGTGACAGCTTCGAGTTCCAGCGCCTGCACGGAATGGGCGAATCCCTGCACGAGACGGTGCGCAAGGCCGAAGGCACGCGCTGCCGCATCTACGCGCCGGTCGGCGCGCATTCCGACCTGCTTGCCTATCTGGTACGGCGTCTGCTGGAAAACGGCGCCAACTCGTCATTCGTCCACCAGTTGACCGACGAGGAGGTCGAACCGGAGGAGATCGCGCGCGACCCGCTCACGGTTGTCGAGAAACAGGGGCCGGCCGCCAATCCCGCGATCGCGCGCCCGGCCGCGATCTTTGGCGCCGGCCGCCGCAACTCGAAAGGCTTCGACATCACCGATCCGGTGACGCTCGCAGCCATCGACAAGGCTCGGGCGGAGTTCGCCGGACCGGATCGCTGGTACGCCAAGCCGGTCACGCGCGCCGCCGGCTACGGCAAGCAGCGCCAGGTCGTCAATCCGGCCAAGCCCGACGAGATCGTCGGCACCGTGCATGAGGCGGCGGCCAAGCAGGTGGCGACCGCCGTGCGCATCGCCGTCGACGCGCAACCTGCCTGGGCGAAGCGTCCGGTTGCCGAACGCGCCGCGATCCTGAACCGCGCGGCCGACCTCTACGAGGCCAATGCCGCCGAGTTCTTCGCTTTGGCCACTCGCGAGGCTGGCAAGTCGCTGGCCGACGGCGTCGCCGAACTGCGCGAGGCGGTCGACTTCCTGCGCTACTACGCGGCCGAGGCCGCGAATGCCGAGGCCGGCACCGAGGCGCGTGGCGCGATCGTCTGCATTTCGCCCTGGAATTTCCCGCTGGCGATCTTCACCGGCCAGATCGCTGCGGCTTTGGTCACCGGCAATTCGGTCATCGCCAAGCCGGCGGAACAGACGCCGCTGATCGCCTTCCGCGCCGTCGAAATGCTGCGCGAGGCCGGCGTGCCGGAGGATGTCATTCAGCTTCTGCCGGGCGATGGCCCGTCCGTCGGCGCGCCGCTTACCGCCGATCCCCGCATTGCGGGTGTCTGCTTCACGGGCTCGACCGAGGTCGCCAAGCTGATTGAGAAACAGCTGGCCGAGACCGCGGCGCCCGATGCGATGCTGATCGCCGAGACCGGCGGCTTGAATGCGATGATCGTCGATTCCACGGCCCTGCCGGAGCAGGCGGTGCGCGACATCCTCGCTTCAGCCTTCCAGAGCGCCGGCCAGCGCTGCTCGGCGCTGCGCGTGCTCTACGTCCAGAAGGATGTCGAGAAGAAGATGCTGGAAATGCTCAAGGGCGCGATGGAAGCGCTCACCGTCGGCGATCCTTGGGCCATCTCGACCGATGTCGGTCCGGTCATCGACGACGAGGCTCAAAGTGCGATCAGCGACTATTGCAAGAAGAAGGGGCTGGAAGGCCGGCTGATCGCCAAGCTGGAAGCGCCGGTCTCCGGCCGCTTCGTCGCCCCGCATGTCTTCCGCGTCAAGGGCATCGAGGAGATGGAGCGCGAGGTGTTCGGCCCGGTGCTGCATGTCGCAACCTTCGACGCCGACGACATCGACCAGGTGATCGCCGCCATCAACCGCAAGGGCTACGGCCTGACCTTCGGCCTGCACACCCGCATCGAGGGCCGCGTCCAGCATTTCGTCGACGGAATCCATGCCGGCAACATCTATGTCAACCGCAACCAGATCGGCGCCGTCGTCGGCTCGCAGCCCTTCGGTGGCGAGGGGCTTTCGGGCACCGGGCCCAAGGCCGGCGGACCGCATTACCTGCGGCGCTTCCGCAAGGGGCCGGAGGCAGGCACCGAGGTCGGCGAGGGCCATAAGGTGACGGCGACCGAGCTGGCAGACAATCTGCCGGATCCGACGCTCGGCGGCTGGTCGACGCGGCCGGACCGCGTCGCGATCCTGAGGAAGCATCTGCGCGGCAAGGGCGCGGCGGCAATTGCTGCGGCGGCAAGCCTCGACTTCGGGCAGGTCGACCTGCCCGGGCCGACCGGCGAAGCCAACACGCTGTCGCTGGCGCCGCGCGGCCGGGTGCTCTGCCTCGGACCGGATGCCGAGACGCTGCTTGCCCAGACGATCCAGGCGCTCGCGGCCGGCAATGCGGTGCTGGCGGTGGCGCCAGGCGCGCCGGCCGCGCTGTCGGCGCTGACCGGCAAGGGCCTGCCGCTGGCAGCGATCGACGGCCGGCCCGACCCCGTGGAGGCGCGCTCGCTCCGGATCGACGTCGTCGCCTTCTCCGGCACGCCGGAGGCGGCGCGAATCGTGCGCAAGGTGATCGCCGAACGCGCCGGGCCGATCGTGCCGCTGGTCAGCGAGGTGCTGAATCCTGCAGCTTACGCGCACGAGCGCGCGGTCTGCGTCGACACGACGGCCGCAGGCGGAAACGCCAGCCTGCTGGCCGCGGCCTAATTAGCGCGAGAGGCGCAGTTTGTCGGAGGCGAGTTTCAAGCGCCTTCGACGACCGAAAAGCCTTCGAATTGCGGGTGGCCGAGATAGTGCACCTTCGAGGTGCCGGCGTTGCGATGGGCGTCGCGGAAATTTTCCGACTTCGTCCAGGCGACGAAATCCTCCTGGCTTGCCCAGACCGTATGCGAGGCAAACAGCGTATAGCCTTCGGTCTCATTGACCGGGCCGCGCAGCAGGTGGAACTCCCTGAAGCCTTTCATTTCGGAGAGGCTGGACTCACGGTTTTTCCAGACATCCTCGAAGGCTTCTTCCGAGCCGTTCTGGACCTTGAAGCGGTTCATGGCGATGTACATTGGTTTCCTTTCATGGCGATGCTGATGGCTGACGCCGTGTGTCGTCGCGTCTATCTAAAATGGGCCGATATCGATCTCGAACTCGAAACTGGGGCTTACGGCCTGTGGCGGGATTGGAGGGAAGGGAGCCGCCTTGCGCACGATACCGAGCGCGGCCTTGTCGAAAACCTCCGATCCTGAGCTTTCGAGGATGCGCAACTCGTCTATGTTGCCCTTCCTGCCTACGACGAATGAGACTACCGCATTGTTACGCGCTGCCAGCTGCAAAGAAGGCGGGAGAGTTCGATTGACCTTGCCGAGTTTTGCAAAGACATCGCCGCGATAGCTGTCTTCTGCAGAGGTGCCGACTTCGTTCTCCTTCTTGCCCTTGCTCGTCGTTGGCTTGGCCCGGTCTTCGCCATCCGCGGCGCCGCTCTTTTCAGCCGTTAGCGGGTTGGCGGTCGCCGGCCTGGCGGCGGGGACCGGCGGCTGTGCCGGCGTCGGCGGATGACTAACGCTTTCCTGCTGTTGAGCGGGGGTGGGCTCGGGCGGTTTCGTGTCCGGCGCTACGCTGTCGGAGTCGTTCCGAGGCGCGTCGGCGACGAGTATGTCCGGATCGACCGGAGGCTTGCTGGGCTCGGCTCGTGTTTTCGCGGCTTCGACCGGCGGCGTCTTTTCGACCGGCGGCGCCGTTTCGGCTGGCGGCGCCGCTTTCGCCGGTGGCCGAGGAGGCGGCACCAAGGCGACGTTGATCGACTGCTGTTCAGGATTCAGCGCGCTGCCGGCAACATTGGCGCCGGATCGATCGCTGCCTTGCGCCTGCGTCGGATCCTGCGGATCCGACTTTGCCGACGGCGACATAAGCAAGGCTGCCGCCACCGCGCCGTGAACCAGGCATGAGGCGGCGACCGCGATCGTCCACTTGCCATGTTCGCCACGCGGGCGTGGTCCGGCCAACCCCTCGCCGGGAGCGGCCGCCAAAACGCTGTCGGTGTCGGGAATGTCGCTGGTGTCTTGCATGGCGCGGGCCGGAAGCTGCCGCGACAAGCGGGAAAATGTCAAATCAAGATCGGTTGCCGCGAGCGGCGCCGAACCAATGCCGGGCAAGGGCCGGAATACGGCGTCGTGCGCGAGTGCCGGCTCCATCCCCATGGCCGTTTCAGACGCCGAAGGCGATGCTGGTCCTGGTCGCGGTCTTCAACACGCGCATGCAGGCCGCCGGCTCGACGCCGGTGCCGGCGCATTCGGTCGCGCTGTTGATCAGCACGCGGCTGAGCTTGCCGCAGTCGGCGCCGGCGAGGTCGAAGCGCGTGACCTTGGTCTTGCCGGCCGGCAGGTCCTTGAAATCGAGCACGGTGAGGCGATCGACGACGCCGGCCTCGTTGAACAGCGCGATCTCGAAAGCCGCCTTCGACAGGTCGGCGCCGAGCGCGTTGTTGACGACGAAGGTCAGCCGGCAGCCTTTTTCCGACGGCTGTGCGGCGTTGAGCTCGAGGCTGAGGGCCGGAGCGGGCGCGGACTGGGCCCACGCCGGCGCCGCTGCAAGCGACATCGCGAATGTCGAGCTCAGCAGACGAAAGGATGCCATCAAGCGTTTCATGTCTCGCTCAGCCTCCAAAGCGCATGGTTGCCGCGAGCTTCAGCGTGACGCCGGGTTCGTAGAGGACGGCGGTCGTGCTTCCGTTGAGCGGGTTGGTGTATTTGACGTCGAACAGATTGTCGGCGCGGAAGTCGAGCTTGAGATTGTCCGTCGCCTGGTAGCTGGCGAAGGCGTTGACCAGCGTGAAATCCTTGGCCACCGGATTGCCCTTGGGCTTGCCGTTATATTGTACCTCGCCGCCGACGGTCAGCTTGTCCTCGAGGAAGCGCAGGCCGAGCTGGGCCGTCACCTGCGAGGAGGGGATGGTGGCGAGGTCTGCGCGCTCGCCTTCATAGGAGATGGTGTGGCCGTTGATGATGGAGGCCGACAACCCGGCATAGCCCCAGCCGGCGTCGTAAACGCTTTCCAGCTCGAAGCCGTTGATCTTGGCCTTGGCGAAGTTCTGGTACTGGAAGCAGATCGGAATGCCTGGACCGAACGGGCAGCCACTGGTCGGGTCGAAGGGCGAGAGCGTCACGCCGTCGATATAGTCGTCGACATTGTTATGGAAGTAGGCGGCCTTGAGCCGCAGCGCGTCGCCGCCCTCAATGATGTCGTTCTGCTTGTAATTGACGCCGAACTCGA
This sequence comes from Mesorhizobium sp. WSM4935, assembly GCF_029625735.1. Taxonomy (NCBI): domain Bacteria; kingdom Pseudomonadati; phylum Pseudomonadota; class Alphaproteobacteria; order Hyphomicrobiales; family Phyllobacteriaceae; genus Mesorhizobium; species Mesorhizobium sp. WSM4935. The sequence goes on along the minus strand of NZ_JARTVR010000002.1, from coordinate 192,940 downwards.
CGGTCTTGCCGGTCTCGGGCTTGAGGTTCGGATTGGGCAGGAAGGGGAAGCTGACGCCGGCCGGATGGTTGCCGCTGATCAGCGTCTCGGTCAGCGAGGGCGAGCGGTAGCCTTCCGCATAGGTGCGTAGAATTCCAGGCCGGCCAGACCGGCGCTTTCAAAGGGCGAGACGCCGACGGTGATGCGCGGCGAAACCCTGTCGCCGGAGGTCTCGTTCGTGTCGTCCTTCAGGCTGTAATTGTCATAGCGCAGGCCGCCAATGATCTCCAACCATTCCCAGGTCAGCTTGTCCTGGATGTAGGCGCCGGAGACGTTGCGCTTGCCCGACGGCGTGTAGAAGCTGTCGCCGCCGGCGCTGCCGCCGGTATCGACGTCGTCGCCGACCCAGTCGCCGCCATAGGTCAGTTCATGCGCAACGCTCGCCGTCTCGAAGCGCGACGTGTTCCAGATGTCGAAGCCGGTGGTGCCGACATCGAAGGTCGACAGCGAGCCGGGCGGCAGCACCACGGGCAGGCCGGTGGTCGGATCGAAGCGGTTCTGCGCGGTAAGCGTCGTCAGGTCGAGATTGGTTCTGTTGTAGGACGCGTTGATGTGGAGGTCGAGCCAGCTCTTGGCGTCGTCGGAGATGTTGTAGCGGGCCGTAAAAGTGTTCGACTTCAAATCGACGTCGTTGGCCGGCACGGCGCCGCTGGTCTCCGTCCATCCATCACTGGAACCGACCCAACCTAATTTCAATTCGCTGTTCTCGGTCGGGCGTATGGTGGTCTTCAGTAGGCCGCTCAGCACGTCGAAGCCGGTGCCGGCAACGGTGTCGCCGCCGCCATTCTTGTAGTCGCCATAGTCGCGATAGACGATGTTGCCGAGAACATCCCAGTTGTCGTTGATCTTGTAGGCGCCGGTGGCGCTGCTGGTCCAACCCTTGCCGTTGCTCTCATAGCGTCCGGTCAGCGACCCGGCCCATGTCTCCTCCGGCCTGAGGACATCGGCGGCGTCCTTGGTCTCGAAGAAGACGACGCCGCCGATGGCGCCGGAACCATAGGTGTTGGCGGTCGGGCCACGGATGACGTCGACCGACTTGATGAGCTCGGGATCGACATAGAAGGTCGATTGCGTGCCGTGGTCCGAGCGCTGGAAGTCCTGCCTTGCGCCGTCGACGATGACCGCGACGCGGCCGAAATCCTGCAGGCCGCGGATGTTGATGCTCGAAGAGACGCGCCGCGCGTCGGCCTGGACGGTGACGCCGGGCACGCCGAGCAGCATTTCGTTCGGCGTGGTCGCCATGCGGCGGTCGAGCTGCTCCTGATCGACATGGCTGGCCGAGGCCAGCGACTGGATCGCCGTTTCGCCGGTGCGGCTGATGACGAGGATCTTGTCGAGCAGGGTTCCTTCGGCCGCGGCCTTCTCGTCAGCCTTCTTTTTCTGATCGGCCTGCTGCTGGTTGGCAGCCGGCTGCGCGGCTTGCTGCGCTTGCGCGGCGGGCGCGCTGAGCGCGATCGCCGCCGCTCCGGCCATCAATGCGGCGATCGCCTTTGCAATCGATCGGAAGCCCAGACCCGCGCCATCGTCAGCCAGGCCCATCCGTCCCCAAGTCACCAACCCCATGCCCCAACTCCAGATTTTCAGGCTCGTAGCTGGCTGGCCGGTGGCTCGCTCGCATTTTTGATCACGTCCGGCGTCTTAAATGTTGACTCATTTAGTCCCGTAATGCACTGACTAGTAAACATGATTATTCGAGTCAAGAATTGAATCGGCATTTATGAGGCTGCGCCATGGTGGCTGTCAGAGGAAAGGGACCGACCCGATGAACACGCACAATCCCAATGATTTCCGCTATCGCGTCCGCCGTCCGGAAGACACGCAGATGCGTTACGAACGGGTGCCGTTGGCGGTGAGGACGCTCTCCAGCAACACGCTGTTCCAGGGCGAGCACGAGATCGGCATCGAGCATCATGGCGCGCTTTACCGCCTGAAGATCACCCGCCAGGGCAAGCTGATCCTCAACAAGTGACCGCGATCGGCGGGGGACAGACGAACGTCAGGCTAGAGGTGAGCGACATGGACCAGCGCGTTAAGCCGTCGCCGGAGGAAGTCCGGCGGGCGCGGGAAGAAAATCCGAAAATGCGGGAGCGCGATCTCTCGGCGCAATTGGGCATCTCGGAAGCGGAACTGGTCGCCGCGCATTGCGGCTTCGGCGCTGTCCGCGTCGAGCCGCGCGTCAACGATCTTTTGACCGGCCTCGAGGCGGTTGGCGAAGTGATGGCGCTGACGCGCAACGAAAGCGCCGTGCATGAAAAGATCGGCGTCTACGACAAGGTCGTGACCGGCAACCATAATGCCATGGTGCTTGGCGAAAACATCGATCTGCGCATCTTCCCGAAAGTCTGGGCGCATGGCTTTGCCGTCGAGAAACGCGACGGCGGCGAGATCCGCCGCAGCCTGCAGTTCTTCGACGCGGCGGGCGAGGCGGTGCACAAGGTGCATCTGAAGCCCGCATCCAACCTCTATGCCTACCAGAAACTGGTGGCCAGTCTCGAATCGTCGAACCAGGAACCGACCGTCGCGATCTTCCCAAGCGCGGCGGAAGGGGAGAGCGAGGCACCGGGTTCGGTTGCCTCGATCGACGATCTGCGCGACCGCTGGAGCCGGCTCACCGACGTGCATCAGTTCTTCGGCATGCTGAAGACGCTGAAGCTCAGCCGCCGCGAGGCGGTGCGCATGGTCGGCCAGGACTATGCGTGGCTGCTCGACAATGACGCGGTGAGCGCCATGTTCCACCACGCGGCGGCAGGCGAAATGGCGATCATGTGCTTCGTGGGCAACCGCGGCTGCATCCAGATCCATTCCGGCCCGATCAAGTCCGTCAAGCCGATGGGTCCGTGGATCAACGTGCTCGACGAGACTTTCCATCTGCATCTGAGGACCGACCACATCCATGAGGTCTGGGCGGTGCGCAAGCCCACCAAGGACGGCCATGTCACCTCGCTGGAGGCCTATGACGCCAATGGCGGCATGATCATCCAGTTCTTCGGCAAGCGTCATGAAGGTGAGAGCGAGCGCGAGGACTGGCGTTTTCTCGCCGAGAACCTGCCCCGCATTCCCAGCCCTACCGCTGCATAAGGTAACACCCAATGCGCTTTGTTCCCAGTTTCTGCGCGGCGCTCGCGCCGATGTTCGGTGTCTTGCTGGCTTTCGCGGCGCTGCCGGCCGGCGCCGAGGAAGGGAAAGCCGTCTTTTCGGACGCTTCGCGAATTGTCTCGATTGGCGGCTCGATCACCGAGATCGTCTATGCGCTCGGCGAGGAGGGGCATCTCGTCGCCCGCGATTCGACGAGCTCCTATCCGGAAGAAGCGCAGAAGTTGCCGGATGTCGGTTATATGCGCGCGCTGTCGCCGGAGGGTGTCCTGTCGGTCAATCCCACCGGAATCCTGGCGCTGCATGACAGCGGCCCGAAGGAAGCGGTCGACGTGCTGAAGAAGTCGAGCGTGGCTTTTATCGAGGTGCCGGACCATTACAATCACGAAGGCATCCTCGAAAAGATCCGAATCGTCGGCAAGGCGCTGGGGGTCGAGGCCAAGGCGGAGAAGCTGGCGGCGGAGACGGACGCGAAGCTGACGGCGGCCGAAAAAAAGACGGCCTCGATCAAGGATCGCAAGCGCGTGCTGTTCGTGCTGTCGACGCAAGGCGGCAAGATCCTTGCCGCGGGCAGCGACACGGCGGCCGACGGCATCATCAAGCTTGCCGGCGCGGTCAACGCGGTCGAAGGCTTCTCCGGCCACAAGTCGATGACAGACGAGGCGATCGTCAGCGCCAAGCCGGATGTCGTCCTGACGATGAAGGGCGGCGGACCGCCGATCTCGGAAGAGGAGCTGTTCGCCAACCCTGCCGTCGCTTCGACGCCGGCGGGCACGAACCGCAAGATGATCAGCATGTGGGGCGGCTATCTGCTCGGCTTCAGCCCGCGGACGGCGGAGGCAATCCACGATCTTGCGGTCGAGCTCTATGGCAACCAGGTCGCGGACTGAGCGGCGATGGCCGAACAGTCGATAGCAGGCGCGCCGAGCGGGGCGATGGCAGCCGACGGCGACCGCTCGGCGCGCGCAAGGTTCGTCATCGCGCTTTTGTGCCTGGCGCTCGTGCTCAGCGTGTTCCTGTCGCTGACGGCGGGCGCTTCCGACGCGTCCGCCGTTCGCGTCATCCGCGACTGGTTCATGGGCGCGCTGCCGGCCGACGCGGCGCTTGCGGCGCGCGACCAGCTGATCGTCTATGACATCCGCATGCCGCGCGTGCTGCTCGGCGTGCTGATCGGTGCCGCGCTCGCCGTTTGCGGCGCGGTGATGCAGGGCCTGTTCCGCAACCCGCTTGCCGATCCCGGCCTGATCGGCGTCTCGGCCGGCTCCAGCCTCGGCGCGGTGGCGATCATCGTGCTCGGCGCCACATGGCTTGCGCCCGTCACGCTGGCGCTCGGCACGTTCGCGCTGCCGCTCGCGGCATTCTCCGGCGGGCTGGCAGTGACGTTGCTGCTCTACGCCATCGCCACGCGCCAGGGGCGGACGTCGGTCGCCACGATGCTGCTTGCAGGCATTGCCATCAGCGCGCTTGCCATGGCGCTCACCGGCGTCCTCATCTTCATGGCCGACGACCGGCAACTGCGCGACCTGACATTCTGGCAGCTCGGCTCGCTTGCCGGCGCGACATGGCCGAAGATCGGCACCGTGGGGCCGGTGATCGTGGCGGCGCTGTCGGCGATGCCGTTCCTGTCGCGCGGCCTCAACGCGCTGGCGCTGGGCGAAGCGACCGCCGGTCATCTCGGCATACCTGTGCAGCGGCTGAAATACACGGCTATCGTCGGCGTGTCGGCGGCGGTCGGCGCTTCGGTCGCTGTCAGCGGCGGCATCGGCTTCATCGGCATCGTCGTGCCGCATGTCCTGCGGCTCGCGATCGGACCGGACAACCGCTATTTGCTGCCGGCCTCGGCCCTGCTAGGCGCCTCGCTGCTTCTCATCGCGGACGCGGTTGCCCGCATCATCGTCGCGCCGGCTGAGTTGCCGATCGGCATCGTCACGGCGGTCGCCGGAGCGCCGTTCTTCCTGTGGATCCTGCTGCGCAAGCGCGGCGTAGTCGATTTGTGAGGTCGCGATGATCGAAGCGCACGACATCTCGGTGGCGATCGGCGGCAAGCGCATCGTGTCGCATGTCGATTTCGCGGCGCGGCCGGGTGAGGTTTCGGCCATCGTTGGACCGAACGGGTCCGGCAAGACGACGCTGCTTAAGGCGTTGACCGGCGAGCTTGCCTATACCGGCACCGTCACGCTCAACGGCCGCGACCTGTCGGTGATGACGCCGGTGGAGGCAGCCACGCTGCGGGCGGTACTGCCGCAAGCCACAACGCTGGCCTTTCCCTTCACAGTGCGCGAGATCGTGCGGCTCGGCCTGATCGGTGGGCGCTCCGGTGTGCTGTCGGGCGAAGATGCGCGCCTGCCCGAGCGGGCGCTGGCGCGGGTGGATCTCGACGGCTTTGCCGGTCGCTTTTACCAGGAACTTTCCGGCGGTGAGCAGCAGCGCGTGCAGCTTGCCCGCGTGCTCTGCCAGGTGTGGGCGCCGGTACTCGAAGGGCGGCCGCGCTATCTCTTCCTCGACGAGCCGGTCTCCAGCCTTGATGTGAAACACCAGCTTATCATCATGGACATCGCGCGCGATTTCGCCCGGCGCGGCGGCGGCGTGGTGGCGATCCTGCACGACCTCAACTTGACGGCCATGTATGCCGACCGGCTTTTCGTGCTTTCACGTGGCCAACTGGCCGCAGCCGGCGCGCCGGCGGACGTGCTCAAGGACGAGCTGATCGAAAAGGTGTTCGACTGCCGGCTCAAGGTCGGCGCATTGCCTGCGGGAAGCGTGCCGTTCGTGCTGCCGCAATCGGCCGCCTAGGCCGCCGGAGCGCGCTGTTCCAACAGGTCAATGCCGAGCAGGCTGCGCACATTCGGCCGCGCCGCGATCAGATCGGCGATCGTGTAGCGGGAAAGCACGGCGAAGAAGGCGTTGAGCGCCTCGCGCAGCGCCGAATTCAGGGCGCAGCTGTCGACCAGCGGGCATTCGGCGGCATCATTTTCGAAGCACTCCGCCATGGCGAAGCTCTCTTCGGTGACGCGCACGACATCGAACAGGCTGATCTGCTCGGCCGGACGACCAAGCCTGACGCCGCCATTCCTGCCGCGCACGGTCTCGACAAGGCCGGCCTCGACCAGCGGCTGCAGGATCTTGAACAGGAACAGTTCGGATACCGAATAGGCGGCGGCGATCTCGGGGATGCGGCTCAGCCTGTCGGTATTTGCGGCGCAATACATCAGGATGCGCATCGCATAATTGGTCTGGCGCGTGAGCCGCATGGTATCCTCATGGAAATATTAGCTTGAGCCGAATATGGCCCATAGTTTGGAACAATTCCAGACTGGAGCGGTATATAGCTGAACAATCGTGTCAACTTTTTGTGCGTGCCGGTGCGTATGGCGGCCCGGGATGCCTCCCAAGCTTCGAGCAAGCGTTTTGGCGGCGCAGCCACTAGATAGAGGCGGGTGCAAACAGGAAACGGCTTTTCCATGTCACAATCAGCTCCGGCCCTCGCGCCGGTTCGATTCGACGCCGACGCGCAGGCGAAGCTCGCGGCATTGCGGCGGACCAAATTCATCGCCGCCGCGGCGCTTGCGCTGTGCGTCCTGGTCTTTGCGCTCGCCAAGTCCTTCGAGGGCAGCTATCCGTGGCTCGGTTTCGTCGCCGCCTTCGCCGAGGCGGCGACCATCGGCGGCATCGCCGATTGGTATGCCGTGGTGGCGCTGTTCCGGCGGCCGCTCGGACTGCCGATCCCGCATACTGCGATCATTCCGGAGAACCAGCACCGCATCGCCGACAATCTCGGCCGCTTCATCGAGGCCAATTTCCTGGCGCCGGAGCCGGTGCGCGCAAAGCTCGCCGAGGTCGACTTCGCCGCTCTGGTCGCCGACTGGCTGGCCGATGCCGAGCGCGCCGCCGACCTGTCGCGATTCGTCGCCCGGCTGGTGCCGCAGACACTGACCGCGGTGGAGCAATCCGGCCTGCGCGACTTCGTCACCAGCCGCATGCTGGAGCAGATCGACAAAGTGCCGCTGGCGCCGGTTGCGGCGGATCTTTTGTCGGCGCTGACCGACGACCGCCGGCACCAGAAGCTGTTCGACGAGTTCACCAGGGTCGTGGGACGTTTCCTCAACGACGAGCAGGCGCTGGCGACGATGCGGGAAAAGATCCGCGAGGAATTGCCGTCGCTGTTCAACCTGTTTCGGGCCGATGCCTATCTCCTGAAGAAGATCGTCGCTTCCGCAGGTTCGCTGCTCGATGAGGTGCGGGCCGATCCCGATCATCCGATGCGCGCCGAGTTCGACCATTTCGCGCTCGCTTTCATCGAGCGGCTCAGGACCTCGAAGCAATATGCAAGGCGTGCCGAGAAGCTGAAGCGCGATTTCCTCGGTCGTCCGGAGGTCAAAGCGCTGGCCGGCGATGCCTGGACGAGCCTGCGCCTGTTCATCGAGCAGGACGCCAATGCGCAGAATTCGACGATCCGCGAGCATCTCGCCAACATGTTCGTCGAGGTCGGCAGGCATCTGGCCGACGACGTCCAGATCAGGGCCGACATGAACCAGGGCTTTGTCGTGGCGCTGTCCTCGTTCGTGGAAAGCCAGAAGAGCGGCGTGTCGACATTCATCGCCGACCAGGTCAAGCGCTGGGACCTGGCGCAGCTGACGCGGCTCATCGAGACGAATATCGGCAGGGACCTGCAATATATCCGTTTCAACGGCATGATCATCGGCGGGCTCGCCGGCCTGGCGCTTTATACGGCGGAGCGGCTGTTTCTCGTCAATTGACGCTGGCCTAGCGCACACTATTCTCCCTGGAGCGCAGCAACCGGGAGGCAGGGCATGGCAAGACAACCGGAATCGGACTCGTTCCTCGACATGTTCAGCAGGTTCGGCCGCGACCTCAAGCTGCCGAATGTCGACGTCCAGGCGATCTTGGATCACCATCGCAAGAACCTCGAAGCGCTGGAAAAGTCAGCGAGGGCAAGCGCGGCCGGCGCCTCCTCGGTGCTGGCGAGGCAGCATGAGATGGTGCAGAATGCCCTGCATGAGATCACGCGGATGGCGCAGAACTACCAGACGCCCGGCAATCCGCAGGAGCTGATGAGCAAGCAGGCGGAATTTGCCCGCAGATCGTTCGAGACGACGCTGAAGAATGCCAGCGAAGTGGCTGACCTTGTGCGCAAATCCAGCACCGAATCGATTGAGATCCTGCGTGACCGGATCAGGGACGCGATGGCGGAAATCCGCGCCGGCTACGAAAAGAAATAGGCTTACCTGGCGGTTTCGAGCCCATCATCGACCCAATGCAACCGGCGCGGGCGCCTGAGCGTTTTCGGCCTGTCCTAAAAAGCATCAACTCTACCGGCGAAAATCGCGGGGCGGCGAATTGACAGAGGCCGCGGCTTCATGGTCGGGAGACAGGCAAACTGATGGGAAAGCCGGAATGACGGAAACACGGCCGAGAATGCCGCCGACCTTCGAACAGCTGCGCACGATGTCCGGCCAGGAACTCGGCGTGTCCGACTGGACGACCGTCGACCAGCACCGCATCGACCAATTCGCCGAGTGCACCGGCGACCATCAGTGGATCCATGTCGATCCCGAAAGGGCGAAACGGCAGAGCCCGTTCCGCACCACGATCGCGCATGGCTACCTGACCTTGTCGATCATCGGCGCTCTTGCGCTGGAGATGGGCATCGTGCCGGAAAACACGCAGGCCGCCTTCAATTACGGCTTCGACAAGGTGCGCTTCCTGGCGCCGGTCAAGGCCGGCGCGCGCATAAGGCTGCGCACCACGCTGCTTTCCATGGAGGATCTCGGCCCCGGCCAGTATCTGATGAAGGCGGCCAACACGGTCGAGATCGAAGGCGAGCAGAAGCCGGCGCTGACAGCCGAAACGCTGGTGATGATGTACGAGCGCCGCAAGCGGGCAGGGGCTTAAGGTCTGCCGGCCTGCGATGCACCTTTCCGGCGCGATGCCGCCACTGCACTCTCAAGCACCGTGAAAATACGTTCGTCGGCGCACTGAGCCACGTTGAAGCGCATGAAGCGGCCGGCGGTATGCGACAGGCTGAACGCATTGCCGGGCGCCAGCACGACATTGTCCGACAGCGCATGGCGCGCGACATCGGCGGCGTCGATACCGTCGGGCAGGCGGCACCAGAGGAACATGCCGGCAGCCTGATCGATCCAGGGCGTGATGCCCATCGCCTTCAGCCTGCCGGCGGTCTCGGCCATGGTGCGCGACAGGCGAACGCGCAACTGCTCGACATGCTTGCGGTAGCTGCCGTCCTTCAACAGGGTCAGCACCAGTTCGGCGGACAGCCGCGCGCCGCCGAATGTCGTGGCGATCTTGAGGTCGGTCAGGCCTTCCATCCAGTCGGCTGGTGCCGCGATGAAGCCGCAGCGTACCGAGGCCGACAGCGTCTTCGAGAAGGAACCGATCTGGACGACGCGCTGCAGCCCGTCAAAGGCCGCGAGCCTCGGGGCAGGGCTGTGTTCGAAGTCGGCGAAGATATCGTCCTCCACGATGGTAAGGTCCGCCTCGTCGGCGAGCTTGAGCAGCCGGTGCGCAGTGACCGGTGACAGGATCGCGCCGGTCGGGTTGTGGATGCCGGAATTGGTGATGTAGAGGCGCGGCCGGTGCTCGGCGAGCGCCTCGGCGAAGCGCTCGATGTCCGGCCCCGAAGGCGTGTAAGGCACGCCGACCACCTTGGCCTGATGGGCGCGCAACAGCGCATGGAAGTTGAAATAGCAGGGATCGTCGACCAGCACCGCATCTCCGGGCTCGATCAGGAAACGGCACAGAAGGTCGATGGCCTGGGTGCCGCAATCGGTCAGCATGATCTGGTCCGGCGAGACCTCGACGCCATGCTCGGCCATGCGCCGCGCCAGCAATTGGCGCAGCGGGGGCAGGCCGAGCGGCGTGCCGTAATCGGCAAGCGCGACATCGTCGGCGCGGGCCGCAGTGCGCAGCGCCCGGCGCAAGGCGGCCTGCGGCATCCAGGAAGCCGGCAGCCAACCGCAGCCGGGCTTCAGCATCTCCTCGCCGGCCTCGAGCGATTGCCGCGACACCCAGAGCGGGTCGACGGCGCGGTCGAGCCGAGGACCGATCTCGGCCAGCGACAATGGCGCAAGCTGGCCGGCGGCGTAGAAACCCGAGCCCGGGCGCGAACGGATCGTGCCTTCCGCCGCGAGGCGCTCATAGGCCTCGACCACGGTCGATTTCGAAACCTGCATGGATTTGGCCATGGCCCGTATCGACGGCAGGCGGGCTCCAGGCGTCAGCGTGCGCGCGGCGATGCGCTGGCGGATTGCCGCCATGACGGTTTCGACGAGGGTGGCGCCACCACTGGCATTTGGGCCCGATACGTCCATCTGTACTTCCCTGCGGACCATTACAGTTTTGTAGAATTGTACCCCATTGTCTCTGGTAACGCCATGACCTGCCTCGTACGGAAGCGCAAACGGAGCAGATTATGGAAAAGAGTTTCGACGGCTGGCTCAGCGGCTTCATCGGGGTGCTGATCTTCAGCGGGTCTCTGCCGGCAACCCGGGTGGCGGTGATGGATTTCGACCCGACCTTCCTGACGGCGGCCAGGGCGGCGATCGCCGGTCTGCTCGGGATTGCGATGCTGCTGCTGTTCCGCGAAAAGCGTCCGGAGCGCAGCGACCTGATCTCGCTCGTCGTCGTTGCGCTGGGGGTCGTGGTCGGCTTCCCGTTGCTGACGGCGCTGGCGCTGAAGCATGTCACCTCGGCGCATTCCATCATCTTCGTCGGCCTGCTGCCGCTGGCGACCGCTATCTTCGGCGTGCTGCGCGGCGGCGACCGTCCCCGTCCGGCCTTCTGGTTGTTCTCGTGCCTGGGAAGTGCTCTGGTCGCTGGCTTTGCCCTGGCGCAAGGCGTGACCGCCTCGCCGGTCGGCGACGGCCTGATGCTCGGCGCCATCATCGTCTGCGGGCTGGGCTACGCCGAAGGCGCCAAGCTGTCGCGCAAGCTCGGCGGCTGGCAGGTGATCTGCTGGGCCCTGGCGCTGTCGCTGCCGGTGATGCTGGCGTTGAGCTTCGCGACGCTGCCGCCATCCTTCGCGGCCATCGGTTCGAGCGCCTGGATCGGTCTTGCCTATGTCTCGCTGTTCAGCATGCTGATCGGCTTCGTGTTCTGGTATCGCGGGCTCGCTCAAGGCGGAATCGCCGCCGTCGGGCAGTTGCAGCTGCTGCAGCCTTTCTTCGGCCTTGCGCTCGCGGCGAGCCTGCTGCACGAAAAGGTCAGCCCAATGATGGTGGTCGTTACGCTCGGCGTGGTGGCCTGCGTGTTCGGAGCGAAGAAGTTTGCGCGGTAGGGGTACAGCTGTGGCCGAGCTTACTGAAGCGGCTTGCCTATGTAAGCTAAACGGGGGCACCCGGAGGTATCCACGGCTTTCTCGCGTTCCTCGTAACGCTTCACGAATTTGCGTCCCGTCCACTCGAAGTCCTGACGCACGCACACGGGATTTCGGAAGGTTCCGCCCAGGCAACCCTCATTAACCGGCTTCCCACGTAGTATTCCAAATCCAGCTGGTAGCCCCCGGGAATCCAAAAGAGCTGACCCGTGCGCAAATCAATCATGCGCGCGGCGACGCAAGCGTTGCCGCAATTGACCAGAACAACGGAAAAGTGGCCGGCGAAATCGGCGCCGCGTTTCATTGCTTCGCGAATGTCCGATTTAGCAGCCTGCGCCCAGGAATCATTAGGGTGAATTTGGGTGTTCTTCGCAGCCTTCCTTTGAAAAATTTTCGCTGGAAAATCCTCGAATCGCAAAGTGGAGTCCTTTGCCCCGGACGTCGAGGCGCCTTGATTCGGCACTTGCGCCGCATCGGCAACTCCACTGCTTTGCGTCCAGGCACTGGGCGTAGGCCACAGCAACAAAAGACAGAGCAGGAAAAACCTCATTTCGGCCTCAGCCAAGAGCAGGGGCGATTGCATTCGAGCAAATCTACTTAAGATTGTAGAGGCCTTGCAGCGGTTGTAAAGCGATCGCGCAAAAAATCGTCGAATGGTTTTCAGAATTTCGTCACCACTCCGATGCCAATGCCCTCGAAGCCGCCCATCGCCATCAGGGCGGCAGGCGCCTCCTCGAGGCTGATCCTTTTGCCGACCAGCAATTCGGGCTTCAGCTTGCCGGTGCGGATCATCTCCATCATCGCGGAGTAGCGGTAGGCCTGCATGCCGTGGCTGCCGAGGATTTCGAGCTCGAAGGCAATCACTTTGTCCATCGGCACTTGCGGGCGGGCATGCTCGCCCAGCATCAGCCCGACCTGAACATGGCGGCCGCGCCGGCGCAGGTTCGAGATCGAGTTGAAGGACGTGGTCGGATGTCCGAGCGCGTCCATCGACATATGCGCCCCGCCATCGGTGATCTGCTTGACCGCCTTGACGACATTCGGCGTCGTCGAGGCGTTGATCGTCGCCACCGCGCCGATCTTCTTGGCGAATTCCAGCTTCTCGTCCGTGAGGTCGATGGCAATCACATTGGCGCCCATGGCGCTGGCGATCATGATCGCCGACAGGCCGACGCCGCCGCAGCCATGCACCGCCACCCATTCGCCGGGCGTCACCCGGCCCTGGTCGACGATGGCGCGGAAGGAGGTGACGAAGCGGCAGCCGAGGCTGGCGGCGGTGGCGAATTCCATCTGTTCAGGCAGGCGCACGAGATTGGTGTCGGCGTGTTCGATGCCGACATATTCGGCGAAGGAGCCCCAGCCGGTGAAGCCGGGCTGCGTCTGGTGCTCGCAGACCTGGTGATTGCCCGAATTGCATTCGAAGCAGCGGCCACAGCCGACGGCGAAGGGAACCGTGACGCGATCGCCGGCCTTCCAGCGGCTGACCTGTTTGCCGGCGGCGACGACGATGCCGGCCAGCTCATGTCCGGGGACGTGTGGCAGTGTGATGCCGTCGTCATGACCCATCCAGCCGTGCCAGTCGCTGCGGCAAAGTCCTGTAGCCTCGACCTTGATGACGACACCATCAGCGGCCGGCTTCGGATCGGGTACGGTCTGGATGGTCGGCGTCTCGCCGAATTTCTCGAAGACGACGGCTTTCATCGGCAAACTCCCATGTTTTGAGGTGACGATAGCCGATTCCGCTGGCGGTCGACCGGAAATCGATTCTGCCAGCGATGGCGCTTGCATTCCGGGCGCTGACGCCAAGGTGCGCCGGTTAAGCCAGGCTACTCGGCATCGATCTGGTTCTGCGGCGCAGCTTTTTGGAACGCCGGCAGCGCCATGCAGGCGGCGTTGATGCGCGCAATCACCGGATAGGGCACCATGTCGACGCCGAAGCGAGCGTTGTTGGTGACCTGCGCGGCGAGGCAGATATCGGCGAGGCCAGGTACTTCGCCGTGGCAGAAGGTTCCGGTCTCGGGCGAGGAGGCGAGAATCTTTTCAAGCGGCTGGAAACCTTCGTTCACCCAATGCCGGAACCAGTTGACGACGTCCTGGTCGCCAGCGCCGAACAAGGTGCGCAGCGAGGTCAGCACGCGCAGATTGTTCACGGGGTGGATGTCGCAGGCAATCATCTGCGCCAGCATCCTGACGCGAGCCCGGCCCAGCGCGTCCTTCGGCAGCAGCGGTGGCTCGGGCTCAATCTCGTCGAGATATTCGATGATCGCCAGCGACTGCGTCAAAAGCCTGCCGCCGTCCAGTACCAGCGCGGGCACCAGGCCTTGCGGATTGACCGCGAGATAGGCGGGCTCCAGATGCTCGCCGTGGCGCAGATGATGCGGCACATAGGTGTAGTCCAGCCCCTTCATCGCCAGAGCGATCCGCACCCGGTAGGAGGTGGAGGAGCGGTAGTAGTTGTGGAGGACGAGTTCGCTCATCGCCTCGGCTGCCCGATGGTCACCTCGATTTCGCCGATGCCGTCGACGCCACCGGTGATCCTGTCGCCGGCCTGGACCGCACCGACGCCGGCCGGCGTGCCGGTGAAGATCAGGTCGCCTGGTTTCAGCTCAACCGCCTCGCTGCAGATCGAGACGATGTCGGCGATCGGCCAGATCAATTCGGCAAGGTTGCCGTCCTGTTTCACCGTGCCGTTGACGGCAAGCCAGATGCGGCCTTTCTCCGGATGTCCTGATTTTGCGGCCGGAACCAGCGGGCCGCAAGGCGCGGACTGGTCGAAGGCCTTCGACCAGTCCCAGGGACGCGCCGCATTCTTCGCCTGATCCTGCAGGTCGCGGCGGGTCAGGTCGACGCCGACGCCATAACCCCAGACATGGGCGAGCGCATCCGCGCGGGGCACATGAAGGCCTCCCTTGCCGATGGCGACGACCAGCTCGATCTCGTGATGCAGGTTCGAGGTCAGCGGCGGGTAGGGGATCTCGGCGCCGCTGTCGACAACCGCATCGGCCGGCTTGGTGAAGAAGAAGGGCGGGTCGCGCTCGTCATTGCCGAGCTCGCGCGCATGCGCCGCATAGTTGCGGCCGACGCAGAAGATGCGGCGCACGGCAAACCGTTCCGCCGAGCCTGCGACGGCAACCGAGGCGATCGGCGGCGGCGGGAGGACGAACTCTGGCATGGTTTTTCTCTGTGTTGACGTGAATCGTGCCCACCTTCCGCCGATTTTGCCGGGCGGGCAAGACTCGAGGTTCCCATACCTCGGCCTGTCTTTTCAGTGACAATGCGCTGGCCATTGGGCGTATACTATTTGCCAATAATCTGGCCATGGTCACGGGACTATCCTGTGGCGGCCGAAACCGAACCGATGCCTGAACCCATGCAATGAGCTTCACCAGCGATCGCGCCCGCTTCCTGATCATCGACGACCACCCGCTGTTTCGCGAGGCGCTGCACAGCGCGGTGCAGATGGCCTATCCGGACGTCGACACAGTCGAGGCGCGCTCGATCACGGAAGCGATCGAGCTCCTTGCCGACGCCAAGCCGTTCGACCTCGCGCTGCTCGATCTGAGCATGCCCGACGTGCATGGCTTCGAGGGGCTGTTGCAGCTGAGGACCCGCTATCCGCGGCTGCCGGTGGTGATCGTTTCGGGCTATGAGGAACCGAAGATCATCTCCGAAGCGCTGTCCTATGGCGCGGCCGGCTTCATCCCGAAATCGGCCAGGAAGAGCGACCTCGCCGCAGCCATCCGCTCGGTGATGGACGGCGCCGTCTATGTGCCGGAAAATTACGAGGGCCAGCCGCCCGACCCCGACAGCACCGACCGCGCCGACATGGTGCAGCGCCTGGCGAGGCTCACGCCGCAGCAGCTAAGGGTCCTTCAGATGCTGCGCCAGGGTATGCTGAACAAGCAGATCGCCTATGAGCTGCAGGTGGGCGAGACCACCGTGAAAGCGCATGTTTCGGAGATTTTGCGGAAGCTCAATGTGTACAGCCGCACCCAAGCGGTGATCGAGGTGTCGAAGCTGGACAATGCGGAGCTGTTTCGGGATCAGGCGGGGTTTTGAGGCAGTATTTCTAAGCCAACAAATGCGC
Organism: Mesorhizobium sp. WSM4935; assembly: GCF_029625735.1. Lineage (NCBI taxonomy): Bacteria > Pseudomonadati > Pseudomonadota > Alphaproteobacteria > Hyphomicrobiales > Phyllobacteriaceae > Mesorhizobium > Mesorhizobium sp. WSM4935. Next base: position 177,368 of record NZ_JARTVR010000002.1, on the reverse strand, counting down.
CAGCAGCGCGCGTAGCTGCGCCGGTTTCAGCGGTTTGCGCATCAGCTCTATACCGGCGGCGCGGGCGGCCTTGGCGACGAGCTCGGAGCCGTCGGCGGTGACGATCAGCGCCGGCACGGGCCGGCCGAGATATGCGCGCACTTCGGCGATTGTCGAGGTGCCGAGGTCGCCGCCGTCGAGATGCTGGTCGGCGATGACGATGTCGGGAACCCAGTCGGTGTCGCCGAGTAGGTCGAGCGTATCATCGGTCGAAGTGGCGGCGCGCACCTGGCATTGCCAGCGCTCGAGCAGCGAGGTCATGGCACTTAGCACGTCGGCGTCGTTTTCGACTAAAAGCACCTTGGTGCCGAACAGGCCGTAGCCGCGCGGGCGGTCCATGTCGGCGACGGCCGCCACCGGTTCGGCTGCCATGCCGACCGGCACGTCGATGTGGAAGATGGTGCCGCGCCCGACCTTCGAGGAAAAGGTCACCGGGTGGCCGAGCGCGGCGGCCATGCGGCGCACGATGGCAAGGCCGAGGCCAAGGCCGCCGGCGAGCCCTGCATCGGCAAGCGTAGCGGTGCCGCGGTGGAACTCCTCGAACACCGCCTCGCGCTGGTCCTCGGCAATACCGCAGCCGGTGTCGGCGACGTCGATGCGGATGGTATCGCCGCGATGCCTGGTGCCGACCAGCACGCCGCCGGAGCGGGTGTAGCGCAGGGCGTTGGAGAGGATGTTCTGCAGGATGCGCCTGAGCAGCGTGCGGTCGGTCCGCACGACGACATTGACCGGGCGGAATTTCAGCGACAGGCCTTTCTTCTCCGCCTCGGGCAAAAAGTCCGAGCGCAGTGAGGAAAACAGTGTCTCCAGGCTGACGTCGCCGATTTCAGGCTGCACCACGCCGGCGTCGAGCTTGGAGATGTCGAGCAGGGTGCGCAAGAGGTCTTCCATCGTCTCCAGCGAGCGCTCGACCTGGCGCACCAGCTTGCGGCCTTCCTCGCTGGTCTGAACCTCGGCCAGCGCCGAGACCGACAGATGCGCGGCGTTGAGCGGCTGCAGCACGTCGTGGCTAGCAGCGGCGAGGAACCTGGTCTTGGAAAGGTTCGCCAGCTCGGCCGTTTCCTTGGCGGCGACGAGGTCGATGTTCGATTGTTCGAGCCTGCGCAGCGTGGCGTGCAATTCCTCGGTGCGGTTGCGCACCCGGTTTTCCAACGAAATGGCGGTCTGAAACAGCGAGAAGGCGTTGCCCTGCTGGTCCATCGAGCGCTCGACGCGGCTGACCAGCGCCGCGTTGATCTTCTTCAGCCTTTCAAGATCGTCGATGTCGCGAAGCGGCATCTCGTTCACTCGGCTGCCTGGCGCTCGCCGAAGGCGATGCCGGTAAAGGTCTGGTTGAGATGCATGGAGCGATACTGCTCGCCATAGGTGCCGAAACCGATGACCTTGTTGGTCCGGTACAGCTCGGAAATGTCGCGGAAGACCTGGCGGTTGCGCGCATCGAGCCGTCGCAGGACGCAATCGAAGCCAAGGACCATGTCGATGCCGCCGAGCTTGCGCTCGACGTCGTGGAGGGCGGCGCGCGTCGCTTCCACCATGTTCTTCGGCTGGGCGATAGACAAAACGACGCCGTCGTCGATAGCGCAGAAGAAGGACAGCGAGCCGTCGGCATGCATGCGCTGGATCGAGCGGCAGTAATATTCGCCGCCGACCTTCACCACGACGGGGTGGGAGGCGAAGCTCAAGGGCGTCAGCGTGCGCGGCACGATGCCGACGGAAGCGGCATATTCCTCCGCCGCATTGGTGGCGTTGAATTCGCGCACGATGCGATAGTCCGGGTCGGACGCCGTCACCACCAGCTTCTCGTCGGTCGGAATGAAATTGTCGGTCTTGAAGACGTGGAAAGGGATCTCGGTCGCGACCAGCACGATGATGGCGCTGTCGGACGTGACCTTGCCGTTCGAGATCAGGCTGGTCGTCTCGAATTTCAGGTCGTCGCCCGCCGAGCCGCCGATCAGCGGAATGTCATCCAACCCCCAGTGGATGGCCGATGTCACCGCTTCCTCGGCATAGGAAAGCCCGTCGATAAAGCAGAGGGCAAAGACGCTCTTCGCCCGCTCCCGGCCGGCGCGGGATTGCAGCAGGCGCCTGAGCTCCAGGACCTCGCCGGTAATCCCGTCCATGCCGGAGGAGGAGAGGTTCTCGACCATGGTGCTGACGGTCGAAAACGACGCCGACGGCAAAAGCAGGGCAATAGCATGCCCTTCCTCCAATCCCTGCGGCGTGATTTCGCCAGCGGTCGAGCAGCCAGCATAGGCGAGCGATGGCGCGTGGATCTTCAGCGCTTGCGCGAGCGCCGCCGCGTCGACCAGGCTTTGGGAGAAGAACAGAAGCGCGAAGCCGGCATCGACGATTGCCGCTTCGGCCGCGATGGCCCGGGCAAAGGCATTTGGGTCGGGCTCATCCGTGGTGAGCGCCGAAAGGCCCGATGCATAGCGTGTGCTCGAACTGGCCAGCTGCCTCCTCCGCAATTTCCTCCAGCGCTGGCTTATGCGTGTCTTTTATATCGGGCACGAGCGCGTCGAAAGCATCTTTGCCTTCAATCCCGGTTTTGGCAATGGGCCGGTCGCTGGGGCGCGTGATGCCTTTGCTATGACCGAAAGTACAATGCAACCGCCGCTGGCAGCGCTGTTTTGCGCATTGTACGGTGCGCGAACCCACTGCCGAAGCACAAGCGCGGCATTCGGCAATGACCAAGGTTGATACCCAGGGAGGTTGCATGTCGGACGTGTCGTTCACTGTGAATGGGAGGCGGGTCAGCGGGAGCGCCGAGGACCGAACGCTTCTGGTGCATTTCCTGCGGGAGCACCTTGGTCTCACCGGAACGCATGTCGGTTGTGATACGTCGCAATGCGGCGCCTGTGTCGTGCATGTTGACGGCAAGGCGGTGAAGTCCTGCACGATGCTCGCCGCGCAGGCCTCCGGCTCGACCATCGTCACCATCGAGGGACTGGCGGACGGAGCAGAGCTGCATCCGGTACAGGCCGCGTTCAAGGAGCATCACGGGCTGCAATGCGGCTTCTGCACGCCGGGTATGATCATGACGGCGACCGACATGATCGCGCGCCATCCGGAGGGCCTGGACGAGGCAATGGTGCGCGCCGAGCTCGAAGGCAACATCTGCCGCTGCACGGGCTACCACAACATCGTGAAGGCGATCCTCGCCGCATCGGAGACGATGGCGAAGGGCGCCAAGGGTAAGGCGAAGCAGGCAGCTTAAGGGAATAGGGGAGTAAGGCAGTAAGGGAGTAGGTGAAGGACACACCGATTTCCCTACTGCCTTACTCCCCTACTGCCCTACTCCCCTAAATTCCGGAGGAATTTCCCATGGGTATCGAAGGCGTCGGCGCCCGCGTGGCGCGCAAGGAAGACAAGAGGTTCATCACCGGCGGCGGCCGCTATGTCGACGACATGGTGGTTCCCGGCATGAAGCATGCCGTATTCGTGCGCAGTCCGCACGCGCATGCGCAGATCAAGAAGATCGATGTGAAGAAGGCTGAAGCGATGCCAGGCGTCGTCGGCGTGCTCACGGGCAAGGAGCTCAAGGCCGACGGCATCGGCAATCTGATCTGCGGCTGGATGATCCACTCCAAGGACGGAACGCCGATGAAGATGGGCGCGTGGTCGCCTTTGGCCGTCGATAAGGTGCGCTATGTCGGCGACGCGGTCGTCATCGTGGTCGCCGACACCAAGGGCCAGGCCCGCGACGCGGCGGAAGCGGTCGAGATCACCTACAAGGAACTGAAAGCCGTGGTCGATGCCACGAAGGCCATCCAACCCGGCGCGCCGCAGATCCATGCAGAGGCTGAGAACAATCTGATCTTCGATTGGGAGCTCGGCGACGCCAAGGCGACCGACGCGGCGATCAAGTCGGCGGCCCATGTCACGCGCATGAAGATCGTCAATAACCGGCTGGTCCCGAATGCGATGGAGCCGCGCGCGGCTCTCGGCCATTACGACAAGGCCGAGAATCACTATACCTGCTGGACGACGTCGCAGAACCCGCATGTCGCGCGGCTGGTGATGAGCGCCTTCTACAATGTCGCCCCGGAAAACAAGCTGCGCGTCATCGCGCCGGATGTCGGCGGCGGCTTCGGCTCCAAGATCTACATCTATCCGGAAGAGATCGTCTGCCTGTGGGCCTCGAAGAAGATCGGCGTGCCGGTCAAATGGGTCGCCGACCGCACCGAAAGCTTCCTGTCGGATGCACATGGCCGCGACCATGTCTCGACGGTGGAGATGGCCTTCGACAAGGACAACCGCATCACCGGCCTCAAGGTCGACACAATAGCCAATCTCGGCGCCTATATGTCGCTGTTCTCGTCCTGCGTGCCGACCTATCTCTACGCGACGCTCCTGTCGGGCCAGTATGATATCCCGGCGATCCACGCCAATGTGCGCGCTGTCTACACCAACACCGCGCCCGTGGATGCCTATCGCGGCGCAGGGCGGCCGGAGGCCACCTACGTGCTCGAGCGGATGATGGAGACCGCGGCGCGCGAACTCGGCGTGTCGCCGGCGGAACTCAGACGCCGCAACTTCATCACGTCCTTCCCGCATCAGACGCCGGTGATTATGACCTATGACGCGGGCGACTATAACGCATCGCTCGACGCCGCGATGAAGGCGGCCGACTATGCCGGTTTCGCCAGGCGCAAGGCCGAGGCCGCCAAGCAGGGCAAGCTGCGCGGCATCGGCATGAGCTGCTACATCGAGGCCTGCGGGCTGGCGCCGTCATCGGCGGTCGGCTCGCTCGGCGCCGGCGTCGGTCTTTGGGAATCGGCGGAGGTGCGCGTCAATGCCGTGGGCACGATCGAGGTGCTTACCGGCTCGCACAGCCATGGCCAGGGCCATGAGACGACCTTTGCGCAACTGGTCACCCAGCGCTTCGGCGTGCCGATCGACTCCGTCTCGATCGTGCATGGCGACACCGACAAGGTGCAGATGGGCATGGGCACTTACGGTTCGCGTTCCGGCGCCGTCGGCATGTCGGCCATCGTCAAGGCGCTCGACAAGGTCGAGGCCAAGGCCAAGAAGATCGCCGCGCACCTGCTCGAAGCGGACGAGGGCGATATCGTCATCGAGAATGGAGAGGTCAAGGTCGCGGGCACCGACAAGAGCCTGCCCTGGTTCCAGGTCGCGCTTGCCTCCTATACCGCCCACAATTTGCCCGCCGGCATGGAGCCGGGCTTGAAGGAGACGGCCTTCTACGATCCGTCCAACTTCACCTTCCCGGCCGGCTGCTACATCTGCGAGGTCGAGATCGACCCGGAGACCGGGCTGACGGAAATCATCCAGTTCGTCGCGGCCGACGATTTCGGCAACATCATCAATCCGATGATCGTCGAAGGGCAGGTGCATGGCGGCATCGCCCAAGGCGTCGGCCAGGCGCTGCTGGAAGGCGCGCATTACGACCGCAACGGGCAACTGCTGACGGCGAGCTACATGGATTACACCATGCCGCGCGCGGGCGATCTGCCGTCCTTCAAGGTCTCGACCTCGAACACCCCATGCCCGGGCAATCCGCTCGGCGTCAAAGGCTGCGGTGAGGCCGGCGCCATCGGTTCGCCGCCGGCGGTCATCAACGCCATCACCGATGCGCTCGGCGTCGTCGATATTCCCATGCCGGCGTCGCCCGCGACGGTGTGGGCAACTATCCGTGCGACGAAATGAGTGAGTAGAGGGTAGTGAGTAGTGAATAGGGAACCGCGCCATCTCCGGCAGCGGATCTACTGACTACTGGCTACTCACTACTGCCTAACCACTTTAGGGAGGATCCCATGTACTCAGTCAACTATCACCGCGCCACCTCCGTCGCCGACGCCGCCAAGCTGCTGAAGAACGGCGACGCCAAGCTGCTCTCCGGCGGCATGACGCTGATCCCGGCGATGAAGACGCGGCTCGCTGCGCCTTCGGACCTCGTCGATGTCTCGCGGCTGAAGGAGCTGCAAGGCGTCAAGGTGTCCGGCAAGACGGTCACCATCGGCGCCGCGACGACGCATTACGACGTCTCCACCGACGAGAAGCTGAAGAAGGCCTGCCCGGCGCTTGCGCATATGGCATCGCTGATCGGCGATCCGGCCGTGCGCCACAAGGGCACGATCGGCGGCTCCATCGCCAACAACGATCCGGCGGCCGACTATCCGGCCGCGCTGCTGGCGCTGGGCGCGACGATCATCACCAACAAGCGCGAGATCGCGGCGGATAAATTCTTCAAGGGCCTGTTCGAGACGGCGCTGAAGGAAGGCGAGATCGTCACCGCGGTAAGCTTCACCGCTCCGGCCAAGGCGGCCTACCAGAAATTCCGCAACCCGGCTTCGCGTTACGCCATCGTCGGCGTGTTCGTGACCAAGGGCAAGGACGGGGTGAGGGCGGCGGTGACCGGCGCAGGCGAGGACGGCGTTTTCCGCTCCAGGGAAATCGAGGCGGCGCTGGCGAAGAATTTCGATGCCGCTGCGCTCGGCGGCCTCAAAGTGCCGGCAAAGGGGCTTATGAGCGATATCCATGCCTCCGCCGACTATCGCGCCAATCTGATCGCGGTGATGGCCAAGCGCGCCGTGGCCGCGGCCAATGCCTGAACGGCGGCGCCATGGATCAAAGAAGGGCCGCCTCGGCCCCTCTTTCTTTGCCATAATAAAGATTTGACCAGAAAGCCGGTCAAACCGCGGCTTCGCACTTGCACAAAGTTATCCCGCACTGCAAAATAAATACGGCGGGAATACCAAAATGGTCCGGGACGCGGGCGACGCTGCGCGTGCGGACCTCGAGTCGCGAAGGCACGGTATGACCGATATCTCCGCCGCATCCGTCGTCCTGCCGCGGGCCGCAGCCGACAGGGAAGCCAGGGCAAGACTTGCCTATCTCGACGGCTGGCGAGGCCTGTCGATCGCGCTCGTGCTGATCGGCCATTTCTTTCCGGTACCGGGAATCAATCTCGGCGTGCTCGGCGTCGAGTTCTTCTTCGTGCTCAGCGGCCGGCTGATGGGCGAGATCCTGTTCATCGAGCGCTTTCCGCTGAAGAAATTCTTCAAGCGCCGTTTCTCGCGCATCTATCCCGCGCTGCTGGTGTTCGTGATTGCCGCCATGATCGGGATTGCCGGCACCTTCATTGCCTTCAAGTGGAAGGCGGCACTGACAGCGCTGACCTTCACCTACAATTATGCCGGCATCTTCATCAACCGCGCCGGCGCGCTCGACCATATCTGGTCGCTCTGTGTCGAGGAGCATTCCTATATCCTGCTCGCGTTGATCAGCGTGGTGGTGACCGGAAGGGCGAATGTCGTGCGGCTACTGGTCGTGCTGGCGCTGCTGGCAATGGCCAACGGCGCCATTTCGTACGGGATTCTCGGCATGGGCTACGAGACCACCTACTGGCGAACCGACGTGCATATCGCCTCGATCCTGTTGTCCGCGGCGATCTGCCTGCTCAAGGCAGACGGGCGCCTGCCGGCTTTGCTGAAGAGCCGGCATGTGGCTCTCGCGGCCGCGGCCGCCGGCGTTCTGCTGTTCAGCAATCCAATCCCGACGCCCCTGCATTACACCCTCGCCGTGCCGCTTCTGGCGCTGGCGGTCAACACGCTCGACTTTGCCGGCGGCATTCTGAAAGGGCCGTTGTCATCGCGGCCGATGGTGATGCTCGGGCTGTGGTCCTATTCGCTTTATCTCTGGCAGCAGCCTTTCTACAAATTCGTCGATGAACGCGGCAGCGCGCCGATCCCGATGCTGGCGGCGGTGTTCGCCTGCGCCCTCGCGAGCTACTACATCGTCGAAAAGCCCGCCCGCAGCTGGCTCAACCGCAATTGGTGATCAAGCAGGTTTCGCCGCTCGTCGCGCGGCGAGATAGCGGCGAAGTCCGGCTTCGCCGCGAGGGGTCGTCCAGCGGTGGTTCCAGGCGAAGGCGGGTCTGAGTAGCGGCGCCAGAAGCTTGAGGATCGGCCTCTCGACCGTGACCTGCCAAATCAGGTCGACATGGGTGCCGCCTCCGGACGGCGACAGTTCGGCCCGCCACAGCCCGTCGAAATCGCCGAAGGTCTTCACGACCACCAGCCGTCCGGGCTCGAGCTCGGCGGCCTCGATGATGAAATTCAGCTCATAGGGCAGGGCGCCGCGCGCCCTGGCCCTGGCACGGGCGCCGACGACGCCCTTGCCCTTCTTGTCGAGCGGCTCGACCTCCTTATAGGCGTCGCCCCACCAGAGCGGCAGGAGCTCGGCGTCCGACAGCACGTCCCAGACTTCCTGTGGCGTGCTCTCGGGGATGTCCCAGCTCTCGTCGAAGCGGAAGACATTGCTTGCCATGATGTCGCCCCAACCAGCGGAGCAGCTATATTAGCTTCCGCTTGTTTTCCTGGCCAGCGTCGCGGCGCCGCTCAGGCGGCGATTGGCTTTGCCCAATAGCGCACCGATTTCTTGCCGCCATGGATCACCGCATCGCCGACTTCGGTGAAGCCGAGCGCGGCGTGGAAGGCATCGGATGCCGGGTTGGGCGGATCGGCATTGACCTCGCAGGTGACGATCGTGTGGCCGGCACGCCGGGCTTGCTCGAACAGATCCTCATAAAGGCGGCGGGCATGGCCGCGGCCGCGCGCCGCGGCTGCGACCACCACGCGGTCGACATAGACGAAGCGCGGATAGCGCTGGTGAAACCAGAGGAAGTTCGGGCTGTCGTAGCTTGCGTCCTGGTCGAAACACAGGATGAAGGCTTCAAGCGCGCCGATGCGGCGGGTGTAGAAAGCCTCGGCGAGCAGGAATGAAAGTCGTTCCAGCTCGAGCCAGGACAGTTCCGCCGCATGCTCGTTGTTGAGCGCGAGTATAATGGCCTCGTCGGCGGGCGAGACCTGTTCGATCGGCAGCAATTCCCTGGTCATTGTCCTCACCGTCAAGATCTCGCGGCCTTTATCGTTGCCGCGACCTTGGCCGGGTCGGTCACCGTGTTGCGGTATTCGCGATCGAGGTCGGTGCCGCCCATTCCGACATTGGGATTGCGGTAGCGCATGGCGCTGGGCACGTCAGCAAGTGCCGCAAAATGCATCTCGGTCAGTCCCGTTCGCCTGCGCACCTCACCGATCGTGTCGGGCGCCAAGGCGCCGCAGCCGAGAATGATGATGCGTTCGCCTGCCTGGCGGACGAGCTCCGCGAGAAGCTCGACGCCTTCGACCGCCGTGTCGCGCTGGCCGCTGGTCAGCACGCGGCCGACCTTGCAGCGGATCAGGGCTTCGAGCGCCTCGGCCGGATCGCGCGTCATGTCGAAGGCGCGGTGGCAGGTGACGTTGAGCGGGCCGGCGGCCTCGACCAATGCGCTCATGCGCGCCTCGTCGATGGCGCCGTCGGCGGTCAGGCAGCCGACGACGACGCCGGCGACGCCGAGCTCCCGAAGCGCTGCGACATCGGCGAGCATCGAGCGGTATTCGGCCTCGCTGTAGAGGAAGTCTCCGCCGCGCGGGCGCACGATGACGTGGAAGGGGATGGTGGCGCTTTCGAGCGCGGCGCGCACCGTGCCCAGGCTCGGCGTGATGCCGCCTTCGATCAGGCTGGCGCAGAGCTCTACCCGATCGGCGCCAGCGGCCTGCGCGGCGAGCAGTCCGTCGATGCCTTCGACGCAAATTTCGATCAGGGGTTTTTGCGTGTCCGCCACCGGTTCCCATCCATGGTTCGAGGAGACGGGCAGCCCTAGCACCGGGCGCGTCGCGGCGAAAGCCGCAACGATCGGTCCAGCTTGGACGGCGCTTGACAATGCATAACTGCGAAGTTATGGATTACGCATAACTGAAAAGTTATTGATTGATGCGGACCTTACGAACCAAGGAGACCGACGATGCAAGCGAGATTGAAGAACCCGGTGATGCTCATTCCCGGGGCGCTGCAGGCGCTGCTGGCGCTCGACAAGTCGACCGAAGCCGGCGACGTGCCTTATGTGACGCGCAAGCTCATCCACCTGCGCGCCAGCCAGATAAATGCCTGCGCCGTCTGCGTCGACATGCACGCGCGCGAGCTGAAGAAGGCCGGCGAGAAGGACGAGCGAATCTTCGCCGTCTCGGCATGGCGGGAGACGCCATATTTCACCGACGCCGAACGCGCAGCGCTTGCGCTGACGGAGGCCGCGACGCGCCTGGCCGACCGTTCCGACGCGGTGCCGGACGACGTCTGGGACGAGGCCGCGCGCCACTATGACGACAAGGCGCTCGCCGCCCTGGTGATCCAGATCGCGCTGATTAACGCTTTCAACCGCCTGAACGCCATCACGCGGCAACCGGTGGGCGCCTGGGGATGAGGTGAGAGATCCGCTTCGAATCGGGCGCCTTGCCGATTACTGTTTCAGGATCGTGTTCTTGGCGCCTTGCTCCACCTGGTCGATCACCAGAAGCTTCACCGGATCGGGGCCGATGTTGGTGGCCTGGTGCCATTGGCCGATCATCTCGACGATAAAGTCGCCGGTCTTGTAGGTGTTGCTGGCGCCGCTCTCGGCATTGGTGACCTTGAGCGTGCCTTGTTCGACATAGGCATAGCGCGGGAAGGGGTGCTTGTGCACCGGCAGCGTCGCGCCCGGTGCGATCTGATAGGATGAGACCTGAACCTCGACGTTCTTCTGCGGCAGCGTGATCGGCTGGCCGGACGCGGTCGTGGTCTTGGACGCCAGCGGCGTCACAACGACCGGCGTGTTCGAGCTGTCCAGTGCGTTCGCGCTGGTCGTGAAAAATGCCGCCGCCAAAAGCAGCGCCGATGTCGCGATGTTGCGCATGAGATTCCTCCAGAGATCGCCAGCTTGGCTCAGAGGACACTAAGGCGCAAGCTCCGGACAATGGAATAGCTAACGCTTCGCCGGTGCCTGTTTGGGCGGCCGCAGCAACAGTGCAAACGGCACCAGCAGCGCCGTGACGATCGCGCAATAGAAGAAGACATCGACATAGGCGAGCAGCGAAGCCTGGCGGCCGATCTCCTGTCCGATCCAGCCGACGGCCTGCTGCCTGGCTTCGACCAGCGTCGAACCCTCGGCGACGAAATGGTCCGTCACCTGGCGAAGCGTCTGCTGATAGGTCTCGCTCGATTGCGCGGTGTGGCCGACCAGCACCGACTGGTGGAATTGGGTGTTCTGGGCAATCACCGTGTTGGACAGCGACACGCCGATGCTGCCGCCGATGTTGCGGGCGACGTTGATCAGCGAGGATGCCTGATCGGTCTTCTGCGGCGGCAGGCCGACATAGGCGGCGGTGGAGATCGGGATGAACAGGAACGGCAGGCCGATCATCATATAGATGCGCGCATAGGCGAAGAACCCGAAGCTGGCGTCCGGCGTCAGCGAGGTCATGTGCCAGAGCGCGACCGCGACCACCGCCATGCCCAACATGATGAGATAGCGCGGCTGAACCATCCCGGCGGCAAAGCCCGAGACCGGCATCAGCATGAGCATGGCGATGCCGCCCGGCATCATCGACAGACCGGAAAGGGTGGCGGTGTAGTCGAAGGTCGTCTGCTGCAACTGCGGCAAAAGCTGCGTGGTGCTGAAGAGCGCGGCGCCCACCGCCATCATGACGAGGAACGACATACCGAACTGCCGGCTGAAAAGCAGACGGATGTCGACGATCGGATCGCGCCTCGTCCACTCCCACGGAACAAGCAGCAGGAACGACACCGCCGAGATCACGGCGAAAGTGGTGATGAAGGTCGAGGCGAACCAGTCGTTGCGTTGGCCTTCGTCGAGAAAGACTTCAAGGCAGCCGAGTGCCATCGCCACCAGGATGAAGCCGATCCAGTCGACCTTCAGCCCCTTGCTCAACCGCTCGCGGCGCTCGCGTTCGAGAATGTCGGGCTCGATGACCAGCCATTGCACGAGCGCCAGCGACATGATGCCGAACGGCACGTTGATGAAGAAGATCCAGTGCCATGAGAAATTATCGGTCAGCCAGCCGCCGATGGTCGGCCCGACCGTCGGCGCGACGATTACCGCAATGCCGTAAAGCGCAAAGGCCTGAGAGCGTTTCTCAGGCGGGAACGTGTCGGCGAGGATTGACTGCTCGCTCGGCGCCATGCCGCCGCCGCCGAGCCCCTGCAGGATGCGAAAGGCGATCAGCGTTGGTAAATTGGGCGCCAGCCCGCACAGCAGCGACGCCAGCGTGAAGGTCGCCACGCAGATCATGTAATAGCGCTTGCGGCCGATGACGCTGGTCAGCCAGCCGCTGACCGGAATGATGACGGAGTTGGCGACGAGATAGGTGGTGATCACCCATGTGCTCTCGTCCATGCCGGCGGCCAGGCTGCCGGCGATGTTGCGCAGCGCGACATTGGCGATCGAGGTGTCGAGCACCAGCATGAAGGTCGCGATCGAGACGACGATCGCGATCAGCCAGGGGTTGCGCCCGCCGGCGGCGGAACGGCTTTCGTTTCCCTGGACTGTCGCGGCATCGCTCATCGTACCTTGACCGTCGGCACCACCGACATGCCGGGACCGAGATAGACGCCGGGCGGCTGGTCGAACACGATCTTGACCGGCACGCGCTGCACCACCTTGACGAAATTACCGGTGGCGTTTTCGGCGGGCAGCAGGCTGAACGCCGTGCCGCTGCCGGCCTGGACGCTGTCGACATGGCCATGGAAGGTCTTTTCCGGATAGGCGTCGATGGCGATGTCGACTGGTTGGCCCGGTCGCATCAGGTCGAGCTGCGTCTCCTTGAAATTGGCTTTCACCCAGACCTCGTTGGGTACGAACATCATCAGCACCTGGCCAGGCTGCGCATAGGTGCCTTTTGCCGCCGTGATGTTGGTGGCGTGGCCGGCGACGGGCGCCGTGATGGTGGTGCGGGTGAGGGTGATCTTTGCCTGGTTTTCGGTGGCCTCAGCCTGTCGAAGCTTGGCTTCGGCACTCTTGCCTTGAGCCTGCAGAACAGCCAACTGGCTTTTCGCCGCCTCGACATTGGCATTGGCCGTGTCCAGCGCCGCCTGGTCCTGGCGCAGGGTCGAAGCAGCCTGCTGCGCCTGTTGTTGCGTCGCGGTGCCTTTGGCCAGGAGCTCACGGTTTCGCTGGTCCTCGGATTTGGCGAATTCGAGCGCCGCCTGCGCCTGCGCCACCTGCTTTTCGGCGGCATCAATCTTGGCGTTCTGCGCCTCGGTCTGGGCCTGCACATTGGCAATATCGGCCCGCGCCGCAACCACGCCTGCTTCCGCCTGTTTGAGCGAGGCCTGATAATCGCTGTCCTCGACGCGCAGAAGCACCGTGCCGGCCTCGACCGGCTGGTTGTCGGTGACGGCGACATCGGTGATGCGTCCGGCAATTTCCGCGCCGACCGTCACCGTGCGGGTGTCGATGAAGGCGTCGTCGGTCCATTCATACTGCCGTGCGTTGATCCACCAGATGACCACGGCCGCGATGACCAACAGGATGAGGATGGCGACGATCGCCGCCATATAGGGATGACGTCTGATGAGGCCGGGTTTGTTGCCGTCGGACGGAGTATCATTCGCCTGCGTGTCTTGCGCGCGCTTGTCGTCCGCGCGCTCGTTTTCCACGCGTTTTTCGTCGCTCGGCGGCCATTGCTGGTCGGACCGGGGCTGAGCCCGCACTTCTTCGGCGGAAGCGGTTTCGCGCTCTTTTCTTTCGGTTTTCGCGTCCAAGGCAACGGAACCCAGAATCGTTGCCCCCCTCGCAGCTGGGTCAACGGGTGGTTTCCGCAAAGGTTCCTGTCGCCGAATGCCGGGCGGCGGCCCCGCTGGCACCCGTCAGCCCGCCATCCAGCCGCCGTCCACCATCAGGTTTATGCCGGTGACGTAGCTCGCCATGTCGCTGGCGAGAAACAGCGCCGCGCCCGCCACGTCGTTCGGATGTCCGAGCCGCGGCCACGGCGTGCGGCGGAGCGAATAGTCGAGCGCGTCGGGGTCGTTGGCGACGCCGGGCTTGCCGGTGATGATCTTGCCCGGAGCGATGGCGTTGCAGACGATCAGGTCGTCGGCGTGGTCGACCGCGATCTGCCGCGTCATCTGCACGATGCCGCCCTTGCTCACGGAGTAGGGAAAATCGCCGGGGCAGGCGACCATGCCGTGCTGCGAGGAGATATTGACGATGCGGCCGCGCACCTCGTTGACCGGCGCCTGGGTCAGCATCTGCGTGACGGCGCGCTTGTTGCAATAGAAGAAGCCGGTCAGATTGACGCCGATGACGCGGTTCCACTGTTCCGGCGTGGTCTCGATCAGGTTGGTGCTGGTGTAGATCGCGGCATTGTTCACCATCACGTCGAGCCGACCGAAGCGATCGATGGCTGCGCCGACAAGGGCGTCGACGGCGCTCCAGTCCGAGATGTCGGTTTTCATGTAGACGGCATTGCCGCCGGCGGAGCGGATCATATCCACAGTACTCTCGCCACCCTCGATCGGCTGCTCCACCGTGTCGGCAATGACGATATTAGCGCCTTCGGCTGCGAATTTGAGCGCGATGGCGCGGCCGATGCCGGAGCTCGCTCCGGTGACGATGGCGGTTTTGTCTGCGAGCAAGGCCATGGTGTTCAGCTTTCCCGGGTGACGATCTTCCCTTGCGCCGGGCCGACCAGCCGCCCTTCGCGCACGATCTCGCGGCCGCGCAGGAAAACACCGGCCAGCCGCGCTTTCACGGTCCAGCCGTCGAACGGCGTGTAGCCGGCCCGCGACACCTGCTCGGCGTTGGCGATGATGCCGGATCGGCGCGGGTCGAGGATCAGCAGATCGGCATCGTAGCCGGCCGCAATGCGTCCCTTGCGCCGGCCGAGGCCGAAGCGCTCGGCCGGATTGCGGGAGCACATACGCACCAGATCGGGCAGCGCGATGAGCCCGTCGTCGACCAGTCTCAACATCGTTGGAAGCAGCGTCTGCAATCCCGGCATGCCGCCCGGGATGTCGGCGAAAGCAGCATAGCGCGCCGCCTTTTCGTTCGGCGCGTGCGGGGCGTGGTCGCTGGCGACGATGTCGATCAAGCTCGCGCCCAGCGCGGCGCGCAGCGCGTCGACATCCTGCGGCGAGCGCAACGGCGGTGAAGCCTTGAGGTTGGCGCCCTGTGTTTCGTAATCGCCGGCGGTGAAGAACAGGTTCTGCGGCGTGGTCTCGACGCTGGCGTCGGCGATGCCGCGAAGCCGGGTCCAGGTCTCGACACCCAGTTCGGAATTGATCTGACGGACATGGATTCTTGCCTCGGTCGAGGCCGCGGCGACCAGCGCGCGGGCGATGCCGTTGGCTTCAGCCAGCGACGGCCGGCTGTCCAGGAAAGCGGCGATGGTGCCGGAGCGATCACGCTCGGAGCTGCCCGTCAGGATCGACTGGTCGCCGGGCGAGATGCCGATCAGCGTTTCAGCGCCGGCGAGCGCTTTGAGCGCCTCGGCAACCGCGTCGAGCGTTGCGAACAGGAAAGCATCCGGCACGTCGGCGGTGAACAGCTCGAATGACACCGGCGCGAGGTCGAGCAGGCGAGGAATGAGCGACAGATCGCGGCTGACCACGGCCTGCAGGCCGACATCGACATGGATGCGGTTTCCGGCCAACGCCATCTTGTCCGCGAGTTGCTCGGCCGTCGCGGTCCAAGGCTCGTCGGTCGGCATGTCGAGCACCGTCGTCACGCCGCCAAGCGCCGCCGCATGGGTGCCGGAAGAGAAATCCTCCTTATGGGTCAGGCCGGGGTCGCGCAGATGCGCGTGCGCATCGACCAGGCCGGGCAGCACGAAGCAGCCGGAGGCGTCGACGACCGTCCTGGCTTCGGCGGCTTCGCCGGGCGCGATGATTGCCGCGACCTTGCCCGCGGCAATGCCGATATCGCCGCGGCCGAGGCCGTCGGCATTCACCACCGTTCCATCGCGGATCAGCGTGTCGAACATCTCTCAGCCGCGCTGCTCGAAGCGGGCATGATTCGCGTGCCAGAAGCGGGCTATGTCCTCGCGGCGTATGAAGGCGGCGCCGTCGCTCTTTCGGACGTGCTCGATCACCTCGCGCAGGCCCGATGCCCGGTTGGGTTGGCCCGTCCAGCGGGCGTGAATGCCGATGGTCAGCATGCGGCCGCCAATCTCGTCGGCTTCTGAGAGCATATAGTCGATGGCCGAGCGGCAGTCCTCGGCGAAGTCGCGCGGATTGCCGTAGCCCGGCGCGACGAGGTAGCGGCTGTCGTTGAGTGTCTTGGAATAGGGGACGACCAGGATCTCGGTGCTCCTGTGGTCGAGGAAATAGGGCAGGTCGTCGTTGCAGGGATCGGAGTGGTAGAGGAAGCCGCCCTCCTCGACCAGAAGGTCGCGCGTGTTGACGCTGGGCAGCGAGCGGCAGTTCCAGCCTAGCGGGCGCTTCCCCAGCAGCTTCTCGTAGAGCGCGATCGCCTCGTGCAGGTGCCGTTCCTCCTCGCTGCGCTCCATCGTCGTGTAGTCGATCCAGCGCAGGCCGTGTCCGAGCAGGTCGTGGCGGCGACTCTTGATCCATTCGACGAAGGGCGGGTTGCGCTCCAGCGCCACGGCGCAGGCGGAGATGGTGACGGGGACGTCGTAGCGGTCGAACAGCCTGGCCAGGCGCCAGACACCGGCGCGACTGCCATATTCGAAATGCGTCTCGGTGCCGAGGTCGCGTACAGGCGGGCTCGAGGCGAGATTATACTCGCCCCAATTGTCGTTGCGGCCGTCTTCCAGCCAGTTGTACTCCGACCCCTCTTCGTAGTTCAGCACTAGGTTGACAGCGAGCTTGACGCCGCCCGGCCAGGTGACGAAGGGCGGATGCGGGCCATAGCCGACAAAGTCGCGCGGCTGCTGCGCTTGCTGCGGATCGGTCGGCATCGGCTGGTCTCCTCTGATCTCGTTGGCTCAGCTTTCGTTGGCGGCAATCCAGTCCATATAGGCGTGGAAGGCTTCCTTGCCGGGGCGCGGCCGCCACGCGGTGTCGCGCATGATGCGGGCGATGTCATAGGCGCCCCACATGCCGCCTTTCAGCGCCACATCCTGGACGATATTGGCGTCTTCGCCCGGCGTCACCTCGACCTTCAGTCCCGGGACGCGTTCGGCTGCCCAGCCGATGATCTCGCCGATGGTCTGGCTCGACCCGGAGCCGATATTGTAGTGGCGGTAGTTGAGGCGCGGCGCATCGATCAGCGCGAGGATCGCGGCGGCAACGTCGGTCGAGGCGACATAGTCGCCGACGGGCTCCAGGCTGTTCGGCCTGATCGTCTCGCCGGCCAAAGCGATATGCGCGACTCGGTTGGGAACATGACGAAAATTGCGGCTCTCGGTGGCGCGGTCCATCGGGCCGTAGACGGAAGCAAGCCGCACCGAAACCGCCGGCAGGCCGAACAGGTCGGCATAGCGGTTGGTGACCATCTCGGAGGCGAATTTCGAGATGCCGTAGAGCGTCAGCGGCGCGACATAACCGTCCTCCGGCAGCGGCTCACCGCTCCAGTCCGGCCCATTGTGGCGGTAGACGGAACCGGAACTGACATAGATGAAGCGCTGGAGGCCTGGTCTCGCGCGCGCCCAATCCAGCATGCGCACGGTGCCCATCAGATTGACGTCGACGATGCGGGCCGGGTCTTCGGCCTCCGGCTGGCGCTTTGCCTCCGTGGCGCTGCCGCGCGAGATCGGCGTGATCGTCGCGCCATGGACGATCGCCGTGATGCCTTGCTCGTCGAGCCCCGCGGACCAGGCTTTCGGGTCAAGGATATCGGCGGAAATCACCGTCAGCCGGTCGCGCACCGGCGCGAAATGTCTTTCGGCGGCCGCGTCGAGGCCTGAGCGGTCGAGGATCACGGCGCGGGCTTGCGGATCGCGGTCCAGCCATGCGCGCGCAACCACGCTCATGACAAAGCCGGTGCCGCCGGTAACGAGCAGGGTCATGGGACCTCCTCTGAAAGGGTTTTCGGGCTCAGCGCGTCGCATAGCCGCCGTCCACGAGCATGTCGGTTCCGGTGACGAAGGATGCGTCGGAGGAAAGCAGGAAAGCGGCCGCGGCGGCGATCTCATCGGGATCGGCGATGCGGCCGAGCAGGTGGGCAGGCCCAAGGCCGGCATTGGCCGCTTCGAAATCGGCGAACCGGCGCAGCAGCCGCGTCGTCGCCACGGCGCCCGGCGACAGGCTGTTGACGCGGATCTTGTCCGGCGCGTGATCGACGGCCATCGCCTTGGCGAGGTGAATCAGCCCGGCCTTGGCGGCGCAATACGCCACGGCCTTGGTGGTCGCGACGCGTCCAAATTGCGAGCCGATGAAGACGACAGAGCCGCCGCCGCTCGCCGCAATCAGCGGCACGGCGAACTTGCTCATCAGGAAAGCGCCGGTCAGGCCCACGTCGATCTCGTGCCGCCAGGCGCTTTCGTCGAGATCGACGACGGTGGCGCTGGTCGAGGGCGCGGCGGCATTGTGCACCAGCCCGTCGAGCCGGCCGAATTCCTGCCGAGCGAAATCGACGGCTGCTTCCGCGGAATCCCCCTTCGTCACATCGCATTGGCAAGCGGCGGCGGCAGGGCCGAGCGCTTCGGCGCGCTCGGTGGCCGGCTCGAGATCGTAATCCGCGCAGACTACCCTTGCGCCTTCGGCAATACAGCGGCGGGCGATTGCCGCGCCGATGCCGCTGGCCGCGCCTGCGATCAGGATGACATTGCCCTCGAGGCGGTTCGTTGCTGCATCCGTCATCAGGCGCGCTCCTCGACTGCCTGCATCGCCGGCGCGACGACCGGCCGGCGCAAGAGATTGTAGCAGGCAGCAATCGTCACCAGCACGGCGCCGCCGCCCAGAAGCAGGAACATGGCCGGGGCGCCCATATGCTCCATTAGGCCAGCCGAAATGCCAGGCGTCGCGACATTGCCGATCGAATAGAGCAGGAGCAGCGTGCCGGAAGCGCCGACCATATGCCGGCTGTGCAATTGCGAGGCGCCGAACGCCATCGCCACGGGATAGACGGTGAGCGCCGTGCAGCCGTAGATGAAGAACAGAACGAAGAGCAACGGCACCGAAGAATTGCCGAGCCAGGCGATGGCGGCGCAGAGCGTGACCGACAGGATGCCCTGGACAAGCAGTATGATGCGCCGTTCAAACCGGTCCGACAGCCATCCGACGGGCGTCTGCGCCAGCATGCCGGCGATGCTGATGGTGGTGACCAGCCCGACCGTCGTTGCCGCCGACAGCCCGATCTGCGTGCCGTAGATCGGCGTCAGCACGAAGATGTTCATGTTGGTGATGCCGCCCTGGAAGATGGCGACGACCGTTACCGGGGCCAGCCGGAACAGCGCCAGCGGACCGAGCCGCCTGACCGGCCTTGCCGAGCCTGCATGCTCCGGATCGATGGCAGGCAGCGCCGGCCAGCGTCCCCCGGCGAATTTGGAGGCCAGCGCCAGCAAGACCGTCGCCGCCGCAACCAGGAACAGATGCGGCGATTGCGGACCGACCATTGCGACCAGCACCTGACCGAGCAGCACTGCGATCGCCGTTGTCAGCATGTAGATCGAAAACAGCGCGCCGCGATTGTGATGCTCGGCATAAAGGTTGATCCAGCTTTCGCAGACGACGAACAGCGACGCCATCGCAAGGCCGCCGAGCAGCCGGAAGCAGATCCAGCTCGGCAGGAAATCGGTGAAGACGAAGCCGGAAGCCGCGAGCAGCGCCAGCACCAGGATCGCCACGAAAGTGCGCTCGTGGCCGTATTGGGCAACGGCCGGGCGTGTGACCAAGCATCCGACGAGGAAGCCAACAGGATAGGCGGTCAGCACGATCTGCACGACCTGGGGAGAAATGCCGGGCTTGCCGAGATGCAGCGACACGCCGGTGGTCAGCATGGCGCTGCCGATACAAGCAAGGCAGATGCCGACCATGATCGGCAGCATGGCGCGGGAGCGCTCTGCATTATGCCAAAGCCTCATCGCGGATTGAGCGATCGACCTCATGAATGCGGCTGCGGCGGCTCCCTGGCGGCACCGTTGACCGACGGCAGCCCGAGCAGAAGCTACACTTTGCGGCGATTGCCACAAACGAAGATTGACGCGGCTATGGCTTAAATTTTTTTGGCCATGTCGGCAAAGGAAAGCGGCGTCTCGGCCCGGCGCGGGCTTTACAGCCGTTTTGCGCCCTCCTTACCATAGGCAAAAACCAGATATGGGAACCAGCGGAAGGGAACAGCATGACGATCGAACGCCTGGAAAACGGACAACGCTTCTGCCGGGTGCTCCGCTACAACGGCACCGTCTACGTGGCCGGCCTGACGGCGGATGATCTTTCCGGCGACACCACCAGCCAGACCAAGCAGATTTTGGCCAAGATCGATGCGCTTCTCGCCAAGGCCGGCACCGACAAGTCGAAGCTGCTCAGCGCGCAGATATGGCTCCGCGACATCGCCGATTTCGAGATGATGAATGCTGCCTGGGACGCCTGGATCGACAAGAGCGCCATGCCGGTGCGCGCCACGGTGGAAGCGCGGCTTGCCGGCGACCAGTACCGCGTCGAAATCATGGTCACGGCGGCAGTCGGCTGAGCCGGCCGGCGAGGCCAATTTGATAGAAGAGCGGGCCAATGCATGAGCTGGTGATCAGAGGCGGGCGCGTGGCGCTCGACGACGGCTGGGCCGAATGCGACGTCGGCATCGACGACGGCCGCATCGCCGCCATCGGCAAGGGCCTTTCCGGCCAAAAGTCGATCGACGCCGGCGGCCGCTGGGTGATGCCCGGCGGCGTCGACGCGCATTGCCATCTCGACCAGCCGGTCTGGGGTGGGGCGGGCAATGCCGACGATTTCTCTTCCGGCACGATCTCCGCGGCTTTCGGCGGCACCACCTGCATCGTGCCGTTCGGCATGCCCGGACAGGACATGACGACAATCGGCGCCATCGACCGCGCGCTGGAGCGCGCGGCGGGACGCGCCGTGATCGACTACGGGCTCCATGCCGTGGTCACCACGGGCACCGGCGCGGATGTCGAGGCCCAACTCGACCAGCTTGCCCAGCGTGGCATCGCCTCGGTCAAGCTGTTCATGACCTATCAGGGTTTTGCCGTCGACGATGATTTGTTCTTCAAGGTTCTCGATACGGCGCGGCGGCTGGGCTGGATCGTCATGGTCCATGCCGAGAACGACGCCGCGATCCGGCGCACGCGACAGCGGCTCATCGATCTCGGCCGCACCGACATTCGCTACCATGTGGTCGCCCACAGCGAGACGATGGAGCGCGAGGCGACGCATCGCGCGCTGGCGTTTGCCGAGATGACCGGCGCGCGGATGACCATCGTCCACGTCTCGTCCTGGCAGTCGGCCGAGGAGGTGGCGCGGGCGAAGGCGCGGGGCGTCGACGCCATTGCCGAGACCTGTCCGCAATATCTCTTTCTCGGCGCTGCCGATCTCGACCGGCCGGCAATCGATGCGGCACGCTTCGTGTTCTCGCCGCCGCCGCGCTCGCCGCGCAGCCATGAGCATCTGTGGCGGGAGCTGATCGGTGGTGGCATCGACCTCTGGTCGTCCGACCATTCGCCATACTATTTCGCCGACAAGATCGGCCGTTCCGAAGCGCCAGGCTTCACCACGACGCTGAGCGGCATTCCCGGCATTGAGACACGCCTGCCGCTGCTGTTTTCGGAAGGGCTGCTCACCGGCCGTCTGACGCTCGAGCGCTATCTCGACCTCACCGCGCGCAATGCCGCCGCGATCTATGGCTTCGCCGATCGCAAGGGCAGCATCGCCGTCGGGCTCGACGCGGATCTGGCGCTGTGGGATCCGACCGCGCGCTGGACGCTCGGGCACAAGGCGCTGCATTCGCGCGTCGATTTCACGCCCTATGAGGGCAGAAGCGTCACCGGCAAGCCTACGACCGTCCTGGTGCGCGGTGTGCCGGTGGTCGCCGACGGCGAGCTGCAGGCGAAGCCGGGCTTCGGGCGCTTCGTGGCGCGGACCGCCGCCGATCCGGCGCATCTCAGAAAACCTGTCGAGGATTGGACGCCATGGCTCGATGCCTGACCATCGCCGTTTGCCAGACCGGACCGATCCAGCGGAGCGCCACGCGCGCCGAGACGGTGGGGCGGCTGGTGCATCTGCTTGAGAGAGCCGCAGCCGCCGGCGCCGAGATCGCGGTGTTTCCGGAAATGGCGCTCACCACGTTCTTCCCGCGCTGGTGCATCGACGACCAGGCCGAGATCGACGCCTTCTTCGAAACCTCGATGCCGGGCCCGGAGACGCAGCGGCTCTATGATGCCGCCGTGCGCCTCAAGGTCGGCTTTGCGCTGGGCTATTGCGAACTAACGCAGGAAGAGGGGCGCACGCGCCACTTCAACACGATGGATCTGGTCGGGCCTGACGGCGCGTTCATCGGCCGCTACCGCAAGATGCATGTGCCGGGGTCGAGCGAGCCGGAAGCGGGCACGACCACTCATCTCGAACGGCGTTACTTTGAACCCGGCAATCTCGGCTTTCCGGTCTTCGATTATCGCGGCGTTCGCGTCGGCCTCGCCATCTGCAACGACCGCCGCTGGCCGGAAACCTATCGGATGCTCTGCCTCAACGGCGCCGAGGTGGCACTGCTCGGCTACAACACGCCTCTGCTGCTCGACGAGGCGCCCGCGCTGGCGCATCTCAGAATGTTCCACAACCATTTGCCGATGCAGGCTGGGGCCTACCAGAACACGCTCTGGGTCGGCGCCGCTGCCAAGGCCGGGCTGGAGGACGGCCAGGCGCTGATCGGCGGCTCCTGCATCATCGCGCCGACCGGCGAGATCGCCGCGCAGGCGATGTCGCTCGACGACGAGGTCATCGTCCATCGCGCCGATCTCGACCTGATCGAGACTTGTCGCAAGGTGAATTTCAACTTCGCGCTCTACCGCCGTCCCGATCAGTACCGGCGCATTTCGGAACCGGTCTGAGATCGCGATGGGCCTGATCGAAACAAGCCGAAGCCAAAACACGACGCCCTCGACCGATCTGTTGACGCTGAGCGAGATCGTCGAGAGCGGGCTTTGCATCGGCTGCGGCCTCTGCCGCTCGATTGCCGGTGCCGGCCAGGTCGAGATGGTGATGACGCCGGAAGGGCGCGAGCGGCCGGTGGCGAGGCACGCGTTGGACAAGCCGACACTGGCAAAGATCAACGCCGTCTGCCCGGGAACGCGCATCGCCGGTCCGCCACCCGCGCAGATGAATGCGGCCGCGTTGGCGGACGCGGTCTGGGGACCGGTCGAACGGCTTGTGCTCGGTTCAGCCGGAGATCCCAGGGTGCGGTTCGTCGGTTCCGGCGGCGGGACGCTGACGGCGCTCGGGCAATTCCTGCTCGACACTGGCCGGGTCAAATTCGTGCTGCATGTCGCGGCCTCGCGCTCCATGCCGATGCGGACGGAACGCAAGCTGAGCTTCGACGCCGCTTCGGTGCTCGAAGGCGCCGGCTCGCGCTATGGCCCGGCGGCGACGCTGGTCGATTTCAGCGACATCCTCGATCGCGGCGAGCCGTTCGCGCTGATCGCCAAGCCCTGCGACATCACCGCCGTGCGCAATCTGGCGCGGCTCGATCCGCGCGTCGACGAGCGTATGCGCTATGCGCTCGCCTTCGTCTGCGGCGGTGCTTCGGACCTGACGAAGTCGGAGCAGGTGCTGCAGCGTTTTGGCCTCAGCGAGGATGAGTTGTCTCTCTTCCGCTACCGGGGACACGGCAATCCTGGCCTCAACCGGATCGAAACCAAGGACGGCCGCGCCTTCGAGATCAGTTATAGGCAGCTCTGGGAAGACGAGGACAAATGGATGATCCAGCCGCGCTGTAAGATCTGTCCTGATGCCATCGGCCAGGTGGCGGATATCGCGGTATCGGATTCCTGGCTGAATGGCGGACCGGCGGTCGAAGACGAGCCGCTCAACGGCATCATCGTGCGAACGAAGCGTGGGTTGGAGCTGTTCGACGCGGCCGTCGAGGCGGGCGTCTTGGAGATCAAGCGGGAGAGCGGGATCGCTGAGATCAGCGAATTGCAATCGCATCAGGTGCGCAAACGGCGCGCGGTCTGGGCGCGGCTGACGGGCATGGCCATCGCCGGCAAGCCAGTGCCTTTTGTCGGCGACCTCGCATTGCGGGACTGCGCCTCGCAGAATTCGCTGGCCGAGAATCTGGCTGAAGGGCGGGGCGCCCGCGATCGTGCGCGCCGCGGCCGGCTGGGCGAGCCGCCCGCCGTACCGCGCAGCGTGGGGGGAACCGTATTGGCGGATGGGTGTCCATGAGCGAACAAACCGACGTGATCATCATCGGCGGCGGCATGGCTGGCGCCGGCGCTGCCTTTGAGATTTCGCGCGACAGGAAGGTCGTGCTGCTCGAGCGGGAGAGCCATTGCGGCTATCACACCACCGGCCGCTCGGCCGCAAGCTTCACTGAGAATTACGGCAATGGCGTCATCCGCCGCATCGTGCTCGCAAGCCGCGCCTTCCTCACCGAGCCGCCGACTGGTTTTTGCGATTATCCGCTGCTCAGCAAGCGCGGCATGATCACGGTGGCACGCGCCGATCAACTCGAGCTGTTGCGCGAGGACCTTGCAGCCGCGCAGGCGCTCGTTCCCTCGATCGTCGCGATGACGCCGGCCGAGGCGATCGCGCGCGTGCCTGTGCTGCGCCGGGATTACCTGGCCGGTGCTTATATCGAACCGCATTCGATGGATATCGACGTCAACGGCCTGCACCAGGGTTTCTTGCGCGGCGCGCGGGCGCGCGGCGCGCGCATCGTCACTAAAGCCGGCGTGAGAGGCATCGGCAGGCAGGCTGGCCAATGGCGGGTCGAGACGGAGGCGGGCACATTCCTTGCACCGCTGATCGTCAATGCGGCCGGCGCCTGGGGCGACGAGATCGCGCTGATGGCGGGCGTGCGTCCCGTCGGCCTGCAGCCGAAGCGCCGCACCGCCTTCAATATTCCCGCACCTCCAGGTGCCGATATCACCGATTGGCCGCTGGTCAACGATGTCGGCGCGGAGTTCTATTTCAAGCCGGATGCCGGGCAGCTGTTCGTTTCTCCCGCCGATGCAACGCCGTCGGCGCCGATGGACGCCTTTGCGGAGGAGATTGATGTCGCGATCGGCGCCGAGCGTCTCGAACGGGCAACGACGATCGAGGTGCAGCGCGTGTCGCGCTCCTGGGCAGGCCTCAGGACGTTCGTCGCCGACGGGTCGCCGGTGGTCGGGCCGGATGACGAGTTTCACGATTTCGTCTGGCTGGTCGGGCAGGGCGGCTACGGCATCAAGACCTCGCCGGCGCTGTCGCGCGTCTGCGCCAGCCTGATCGCGGGTGGCGGCCTGCCGGACGATGTCGCAAGGCAGGGCGTTTCCTTGAACGATCTGACACCGCACCGGCTGCGCGGTGCCGAGGGGGAAGCTCGACAGGTCGCTTCATGAGCAATGCCGCACTGACGGCCGGCGGCAGGCTGGCCGGACGTCTCCTGGAGACACTCGCGCAAGCCACGACCGACCCGCCTGGAATCACGCGCGTCGCTTACGGACTGGGTGAGCGCTTCGCCCACGATCTCGTACGTGAGGAGGCACAGAAGCTCGGCGCGGTCGCGCGCACCGACGCCGCCGGCAATCTCTATCTGACGCTCGGCGGCCGCGACCCTGACCTGCCGGCGATCGTCATCGGTTCGCATCTCGACAGCGTGCCGCATGGCGGCAATTTCGATGGCGCCGCCGGTGTCGCCGCCGGCCTGGCTGTGATGGCTGAGCTCGTCCGACAGGGCATACGATTGCAGCGCGATCTCATCGTATTGGCGACTCGCGCCGAGGAAGCGGTCTGGTTTCCGCTCTCCTATCCCGGCAGCCAGGCGGTGCTTGGCCTGCTCGATCCGCAGGCGCTCGAAGCCAGGCGTTCCGATAGCGGCCGCACGCTCGCCGATCATATGCGTGAGGAGGGATTCGACCCGGATGCCGTGCGGCGTGGCGTTCCCGGCATCGATGCTGGCGGGATCGCGGCCTTCGTCGAAGTGCATATCGAGCAGGGACCGCGCCTGGTCGCCGCCGAAGCGGCGGTCGGCATCGTCACCGGGATTGCCGGCGGTTTCCGCTATGTCGACGCCAAATGCCTCGGCGCCTACGCCCATTCGGGCGCCGAGCCGCGTTTCGCCCGGCATGACAGTGTGCTCGGCTTTGCCGATCTGGTTGCGGGTCTCGAAGTGGAGTGGGACGCGCTCGAGCGCGAAGGGCATGAGGCCACCATCACCTTCGGACGCGTGCAGTCCGATCGCACGCAGCATGGCGGCAGCCGCGTGCTTGGTGAGCTCGGCTTCACGCTCGATGTGCGCAGCGCCGAGGCGGCCACTCTTGAACGGGTCGAGGCGCGGCTTCAGGCGATTCTCGCAGAGGTTGGCGCCAAACGCGGCGTCACTTTCGAGTCCGGGCCGCGCTTCACCTGGGAGCCCGCGACGATGTCGCCGGTTCTGATCGGCCGGCTCGACCGTGCTGCGACCGAACTGCAGATGCGGGCGCCGCATGTGCCGAGCGGGGCAGGGCACGATGCGGCGACCTTCGCCGGCGCAGGCATTCCGACCGCGATGCTCTTCGTTCGCAACGAGAACGGCAGCCATAACCCGCATGAGAGCATGGAGATCGCCGACCTCGATCAGGCGATCCGGCTGTTTTTGCGTTTCGTCACCGACTTCGACAACTCGGATCAGCCATGAACCTCGCCAAGACTGCCTTGCTCGTCATCGACCTGCAGAACGAATATCGTCCCGGCGCGGCATGGCCGGTCGTCGGCTATGACACGGTGCTTGCCAACACCGCTGCGCTGATCGAAGCCGCCCGCAAGGCGGCCGTGCCAGTCATCCATGCACAGGCCTGGGTGAGGTCGGAGGAACGCGCCGGCTATGCGCGGCAGGAGGAGATACTCACTGAGGAATTCCGCTCCGCGGTGGCCGGCAGCGAAGGCGCTGCGATCTGCGCCGAGGTGGCGGCGGCATCCGGCGACATTGTCATCCACAAGCACTGGCCGAGCGCCTTTCGGCGGACCGATCTTTCGCAAAAGCTCGCCACGCTTGGTATCGAAAACCTTATGGTGGCCGGCGTGCTGACCGACAGCTGCGTGACCGCAAGCGTGTTCGATGCCGTCTATCAGGGCTTTCGCGTCTGGCTGGTCAAAGAAGCCTGCGGCAGCATGACGGAAGCCATGCATCGCACCGGCATGCTGGACATGGCGAACCGGCTCTATGGTGGCGGCATATTGCGCCTGCCCGAAGCCTTGAAGGCGCTGGCCGGCCAGTCCTTCGACGGCTGGCGCTGCACCCGGCCGGTGGAGTTCGCCTACACGCTGGAGAGCGTCGACCGCATTTACGAGGCGCTGTGATCGGCGCCGCAGCCGCATGGGCCTCTGACGATCGCCTTTGAAGCCGAGGGCTTGAGAACCGCGCCCGGCAGCGCTCCGGTGGCTCGGCCCTTGCGCCAGACCGATACGCCGTTCACGAAGACATGCTCGATACCGGCGGCCGGGCGGCGCGGCTCCTCGAAAGTGGCGGTGTCGATGATCGTCTCGGGATCGAAGATGACGAGGTCGGCGAAATTGCCTTCCGCCAGAATGCCGCGCTGCTCGATGCCGAATTCGCGCGCGGGCAGCCCGGTCATGCGGAACACGGCCTCCTCCAGGGTGAGTAACCCGATGTCACGCGCATAGTGCCCAAGCACGCGCGGAAATGTGCCCCACAAACGCGGATGCGGGTGGATGTCGTGCGGCAGGCCGTCCGAGCCGATCATGGTGCGCGGATGGGCAATGATATTGCGGACGTCGTCCTCATCGAGCTGGAAGTAGACCGCGCCCGCCGGCAGCAGCCGCTCGCCGGCCTCGCGCTCGGTGCAGTCCCATTCGCGGGCGATATCGGCGATCTCGCGCCTCGCCATCTCCGGATGCGGATCGGACCAGGTGATGAGGATCTTCAGCCCGGTGTCGCAGCGCTCCAGCCGCAGCACCGTCGAGCTTGCGGCATAGGGGTAGACGTCCATGCTGATGTCCATCGTCTTGCGCGCCCGGTCGATCCGTTCCAGCGAGGGCCGGCTCTTGCCGAAATTGGCGCGGCCAGTGCACTGGTGGTGCGAGATGAAGAGCTTGCCGCCGGCGTGATCGGCGATATCGATCGCTTCCTCGATCGCCTCGTCCATCGTCTCGAAATAGTTGCGGGTGTGGGTGACATAGGGACCGCCGAGCTGCGCGGCGGTGGCCGCTAAAGCCTTGACCTCGTCCGTCGAGGAGTTGACGGCCGGCGGATAATCGAGGCCGGTGCTGAGGCCGAACGCGCCCTCGGCCATGGCCTCGGCGACCGCTTCCTGCATCGCCGCCGTTTCGGCTTCATTGGCCGGCCGGTCGGTCACCGGCATGCAGCGTTGGCGCAGAGTAGTGTGGCCGACAAGCAGGGCAGCGTTGGTGGCGATGCCGCAGCGCTTCAGCTCGGCGACATAGTCGGCAAAACGGTCGAAGCGGAAATTCTCGCGGCCGCCGACCAGCGTGAAGGGCGGCGGCGGGGTCTTGTCGAGCAGCAGCGGCGCGAGGCTGACGCCGCAGTTGCCGGCGATCACCGTCGTCACGCCTTGGCTGATCTTCGGATCCATGCCGCGCGGGGCCAGCAGCGCGCCGTCGTCATGGGTGTGCACGTCGATGAAGCCGGGAGCCACCACCTTGCCCTTTGCGTCGATTTCCTCGATTGCCCGCGCGTCACCCAGCCGGCCGATGGCGGCGATGTGGTCGCCGGTGACTGCGATATCGGCCTCGAACGGCTTCGAGCCGTCACCTGCGATCAGCGCCGCGTGGCGGATGACGAGATCATGAGGCATCGAGCAGCTTCTAGGCATCCGGATTGGCCGCGATTTCCTCGCGGCGGCGCGCGACATAGGCATCGAGCGCCTCGCGGATCGCGGGATCCATCACCGGCTCCTCATAGTCGTGCAGAGCGTGCTGCCAGAGCTCGGTCGCCCGCTCCAAGGCGTCCTTGCCGCCGGCCTCCTGCCAGGCACCGTAGTTCTGCCAGTTGGACAGCATCGGCTGATAGAAGGCCGTTGTGTAGCGCGACATGGTGTGCTCGGCGCCGAAGAAATGGCCGCCAGCCGGCACCGACTTGATCGCTTCGAAGCCGAGGTCGTCCTCCTGGAACGGCAAGGGCCGCAGGAACTCCATCATGTTCTGCAGGATCTCGACGTCCAGCACGAGCTTCTCGTAGGACGCGGTCAGCCCGCCCTCCAGCCAGCCGGCGGCATGGTAGATCAGATTGGCGCCGCCCAGCACCGCGCCCCATGTCGCCATCTCGGTTTCGTAGGCCGCCTGCAGATCGACCACGTTGGAGGCATTCGCGTTGGAGGTGCGGTAGGGCAGGTTGTAACGCCGTGCCAACTGTCCGGCGATGATGTTGGCCTTGGCGTTCTCCGGCGTGCCGAAAGCCGGCGCACCCGACTTCATGTCGACATTGGAGGTGAAGGCGCCATACATCACCGGCGTGCCGGGGTTGACGAGCTGCGTCAGCGTCACGCCGAACAGCGCTTCGGCATTCTGCTGGCAGAGCGCCGCGGCAAGCGTCACCGGCGTCATCGCGCCCATCAGCGTGAAGGGCGTCACCGTCACCGGTTGGCCATGCTCGGCCATGGCGATCAGGCCTTCGGCCATCGCGTCGTCGAACAGGCGCGGCGAGTTGATCGAAATGATTGTCGTAACACCTGGCGAAGCGCGCATCTCCTCGACCGAGATGCCGCGCGCGATGGCCATCATGTTGATGCCGTCCATCGCCCTGGCGCGGCCGATCGCGGTGCAATGGAAGGAGAGGTCGCTCAGCGTCAGATTGGCGTGGTAGGTGTCGAGATGGCGTGAATTGGCCGGCAATTCGATCGGCGCCACCACCTGGTTGCCGATGATGTGGATGGCGTTGAAGTGGTGCGCCAGCCGGATGAAGTTCTGGTAGTCGGGCAGGTTGCCGGGGCGGCGGCCGTTGATGCGGTCATGCACGTTGGGCGGACCGGCGACCAGGCCGAAGACCAGCGAATTGCCGCCGAAATGGACCCGCTTGTCCGGATTGCGGCTGGTCAGCGTGAAGGAGGAGGGCACGTTGCTCAGAGCTTCCGTCACGATGCTCTCGTCGATGCGGATGGTCCGCTCCTCTCGATCGACGATGGCGCCGGCTTTGGCGAACAGGTCCATCACCTTCTCGCTCATGACCCGGATGCCGAGCTCCGACAGAATGCGCATCGAGGTCTTGTGCAGTTGCTCGATGCGCTCCTCGTCGAGCAACTGCATGGGCGGGTAGGGGTTTTTCACGCTCTGCCACGGCAGTTGCGCGATGCCGCCACCGCCGCGTCCGAGCTTCGATCTGCGGCCACCGCCGCGCCTGTCCTGTGACATCGGATCATTCCCCTTCGATTCTTGTTCTCGTAATTCCGGGCGGAAAACCGCTGCGCACTTTTCCTGGAACTGCTTTCAGTAGCCGCGTTCCGGATTGACCACATTCTCCAGCGGCTCGCCTTTGCGGTAGCGCGCCAGATTGTCGGCGAACATGCGCACCGACTTGATGTCCCAGCCGTCATAGACCGCCGCGCAATGGGGCGTGACGGCGACGTTGTCGTAGCCCCAGAGCGGGTGCTCGGCCGGCAGGGGCTCGGTCGCGAAGACGTCGAGCGCCGCGCCCTTGATCCGCTTGTTGTCGAGCGCGCTGAGCAGTGCGGCTTCCTCGACGACGCCGCCGCGCGAAATGTCGATGAGGACAGCGGACGGCTTCATCGCGGCGAAGGCAGCCTCTCCAAGCAGGCCGCGCGTGGTCGGCAGCAGAGGCACGCAGCAGACGATGAAATCGGCGCGGCCGATCAGTGCCAGCAGTGCATCGGGGCCATGCACCTCGTCGAGCGACGGCATCGGCTTCGGTCGGGCGCGGATGCCCAGCGTGCTCATGCCCATCGCCTGCGCGCGGCGCGCGACGGCCTCGCCGGTCTTGCCGAGGCCGACGATGAGGACGGTCTTGCCCTCGATAGGCTCGACGCGGCCGCCCCCCCATTGGCGAGCCTGCTGTCGCCGTTCGAAGCCGCGCAGGTCGAGCGAGAAGGACAGCATGGCGCCGAGCGCATATTCGGCCAGCATGCCGGCGGCGACACCGGCCGAATTGGTAACCGTCACACGCGCCGGATCCCAGCGCCCGAGATGGTCGGTGCCGGAGCCGCCGATCGACACCCATTTGACTGTCGGGCTCTCGACGAGGGCCTGGCGCGGATAGCGCGGCGTGCCGTCAAAGCGGATTGAATAAACCACTTCCGCGGCAATCCGCTCGATCAGCGCGGGAAGGCCGGCATAGGTGTCGCAGGCATGGACATCGAGATCCGGGTGCGTCTCGGCGAGCACGGCAAGCGCGCCGGCCGGCTTGTCGGTGTGCAGGATGATTGTTGGGCGCGCCGACATCGCTGCCTCAATCGCGGCCGATATGGTCGGCTGCGCTGCCGAGGGCGGCAAGCAGCGCCTGGCCGCTTTCCAGCGTCGCGTTCTCATGCGGTGCGCGCAGATTCAGCCAGCGCCGGTCGCCGGACTTGACCGCAAGCACCGCCTTCATCGCCGGGATCAGCCCGGCATCCTGGATCACTTTCCGGAACGCCTTGACGGCGGCATCCGCCTGGGCGAAGTCCTCGCCCTTCCGAGCCGCGTCATAGAGGCGGCGGATGGCGGCGGCGTTCAGATTGACCGTGGCCGAAATGCAGCCGGCCGCGCCGTTTGCCAGACCCTTGGTGAGCTGCGCCTCGGAGCTCGGAAAGACCGAAATATCGGGCGCGGCGGCGATGACGGAAGCCGTGTTGTTCCAGTCGCCGGCGCTGTCCTTGTAGGCCACGACCGTGTCCGGAAATGCTTTGCTCAGCCTTGCCGTCAGCGCCGGGCTGACCGGCACACCGGAATTCTGCGGGATATGGTAGAGGATCACGCGCATCGAAGGTTTTGCCACCTTCTCGATCAGTTCGCTGTAATAGCGCGCCTGGCCGTTGTCGCCGGCGCCGGTGTAGAAGAAGGAGGGCAGCACCATGACCGCAGCGCAGCCGAGGGCCACAGCATGCGCCGACAATTCGACCGTTTCGGGAAGCGCGGTGACGCCGGTGCCGGGCATCAGCCGGTCCGGTGCGATGCCGGCCTCGACCAGCCATTCCAGCGCCTGCATGCGCTCGCGCAGCGACACCGACAGCGCTTCGCCCGTCGTTCCGAAGGGCGAGAGGAAATGCGCGCCTTGGCCGAGCACCCATTTGGCATGGGAGGTCCAGAGATCGCGCGCGATGCGGCCGTCGTCTTCGAACGGCGTCAGGATGGGAGCGATGGTTCCTTGCGGGCGGGTCATGGATGTCCTCTATGCTGGCGGCCGGCCACCGCCGCGACGGCGCGGGCGAAGTAGGCCGAAGCGGTGATGTCGAAGAGTATGTCGAAACCTGCCGGCGAACGGAACGTCACGGCTTCGATATGGCCGACGCGCGTCTGCGCGATATCATCGGCGCCGAATTTTTCGGGTCTCAGGTCCAGCGCGCAAAGGCCGCTCATCGCTTCGGCAAGGCGGGGACCGGAAAGCCGCATCCACGCCCAGCCTTCCTCGCGCCACGATGAGTAGCCTTTCGGCCCCACCGCGGTATGCCAGGCGGCTTTGATCTGGGCGAGTGTCTCGCCGGCATTCTCGGCGAGAAACAGGATGTCCTCGTTACCGAGGCGCAGGACCCGCATGCCGCGATGGTCGCCGATGCGGTTGACGGCGGGGAGGGGAACGCCTTGCGCCGTGAGCCAGGCGGCGCTGCCGCCGCCCTTCAGACCGAAGCATGGCTTGCCGGTAAGATCGCTCAGCACGACCGCGCCGGAAATCAGCTTCGTGCCGTCGGCCGCGCCGCCGGGCATGAAGGGGTAGATGTGAGTCGCTGCGCCGGCGGCCATCTAGATCTCCTGCCGCGCGTTGGTCGGATCGAAGAACGCGTGGGCGACCACCGGCGCCTCGACCAGTTCACCATCGCGGCACTTCACCGTCACGCGGCTGCCTTCGGCCTGGTCGTCGACATGAACATAGGCGAGCGCAATGTGAGCCTCGAGCGACGGCGAATATCCGATCGAGGTGATCTGGCCGACAGGTGCGCCTCCGCGCAGCACCAGGCAGCTTTCGCCGGGAATGTTGCGGGCGCCTGCGGGGAATTGTAGCCCGACCAGCTTGCGGGTCTGGCCGAGCCTTGCGCGCATCTCGATGGAGCGCTTGCCGACGAAGAACGGCTTCTTCTTCGAGACCGCCCAGCCGAAGCCCAGTTCGTCCGGCGTGGTGATCGCATCCGTGTCCTGGCCGATCAGGATGTGGCCTTTCTCCAGGCGCAAGATGCGCGATGCCTCCAGTCCGTAGGGGCGCAGACCGTGCGGCCGTCCGGCCGCCATCACCGCGTCCCAGAGACTGGGTGCCAGGCTCGAAGGGCAGTGCAATTCGTAGCTGAGCTCGCCGGTGAAGCCGATGCGCATCACCCGCACCGGCACACCGGCGACCATGCCGTCGCGGCCGCTGAGATAAGGGAAGGCGTCGCGGCTGAAATCGATGTCGCTGTCCAGCGCCTGAAGCACCAGGCGCGCCTTGGGTCCGGTGACGTTGAGGCCTGAGAACGCGCCGGTGAGGTTGAGCACGTCTACCTTCAGACGCCACTCGGCGTTCCAGAACAGCATGTCGGCATAGACGCGCGCGACGGCGCCGGTGGTCGCCGTCACGTAGAACTGGTCTTCGGCAATCCGGTAAGCGACGCCGTCATCGATTACCGAGCCCATCTCATTGAGCATCAGGCAATAGCGGACACGACCGACGGGTTGGTTGGCATGCGCCATGGTGTAGAGGCGGTCGAGAAACTCGCCGGCGTCCGGCCCGCGGATCTCCAGCTTGCCGAGCGTCGAGACGTCGAGCAGGCCGACGCCTTGGCGCACGGCGAGGATTTCCTCGCGGATAGCCTCCTGCGCGCTGTTTGCATCGCCGTAATAATAGGGCCGCCACCATGCGCCGACGGGCTTCATCGCGGCATTCAGCGCGATGTGTCGCGCATGCAGCGCCGTGCGGCGCTCCAACACTTCGTGGTGGCCAGCGAGCACGCCGAGCGTTTCCGGCCCCACCGGAGGACGCGCCGTGGTGATGCCGATCTCGCCGACGGTCCGGCCGGTTGCCTCGGCGACGATTCGGGCGGTCGCCAGGGCAGAATGGCGCCCTTGGCTAGGACCCATGCCGACGGTGGTGAAGCGCTTGACCAGCTCGATCTCGCGATAGCCGTCCTTGGTCGCGTTCTGCAGGTCCTTGACCTGCAGATCCTCGTCGAAGTCGACGAAGTCGCGTCCCTTGGGGTCCGCTACGATCTTCTGCACATAGCGTGGCCGGGCGGCCTTTGGTGTGACCGGAGGTTCCACCGTCGCTGCGTGGCCAAGTCGCGAAAGCGCGGTAGCAGCCGCGCGCCGGCCGCTGGCGATGGCGTCCTGCAGCTCGTCCGTTCCGGCGACGGCTCCGGCGAGATGGACGGGACCTTGCGGAAGCGTGATCGTCATCATCTGCGTCCCGGTATCGTAGCCCACCTTGCCTCCGGCCTGGCAGGGCAACTGCCATGCCGGCGTCTGGCCGATCGAAACGGTCAGCAGGTCGCAGGCGATCCAGCTTCCCCCGATACGGACGCGGGCAAGGTGACGATTTCCAGCCGTGCCCTCCGCCACCTCGATGGTTGCGTCCTTGCGGATGGCAACGCTCCTGCCGCGGAGCTCGGCTTCCAGCGGACCGGCCTCGCCGGCCGATCTCGGATCGACAAGTTCGACGACCGATACGCCCGCGTCGAGCAGGTCGAGCGCCGTCCGGTAGCCGTCGTCATTGGCAGCCAGCACCACCGCACTCTGGCCAGGCCGCACGCCATAGTGCCGGATCAGGCGCTGGGCAGCACTCCCGAGCATGATCCCCGGGAGGTCGTTGTTGCGGAAAACGGCCGGCTGCTCGATGGCGCCGGTCGCCAGGATCACCTCGAGGGCGCGTGTCCGGTGGAGACGGTCGCCCTCGATCAGCGGCAGCCAGTTGTCTTCGTACCAGCCATTGCAGACGGTGCCGGTCAGCAGCCGGAGATTGGGCAGCGCCTCTAGCCGCGACGCCAGGCCGGAGAGCACCGCCGGATCGTAGCGGCCGTAGCTCAGCGAGCCGCCGATCTCGGGATTCTCGTCGCACAGCATCACATCGGCGCCTGCCTCGGCGGCGGCGATCGCGGCGCTCAATCCCGCCGGACCGGCGCCGACGACGAGCAGGTCGCAATGCAGATGCATCTTGTCGAAATTCCTGTGCGGGGCCCTGGTGTCGACCACGCCCAGGCCCGCCTTGCGGCGGATCATCGGCTCCCAGAATTTCAGCCAGCTGTCGCGGCGCGGGCCCATGAAAGTGCGATAGTAGAAGCCGACCGGCAGGAAGCGGCCGAACCTGTCCATGACCGCGTCGCGGTCGCGCTCGAGCGAGCCGTTGACGTTCTGCGCGCAGACCCGCAGCCCTTCGCTGATCGGCGTGCGCTCTGCGGCTGCGTTCGGCTCGGACGGCAGCTGCACCAGCGCGTTGGCGTCGGCTCCGGTCATCGACAGGATGCCGCGTGGGCGATGATATTTGAACGAGCGCGAGAGCACCCACTGGCCGGAGGCGGCGAGCGCGCTGGCGATGCTGTCGCCCTCATAGCCTTCGAAGGATTTGCCCTCGAAGCTGAAGCGGATAGGGCGGCTTCGGTCGATCCGGCTTCCGAAAGGGGCGGGCAGCCGGTTCATGCGCGTTCCCGCAGTTGCGAAGCGTCGAAGGTGCGGATGATCTCGTTGCTGACGAGATCGCGCTCGGCCAGGAAGAAATAATTGCTCGGCACGTGCCGCCACCACTCGACCACAATGCCCTTGCGGTTCTCGGCTCGGAACAGATGGCGCGACCATTCCCTGTCGGCGGTGCCGTTCGGGTCGGGCCGCGCACGCACCGGGCCGAAAGACTGGAACTCGTCGATGTTGCGCGGGCCGTTCATGGGGCAGGTCAAAAGCTTCATCGTCAATGGCTCGCGGCGGTCGCGCCCATTTCGTTGAGCAGCCGAAAGGTCTCGAACCGCTCCAATGCAAATGGTTTCAGGATCTCGGGCACGCGGCCTTCGGCGATCGTCTGCGCCATGCGCTTTCCGGCGACCGGCGTCGCCTTGAAGCCCCAGGTGCCCCAGCCGCAGTCGAGCCACAGATTGGCGAGCGGGCTCGCGCCCATGATCGGGCTATAATCCGGCGTCATGTCGGTGATACCCGCCCATTGCCTCAGCAGCCGCACGCCCTGCAGGAAGGGGAAGAGGTGGACGGCGCCTTCAGCGAGATGCTCTTTCATGTCGAGCGTCGAGCGCGTCGAATAGAGCTGGTATGGATCGGAACCGCCGCCGATGACGACCTCGCCGCGCGAGGACTGCACGAGATAGGTGTGCAGCGAAACCGACGAGACCAGCGTGTGCAGCCAGGGCTTCAAAGGCTGGGTCACCATCGCCTGCAGCGGGTAGCAGCGGATCGGAAGCTCGACCCCGGCCATCAGCGCCACGTCATAGTTCATGCCGCCGGTGGCGATCAGCACCTGGCCGCCGGCGACGCGACCCCGGTTCGTCTTGACGGCCTGGACGCGGTCGCCGACGACCTCGAAGCCCTGCACCTCGGTGCGCTGGTGGATCTCGACGCCGCGCCGCGACGCCTGGGCGGCGTAGCCCCAGGCGACCGCATCGTGGCGCGCCGTTCCACCATCGGCATGCCAGAGCCCACCGAGGATTTCGAGCGGGCCGCCATAGTCCATGTTCAGCAGCGGACAGAGCTCCTCGACGCCCTTCTGGTCGACGACCTCGGTGCGCGTGCCCATATGCTTGCCCATCTCGGCGCGCATATGAAAGCTGCGCATCGTCGCCTCTGTGTGCGCCAGCGTGAGCTGGCCGCGCTGCGAGAACATGACGTTGAAGTCGAGCTCTTGCGAGAGCCGCTCGAACAGCTCGACGCCTTCCTTGTAGAAGGCGATACCTTCCGGCGTGATGTAGTTGGAGCGAATGGTGGTGGTGTTGCGCGCCGTGTTGCCGCCGGCGAGATAGCCTTTCTCCAGCACCGCCACGCTCTTTATGCCGTGATATTTGGCAAGATGGTGCGCGCAGGACAGTCCATGCCCGCCGCCGCCGATAATGACGACGTCGTAGGCGGGCTTCAACTCGGGCGTGGCCGGGATGTCGCCGCTGACCGGATAGTCCCTGCCGAGACCGTATTTCAGAAGCCTGAGGGGCATTGCGCGCTCAGCTCAAAGTCTTGGGAGGATCGTAGAGCAACGCGGAGAGATCGGAGAAGCGGCTGTCGCGATCATCGAGCGAGAGCACCGCATCGCGGATCGCTGCGGCGCGGCCGGATCCGAGCACGGGCGCTGCGAACTCCATATATTTGGCCTCAACGTCCTGCTTGGTCATCGGCGCTTCGGGACCGCCGCGCGCATGCACGTCGCCCGACATCAGCACGCGTCCATCGTTGGTCGTGATGACGACGTCGGCCCAGCGGCCGGCCGGGAAGCGGGCGCTGTAGCGCTCGCTCTCAGTCACCGTAATGCGGGTCAGCATGTCGGCGACCGCGGCGTCGGCGAGCCCGGGGCCGGAAATATGCTCCAGCCCGATGCGGCCATGAAGGATGAAGGTCGCGACGGCAAAGCGCAGGCTGTATTGCGCCTTCGAAGTCGTGTCCGGCATGCCGTCGAACAGCGTGGCGGCATAATGGAAGC
Source organism: Mesorhizobium sp. WSM4935 (assembly GCF_029625735.1). Lineage (NCBI taxonomy): Bacteria > Pseudomonadati > Pseudomonadota > Alphaproteobacteria > Hyphomicrobiales > Phyllobacteriaceae > Mesorhizobium > Mesorhizobium sp. WSM4935. The sequence goes on along the minus strand of NZ_JARTVR010000002.1, from coordinate 139,696 downwards.
TGTTCACCTGGACATGCGCGATGTCGGACGGGGCGAGATTGTGCGCCAGGCTGAGCTGGCGTACCGCGTCGATCGCCGCATGCGCCCAGCGGCAGATCGGATAAGGCTTCACATACTGATGCAGTGACTGCCAGAAGGCGCCGAGATCCTGCCAGTGCCTCGCGACCTCCGGCGCCTCGACGGTGATCGCCGGCGCTCCGGTGAAGCCGCGTTCGGCGAGCACCGCCGCCGAGAGGCCGACAAGAGCGCCGAGGCCGGAGCCATCATGCAGCATGGTCGGCGTGGCGATCTCCCGCATCATCTGGCTGCGCGGGCCGTGATACTCGGCAATGCCGAGCGCCTCGCGCAATTGGGTTCCGTCGAGCCGCCGCAGTCGTGCCGCCACGGCGGCCACGCCCAACGCGTTCCACGCGCCCGAGGTGTGATAGTCGCTCACCGTCGCATGCAAGGCGATGCCGGCGCGGCCGGCGACTTCGTAGCCAACGACCAGGGACGCTAGCGCCTCCGGCCCGGTGAGATCGGGCCTCGCCTCGGCGAGCGCGGCAAGCGCCGGCACCACCGCGACGCCGATATGGCCTTTGGTGGGACTGTAGCCGTCGTGGCCGTCGAGGTTGTCGGTCTGCGTGGCGACGGCGTAGGCCGCGCCGGCAATGCTGGCGCGCCGCCCATCGAACAGCATGCGGGCCGAATATTGCGGATCGTTGGAGCCATAGAGCAGGACCGCGGCGTCGCGGGCGATGCGGCCCGCTTCCATCGGTCCGGCCGCGACGGCGATGCCGAGCGTGTCGAGCAGAAGGTAACGGGCCTGTTCCAGCACCGGTTCGGGGAAGACGGAAGCGGGACGCCGCAGCACGAAATCGGCCAGACGCGTGAAAGTATCGGAACGGACGACAGGCCCCTCACGCCGGTATGACGGCACAGCCACGCGCTTATCTCCCCTGTCTCTTCACAACATCAATAAATTGGGTTCATTGCGCAGGCACGCGATTAGTTTGGCGGCTTTGACCAAAAATATTGATGCCATGTCGCTTGTCTGCGATTGAATGGCCGGTTGCGCGTGCGATAGCTGTAGGAAACGCGCAGCAGGAGACCGGGATGAAGCCGCCGCCCCCCTTGAACTATATCCGCTCGTTCGAGAGCTCGGCCCGCCATTTAAGCTTCACCACGGCGGCCAAGGAGCTGGGCTACACGCAAGCCGCGGTCAGCACGCATGTGCGCGCGCTCGAACATTATATCGGCCGGCAGCTGTTCATCCGCTATCCGCGCAGCCTGAAGCTCACCGAGATGGGGGAGGCATTCCTGCCGACCTTGCGCCAGGCGCTCGACCAGATCGACCAGGCGACCGAGGCGATCGTGGCTTCCTCGCGCAATCGGACGGTGGTCGTATCCTGCCCGATGAGCCTTGCGGAGAACTGGCTGGCGGGCTGCATGGCGGCCTTCCGCAAGAAGCACCCCGAGATAGAGATCGTGCTGCACGGCACGATCTGGGAGGACTTGAGCGAGCAGATCGCCGACATCACCATCTCGACGCGGCGTTTCGACGACCGGCCGCCTGCGGCGACCCCGCTCTGGAACGACGAATTGGTGCTGCTCTGCGCCCCCGGCATGCTTGACGGCGAACATGCGCTGAAGACGCCGCACGACATGCTCAAGGTGGACTGGATCTTCGTGCATGGCCGCCAGGAATACTGGCAGGTGGTGACCGAGGCGCTTGGCGTCGACCTGGAGGACCACGACAAGGGCCTGTCGACCAACGCCTCCAACATCGCCCTCGAGCTCGCCGCGATGGGAGCCGGCCTGGTCGCCACGCAGCGGTCGCTCGCGCATGCCTATATGCGCCGCGGGCTGCTCGTCGAGCCATTTCCGGTGCGGCCGCCAAGTCCCTGGAATTACTATCTCACCGAGAGCCAGCTTTCGAAAGGAAACATCGCCCGCACGGTCAGGGAATGGATACTTTCCAGGGCCAGGGAAGACGCCGCGCGACCATAGTGTTCGGTTCAGTCTCAAAAATTTGACAGGACAATGGCATCGTTTTTTTAGGCCTCAAAGGCCGGTTTTCTGCGGTTTGTGAAGGGTCGAGCCCTTCCGGGATTTTTGCATCGCCCCTAACATGCGCAGCCGCAAGGGGAATGTAACGGGCGGAAAGCCCTGAACCGGAGAACAACGATGACAATGTTCAAGAGCAACGGTGATCGCGTCCCGGCGGTCATCGAAAGCTACGCAGCCGAAGTCAAAGGCGGCCGGATGGACCGCCGCGAATTCCTGGCCATGGCGAGCGTGATGGGCGCTTCCACGGCGCTCGCCTATTCGATGGCAGGGATGGAGCCGGCCAAGGCCGCCGCGCCCGTGCCCGGCAAGAAGGGCGGCATCCTGAAGATGCAAATGATCATCAAGGACATGAAAGATCCGCGCGCCTGGGACTGGTCGGAAATCGCCAACGTCATGCGTCAGTGCAACGACTACATGATCCGCTACACCACCGACTTCACCTTCGAGGGCCATCTGGTCGAGAGCTGGGAGGTGAGCGACGATGCTACCGAATACACGCTGCACCTACGCAAAGGCGTGAAATGGTCGAACGGCGACGACTTCAACGCCGATGACATCGTCTACAACATCGAGCGCTGGTGCGATAAGGCGGCCGAGGGCAATTCGATGGCTGGCCGCATGGGTTCGCTGATCGATGCCGCCACGAAAAAGGCCGCCAAAGGCGCCATCACCAAGGTCGACGACCATACGGTGAAGCTTAAATGCAACCAATCCGACGTGACCATCATCCCGGGCTTTTCCGACTATCCGGCGGTCATCGTCCATCGCGACTTCGACAAAAATGGCGCCAATATGCTGAAGACGCCCGGCACCGGCCCGTACGAGCTGATCTCCTATAAGGTCGGCGAGTCGGCTTCGGTGCGGCGGCGCAAGGACTTCACCTGGTTCGGCGGCGAGCCCTATCTCGATGGCGTCGACTGGATCGACTACGGATCGGATGCGTCCAACCCCGCGATCGGCAGCGCCTTCGAAGCCGGTGAGATCGACTGCAACTACCAGACGGTCGGCGGCACGGTCGATCTCTATGACAGCATGGGGTTGGTCAAGGAGCAGGTGGTCACCGCCGGCACCATCGTGCTGCGCACCAACGTAACCAACAAGCCCTACGACGACAAACGCGTGCGCAACGCCATCCAGCTCGCGGTCGATAACGAAACTGTGCTGAAACTCGGTTACAGCGGCTTGGGCCAAGTCGCCGAAAACCACCATGTCTGCCCGATTCACCCGGAATATTACGAGCTGCCGAAGATTCCGCGCGACCTGGCCAAGGCAAAGGCACTGATGGCCGAGGCCGGCCAGACGGATCACGAGTTCGAGCTCATCTCTTACGATGCCGACTATGTGAAGGATCCGGCCGATGTCGTCGCGGCGCAGATGCGCGATGCCGGCTTCAAGGTCAAGCGCACCATCATCCCGGGCTCCTCGTTCTGGAACGACTGGACGAAATATCCATGGTCGACCACCGACTGGGGCATGCGGCCGCTGGGGGTCCAGGTGCTGGCGATCGCCTATCGCAGCGGTGAGGCGTGGAACGAGTCCGGCTATGCCAATCCGGAGTTCGACAAGAAGCTCAACGAGGCGATGGCCGTCGCCGACCCGGCCAAGCGCAAAGAGTTGATGAAGGACGTGGAGTTCATCCTGCAGGACTCCGGCATTCTCGTCCAGGCGTTCTGGCGCTCGCTCTATCGTCACCATGCCCCCTATGTGAAGAACCTCGGCATGCACCAAACATTCGAACTGCAACTGGACAAGGTCTGGCTGGACAAGGCCTAGACCGGCAGCTCAAGCATCAATTCAGGGGCGCGGCTTGCGCCCCTGAATTCGCCGGCGACTGCGATCGATCAGTCAGCTAAATGAAATCCCAAAGCGCTGCCAAAGAGCGCGAAGCAAGTCGCCGAACAAAGGGAAGAAAGCTCAAATATGCGTACTCATGCACAAGCCGTTGTTATTGGCGGCGGTCTGATTGGCTGCTCGATCCTCTATCATCTCGCCAAGTTCGGCTGGACCGATGTCGTGCTCTTGGAGCGCAACGAGCTGACCTCCGGTTCGACATGGCATGCGGCGGCCAACATCCACGGCCTGCATGATTCCACCAATATCAGCCGGCTGCAGCATTACACGATGGCGCTCTACAAGGAGCTGGAGGCCGAGACCGGCCAGGGCTGCGGCATCTTCCAGCCGGGCTCGCTCTATCTAGCCCAGACGGAGGCCCGCGAGCATCAGCTGAGGCTGCAGGAAGCCAAGGCGCGGCGCTACAAGATGAATTTCTACGAGGTCGGGCGCACCGAGGCGGAACGGCTGCATCCGCTGGTCGATTTCGACGGCATACGCTGCATCATGTATGAGCCGGAGGGCGGCAATGTCGATCCGTCGGGCGTAACGGCGGCCTATGCCGCGGGCGCCCGCCAGCGTGGCGCCGAGATCCATCGCTTCAACCCGGTCACGGCGACGGAGGCGCAAGCGGACGGCAGCTGGATCGTGCGCACGCCGAAAGGCGACATCCGCACGCAATGGGTGGTCAACGCCGCCGGCCTGTGGGGCAGGGAGGTCGCTGCCATGGCCGGGCTGCAGCTGCCGCTGATCCCGACCGAGCACCAATATTTCGTCACCGAGACAATCCCCGAGATCGCTTCCATGGGGCGCCGCCTGCCGTCGGTCGCCGATCGCGACGGGGAATATTACCTGCGCCAGGAGGGCCTCGGGCTGCTGATCGGCGCCTATGAGCGCAATATGAAGTTCTGGGCCGAGGACGGCACGCCGATGGATTTCGGCCACGAGCTGTTCCCCGACGATCTCGACCGCATCGAAGAGAACATGATGCGCGCCGTTCAGCGTGTCCCCGCAGCGGCTACCGCCGGCGTCAAGAAGGTGATCAACGGGCCGATGATCTGGTCGCCCGACAGCGCCGTGCTGTTCGGGCCGGCGCCGGAGCTCAGCAATTATTTCTGCTGCAACGGCATCATCCCGGGCTTCTCGCAGTCGGGCGGCCTGGGCAAGCTCGCCGCCGAATGGATGATCGAGGGCGAGCCTTCGCTCGATATGTTCGGCTGGGACATGGCGCGTTTCGGCCACTGGGCCGGCAAGGCTTTCACCAAGGCCCGCGTGCAGGACCAGTACAGCCACCGTTTCAAGATCCATTTCCCGAACGAGGAGCGCGCCGCCGGCCGCCCGGTGCGGACCCGGCCGGTCTATGACATGCAGAAGGAAATGGGCGCCGTGTTCGGTCTCAATTTCGGCTGGGAGCACCCGCTGTGGTTCGCCGCGGAAGGCGAGCCGCGCGAGGAGACGGTCGGCTTCACGCGCCAGAACTGGTGGGGGCCGGTCGGCCGCGAAGCGCGTATGCTGCGCGAGCATGCCGGCATTATCGACATCTCCAACTTCGCCAAGTACGAGGTGAAGGGCCCTGGCGCCGAAGCTTGGCTGAACGCGGTCTTCGCCAACCGCATGCCGACCAAAGTCGGCAACTCTTGTCTCACGCCACTGATCGGCAAGCGGGGCGGCATTGCCGGCGACTTCACCGTGACCAGGCTGGCGGACGACGAGTTCATGGTGATCGGCTCGGGTATGGCCGAGCGCTTCCACCAGCGTTTCTTCAAATCCGTGCCGCTGCCGGAAGGCACGACGTTCCGCTCGCGCACCGAGGAACTCGGCGGCTTCAACGTCGCCGGGCCAAAGTCGCGCGAATTGCTGCAGCGGCTGACCAATGACGACCTGTCGAACGAGGCCTTCCCGTTCATGCGCTCGCGCCAGATCACCGTCGCCGGTGTGGAGGTGGTGGCGCTCAGGGTCTCCTTCACCGGCGATCTCGGCTGGGAGCTGCACTGCAAGGCGGCCGATCAGATCGAGCTCTACCGCGCGCTGCTCAAGGCCGGCGCGGAAGTCGGCGCCGGGCCGGTCGGCTCGCGGGCGCTGATGTCGCTGCGCGTCGAAAAGGGCTATGGCAGCTGGAGCCGCGAATATTCGCCGGAATACTGGCCGCAGGAGGTCAAGCTCGACCGACTGGTCAAGACGGACAAGGACTTCCTCAATCGCGACGCCTATCTCGCCGTCGCCGAGAAGCCCGCGCGCGACGAACTCATCATGCTTTCCGTCTCGGCCAAGGACGCCGACGCCACCGGCGGCGAGCCGATCTTCCTGCCGGACGGCACGCCGATCGGCCAGGTGTCGTCGGGCGCCTATGGCTATTTCGTCGATCAGTCGCTGGCGATGGGCTACGTGAAGGCCGGAACCGCCAAGGCCGGCGACAAGGTGACCGTCGCCATTCTGGGCAGGCCGCATGATGCGGTGCTGCTCGCGCATCCACCCTTCGATCCGGAAGGCAAGCGACTGCGGTCGTAGGGGCTGTCGGGCAACCGGGGCGCCGGCTGCCCGGCTTAGCCGCCGTACCGGCTGAGCCAGTGGCGGGCGATATCGGAGCGGCGGCAGACCCAGATGTCGGGATTGGCCGTGATCTTGTCGAGGAAGCGTTCCAGCCCGATCATTCGCCCCGGCCGGGCGGCCAACCGGCAATGCAGCGACACCGTCATCATGCGCGGGATATTTTGGCCTTCCTTCAAAAGCCAGTCGACGCCGTCGCTGACATATTCGAAGAACTGGCTGCCGGTCTCGAGACCGGAGCCGCGCGAAAAACGGCTGTCGTTGTTGTCGAAGCTGTGCGGCACGACGAGGTGCCGCTTGGCGCCGACCTCGACGAAATAGGGCAGGTCGTCATTGTAGTCGTCGCAGTCGAACAGAAAGCCGCCATGCTCGACCACCAGCCGCCTTGTGTTGAGGCTTGGCCGGCCGGTGTACCAGCCCGCTGGATCGGTGCCGGTGATCTTGCGGACCGTATCCACCGTCATGGCAATATGCTGGCGCTCTTCCTCTTCGCTGAGCGGCGCATAGTCGATCCAGCGCCAGCCATGGCACACGATGTCGCTGCCGAGTGCTGCGATCGCCTTGCCGGCGGCCGGATTGAGCTCCAGCGCGCGCCCGACAATATAGAAGGTCGGGACGACGCCCTTGTCCCGGAACAGCGAGACGAGCCGCCAGACGCCGACGCGCGAACCGTACTCGTAAAGCGATTCCATGTTGCGGTTGCGCAAGCCCGGCATGGCGGGCGCCACGGCAAGGTCGGACAGGATCGTTTCGGAGACGCCGTCGCCTTCGCCGATCGAGTATTCGGCACCTTCCTCGTAGTTGACGACGATGCTGAGCGCCAGTTTCGCGCCGCCGGGCCACTCGGCCTGCGGAGGCCGCTCGCCATAGCCGATGAAATCGCGGGCGGGCAGATACGGCGCGTCTGACGTCATGAAATCCCCTCGGATAAAGCTCTTACCAGCATAGCCGGCCGCGCAGGGCGGTCAGGATGCGCAGCGCGCGGTCCATGACGTCCTGCGGCCCGATCGTGATGCGCAGGCAATCGGCGAGGCCGTAACCGGCGAGGCCGCGCACGACGATGCCGGCGCCGCGCAAAGCGTTGTCGGCGGCCGCCGCTGCCGCCGCCTCGGCAAAGCGCACCAGCACGAAATTCGTCCGGCTCTCGGGAACCTCGTATCCGGCCGTGCGCAATCCTTGCGCGAAGCGGTCGCGAATGTCCGATGTGCGCGCCACCGCTGCGCGCATATAGGCCTGGTCCTCGATGGCCGCGACGGCCATGGCAAGGCTCACCGTCGAGACCTGGTTGGAGTTCTGAATCTTGCGCAGTTCGGCGGCGATTTGGGGCGCGAACAAACCCCAGCCGATGCGTGCGCCGGCCAGCCCGTATGCCTTGGACAGACTGCGCAGGACGACGGTGTCGCCTCGCCCGGCCAGCGCAAAGAGGGCGTGCGGATCCTGGTCGTCGAATTCGCCATAGGCCTGATCGATCATCAGGAGAACGTCGCCGGGAAGGGCCGCGCGCAGGCGCAGCAGCTCCGTATTCTTGATGCATGTGCCGGTCGGGTTGCCCGGATTGCAGACGAAGACGATGCGCGTCGCCGGCGTGAGCGCCGCCAGGACGGCGTCGATCGAGACCTCAAAGCCGTGCTCCCGCGCCTTGACATAGGCCGCCCCGACGCGCGCGGCCGCCGAGGCGGCAAAATTATAGGCGTAGTCCGTGGCAAGCACGTCCGTGCCGGGACCGGCGAAGGCCGCGATGGTGCAGGCGATCAGCTCCATCGAGCCCGCGCCGCACAGTATAAGGTCGCGCTCGACCCCATAGGCCCTGGCGATCGCATCGCGCAGCAAGGTCCAGTCCGGGTCAGGATAAAGGTGACTGCGCGCCGTGGCGTCCCGGCCAGCCTCGATCGCCTTGGGGCTCGGTGGAAAGGCGCTCTCGTTCTGCGCCAGTGTCGGCTGGTCGTAACCGCCGAAATTCGCCAGAGCGAAAGCGGACATGGCCTCGATATGGGCAGCGGCTTTCAAGGGCACGGTATAAAGGGTCCGGCTATCGGCTGTCGGCAAGGTGTCGCGCAGTGAGGCTAAGGCAGGGCGACCAAGCCGCAAAGCAAAATTCGCCGGTGCAATGGCTAGGGGAATCTGGCCCATGCAGGAAGAAATGGACCTGTGCCCGTAAGGCGAGCGGCCCGGCAAGCCAGCTCAGGAAAGGCTGCCGGGCCGGTTGGCGGGGCGTTGCACTAAAACATACGCCCGCACTGGCAACGCCGGATTTATATCAATGCCAGCCAAGGCAGTCCCTCATCCGAATGCAGGATTCCTTCCTTACCGATTCGTAAGGTTTGCCTATCAGCCCTGCTCGAGGCATGGCCTGCAAATGGATGATGGCCCGTCGCGGGGCGAGCTATAGGATCGTTGGGTTACGACCGAAACCTCGCGGAGGGGCTGCTCATGCAGTCTCCGATAGAAAAGAACAAAAACCCAGCTCGGCCGTTGCCGGGCGAAGCGGAACGTCGGGCGAGGCTCCAAAAAATGAAAGGACTGCGAAGCCTGCGATCGTATGGCTCCTGCCTCAGGTTTGACCCAAGCGCCCAGTTTCACGAACTGATCGATTGTACTGCGTTGCTGGAATGGTCGAACGAAGGCGACGGCGAGCGGTGGAGGCGAGCTGCCGCTCCCTAGCAGCATGTCTCCCGAGCCTCGCGCCGGCGCCGCCGGCCGTTACGCCTGACAAGCAGCGGTGAACGCTTGCGATTGGATGAGGCCATTTCGCAACAGGAACATTCAGGCCCGATTATCGTTGGCAGTTCTGTTCGACCGTAGAGACAAGCTCAATGGAACCTAAATCATCGCGCGATCTGCCCGGTCCCAAGCCCCGCAAGGACAAGCAATGCGAAACCCGAAATGCTGCTGCCGAAACCCCCGACAAGACCAACGACTGGGACCGGAACAAGGTCCATGGAGACGGGGACAGCATCGGGATCGAAGAAGATAAGGCCTAGGGCGTTTACCGTTCCACGGAACGGCGCAGCCCTCCATCTCTTTCTTGTTACGCAGTGCCGGACGGAAGCTACGGGGAAGTCGCCGAGCCTGATTGCTTGCTCTAGCCGGCGACGACAGCGGCCGTCACCTCCAAAACAAGCGGCCCGGCAAGGCTGGCGGGGTAGAACCAGTCACGCCGGGCCTGACCAGCAAGGCTCGCAACGCTCCAGCTGAATCGAGCTTATCAGCCCGATCAAGGGTTCTCGCCATACAAACGGAGGACGCTCAGCCCATCCGTGGTGAGCCAAGACCCGCCTTGCCAAATAAGTCGCGAGGGCTGTCCTTGAAAATCCATATGCTTTGGAAACTTGGCTCCCCGGGCCGCCGAAACTGCGAACTATGAACTGCCGATTCCCCTCAAAACTCCGCCAGAGCCTTCCCTCAACATTCGAAAGCGGGACCGCGAGCGTGTGGAGCGAAACCGGTTGGCAGGTGGCCCGAAACTATCCCTAAGGCAGCGGGCAGTCGCGCTCGCTCAGGACCGGTGGGTAGTACGAACGCGCGACCTCACGAACATCGGTATTCCCCGTTGCTATCTAACACGGATGTGCAATGAGGGTCTCCTCATCAAGGTCGGCTATGGAATCGATCGCGCAGCAATTCACGACGCGAAATGATCAGGTTACGTCAGGATACTTGTCTGCAGGCGTCATCGCCGAACCAGCGGTTTGCCGCCACTAAGCCCTGGATTTGCGCTTCGCGGGAGCCTTTTTGGCGAGCGTCGGTTGTGGTCTGCGTCCGAGCCCCGAAGCCTTCGCGAGCGTCGATCTTTGGGCCGCGTAGTTCGGCGCAACCATAGGGTAGTCGCGCTTCAATCCCCGCTTTCGCGGTATTCGTTGGGAGTGAGCCCGTAGTGTACCGCGAGATGACGTTTCAGCGATTTAAATTTCTTCCCGTCTTCCAGGCAGATTATGAAATCCGGTGTCACCGACCTTTTCGGATTTATGGCGGGTTCCTGTTTAGGCGGCTCGGCCACATTTGGCTGACCAAGGCCTGACGAATGAATCGACGCGATGAGGTCTGGCAACCCAGCGACGGGCAGGGCATTTTGGCTGACATAGGCAGAGACAATGTCGGCCGTCAGCCCGACTAGATCGGCTGTCACGCCTTGGTTTTGATCGCTCAAGTCTTCGCTCCTGGTATCGGATCAGTGCGCTTCGCCATGTTGTATATCGATAAACCACCACCGGAGCTGTAAGATGAGGCTTTGGCGGGAGGCAACCCTAGCGGGTGTCCAATTCGCGGTGATCCGCATCTCGCTGACCTATGTCGACGAGATCATCCTGGGCTACAACATCCGCAACGACTCGTCCTCGCCCTTGGAGACCGCCCGGCAGGGCGTCGTGCTCTACGCCCAGAACGGCATGAAGATGGTCAAGAACGCGGTCTGGCTGGCGCTGATCCTGTGGGGCGTCACCTTCGTCATCTTCCTGCTCATGCTGGCTCCGGCGGGCGCGGTCGTCTACCTCCTGCCAGGCCATTTAAGCGGCTGGGGCTTCGTGCTGGCCATCGTCTTTGCCTGGGCGCTGAAGGCGGCTTTCGTGGAGCCCTTCGCCATCGCCTCGCTGATGCAAGTCTATTTCGAGGCGATCGAGGGCCAAGTGCCGAACCCCGAATGGGACCTCTCCGAAGCCTCGCGCCAGTTCCGCGAGTTGAAGAACAAGGCGATATTGTCTTCCGGCGAAAGGCCGGCCGGGACTGCGCCGCAACCGAGCATATGAGGCGTGTCTCGTTTAAACCGAGGCGATCCTCGCTGCCCGCAACCGATAGTGCCCCCCCGTTTCCGCCACCGACGAAGAGAGCGGCCATCTCATACTCTCGCAGCGCCGCAGCACGAGCGACGAAATCGAATGTTACGCAACGGCTGGTTTTGATAATCTAAAGGCGGACTGCCACGTTCCGATCCCAAAACGATCGTTGCACGGTTGTTATCTCCGACTAGTTCGAAATCCAGGGACAGCGCTCAGGCGGCGGCTGATGACCGGCCGGGTGGTTATGATCCCATTTCTTGCACTCACCGGGCGGTGGCAAATGGCCCTTCGGAATCCCGGATAAGTGCTGAAGACGTCTGCCGTTTTTGTCGCGATCATGACGCCGGGGATAATCAACGTCTGACCGATGCTTCCAAACTCGATGGCCACTTTCGTCCTTCCACGGATCGGCAGCAGAAAAGCCAGTGCTGCCAGCGACGGTCATAAGAGTCGCCAGCAGGGGAATCAGTATGCGCATTGTCGAAGCCTCCTTGCCCCCGTGTAGTGCGGCACGAAACATACACCCGGCTACGCGTCGTGCCGCAGCTCTTTAGCCGACTTTCTGCGGAGGACCCGGTCTGATAGCACCTGTTCGAGGTTTCGCCTCGTCCGTCGTCCCGGCAGCGTAAAGGGGACAGAAAGCAGAGTCCGCTGCTCGCGTTCGTCCTGCTCTTCATTCGGAGCTCTGGTATGATATCCTACCGAGCATCGTCTCATAGAGAACCCCAATCAGGCGGGACTTCACCGGCACCGGAGGCGAAAACCAAAGGGGATCGTGCGCGCGCATCATTAGGTGACGTCGGGTCAATAGGATCGGAACGCAACAGGAACCGGGCGGCCCGGCCCGCTCATCGAGATGACACTGGATTTGCGGGCCGGGCGCCCAATAGAGCTAGAGTTGCCCAGTCCAGCCTATCTTTTCAAGTTCCGCTGACAGCTGATCGGGCTCACTCACGCCGCGCCTGAAAAGGCACATGACCTTGAGTGCAATCGCCTCGCGCTCGCTCTCGTGGACAATTCGATGGTTGGCGCAATAGTCGTTGAAAACTCTCGCAAGCGTTTCCAGTTCGGCGGAATCCGCGACACCATATGGCAACATGCCTACCTCCCTCCTAGGGGCGAAAGCATGATGACCGCTCCCAAGCGTCCGCTTGCCTCTACCTTGGTGCGGACGACATCAGGATGATACTCCTGAAATGTGTCATGCCCGAGTCAATTCGATGCGACGCTAGGAAAGCAAAAGTCCGGCGACGAGCACGGTCAGGACAAGCGAGGCGGGGACTGCAAGAAGCCAACGAGCTTCCAAAACACTGTTCCGAGGATCTTCCATATTTATCGCTCCTAGTCTGCTTTGAGCGTACCTCCACCAACGCCGGAGCCTCTGCTTGCGCTCAACCGCCCAGCGGGAGCTTCCGGCGTTTGGTCAACGGAAGGTCTGAGTGATCGTTCCGAGCGACGGTACCCAGTCGGCTATCGGTTCCGACTGGAGTCGGACCTCAAATTGCATAGGTCCCACGACTGAAACATACAGCCCGCTATCTCGTTTGGCTCCCTGACTGTCGATTTTGAGTCCCTTCATCGTCAGTCAAGTTGCCAAAACTAACACCCGCTGCTCGTGCGATGCGGCGGGTGTTTTTTGCCTGACAACTCCGGGCGGAACGCGGCATAGCCAAAACCGGGTTTCAGACCGACACCGTCCTAACATGGCACGACAGGCGAGGTCCGTGGCTCCGATCAACAACGCCTCCAAGGCTTGCGTTCTGGATGCGCGGCTTTCGAATAGACGATGCGCGCCGCGGTGGCGGACGATCCGCTGTCGGCCGAGCTGATGGACGTCATGCTGACGGCGCGCGCCGCGCTGTGGAGACAATACTGCCGTCGTGAAGATCGTTGCGCGCAATGAGATGTGCCGGCGCTTCGTGGCCATTCCCGGCGTCGGCCCGGTGACTGCGCTCTCGTTCATCACGGCGATCGAAGACCCGTCGCGCTTCCGCCTCTCGCGCGACGTCGCGGCCTAGTTCGGGCTGACGTCGCGACGCTGGCAATCCGGTTCCACGATCCTCGTCCAGGGGTGCATCTCCAAGGCCGGCGACGCGGACGTCAGGCGCGCGCTCTACGAGGCGGCGTCGCGTCTGATGATGAAGCGCTTCAAGGGCTCCGACAAGGTCAAGAGATGGGGCCAAGTTACCGCCAAACGCTCCTGCCCACTGCAAGGCCTGTGTCGCGGTGCCGCGCAAGCTGGCGGTGATCATGCACGCGCTCTGGAGCGACGGCACGTTCCACTCGACGATCCGGCGGCAAGCCAGGCGGCGCACGCACGACGAGGCCCGCAAGCGACCCGGAGCGCATCGATGAGCAGAAGACCGACAGTTCAAGCGCATGGCCCCAACACGCTGATGGACGCCGCAAAGGGGCGCGTCCGGAGTGCCGGCGCCTGGTTCGGCCATGACGCCATTCATCCTGACATGAATGCGCGAGCCATCGTGTTACGGTGGTCAGGTTTCGGATTTCCGATGTGCCTTAGGGTTGAACGAAGAGGAGAGATCACCACGACCAGGATCAACCGCCGCGCCTTGCTCGCCCACTCTGGCGCCGCCGTTTTGGGGTCGACAGTGGCGGCAACGGCTTCTGCCGCAAAGGGAATGCGTCGAGACCTAGTAACAACCGACAAACTGCAGGCGTTGATTGAAGCGCACATGACGGCATACGCCGCGTTCGGGAAGGCGATTCATAAAGTGGGTGGCAGCAGTGGCGACCACGACAGAGCCAGCCGGCAGGAGGAAAGGACGTTACTGGCCATTTGCGCCTACCCTGCTGTCAGCGAAGGGGATCGCTTGGCCAAGGCCCGATATCTTTTGAAGATCGAGGCACGGGGCGAACTCGATCTACCAGAACACATTCAGGCTCTTCTGCGTTCGACAGTTTCGGAGACATGAGGCGAAAGCCCGGCTAGTCTCCTTCAGATCATCCGAAACGCCAACTGACACAGACAGGTTGATGTGACAGCTTTATGCATGCTTTTGATCTGTGGCGGACCGGTCGTTTCGGCGGACCTGGCGGCCGGTCCGCCTGCGCATGAGGAGAGAGGAATCTGGGCGGCAATCGCCTATTCAAGCCTCGACGGGAAGCAGGGCTTCTTCTTAGATCGCGAAGCCCGCAATTGCGAGCGCCCCGATTTGTGAACAGCCCGATGCTTTTGGGTGGCGTCGCCTTCTGCGAGGATTGCGGAGGTGCAATGACCCTTCGCACCTCGGGAAAGGGCAAACAGTACCGTTTTATACGTGTTGTACGACCGCCCGGCAGGGGCCCACCGGCTGCGAGAACAATTCCCATGGAGAAGCTTGACGAGTTGGTCGCCAGCTATGTGGAACAGCGGCTGTTGAACCCGGCCAGGCTGCAGGAACTGCTGTCCGGGTTGCTGCAACGAAGGGCAGAGCAAAACGACCGCGAGAAGAACCGGATTGGGCATCTGAGACGACGGGCCGCTGATGCTGAGCGGAAGCTCACACGACTGTACGAGGCGATCGAAAACGGTCTGGCCGAGTTGACTGATCTGACCCTTAAGAACCGAATCGCCGAATTGACGAGAATTCGGGATGCCGCCAAAGCCGATGCCGAACGCTCGGAGACCCGAAAGAGTCAATCGGTCCACATAGTGCCAGAGGCTGTTGCAAAGTTTGCCGAAAGTGCCAAGCAGCGCCTCCGGGATGAGAACGGGAGTTTCAGGCGCCACCATCTGCAAACGCTGGTGCAGCGAGTTGACGTTGGAGCCGATCGGATCCTGATCAAGGGATCAAAACTCTCACTCTGTCGAACGCTCGTCGCGTCAGGCGAAAAGCCTAGAGTGTCCACGGCGGGGCGCGACGTTCGCAGTTCTGTACTGAAATGGCTCCCCGGGCCGGATTCGAACCAGCGACCAACCGGTTAACAGCCGGTTGCTCTACCACTGAGCTACCGGGGAACGGAGGCTCTGACGTGAGTGGCGCAGCCTATAGCAAACACCTTTCGGCTTTGCAAAGAAGCAATTCGCAATTTTTCTGCACTTTTTAATGCGGCTATTTGTGCCATCGTTCGGCGACCCCACATATGAGGGGCCTCACACCGGCACGGAACAAAGCGGCCGGTCGTCGCCTTGACATGGCTTAGGCAGCAGATGGGATTTGGCTTGAATGACCGCAGCGGACGATGACGGCGCCCCGGCACGGAAGATTTCGATCTTCGGTCGCGAGTTCACCATGCCGCGCTCGCGCGGCTGGCGAATCGCGATCGGCATGCTGCTTACCCTGGGCGGGCTTCTGGGCTTTCTGCCGATTCTCGGCTTCTGGATGATTCCGCTCGGTCTGCTGGTCTTGTCCTATGAATTCGCCATGATCCGGCGCCACCGGCGGCGTTTCGTCGTCTGGTGGGAACGCCGGCGCCGGCCCGACTGAGAGGCTGCGGCGGCTGTGCCGCGGCGATGCCGCAGCCCTGACAACCGATTGGTAATCACCACTTTGGCCGCTCCATGCGAAAGCGTCGGGAATGACGCGCGAGCGCTTGACGACCTTTGAGCGCCAACATAATGAGTGCGCTCGGAACGCCGGGAGCATTGCGAGGCCTCGTGGCGGAGTGGTTACGCAGAGGACTGCAAATCCTTGCACCCCGGTTCGATTCCGGGCGAGGCCTCCAGATGCTTGCGGGCTCCAGCGCACCGCGCCGGGGTTCCAGTCGAAGTTTTAGCCGCGTGTTGGGCGCGGGGAGCGGATTGTTGGGACATGAGCGCTGATTTCTCCGAACGCCGCGTGAAGATGGTCGACGGCCAGATCCGCACCACCGATGTAACCAGCGCACCGCTCATCGAAGCGATGCTGACCGTTCCGCGTGAGGCTTTTGTCGGCACCGGACAGCAGGATCTGGCCTATATCGACGAAGACATCCGCATCTCCGATGGCGCGAATGGCAGCGGCGCGCGCTACCTGATGGAGCCGTCGCCGCTCGCCAAGCTTTTGCAATTGGCCGAGATCGACGCAAGCGACTCGGTGCTCGATGTCGGTTGCGGCACCGGCTATTCCGCCGCATTGCTGTCCAGGCTGGCGCGGTCCGTCGTGGCGCTGGAGAGCGATCCCGCGCTGGCGGAGGCCGCCAAATCCACGCTTTCCAGCCTTGGCTGCCAGAATGTCACGGTGGTCACCGGGCCGTTGCCGCAGGGGCACGCCGCCAAGGGACCTTACGACGTCATCTTCATCGGCGGCAGCGTCGAGGAAGTGCCGCAGGCATTGCTCGACCAGCTTGCGGAAGATGGACGCCTGGTTGCAGTCGAAGGACAGGGCAACTCTGGCGTGGCCCGGCTGTTTTTCAAAGCAGGGGGGGTTGTAACCGGAAGACGGGCCTTTAATGCGGCAATTAAGCCACTACCGGGCTTCGAACGTGCTCACGCGTTTGAATTCTGAGCGTTTTTACCTTGCAGCGAAGCCGCTGTCATGATCGCTTGCGTCTGACAATCGTTGCTGATTTGGTTAACCAGGCGTTATCGGGAGACTGTCAGCGGGGGAACGATAAACAACGCGGCGGCGGTCGATCCACTAAGGATAGGCTGACGCGGCGTGGTTCCCATGCAAAACGAATGAGGGAAATGACGTGCCGCCTCTACGCAAGAGTGTTTTAGTAGCTATCCTTGTTTCGGCCACAGCGCTTTCGCCGCTGGCCGCCTCCGCCGAGACCATCACGGGCGCCCTCGCCAAAGCCTACCAATACAATTCCCAGCTCAACGCCGCCCGCGCCGGCGTGCGCGTTACCGATGAGGGCGTTGCCATCGCCAAGTCGGGCTGGCGCCCGACCGTCACCGGTTCGGGCAGCATCGACTATACCAGCACCCACGGGCAAGGCATCACCCGGAACATAACGACTGGCAGTTTCGGCGTGCAGATCAACCAGACGCTGTTCGACGGGTTTCAGACCAAGAACAATGTCGCCGCCGCCGAATCGCAGGTGAAGGCTTCGGTCGAAAGCCTGCGCAACACCGAAGAGAACATCCTGTTCAACGCGGCGAGCGCCTATATGGACGTGATTCGCGACCGCCAGATCGCGGCGCTGACCGAACAGAACCTGCAGTTCCTGACCGAGCAGGCGCGCGCCGCCCGCTCGCGCTTTGAGGTCGGCGAGGGCACCCGCACCGATGTCGCCCAGGCCGATGCCTCGCGCGCCACGGCCGTGGCGCAGCTCAGCGCCGCCCGCGCGACGGCGCTGGCGAGCGCCGCCACCTACCACCAGATCGTCGGCGACGAGCCGGGCAAGCTCAAGGCGGCCTCGCCGCTGGGCAAGCTGTTGCCGGGCAACCTCGATTCGGCTTTGGCCGTCGCTTCCGCCGAACATCCGGCCATCCTTGCCACCCAGCATCTCGTCGATGCGGCGGCGTTCTCGGTGAAATCTTCGGAGGGGGCGCTGCTGCCGCAGGTGACGGCCTCCGCGGGCATTTCTGACAATTACAGCCACTCCGTTCCCGATCTCACCGGAACCAACGGCACCTCGACATCGGCCAATATCGGCGCCACGCTCACCATTCCGATCTATTCGGGCGGGCGAACCTCGGCGCTGGTGCGGCAAAACAAGGAATCGCTCAGCCAAGCGCGCATCCAGGTCGATGTCAGCCGCGACCAGGTGCGCCAGGCGGTGGTCTCGGCCTGGACGCAATATGTCGCCGCGCGCGAAAGCGTGGATGCCAACAGGCAGGTCATCGATGCCGCGCAGCTGGCGCTCAACGGCGTCATCGAAGAGCGCAATGTCGGCCAGCGCACGACGCTGGACGTGTTGAACGCGCAGAATGCCGTCATCACCGCCAAGATCAATCAGGCCAGCTCCGAGCGCGACGTGGTCGTGGCGAGCTACGCCATCCTGTCGGCGATGGGCCGCCTGTCGGTCGATCGCCTTGGCCTGCCGGTCACCAAATACAGGCCCGAAGAGCATTACAACGCCGTCAAGGACAAATGGTACGGATTGCGCACGCCTGACGGGCGCTGATTTCCGGTCCAGGCTTCGACAAACGCCGCGCGTCCGATGGATGCGCGGCGTTTGTCGTTGTGGGTGGCTCTTCGGGTTGCGCGTCGCCTAATCTGTTGAAATCCAAGCAGTCCCCAGATTGGGGATTCTCGGATGACGATCGGTCGGTTACGCTGTCGGCGTTGATTCGAATTCCGGACCGGGCAGGAACGGAATTCAACAGGTCACTAGGGCGGCGGATGTTACGATGGCGACGGCAAGCAGCGCGCAGCGCGAACCTTCCATGGAAGAGATATTGGCTTCCATCCGGAGGATCATCGAAGACAGCGACACCGGGCGCAAGCAGCCGACCGAGGCCGGCGAACTGCGCCAGGACCTGGAGCCGGCCACCGCTGCCGTGCCGAATGTCGAGGTTGACGCCTTCCGCTCCGAATTGCATGCCGACGCCCGCAAGCCGGTGACGCTGGCGGAGGTGCAGGCCCAGCTTGCCGCGACCGATCCTGCTCCGGCGCGCGCCGAGGCTCGCCACGAGCCTGCCAAGGCGGCGCCCGCGCCGACCACCTTGTCGGAGGTCGGAGCCAGGAGCGTTGCTCAATCGAGCGCGTCGCCGGCCGCGAGCAAGCCCGTGGCGGCAAACGCAACGCAGAGCGCCGAGACCATCGTGACCGATTGGCGGCGGGAAATCGCGGCGGCGGGCGGCAGCACGGTCACCGCGAAGCCGAGCGCCCGGGCGCCGGAAGCCGCGCCGCGGGTCGAGATCGAGAAGGTCGACATCGAGAAGGAAGAGCTTCGACCGGCGGCTGCATCCGCGCAAGCCGGCGGCTCGCGGGCATCCGAACCGGAGGCGCAGCCGGCTCGGCCCGCGATCCTTTCGGAACATACGGGCCGGCAGGTCGCCGCGGCCTTCGGCGAGCTTTCCGACGCTTTCGCCAGCCGCGGCAAGAAGGGTTTCGACGAGATGGCCGAGGAGATGCTGCGGCCGATGCTGCAGGATTGGCTCGACAACAATTTGCCGACGCTGGTCGAAAGGCTGGTGCGCGAGGAGATCGAGCGCGTGGCGCGCGGGGCGCAGTAAAGCCGCCGGACTGGGCAGGCTGAAAGCGTCGCCTTCGGGGCGGCGCTTTTGTTAAGGGGCTGGGCTGGGTGTGCCGTTGTCCCGGCTCAGGCGGGATTGCCGCTGGCTGCGGTAATCCTATCTGTAGCAGCGATCGCAGCTTCTCGCGGTTGACTCGGCCAAGCCCTTCCGATTTACACCGGACGCTTGTTCCCGACAGTCCGGACTTCCTCCATGCTTGAAAAGACATACGACGCCAAAGCCGTCGAGCCGAAGATCGCAAAAATCTGGGAAGAGGCCGACGCCTTCCGGGCCGGCGCCGGCGCGGAGGAAGGGGCCGAAGCCTTCACCATCGTCATCCCGCCGCCCAACGTTACCGGCTCGTTGCATATGGGCCATGCGCTCAACAACACGCTGCAGGACATTCTCGTGCGCTTCGAGCGCATGCGCGGCAAGAACGTGCTTTGGCAGCCCGGCATGGATCACGCCGGCATCGCCACGCAGATGGTGGTCGAGCGCCGGCTCATGGAAAAGCAGATCCACCGCCGCGACCTGACGCGCGAGCAATTCATCGAGAAAGTCTGGGAGTGGAAGGCCGAATCCGGCGGCGCGATCTTCAACCAGCTGAAGCGGCTCGGCGCCTCGGCCGACTGGTCGCGCGAACGCTTCACCATGGACGAGGGCCTGTCCAAGGCGGTGCTGGAAGTCTTCGTCACGCTCTACAAGGAAGGCCTCATCTACAAGGACAAGCGCCTTGTGAACTGGGACCCGAAGCTGCTCACCGCCATTTCCGACCTCGAGGTCGAGCAGCACGAGGTGAACGGCAATCTCTGGCACTTCCGCTATCCGATCGAAGGCGAGGCGTTCGACCCCGAGAACCCGAAGACCTTCATCACAGTCGCGACGACGCGCCCCGAAACGATGCTCGGCGACACGGCCGTTGCCGTGCATCCCGATGACGAGCGCTTCAACGATCTGGTCGGCCGCAACGTCGTGCTGCCGATCGTCGGCCGCAAGATTCCGATCGTCGCCGACGAGTATTCCGATCCGGAAAAAGGCTCCGGCGCGGTCAAGATCACGCCGGCGCATGATTTCAACGACTTCGAGGTCGGCAAGCGCCATAAATTGCCGGCGATCAACATCCTGACGATCGAAGCGGCCATCAAGCTCAAGGACAATGAGGACTTCCTCGCTGGTCTCGAAGTGACGCCCGAGCGCCAGGCGGTGTGGGACGAGTTGGACGGGCTCGACCGCTTCACTGCCCGCAAGAAGATCGTCGAACTGATGGAAGCCGGCGGCTTTCTGGAGAAGGTCGAGCCGCACCGGCACACCGTGCCGCATGGCGACCGCGGCGGCGTGCCGATCGAGCCGTTCCTGACCGACCAGTGGTACGTCAACGCTGCCGAGCTCGCCAAGCCGGCGATCGCCTCGGTGCGCGAGGGACGCACCAACTTCGTGCCGAAGAACTGGGAAAAGACCTATTTCGACTGGATGGAGAACATCCAGCCCTGGTGCATTTCGCGCCAGCTCTGGTGGGGCCACCAGATCCCGGCGTGGTATGGACCGGACGGGCACGTCTTCGTCGAGAAGACCGAGGAAGAGGCTTTGGCCGCCGCCATCGAATATTACCTTGCGCTGGAAGGGCCATGGAAGGCCTGGGTCGAGGACAAGCTCGAAAACTTCCAGCCGGGCGACATCCTGACCCGCGACGAGGACGTGCTCGACACCTGGTTCTCCTCGGCGCTGTGGCCGTTCTCGACGCTCGGCTGGCCCGACCAGACGCCGGAGCTCAAGACCTATTACCAGACCGACGTGCTGGTGACCGGCTTCGACATCATCTTCTTCTGGGTCGCCCGCATGATGATGATGGGCCTGCACTTCATGGACGAGGAGCCGTTCCATACCGTCTATGTGCATGCGCTGGTGCGCGACAAGAACGGCGCCAAGATGTCGAAGTCGAAAGGCAACGTCATCGATCCGCTCGACCTGATCGACGAATATGGCGCCGATGCGCTGCGCTTCACGCTGACCGTCATGGCGGCTCAAGGGCGCGACGTGAAGCTCGATCCGGCCCGCATCGCCGGCTACCGCAATTTCGGCACCAAGCTGTGGAACGCGACGCGCTTCGCCGAGATGAATGAAGTGGCGCGCGACGACGCTTTCTGGCTGAACGATGCCAAGCTGCCGGTCAACCGCTGGATTCTGACCGAGCTGACGCGGGCGGCGCGCGCCGTCACCGAAGGCATCACCAGCTATCGTTTCAACGAGGCGGCGACTGCTGCCTACCGCTTCGTCTGGAACCTGTTCTGCGACTGGTATCTGGAACTGTTGAAGCCGGTATTCATGGGCGCCGACGAAGCCGCCAAGGCCGAAAGCCGGGCCTGCGTCGCCTTCGTGCTGGACGAGATCTATAAGCTGCTCCATCCGATGATGCCGTTCATGACCGAGGAGCTTTGGGCGCAGACCGCTGGCGAGGGCAAGGAGCGTTCCTCGCTGCTTTGCCACGCCGCCTGGCCGTCGCCCGACTTCGAGGACGAGGAGGCAGCCGCCGATATCAACTGGCTGGTCGATCTTGTCTCGGGCATCCGCTCGGTGCGTTCGGAAATGAATGTGCCGCCGGCGGCGATTGCGCCGCTGATGGTGATGGGCGCCAACACGCTGACCCAAGAGCGGCTGGAGCGTCACGCCCAGGCGATTAAGCGGCTGGCGCGCGTCGGGGATATCGCGCTCGCCGACGCGCCGCCGAAGGGCTCGGCCCAGATCGTGCTCAACGAGGCGACGGTGAGCCTGCCGCTCGGCAGCCTGATCGACCTCCAGGCCGAGGCCGCGCGGCTGCAGAAGGAATTGGCCAAGGTGACCGAGGAGATCGCGCGCCTGCACAAGAAGCTCTCGAACGATAAATTCGTCGCCAACGCACCGGAAGAAGTGGTCGAGGCCGAGCGCGAGAAACTCGACGAATATCGCGAGGCGCAGGAGAAGCTTTCGGTGGCTTTGGCGAGGGTCCGCGACGCCGGCTGAGGGCAAGATTCGCTGCCGCTTCAGAGGTGCTTTCCGGTACGTGAGCTGCCTCGAAAACGAGCGTGCCGCTGCGTTAATTTTGACGTAAACGGAAAGTTTGCGCCCCATTGTTGCCATAATGTAACAATGGGGCCTGACAGCCCGGAAATCGGCCGGTTTTGCCCTGTTTTGGGTGGTTTTTGCGGATTTTTTTGATCGCTCGATGCCGGTTGGCGTGATTTAAGCGCCAATTGCCGCGTCGATGACCATGGCAAAAATACGAGCTGTCAAGATGTACATGTACAGCCCTTGAAATCGTTGTTGCGTCATTAACCCGAATTGGTTCTAGCTTGAGCCGCTTGTATTCGGGGAGGGATTTCCATGAACATTTTGCGGCTCAAAGCTCTGGCGGGGGCAGGCTGCTTTTCGATCGCTTTGATCGGGGCCGCGATGCATCCCGCGCATGCCGGCGGCCTGGAGCGTGGCGGCTACGACATCGATCTGCTTTTCGATCCGTCGCCGGTCGCGACCGAGGCCGAAGCGACCTATGTGATGCCGGATCGCAAGTACAAGAATGCGAGGGGGCCGGGAGGAGCCGACCTTGGTTTTGGTTCCTCGGCCAAGGGATCCGAGGATTACTGGGTGCCGCGCATCGGCGTCAAAGCCCAGGTTGTCCAGGGCGTCGACTGCATGGTCGACTACTCGCAGCCTTGGGGCGCGCATACGGCGCCCGGTGTGTGGAACGGTGCGTTTTCCAACATGGAAACCGACATCAAGAGCGACAACTACGCGGCAACCTGCTCGTACAAGTTTGACGCGGGGAAGGGTCAGCTCCGCTTTATCGGCGGCGTCTTTTATCAGAAGGTCTACGGTTTCAAGGAAGACCTCGTGTCGCCGTTCGTGCCCGACTTCGGGGGAACTGGCCGCGTCGATCTGACAAGCAGTGGCTGGGGCTGGCGTGCCGGTGTCGCCTATGAAATCCCGGATATCGCGCTGCGCGCTAGCCTTGTCTACAATTCCAAGGTCAAACTCGACAATATCGAAGGCACACTGGACCTGACCAACGTCGGCTTGGGTACGATCCCGATCTACGGGTCGACGCAGTACATGCCGGATGTGGTGGAATTGAAACTCCAGTCCGGCGTCGCGCCCGGTTGGCTGGCCTTCGGCTCGATCAAGTGGACCAATTGGAGCACGCTGCAAAGCGTGCCGATCTGCCCGGTTGGCGTTCCGTCCTCGCTTTGTTTCAGCAACTCACCGGCAGAGGTGACTTCGCTCGACTTGATGTATCGTGATGGCTGGACTGTTTCGGGCGGCATCGGGCACAAGTTCAACGACCAGTGGAGCGCTGCGGGTCAGCTCTCCTGGGATCGTGGCACCTCGCATGGTTACGGCGCGCAGACCGACACGTGGACTGTCGGCGGCGGCGTCGCTTATACCCCCCAGCCCAACATCGAGGTTCGTTTGGCCGGTGCAATCGGCGTGATGACCAGCGGTCATTCCGGTACAGTGATCGGCCCGAACGGCAAGATAATTGGCGACGACGCCAGTTATGATTTCGGCAACGACCTCGTCACCGCTATCAACGGTGGAATTAAGATCAAGTTCTAAGCTTCTGAAAATTCACCGAAAAGGCCGGGCTTTCCCGGCCTTTTTTGTTGCAAAGCTGATGCTTTGGCTTCGCCTTTCCGCCCACTGCTGCAGATTCGCTGCAGCGCCGCCGCCCTGTGTAATTGTGACGTTTTGGCAACACTTTCTGAACAACCCCTGCTGTAGAAGTCAGGCAGAGGGAACCGCCCATTTCCCGCCATAAACCCGGAGCACCCGATATAGGTCTCGGGATGCGTGCCAGGTTGGCGCGGCGATGGGACCGGCCGCGGGGTGTGCGGCAAGGACGAATATGGACGCCAAGGTAATCTCCAAGGCCAAGCTGCCCAGCCGCTACGTGACCGAAGGTCCGGCGCGCGCGCCGCATCGCTCCTACCTCTATGCCATGGGCCTGTCGGCGGCCGAGATCGCGCAGCCCTTGGTCGGCGTCGCCAGCTGCTGGAACGAGGCTGCCCCCTGCAACATCTCGCTGATGCGCCAGGCGCAGGTGGTCAAGAAGGGCGTTGCGGCCGCTAACGGCACGCCGCGTGAGTTCTGCACCATCACCGTCACCGACGGCATCGCCATGGGGCACCAGGGCATGAAGTCCTCGCTGGTGTCGCGCGAGGTCATCGCCGATTCGGTCGAGCTCACCATGCGCGGCCATTGCTACGATGCCCTGGTCGGCCTCGCCGGCTGCGACAAGTCGCTGCCCGGCATGATGATGGCGATGGTGCGCCTCAACGTGCCGTCGATCTTCATCTATGGCGGCTCGATCCTGCCCGGCAGCTATCGCGGCCGGCAGATCACCGTGCAGGACGTGTTCGAGGCGGTCGGCCAGCATTCGGTAGGATCGATCAGCGACGCCGAGCTGCTCGAGATCGAGCAGGCGGCCTGTCCTTCGGCCGGCTCCTGCGGCGCCCAGTTCACGGCCAACACCATGGCCACCGTCGCCGAGGCGATCGGCCTGGCTCTGCCCTATTCCTGTGGCGCGCCGGCGCCCTACGAGATGCGCGACCGCTTCAATTTCGCCTCGGGCGAAAAGGTCATGGAGCTGATCGCCAAAAATATCCGGCCGCGCGACATCGTGACGCGCAAGGCGCTGGAGAATGCCGCGACCGTGGTGTCGGCCACCGGCGGCTCGACCAATGCGGCACTGCACTTGCCGGCGATCGCACATGAGGCCGGCATCAAGTTCGATCTGTTCGACGTGGCGGCGATCTTCGAGAAGACACCCTATATCGCCGACCTCAAGCCCGGCGGCAAATATGTCGCCAAGGACATGTTCGAGGCCGGCGGCATTCCGCTGCTGATGAAGACGCTGCTCGACCACGGCTATCTGCATGGCGACTGTATGACGGTCACCGGCCGCACTTTGGCCGAAAATATGGAGCACGTTTCCTGGAATGAGAGCCAGGATGTTGTGCGTCCCGCTGATCGGCCAATCACCAAGACAGGCGGCGTTGTGGGCTTGAAGGGCAACCTTGCCCCCGAAGGCGCGATCGTGAAGGTCGCGGGCATGTCGGAACTGAAATTCTCAGGCCCGGCGCGCTGCTTCGATTCGGAAGAGGAGTGCTTCGAAGCAGTCACGCAGCGCAGCTATCGGGAAGGCGAGGTTCTCGTCATCCGCTACGAGGGGCCGCGCGGCGGTCCTGGCATGCGCGAGATGCTGTCGACGACGGCGGCGCTCTACGGTCAGGGCATGGGCGGCAAGGTGGCGCTGATCACCGACGGGCGCTTCTCCGGCGCCACGCGCGGCTTCTGCATCGGCCATGTCGGGCCGGAGGCGGCGGTCGGCGGGCCGATCGGCCTGATCAAGGATGGCGACGTGATCTCGATCGACGCCGTGAAGGGCACCATCGAAGTGGCCCTGTCGGACGCAGAACTGGCGGCCCGGGCAAAGAAATGGAAGCCGCGCAAGACCGATTATCAGTCCGGCGTGATCTGGAAATATGCGCAGACCGTAGGGTCGGCCCGCGACGGTGCGGTGACCCATCCGGGTGCGGCGGAAGAAACGCACTGCTATGCGGACATCTGAGGTGTTGAGGTCGTCTGTCTTTTCGGCACTGGTCGCGCTTGCGACCTTGGGCGCCGTCGGGCAGGCCATGGCCTTCGACGACAAGGTGTTCGACGACAAGACCGGCGTGAAGCCGCAGTCGAGCCCTTGGGCGGTGTTCCAGTTCGGCTTCTCCGCTTACAAGAGCGGCCACAAGGACCAGGCGGTCGAGGCCTATAAATACGCCGCCGAAAACGGCCAGATCGGTGCCACCTGGAAGCTTGCGCGCATGTATGCCGAAGGCGACGGGGTGACGCGCGACGACTATGCCGCCTTCAAGTTCTTCTCGGAGATCGTCGACCAGGATGTCGAGCCCGGCTCGCCGGAAGAAAGCTATGTGTCGGACGCGCTGGTGGCGCTCGGCGACTATCTGCGCAAGGGCATTCCCGGCACGCCGGTCGAGGAGAACGATGTCGCGGCGCAGGAGTATTACATGCGCGCCGCCGCCAACTACCGCAACCCGAATGCGCAGTTCGAGATCGGCCGCATGTTCCTGAAGGGCGAGGGCGGCGTGAAGGCCAGCGTCAAGCAGGCCGGCCGCTGGCTGCAATTGGCGGCCGAGAAGGGCCATGCCGGCGCGCAGGCGACGCTCGGCAATCTCCTGTTCCAGAGCGGCAAGATCGTGCGCGGCCTGGCGATGATGACGGCCGCGCTTGAGCGGGCTCCGGCCGCCGACCAGCCCTGGATCCGCAGCATGCAGGAGGAGGCTTTCGCCGCGGCCGGTGAGGCCGATCGCCGGACCGCGATCTCGCTCGCCGACGACATCCTGACAAAGGGCAACAACGGCGACCAGTAAGCGCCGACAATCCCCCCATCTATGGGCGAGATCGGCAGCGCCTCAGTTCTCGGTCGGCTCCGTCGGCGTCGGGCCGGGCGCCGGAGTCGAGATCGATGTCGGGTGCGGTTTCGGCGCGTCTCCCGGACATTCATCCTTGATCTTCGTCCAGGACGTGTTGTTGAGGACCATGTCGCAGCGGGCGAGGTGACTTTCGCCGTTCAGCGTCAGGCACGCCGTCTCGCCGAGATTGAACGATTTGCCGTTTGCTAAACAGGTCGGCGCCGCCAGCGCCAGCGTCGGCGCGGCAAGCGCAAAAGCAAGGCCGACCAGCCTGAAAAGAATTCGGATCGCCATTCAACCCCCACAGCAATTCGCATCAAAGATGGGATTTGTGGCGATATCTGGGTCCTAAAGCGGGTCGCGATCTTTCAGGTTCGCTCCCTGCGCTTGAGATTCCTGATTTTACCCATGTCTTTGCCCCGAAACCGGTTCTACTTTCGGGAGACATGCTCTAAGGGCTGGAAATTCTCAGGCGGGTTGCAGGCTGAGTTCGATCGCGACCGGCACGTGGTCAGACGGCTTTTCCCAGGCGCGGACGTGCTTTTCCACCGAAGCCGACGAGAAGCGGTTGGCGGCTTCCGGCGAGAGCAGCAGGTGGTCGATGCGGATGCCGTTGTTCTTCTGCCAGGCGCCAGCCTGATAATCCCAAAAAGTGTATACGCCGGCCGAGTCGGTCACGGAGCGCACCGCTTCCGTGAAGCCGAGATTCTTCAGCCGGCGGAAGGCCTGCCTCGTCTGCGGCTGGAACAGCGCGTCGCGCAGCCAGTTTTCGGGAAACCGGGCATCGGCGGGCTCCGGAATGACGTTGTAGTCGCCGGCCAGCACCAGTGCTTCCTCGAGCCGCAGCCGCTCTTCCGCCCAGCGCTCCAGCCGCGCCATCCAGGCGAGCTTATAGGAAAACTTCCGTTCATCGTCGACCGGATTGCCGTTGGGCAGATAAAGCGAAGCGACGCGCAGGGCGCCCTGATCGGTTGAAAAGACGCCTTCGATGAAGCGGGCATGGTCGTCCGCATCGTCGCCCGGCAGACCGCGATTGACCTCGTCGAAAGGCAGCTTCGACAGAATCGCGACGCCGTTGAAGCTCTTCTGGCCGTTGGTTTCGACGTTGTAGCCCAGCGTCTCGATCTCGGCGCGTGGGAACTGCTCGTCGACCGTCTTGATCTCCTGCAGGCAAACGATGTCCGGCGCGCTTTCGGTCAGCCAGTGGGTGAGGTTGCCGATGCGGGCGCGAACGCCGTTGATGTTCCAGGTGACGATCTTCATGGGCGGCCCCAATGCGGTTCGGACGGAAGGCGTTCGACAAGCCCAATCGTATTGCCTGCCGGGTCTTTTAGAAAGGCCATCCATTCGCTTTCCCCCGCCGGACCGAACCGGCCCTCGGTGTCGCGATGGACCATCGTGGGCGGCGCGGTGAAGGGAATGCCCGCGGCTTTCGCCTGCGCATGGAAGGCTTCGAGGCCAGCGATGTCGAGATAGACGGTGCCGGCGGGAACGCCGTCGGTGAAGAGGAGCCTCACGTCGCCGGCCAGGATGAAGGCCATGCCTGGCGGGTCATAGCGGGCGTGCACGCTCATCCCGAGCACGCTCTGCCAGAAGGCCAGCGTCGCGTCGAGATCGCGGCCGGCCGAGAGCGCGATCTGACGGACCGCGCCGACGTTGCTCATTCAACCGCTTCCGGAAGTTGAGTACTGCCATTATCTGAGAGGATCTGCTCGATGGCGTTCCTGAGATGCAACGCCTGGTCGCGGGTCGTGCGTTCATCCATCCAGTCACAAGCGTCGTAGAGGCCGCCGAGCCAGCTCGGATAGTCGTATTTTTCCTCTATGAGGCGGACCATTCGGCAGATCTGGAGCGGTTCGACGTCGCCATGAAGGTAGGTGCGGATGCGCTTCAGGAACACCTGCCGCGCTATCTCGGCGGCTTTCGCAGAGTCGCAATTGAAATCAGGGAACCTCCGCACGACGAGCGACGCCAGATGGCTAGGCGCTTTTCCAAGGGCAACCGCATTTCCTGGGTTGCAGCGCACCAGCTGGAGATAGTCGGCGTCGTCGGCATAGCTTAGTGGCGCGACGTGACGGCCAGCCCAATCGACGATGTCGGCATCGGAAGTGGCTTCCATCTCGCGGGCAACAAGAACCGTGACCGGATCCTCGTTGGCCTCGAGAAACGGCTTCATGTCTTCAAATGGAGAAACTCGTGCCGCAACCGCAGGAGGCGACCGCGTTCGGGTTCCGGATCTGGAAGGACTGGCCCATCAGGTCGTCGACGAAATCGATGACCGAGCCACCCATATAGACCAGCGACAGATCGTCGATCAGGATGGTCGCGCCGTCCTTCTCGATGGCGACGTCGTCATCGTTGCGGTGGCCCACCAGGTCAAATTTGTACGAGAAACCGGAGCAGCCGCCGCCTTCGACGGAGACGCGCAGAGCGGTCTTGCCCGGCTCGCCGGCAACGATCCTGGCAATCCGCTTTGCCGCGGCGTCGGTCATTTCGACCTTCATGGCAGTCTTGGCATCCGCGCCCATCGGCGTCACCTTGCTTTCGGTTTCCCATGATAGGTATGAAGCGGGCGGGGCCAAGTCAACTGGTGGGTCAATGGACGAGCGGCAGGGCAAGGATGCTCTCGGCGAGATCGGGTTCGGCTACCGGCCGCGCGCGGCCTATGCGAGCGACCCGGCGCGCTCGCGCGGCCGCCTGTTCGAGGAGCCGGAAAGCCCGACGCGCACGCCCTTCCAGCGCGACCGCGACCGCATCATCCATTCCACCGCCTTTCGCCGGCTGAAGCACAAGACCCAGGTCTTCGTCGCGCATGAGGGCGACCATTATCGCACCCGGCTGACGCACTCGATCGAGGTGGCGCAGATCGCCCGCGCCCTGGCGCGGGCGTTGCGCGGCGACGAGGACCTCGCCGAGGCCGTGGCGCTTGTCCACGATTTCGGCCACACGCCCTTCGGCCATACAGGCGAGGACGCGCTCAACGAGAAGATGGCGGCCTGGGGCGGCTTCGATCACAACGCGCAGTCGCTGCGCGTGGTGACGCGGCTCGAGCGGCGCTATGCCGAATTCGACGGGCTGAACCTCACCTGGGAAACGCTGGAGGGGCTGGTCAAGCATAACGGCCCGTTGACCGACGCGAGCGGGAAGGGGCTCAAGGGGCCGGTGCCGCAGGCGATCCGCGATTATTCGGAACTGCACGACCTCGAGCTCGACTGTTTCGCCGGCATCGAGGCGCAGTGCGCCGCGATCGCCGACGACATCGCCTACAATACCCATGACATAGATGACGGCCTGCGCGCCGGCCTGCTGACGCTGGACATGCTGCAAGGGGTCGGCCTGCCGGGCTCGATCCTGGACGGCGTGCGCGCCAGATACCCTCAGCTCGACGATGTCCGCACCGGCCATGAGCTGATGCGCCGGCAGATCACGCTGATGGTCGAGGATGTCATCGCATCGACCACCGCCAATATCGAGCGTCTGAAACCGGACAGCGCCGATGCGGTGCGGACAGCCGGCGAGACCCTGGTGACGTTTTCGGCAGGCATGGCCGCGGCCGAGAAGGAATTGAAGGCTTTCCTCTACAAGCATCTCTACCGGCACCCGGAAGTGATGCGGGTGCGGGCGGACGCCGAGCGCATCGTGCGCGAGCTGTTCGACGTCTATTTCGCCGATCCGCGCGCCATGCCCGATGGTTGGCGCGAAGGGCTCGACAAGGCCGAGGATCGCATCAAGGCGCGCAGCGTCGCCGACTTCCTGGCCGGTATGACCGACACCTATGCCTTGAAGGAACACCGGCGTCTGTTTGACCATACGCCCGATTTGAGCTAGGGCGAGCCTCGATTTTGCCGGCCCTTAGGCCGGTCGTCTCTTAAAGCCCAGAGCACTTCCAATGAATATCTTCGCCGATTTCAACGCGCGGATCGTAAAGGCCGTCGAAACCCTTGACCTGAAGGACAAGGAAGGGGCCGCCCTCGACCTGTCGCGTATCGCGGTCGAGCCGCCGCGCGACGCCAGCCATGGCGACCTCGCCACCAACGCGGCGATGGTGCTGGCCAAACCCACCGGCCAGAACCCGCGCGCACTTGCCGAGAAACTCGCCGAAGCGCTGCGAGCCGACGCCGATATTGCCTCGGCCGAGATTGCCGGCCCTGGCTTCGTCAATCTCCGGCTCAAGAACGCGTTCTGGCACGGGCATCTGGCTGCGCTGCTCGGCGAGGGGCGCAATTATGGCCGCTCGACCATCGGCGGCGGTCGCAAGGCCAATGTCGAATATGTCTCGGCCAACCCGACGGGCCCGATGCATGTCGGCCATTGCCGCGGCGCCGTGGTCGGCGACACGCTCGCCAATCTGATGGCCTTCGCCGGTTACGACGTGACCAAGGAATATGTCATCAACGATGCCGGCTCGCAGATCGACGTGCTCGGCCGCTCTGCGTTCCTGCGCTACCGCGAGGCGCTCGGCGACGACATCGGCGAGATCCCGTCCGGTCTCTATCCCGGCGACTATCTGGTCCCTGTCGGCCAGGCGCTGGCCAAGGAATTCGGCCGTGACCTGCTGCAAATGCCGGAAGAGGAAGCGCTGGCGATCGTCAAGGACCGCACGGTCGATGCGATGATGGCGATGATCCGCGAGGATCTGGCGTTGCTCAACGTGCATCACGACGTGTTTTTCTCCGAGCGCACGCTGCATGCCGACAACGCGAAGAAGATCCGGGCGGCGATCGCCGACCTGACGCTCAAGGGGCATATCTACAAGGGCAAGCTGCCGCCGCCGAAAGGCGAGAAGCCGGACGACTGGGAAGACCGCGAGCAGACGCTGTTCCGCTCCACCGCGGTCGGTGATGACATGGATCGGGCGCTGGTCAAGTCCGACGGCTCGTTCACCTATTTCGCCGCCGACGTCGCCTATCTCAAGGACAAGGTCGAGCGCGGCTTCGTCGATCTGATCTATGTGCTCGGCGCCGACCATGGCGGCTACGTCAAGCGGCTCGAAGCGCTGGCGCGGGCGGTTGCCGGCGACACGGTCAACCTCACCGTGCTGCTTTGCCAGCTCGTCAAATTGTTCCGCGACGGCGAGCCGGTCCGGATGTCGAAGCGGTCCGGCGATTTCGTCACGCTGCGCGACGTGGTGGAGGAGGTCGGCCGCGACCCGATCCGCTTCATGATGCTTTACCGCAAGAACGACGCGCCGCTCGATTTCGACTTCGCCAAGGTCACTGAGCAGTCGAAGGACAATCCGGTGTTCTATGTGCAATACGCCTCGGCGCGCTGCCATTCCGTCTTCAGGCAGGCGAGCGAGCAGCTCGGCGAGGCGAATTTCGACCGCAACCGGCTCGCGGCCTCGGTGGCTGCGCTGGCCGACGAGGGCGAAATCGCGTTGATCCGGAAGCTGGCTGAATACCCGCGGCTGATCGAGTCCGCAGCGCTTTCGCTGGAGCCGCACCGGCTCGCATTCTACCTTTATGATCTGGCTTCCAGCTTCCATGCGCAATGGAATCGCGGCAACGACAATCAAGACTTACGTTTTGTTAAGGTTAACGACCGAGAATCAACCTATGCCAGACTAGGGCTGGTGCAGGCTGTTTCGGATGTTTTGACCTCCGGCCTGACGCTGATCGGGGCAGACGCGCCCACTGAAATGCGTTAGGTTTGACTAAAAAACCTGTCACCTTTTGCCCACATTGCGCTGGTAAGGGCCAACCCTGCGCGACGTCCATGGCGTCCGACTGTGTGCGAGTTCGGGAACAATAATGGCAGACAGAACCCCGCTGAAAGTAGCCGACCACAACGACATCGCCGACGATGATCCGTTCGCGGAACTGACCCGGATCATGGGTTTCGACCCGCGCCAGCCGGTGAGGCAGCCGGCCCCCGCGGTCGAGAAGGCCATGCCCGCCAGTCAGGCTGTGGAGGCTGACGATTTCGACATCGACCTCGAGAAGGAGTTGATGGGCGAGTTCGATTCCGTCGAGGCAAGCGCGCCGGCCACCCAGCAGGCCGCACCGCATCAGATCGGACATGAGCCGGCCTTCGAGGCTGCCAGCGCTGCCGCGAATGACGACGAGCTTACCGCTTCCTTCGAGCAGGATTTCGTATTCGACGACGCAGCGGATCACGCCGACTTCGCCGTGGCCCGTGCGCCGGAGCCGGATTTCGCATCTGAGCCGCATCTCGCGCCGGAGGCGGAAGCCGCGCCAGAGGCGCATTTCGCGTCTGAGCCGCATTTCGCGCCGGAGCCACAGGCAGCTCCCGAGCCGGAAGTGGCTTTCGACGATGATTTCGACAGGGCGGTCGCCAGTTCGCTGGATATCTCGCCGCTCGAAGACGAGCTTCCGATCGATCAAGAAATGGCGGCTTCGCTGGACCAGGATTTCCAGTTCGACCATCACGAGCCGGCCAACCTCGATTATCACCGGGCGGCCGACGCCCGTCAGGACGCCATCGAAGCCGTGCAGGCCGCGAGCGAGGAGGCGTTCGACGCCGATTTCGACAATGCGGTCCAGATGTCGCTCGAAGACGAGCTGTCGTTTGGGAGCCACGAGCCGGAGCAGCACGCGCAGGCCGCTGAGCCGGTCGAAGCTCATGCAGCCGCCCCGTTGATTTCCGAGGATGATCTCGACGGTCATTTCGAGCAGGCGATGGCCGATGCCGATATGGATTTCGGCCAGGCTCAAGATATTCAGGAGCCGGAGCTATCGCTTGGCGACGAGCCGGCGCCGACGGTCGAGGCGCCGGTCGAGACGGCCCAGTTTGTCGCTGAGCCCGAATCTGTCGCGCCCGAACCTTCCGCCGCGCTGACCCTCGAGGACGATTTCGAGGTGAGCTTCCGCGATGCGCTGAACGAGGAGCCGCAAGCTCCGGCCGTCGAACCAGCTGCCGCGCTGCACCCGGCTGCGGTTGAGCCGGCTCCCGTCGTCGCTGCTCCGGTGGCGCCGGTCGCCGCCGTTGAGCCCGTGAAGCCGGCCGTCAGCGAGCGTAGCCTGGAGGACGAGCTCAATGCGCTGCTCGGCGCCATGACCGCGCGGCCGATGCCGGCGATCAAGGAGCCTGCTCCCGCCCCACGGCCGGTTGCGGAACCCGAGAGCCATGCGAGCGGGAAGGCGGTAGCCGACGATCTCGACTGGGATCTCGACGAGCATCAGCCGGCGCAGAACGGGCAGGCCGCTCAGCCGGTCGAAAGCGACCTGGATGACTTGCTCGCCAGCGAGCTCGATCGCCAGGATTTTGCGGCCCCGGCCAAGACCGAGGCCGACGATTTTGATGACGATTTTGGCGCTGCCTTCGCCCGGAGTATTGAGGCCGAGCAGGAGGCAGCCACTACGACGAGGTCTCCGGCAAATTCTTCCAATTGGGTGCATTCGACGCCCACGGAACCAACCAGGTCGTGGAGCCGTTCGACCCCGACCTCAGCTCCGCCGGTGCAGGTTTCCTTTGCCGCTCAGCCGGCGCCAGCGCAGCCGGCGCCCTCGGCGCCGGTGCAGGCAGCGCCTTCGGTGCCTGTTCAGATGGCAGCGCCTGCCTACCGCAACGAACCGGCGGTGGATTATTCCGCCTACGCCAAGCCCACGCCATCGTCGCAGGCTCCTCGGCATGAGGACGTGCCGGATGTGGAGACCGTCGATGTTCCAGAGCGCGTGGTCGCGCTTGCGGACGACCTCGACATTCCGGAGTTGAGCTTCGAAGAGGACCAGCCTGCGGCCCCCGCTTACGACGATCTCGACGCGGAATTCGCCAGCC
Source organism: Mesorhizobium sp. WSM4935 (assembly GCF_029625735.1). Lineage (NCBI taxonomy): Bacteria > Pseudomonadati > Pseudomonadota > Alphaproteobacteria > Hyphomicrobiales > Phyllobacteriaceae > Mesorhizobium > Mesorhizobium sp. WSM4935. The sequence goes on along the minus strand of NZ_JARTVR010000002.1, from coordinate 105,254 downwards.
TGCTCACCGATATGAACGCGACGGAGATCGCATCGGCACCCGTGCAGAACCGCGGCTATGACGATGAATCCTACAATGCCGGTTTCAACGGCTACAACCGTCGCGACCTGCGCGCCGAGACACCGGCGGCGCCGGTTGCCCCGGCTTCGTTCGCCGTCGCCAACGATTACGGCGCCGACGACCTGCCCGGCAGCCGGCCGGTTTCGCAGCAGGACGACTTCGCCAGCGAAGAGCTCGATTACGACCCCGAGCTCGAGGAAGCGATGGCGATTCCCGGGCTTGCCGAGCGCGAGGCGGCGCAGCCGCGCCGGCGCGGCATGATGGTCGCGGCGCTCGTCGGTGCCGTCGTGGTTCTCGGCAGCCTTGGCGCTCTGGCCTTCTCCTTCGGCGGCAAAGGCGGCAGCGAGGCTCCGGTGATCGTCAAGGCCGACAATTCGCCGATCAAGGTGAAGCCTGAAAATCCGGGCGGCACGGTGGTGCCGAACCAGGACAACAAGGTTTACGACGCGGTGACCAAGGGCGCCGGCGCGACCAAACCCGCCGAGCCGGTACAGCAGAAGCTGGTGAACACCACCGAGCAACCCGTGGACCTGGCCTCGAAAGAACCGCCGCAGAGCCGCGTGGTCGATCTTTCGCCCAATGACAAGGACGCCGCGGCTGGCACCGATGCCGCCGACAATGCAGGCTCCGCGTTGCCCGGCGTCGCACAAGCCGCTGTGCCCGAAAGCGCGCAGCCTGCCGCACCGGCAAGCGCGCAGCCGGCAGCGCCGGCGCCGAAGTCGGAAGACCGCATCGCCCAGGTGTTGCAGCAGGATGCCGAAAACACTGCCAACAACGACGTGGTGGCCGTCGCACCGCGCAAGGTGAAGACCATGATGGTCAAGCCCGACGGCTCGCTGGTGCCGCGCGAGGATCCAGCCCCGGCCGCGCCGAAGGTCGCGGCGGCCGAGCCGACCGATCCGGCGCCGCAGCATGTCGCGCCGGCCTCCGACGGCCAGCAGACGGGAACCGTGGCTTCGGATGCGGACCAGGCGGATGCGCCTGCCGTCAAGCCGGCAAAGCCCGCGAAGAAGGCCGAAGCCAAGGCGCAGTCGACCAACACCCCGGCGACGGTGCCGGTGGCGCCGGCCCGCCCGTCCGACCAGCCGGTCGATATTGTCGGCGAGGTCAAGCCGGACCAGGTCGCCTCCATCGATCCGGCGGCAGCCGCCGGCGGCGGCTCGTGGTCGATGCAGATCGCTTCGCAGCCGACGGTCGAGAGCGCGCAGTCGACCTATCAGGATCTGCAGCGCCGCTATGGCAGCGTGCTCTCCGGGCGCACCGCCAACATCGTCAAGGCCGAGGTCGCGGGCAAGGGCACCTTCTACCGCGTTCGCGTGCCGGCCCAGTCGCGCAACGATGCGATCAACCTTTGCACCAGCTACAAGGCGGCCGGCGGCAACTGTTTCGTATCGCGCTAACGGGATATTGGTCTCAAAGCCGGCGCCGCCGAAAGGCCGCGCCGGCTTTTCGTTGTGGACGGCTGCCGGCTTTGTCTGGTCCGAGGGCAGGGGTGATTCCCTTTGCCCGCTCAAAGCCTTAAGCTTCTGTGCATGAGCGAATCAAAATCCATGATCCTCGGCTGCGCCGGGAAATCCCTCACCGAAGACGAAGTCCGCTTCTATCGGGACGAACGTCCCTGGGGCTTCATCCTGTTTGCACGCAATATCGGCGAAGCCGCGCAGATCCGCGACCTTGTCGCCTCGATGCGCGACTGCGTCGGCCGCCCGGACGCTCCGGTCTTCATCGACCAGGAAGGCGGCAGGGTGCAGCGCCTGCGGCCGCCGCTGGCGCCGAATTATCCGGCGGGCGGGGCGCTTGGTGCGCTGTGGCGCGACGATCGCGAGGCCGGCCGCCGCGCTGCCTGGCTGCTGGCGCGGCTGCATGCCTTCGATCTCTCCCGCCTGGGTATAACGGCCGACTGCCTGCCGGTGCTCGACGTTCCGGTCGAAGGCGCCAGCGACGTCATCGGCGCGCGCGCCTATGGCAAGGAGCCCAACGCCGTGATCGAGCTCGGCCGCGCTTCGGCCGAGGGATTGATGTCGGGCGGCGTGCTGCCGGTGATGAAGCATATTCCCGGCCATGGCCGCGCCTTTGCCGACACGCATTTCGCGCTGCCGACCGTCGATACGCCGCTCGAGGAGCTCAGGCGGCATGATTTTGCCCCGTTCAAGGCGTTGAACGAGCTGCCGATGGCGATGACCGCGCATGTCGTCTACAGCGCCGTCGATCCCGACAACCCGGCGACGACGTCCGCCAAGGTCGTCGGTCAGGTGATCCGCGGCGAGATCGGCTTCGACGGGCTGTTGATGAGCGACGACACCTCGATGAAGGCACTTTCTGGGGATTTCCCGACAAAGGCGGCCTCGATCCTTGCGGCCGGCTGCGATCTCGTCCTTCACTGCAACGGCGTTTTCGAGGAAATGTCCGGGATCGCGTCGCGCACGACGGCGCTGTCGGGCAAGTCCTTGCAGCGCGCGGAGCGCGCGTTGACCTATATAAAGGATCGCGACGTCGCCGACGAAACGGCGATACGCGCGGAATTTGCCACCTATTTCGAAGCGGTGGCCTGAACCGAAGGGGCGAAAGGCACGTGGCGGAAACATTGGAAGGCAAGGCCGCGAAGGCCGCACCGATGGACCGTCTGTGGGCCGAGAACGACGATTCACGCCTGACGGGTGACCCGTCGCTGGTGGTCGATGTGGCCGGTTTCGAAGGCCCGCTCGACCTTCTCCTGCATCTTGCCCGCAACCAGAAGGTCGATCTGGCGCGCATTTCGATCCTGGCGCTTGCCGAGCAGTATCTGGCTTTCATCGAGAAGGTGCGGGCACTGAGGCTCGAGCTTGCCGCCGACTATCTCGTGATGGCGGCCTGGCTCGCCTTCCTGAAGTCGAAGCTCTTGATCCCGAAACAGCCGGGCGAGGAGGGCGAAAGCGGCGAGGAACTGGCGGCGGTGCTGCAATTCCGGCTGAAGCGGCTGGAAGCCATGCGCGACGCCGCGGCGCGGCTGGTCAACCGCAACCGGCTCGGCCGCGACGTCTTTGCGCGCGGCATGCCGGAAATGGTCATCGTCGAGAAGCGCAACAGCTTTTCGGCTTCGCTCTACGATCTGCTCACCGCCTACGCGCAGCAGCGCCAGCGGCAGGCGATCAACAATGTGACGATCGCCCGGCGCGCCGTGTGGTCGCTGAAGGATGCACGCGAGGTGCTGGCAAGGCTGGTCGGCTCGGTCGGCGACTGGACTGCGCTCGACAGCTTCCTGATCGAATATCTTGCCGCGCCGGAAGAAAAACGCACGGCAATCGCCAGCTCCTTCGCGGCGACGCTCGAAATGGTGCGCGAGGGCAAATTGGAAGTGCGGCAGGAACAGGTGTTCGCGCCGATCTATCTGCGCGGCCGCGCGCAAGGGGTCAGGGCAGTCGAGGTGGTATCATGAGCGAACGCGCCAACGCCTCGGTCATCCCGTTCAAGGTCGAGGACGAGCCGGAAGACGAGATGGCCGAACAGGGTTCCCTCGAAAACCCCGCCGAGCGGCTGCAATTGTCGGAAGCCGTGCGCATGGCGGAGGCGATCGTTTTCGCCAGCGCCGAGCCGGTCAGCGAAAAGCAGCTTGCCGCGCGCCTGCCGGAAGGCGTCAACATCGCCGCCGCGATGGCGGATTTGCAGGAAATCTATGCCAAGCGCGGCGTCAACCTCGTGCGGGTCGGCGACGCCTGGGCCTTCCGCACGGCGGGCGACCTGGCTTTCCTGATGAGCCGCGACTCCGTCCAGCAGAGGAAGCTGTCGCGCGCGGCGCTCGAAGTGCTGGCGATCATCGCCTACCACCAGCCGGTCACGCGCGCCGAAATCGAAGACATCAGAGGCGTGGAGACCTCCAAGGGCACGCTCGACACGCTGCTCGAAACGGAATGGGTCAGGATGCGCGGCCGCCGCCGCACGCCCGGACGGCCGGTGACCTACGGGACGACCGACGCTTTCCTGGACCATTTCGCGCTGGAGGAAATCCGCGATCTGCCCGGCATGGAAGAGTTGAAGGGCGCCGGCCTGCTTTCGACGCGCATGCCGGCCAATTTCTCGATGCCGGTGCCGCCTGCCGACCCGGACGCGCTCGCCGAGGACGAGGACGCGCTGACCGATATCGACCTCGAGGAACTTGGGCTGCTGACGCCACGCGTCACGGAAGAGTGAGAGCGAAAAGCCGTACGAATGGTCTATTAGCAAGGCCTGCGCGGATTCGTAGCAAGGCGCTCACGCTGAAAGTGCGTGACATCCGCTAGCCATTTTATCAACTTCATTGCGGTTGTGTTTGAATCCCCGGGCGAAAACGCATAGATCATCGCCAGGGAAAACATTCGAGAGAGAGTAGCAATGGGTTCATTTTCGATTTGGCACTGGATGATCGTGCTGGTCATCGTGCTTCTGGTGTTCGGCCGCGGCAAGATCCCCGAGCTGATGGGCGACATGGCCAAGGGCATCAAGAGCTTCAAGAAGGGCATGGCTGACGACGACGTCGACGACAAGCGCACCGTCGAGCACCGCGCCGATGAGACCGTTTCGCCGGCCAAGGAAAAGGTCAGCAAGGGCTGATCTCGGGTTGTTGCTTTGAGCATGCCGTTGTCCCAAAACCGCTTCGCATGTGCGGGCGGCATGCACGCGTCGGAATAGATCGTCATGTTCGAAGTCGGTTGGAGCGAACTGCTGGTGATCGCGGTCGTCATGATCGTGGTCGTCGGGCCTAAGGATTTGCCCAACATGCTTCGCACTTTCGGCCGCACCGCGGCGAAATTGCGCGCCATGGCCGGCGACTTCCAGAAGCAGTTCAACGAAGCGCTGAAGGAAGCCGAGCTCGACGACGTGAAGAGCTCGATCGACAGTCTTCGCGGCCTCAATCCGATGAATGAGGTGCGCAAGCAGCTCAATCCGTTCGAGCAGGCCGCAGCCGATGTGCGGGCCGGCGTCGATACGATGATGAAGCCGAAGCCCGCCGCCGATCCGGCGGCGCCGGCAGCAGCAACGCCGCAAGCCGCCGAGCCGCTCAAGAACGGCGCGACGGACATGCCCGGCGTCACCGGAACCGAGCCTGCTCCGGCCACACCGACCCTTCCTGTCATGACCGACACTTCCGTTACCGCACCAGCTTCGGAGACCGCCGCAGTTCCGGCCCAGCCGGCGAGAAAGGCGACGGCCGCCAAGGGAAGGACGGCCGGCACCGCGGCGAAGGCACCGGCTGCAACGGCGCCGGCCAAAGCCGCGCCGGCTGCGGTTAAAGCCGCCGCGCCTGCCCGGAAGGCCGCGGGCAAGGGGGAGGCAAAGCTTGCCGCGGCGAAGAAGCCGGCCGCCAAGAAGACAACCGACCCCAAGAAGACGGCGGGAGCCGCCAAGTGAGCGTAACCGACAAGGAGAGGGAAGAAATCGAGAAATCGTCGGCGCCGCTGATCGAGCATCTCATCGAGCTGCGCCGCCGCCTGATCTGGTCGCTGGGCGGCTTCTTCGTCGCCTTTCTCGTCTGCTTCTTCTTCGCCAAGCGTCTGTTCAACCTGCTGGTCATCCCCTTCAAATGGGCGACGCAATGGGCGGGACTCGATCCGCATAAGGTCGAGCTGATCTATACCGCGCCGCAGGAGTTCTTCTTCACCCAGGTGAAGCTCGCCATGTTCGGCGGCATGGTGATCGCCTTCCCGCTGATCGCCACGCAGATCTACAAATTCATTGCGCCCGGCCTCTACAAGAACGAGCGCAGCGCCTTCCTGCCGTTCCTGTTCGCGTCGCCCATCCTGTTCCTGTTGGGCGCTTCGCTGGTCTATTTCTTCTTCACGCCGATGGTGATGTGGTTCTTCCTGGCCATGCAGCAGGTCGGCACCAACGACCAGGTGCAGATTTCGCTGCTGCCGAAGGTTTCGGAATATCTGAGCCTGATCATGACGCTGATCTTCTCCTTCGGCCTGGTATTCCAGCTGCCGGTGGTGACCAGCCTTTTGACGCGCGTCGGGCTGCTGTCGTCGCAGGCGCTGGCCGAGAAGCGCAAATGGGCGATCGTGCTTTCCTTTGTGGTCGCCGCGGTGCTGACGCCGCCCGATCCGATGAGCCAGTGCGGCCTCGCCATCCCGACCATCATCCTCTACGAGGTCGCCATCTGGTCGTCGCGCATGATCGAGCGCAGCCAGGCACGCGACCGCCTGGCGCGCGAGCAGGCGGAGGAGGGGAACTCCGTCGCCAGCAACACGCCGGACGCCTCGTCGACCTAAACGGGGTTTCCCAGTCGGGAAATCGCGGCGGCGCGCTTATCCGCCGTCTTGCATCGATGGCGGATGCGGTTTACGCCCTCGATCCTTAAAGCGCGCCGCGCTGAAACAGATTCAAGCGACGCGCTTTAAGGTCTTGGTTTGATGCATGTCGTTGTCCCAGAACCGCGACACACTTCTGGGCGACATGCATTGCTTTGAGGATCGACCATGCTGGACATCAAATGGATTCGCGACAACCCGAAGGCCCTTGTCGAGGCGCTGGTGAAGCGCTCGTGGTCGGCGGGCGAGGCGCAGTCCACGGTCGACGATCTGGTCACGAAGGACGAAGCGCGGCGCTCGCATCTCAGCGAATTGCAGGTCAAGCAGGAGCGCCGCAACGCCGCCTCGAAGGAGATCGGCAACGCCATGCGCTCGGGCGATGCGGCCCTTGCCGAAAAGCTCAAGGGCGAAGTCAGCGAGATCAAGGCGTTCATCCAGAACGGCGAGGCGCGCGAGCGCGAGCTCGACAAGGCGCTGAACGACGCGCTCGCGGTGCTGCCCAACGTGCCGCTGGAGGACGTGCCGGTCGGCAAGGACGAGCACGACAACGTCGTCAAGCGCATCATCGGGGAGGTGCCGACGCGGCCGAACTGGGTAAAGGAGCATTTCGAGATCGGCGAAGCGCTCGGCATGATGGATTTCGAGCGTGCCGCGAAACTGTCCGGCGCGCGCTTCACCGTGCTGAAGAGCCGGCTTGCGCGCCTGGAGCGGGCGCTTGGCCAGTTCATGCTCGACCTGCACACCACCGAGCACGGCTATGAGGAAATCCAGACGCCGCTGATGGTGCGCGACGAGGTGCTGTTCGGTACCGGACAGCTGCCGAAATTCGAGGAGGACCTTTTCTTCACGCCGCATGGCGATGGCCGCCTCGGCCTGATCCCGACGGCCGAAGTGTCGCTGACCAACCTCGTGCGCGAGGAAATCACCGCGCATGAAAAGCTGCCGCTGCGCTACACGGCGCTGACGCCGTGCTTCCGTTCGGAAGCGGGCTCGGCCGGCCGCGACACGCGCGGCATGCTGCGCCAGCACCAGTTCTACAAGGTCGAACTGGTCTCGATCACCGACCAGGAAAGCTCGATTGCCGAGCACGAGCGCATGACGCAATGCGCCGAGGAAGTGCTGAAGCGGCTCGGCCTGCCGTTCCGCACGGTGACGCTCTGCACCGGCGACATGGGTTTCGGCGCGCGCAAGACCTACGATATCGAGGTCTGGCTGCCGGGGCAGAACGCCTATCGCGAAATCTCGTCCTGCTCGGTCTGCGGCGATTTCCAGGCCAGGCGCATGGATGCCCGCTACAAGGACAAGGACGGCAAGGGCAATCGCTTCGTCCACACGCTGAACGGCTCGGGCACCGCGGTCGGCCGCGCGCTCATAGCTGTCATCGAAAACTACCAGAATGAGGATGGCAGCGTAACCATTCCTGAAGTGCTGCGGCCTTACATGGGTGGTCTCGCCAAGATCGAAGCGAAGTGACTTGATGCGCATTCTTCTGACCAATGACGACGGCATCCACGCCGAGGGTCTGGCGTCGCTCGAACGCATCGCGCGCACGCTGTCGGACGATGTCTGGGTGGTGGCGCCCGAGCAGGATCAGTCCGGCTATGCGCATTCGCTGTCGATCTCGGAGCCGCTCAGGCTGCGCAAGATCGGCGAGAAGCATTATGCCGTGCGCGGCACGCCGACCGACTGTGTCATCATGGGCACGAAGAAAATCCTGCCCGGACCGCCGGACCTGATCCTGTCCGGCGTCAATTCCGGCGCCAACATCGCCGACGACGTCACCTATTCCGGCACCGTGGCGGGCGCCATGGAAGGCGCGCTGCTCGGCGTGCGCTCGATCGCGGTCAGCCAGGCCTATTCCTATGTCGGCGAGGACCGCGTCGTTCCTTATGAGACGACCGAGGCGCTGGCGCCGGCGCTGCTCAAGCGCCTGGTGGAAACGCCGCTGCCGGAAGGCGTGCTGCTCAACGTCAATTTTCCGAACTGCGCGCCCGACGAGGTGGAGGGCACGGTCGTCACCTCGCAAGGCAAGCTGGTGCACAGCCTGTGGGTCGACGAGCGGCGCGACGGGCGCGGCCTGCCTTACTACTGGCTGCGCTTCGGCCGCGAGCCCGTCGAAGGCAAGAAGGGCACGGACCTTTACGCGCTGCGCAACCGGTTGGTCTCGGTGACGCCGCTGCAGCTCGACCTCACCGCCCATGAACTCCGCGACCAACTGACCAAGGCGTTGTCATGAACAGGGTGTCGGCATGAGCATGGCCATCGACGACCGCGAAGGGTTTGCCGCTTTCCTGCTCAGGCTGCGGGGCAGGGGCACGGCGCCGAAGGCGCTGGTCGCGGCCTTCGAGGCGACACCGCGGCGCGGTTTTCTGTCGGCTCAGTTCCATGCGCTCGCCTGGTCGGACGGCATGCTGCCGATCGAATGCGGCGAGGCGATCGAGGGCGCCGATCTGCAGGCGGCGGTGATCGCGGCACTTCACATCGAGCCGGGCAACCGCGTGCTCGAGATCGGCACGGGCTCGGGCTACACGGCAGCCGTCATGTCGAGGCTCGCGGCGCGCGTCATCACCGTCGACCGCTATAAGACGCTGACCGAGCAGGCAAAACAGCGTTTCGAGGCGCTCGCCATCAGCAACGTCATCGTCCGCCAGGCTGATGGCTCGAATGGCCTGCCCAATGAAGGGCCGTTCGACCGCATCGTCGCCTGGGCGGCCTTCGACAGCCTGCCGCGCTTCCTGCTCGACCAGCTGTCGAGCGGCGGCGTCGTCATCGCGCCGATCGGCCCGGAGGAGGGCGAGCAGGTGCTGGCCAAGCTCACCAAGGTCGGCAGCCGTTTCGAGCGCGAGGATATCGGCATGGTCAGGCTGCAGCCGATCCTGCGTAGCGTCGCAGCGGTGATCTAGCGGGCCTTGCGGGCTTCGCCAAAATTTCCGCCAATGTTTTAAGAAAATTTTCGCCGGATTCTAATGGGTTAACCGGCCGGTAACATTAACGCGCTTTAATCATGACCAGTTTGTACCGGGTCTGTGCGGGTTAGTGCGATGCAATTCAATCACTTGAAGGCAAACAGACGCAATCTGGCGCGCGGTTGCGCTGTCCTGATGATTGCCGGCGCGGCGGCCGGGTGCAGTTCCCAGTCAATGCGCTTCAACGGTGTCGATGATGTTTTCACATCCTCCACTAACAATCAGCGTGCCATCATCAACAAGCAGAATGTCGACCAGCCCTATCCGGGCGACACGGTCGCGCCTGCGCCGGTCGACGGCACCCACACCCAGTCCATAAGCCGTTCCAGCCTCGAGCCGGTCACGGCGCAGCAGTTGCCGCCTCCGTCGGCGCCGGCTCCGGCAAAGCCGATGCGAACCGCTTCGGCACCCGCCCTTGCGCCCGCTCCGGCGCTTGCTCCCGCGCCGCATCTCGACAGGACGGCCACCGGCACGGTTGCCCAGGCGAAGCCGTTCAAGACCGCCGAGCCCGATGCCGTGCGCAATGCGAGCGCTGCGCCGCATGCGACCGAGATCGTGGTGCGTGATGGCGAGACGCTTTCAGGCCTGGCGGCGCACTACCATGTGCCGGCCGATGCCATCGCCAAGGTCAACGGGATAGATCCGAAGAAAGGCCTCCGTAGCGGCCAGAAGATCGTCATCCCCGCCTATGCCTATTCAAGCAAGGCGGAGCCGAAGGTTGCGGAAGGTAAGCCGACGAACGCGCCGAAGCAGCCCGCTCCGGAGAAGGTCGCGGTGCTGCCGCAGCAGCCCAAGGTCAAGGACGGCAAATCCGCCGCGCAGGTCGATGCGTCGGCCGCGGCCGCGGGTTCCAAGAACCCGAAGCCCGCGCCGCAGATGGCCGAGGCCAAGCCGGCCGGCGCCGGCGGCTCCTACACCGTGCAGCAGGGCGACTCGCTGTCCTCGATCGCCAGGAAGACCGGCGTCAGCGTCGTGGCGCTGAAGCAGGCCAACGGCATGCAGGACGGCTTGCTCAAGATCGGCCAGACGCTCAAGGTCCCGGCCGGCGGCGCTGTCGTGGCGGCCGCCAAGCCTGCAGCAGCCAAGCCCGCCGTCGATCCTGTGACGACGGCGACGACGCAGCCGCCGGCCAAGACCACGCCGTCGCAGACGCTTGCCTCCTACACGCCGCCGAAGAAGGACGCCAAGGTCATCCAGCAGGCCGAGGACGACGACGCGGTGGCGCCCGACGCGACCGGCATCGGCAAGATGCGCTGGCCGGTGCGCGGCCGCGTGATCTCCAGCTTCGGCTCCGGCAAGGACGGCGTCGACATCGCGGTGCCCGAAGGAACGCCGATCAAGGCGGCCGAGAACGGTGTGGTCATCTATGCCGGCGACGGCCTCAAGGAATTCGGCAACACCGTGCTGGTGCGGCACGAGAACGGCCTTGTCACCGTCTATGGCCACGCAAGCTCGATCGAGGTGCAGCGCGGCCAGAAGGTCAAGCGCGGCCAGGAGATCGCGCTGTCCGGCATGAGCGGCACCACCGACTCGCCCAAGCTGCACTTCGAAGTGCGAAAGAACTCGGCCCCGGTCGATCCGTCGGGCTATGTCGAATAGAACAAGAACAATTGCGGGCCGCCTGACCTCCAGTCCGGCCCGCCGTCTTCAGCCCGCCCTGCCAAGGGGCGGGCTTTTTCAGTTTTTGTTCTTGACCATGATCTTGTCCGAAAACCGGCCTCCACTTTTCGGGATCATGGTCAGGCTAATCCTTCAGCGGCTTGCCGAGCCGGCCGGCGAGATCCTGCGTGAATTGCCAGGCGACGCGGCCGGAACGGCTGCCGCGCGTAGTGGCCCATTCAAGCGCCTCGGCGCGCAATTGCTCGGGATCGATCGTCAGGCCGTGATAGCGGACATAGCCGTCGATCATGTCGAGATACTCGTCCTGCGAGCATTTGTGGAAGCCGAGCCAGAGACCGAAACGATCGGATAGCGAGACTTTTTCCTCCACCGCCTCCGACGGGTTGATCGCGGTCGAGCGCTCATTGTCGATCATGTCGCGCGGCAACAGATGGCGCCGGTTGGATGTGGCGTAGAAGATGACGTTGGCGGGCCGGCCCTCGACGCCGCCTTCGAGCGCCGCCTTGAGCGACTTGTAGGAGGTGTCGTCATGGTCGAAGGAGAGGTCGTCGCAAAACAGGATGAAGCGGTATGGAGCCGCCTTCAGGAGACCCATCAGCTTGGGCAGCGTGTCGATATCCTCACGATGGATCTCGATCAGCTTCAGCGGCCGGTCGAGCTTGTCGGAGGCGTTGACGGTGGCATGCACGGCCTTGACCAGCGAGGATTTGCCCATCCCGCGCGCGCCCCACAACAGCACGTTGTTGGCCGCATAGCCGGACGCGAAGCGTTCGGTGTTGTCGAGCAGGATGTCGCGCACGCGGTCGACGCCGCGGATCAGGCCGATGTCGACGCGGTTGACCTTGCGAACCGGTTCCAGATAGCCGGGCTCCGCCTGCCAGACGAAGCAATCCGCCACGCCGAGATCGGTTTCCGGCACGGGCGGCGGGGCGAGGCGGGAAACCGCCTCGATCAGGCGGTCGAGTTTCTTGTTCAAGGCGTCCAGGCTGTCGGTCATTTTGGGTCTTTTTGTCGGGGTCTTTCAGCGTGCGGGAGCAGCTTCCATGACATTGCTGCAAGAACCAGCTCCAAGCTTTTGTTGGAGCATGATCTTTTCGGTGGCCTTGAAGCGGCTTCCGCTGCGACGCTCTAGCACGCCGCAAACGGCTGGAAAAGCAACGGATTGGGCTCGCAGCGCAGTTGCATTGGCAAGTTTACCGACTATATTCCGGCCAAATTTTCGCGGGGCGGCCGCGGCGGAATTTCACCATCCAGGAGTTTCTTGATGTTCGTTACACCGGCATACGCCCAGGGCGTCGGCGCTTCGCCAGACATGTTCATCTCGATTTTGCCGTTTGTCCTGATTTTCGTGATCATGTATTTTCTGATTATCCGGCCGCAGCGCGCGCAACTGAAGAAGCGCCAGGAGATGCTCTCGGCGGTGCGCCGCGGCGATACGGTGGTGACCGGCGGCGGTTTCGTCGGCAAGGTGACCAAGGTGATCGACGACAATGAGCTGGAGATCGACCTTGGCGGGGGAACCAAGGTGACGGCGCTGCGCTCGACGATCTCGGATGTGCGCGTCAAGGGCGAGCCCGTGGCGAACCAGAACGCCAAGAAGTAATCCTCTCGATGGCGGAACGCTGCCGCTTGTACGCCTGAACGGATAAGAACGAATGCTTTATTTTTCGCGCCTGAAGATGATCCTGATCTGGCTCGCCGTGGCCATCACAGTGATCCTTGCCGCGCCCAACCTTTTCCCGGCAAGCATGCTGGCGCAATTGCCAAGCTGGGTGCCGAAGCGGCAGATGACGCTCGGCCTCGATCTTCAGGGCGGGTCCCACATCCTGCTCCAGATGGACCAGAACGATCTGATCAAGGATCAACTGGAGACGACACGCGACGAGATCAGGACGCTGCTGCGCGACGCCAAGATCCAATATACCGGACTTGGTGGCACGGGCCGCACCGTGCAGGTGCGCATCAACGATCCGAGCCAGGTGGAAGCCGCAAAAACGGCGTTGAAGCCGATAACCAATCCGGTCACGGCTGGCCTCTTTACCGGCGGCTCCGTCCAGTCGATGACCCTCGACGATTCCGAACCCGGATTGCTGAAGTTCACCGTCACGGATGCCGGCATCAAATACCGCACGTCGACGGCGTTGTCGCAGGCGATCGAGGTGGTGGAGCGGCGCGTCAACGCGCTCGGCACGACGGAACCGATCGTGCAGCGGCAGGGTGACGATCGCATTCTAGTTCAGGTGCCCGGACTGCAGAATCCGCAAAGGCTCAAGGACATCATCGGCCAGACCGCCAAGCTGACGTTCCAGATGGTCGATACGTCGGTGCCGGTCCAGGACGCGATCAAGAACCGTCCGCCGCCGGGTGATTCCGTCCTCTATTCGCAGGACGATCCTCCCGTTCCTTATCTCGTCGAAAACCGCGTCATCGTGTCGGGCGAAGACCTGTCGCAGGCGACGCCGACCTATAATTCGCAGACAAACGAGCCGGTCGTTTCGTTCACCTTCAATTCCCGCGGCGCGACGCGGTTCGGCCAGGCGACCCAGCAGAATGTCGGCAAGCCATTTGCCATCGTGCTCGACAACCAGGTGATCTCGGCGCCGGTTATCCGCGAACCTATCCTTGGCGGCAGCGGTCAGATCTCCGGCAATTTCACGGCCGAAAGCGCCAACGACCTTGCCGTGCTGTTGCGTGCGGGCGCACTGCCGGCAAAGCTGACCATCATAGAGGAGCGCACGGTCGGGCCGGGCCTTGGCCAGGACTCGATCCATGCAGGTAAAATCGCCGGCGTGATCGGCTCGATCCTCGTCGTCGCCTTCATGTTCGTCGCCTACGGCTTCCTCGGCTTCCTGGCCAACGTCGCTTTGGCCGTCCACGTGGCGATGATCGTGGCCGTGCTGTCGCTGCTCGGCGCGACGCTGACCTTGCCTGGCATCGCGGGTATCGTGCTCACCATCGGCATGGCGGTGGACTCCAACGTTCTGATCTATGAGCGCATCCGCGAGGAGCGACGACTTGGCCGCTCGGTGATCCAGTCGATCGATACCGGCTTCTCCAAGGCGCTGGCGACGATCGTCGATTCCAACGTCACCTCGCTGATCGCCACGGTGGTGCTGTTCTGGCTGGGCACCGGCCCGGTCAAGGGCTTCGCCATCACCTATGCGATCGGCATTCTGACCACGGTCTTCACCGCCTTCACCTTCACCCGCATGCTGGTATCGATCTGGCTGCGCCGCGCCCGGCCGAAGGAACTGCCGCGCGCCCCGGTCACCTTTATTCCGCCGGGCACGAAGATCCCGTTCATGGGCATCCGCCGCTGGACCTTCGCTTTGTCCAGCCTGTTGTCGGTCCTGTCGGTGATCGGATTCCTGACCATCGACATCAATTACGGCATCGACTTCAAGGGCGGCTCGATGATCGAGGTGCAAGCGAAGCAGGGCAACGCCGATCTCGGCGACATCCGCAACAGGCTGTCCGAGCTCAACATCGGCGAGATCCAGGTGCAGCAGTTCGGCGCGCCGAACGACGTCTTGATCCGTGTCGGCACGCAGGACGCCGGCGAGAATGCCGAGCAGACCGTCATCGACAAGGTGCGGGGCGAGCTGCAGGATCAATATGATTTCCGCCGCGTCGAAGTGGTCGGACCGACAGTGTCCGGCGAGCTTGCCAAGCAGGGCACGATCGCCATGCTGATCGCGCTGGTCGGCATCCTGCTCTATGTCTGGTTCCGCTTCGAATGGCAGTTCGCGGTCGGCGCCATCATTGCCACGGTGCACGATGTGGTGATGACGATCGGCTTCTTCGTCCTGACCGGGCTGGAGTTCAACCAGTCGTCGCTGGCGGCGATCCTGACCATCATCGGCTATTCGCTGAATGACACGATCGTGGTCTATGACCGCGTCCGCGAGGATCTGCGAAAATACAAGAAGATGCCGTTGCCGCAGCTCTTGAACAACGCCATCAACGAGACGCTGTCTCGAACCACGCTGACGTCGGTCACCACCATCCTGGCGCTGTTGGCGCTGGTGCTGTTCGGCGGCGAGGTGATCCGCTCCTTCACGCTGGCGATGCTGTTCGGCGTGGTGTTCGGTACCTATTCATCGATCTTCATCGCGGCGCCGCTGCTGATCCTGTTCCGGTTGCGGCCGCAGGCCGCCACCGAAGAGGAAAAGAAGCCGGTGAACGGCAAGCCCGTGGCGACCTGACGCGGTCAACGCCGGATGATTCAGTTCGAATCGACCTGAAATCATCCGGCTCTAGGGCGGTTCAGCGTTTCACGGAATCGCCGAACCGCTCTAAGTATTTGTTCGCGCGCAATTCCGGGCGGAAAACCGCTATGTACTTTTCCGGGAATTGCGCCCAATCAAAGAGATAGAGCATGATGTCGTCCGGAAACCGCTCCACATTTTTCGGCATCATGCTCTAGACCATGGCCAAAGGCATTATCATCCGCGAGGCGCATTTCCCCGGCAAGGCGCCGATCGAAGCCTATGGCAATGGCGGCTTCCGTTTTGCCGACATGTCGCATCGCGGATCGCTGCTCGTCCTGCCGTCGGGCATCCATGGGTGGGAGCCCGCCGATCCGCTGGCGCTGAAGGCCGCCGATTTCGACAAGCTGTTCGCCGAGGCCGGCAAGGTCGAGATCCTGCTGGTCGGCATGGGCAAGGATTTGCGGCCGCTGCCGGCGGCGCTGCGCGCCGCACTCAAGGAGGTCGGCATCGCGGCCGACCCGATGTCGACCGGAGCGGCGGTGCGGACCTACAATGTGCTGCTCGCCGAAGACCGCGCCGTGGCAGCGGCGCTGATCGCCGTCGACTGAATGGCCGGCGCTTCCAACATCGTGACGGGCGACTTCGTCATGGATGCGGTCCGCGCCGCCGACCATGACCGCTACTTGTCGGCGCTCTATGCGCCCGCCAACAAGCGCAACGCGCTGCTCGCGCTTTACGCCTTCAACGCCGAGGTCGCGAGCGTGCGCGACCGCATCCACGAGCCGCTGCCGGGTGAGGTCAGGCTGCAATGGTGGCGCGACGTCATTTTGGCCGAAGGGGATGCCGAGACGGGCCATCCGATTGCCGATGCCCTACGCGCGACGATCGCCGCCAATTATCTGCCGAAGGCTGCCTTCGAGAACATGCTCGAGGCGCGGATCTTCGATCTCTATGACGATCCGATGCCGTCGCGGACCGACCTTGAGGGCTATTGCGGCGAAACGGCCGCGGCGCTGATCCAGCTTGTGGCCATGGTGCTCGATCCGGTCACGGCGCCAGGCTTCGCCGAACTGGCGGGACGAGCCGGTTGTGCGCAGGCCATTACCGGCCTGCTGCTTCTGTTGCCGCTGCATCGTCGGCGCGGCCAGTGCTTTGTGCCCGCCGACATACTGGCGGCGGCCGGCACGACGCCGGAAGAGTTCGTCAAAGGAGAGGGCGGGGCTGGCGCGGAGCGCGCGGTGGCGGCGATGGTCGCGCTGGCGCGGGAGCATCTCAATGCCTTCGAGAAGGGTGCGCCGGGGCTTCCGGTTTCGCTGCGCCCTGCATTCCTGCCGCTGGCGCTGACGCGCGCCCATCTCGACAAGATGGAAAA
The DNA here is from genome assembly GCF_029625735.1 of Mesorhizobium sp. WSM4935. Lineage (NCBI taxonomy): Bacteria > Pseudomonadati > Pseudomonadota > Alphaproteobacteria > Hyphomicrobiales > Phyllobacteriaceae > Mesorhizobium > Mesorhizobium sp. WSM4935. The sequence continues at coordinate 88,762 of NZ_JARTVR010000002.1, read as the reverse complement.
GGCGGGCAGTTCGGTGCTCAGCAGGACGGTAGCGCTCTCCACCCTGCGCCGGCACTGGCTGCTCCTGCGTCACGCGATGCGGGGCTGGGCGCCTCTTTGACGTAAACGTCAATCGTGCTAGGGGTTCTCTTGAGTGGACTCGCGTCAAAGAAATGCGGGCCGCCGGAGGAGCCGCCTTTCCATGGGCCTGCCAGTCCTGGTCGTTCTTGTCGTGTTCGGCATCGCGTTGTCGGTCGCTGCCGTGCATTTCACCGGCGGCACGACAACCGCGACGCTTGCCGGCGCGGATCAGGCGCTCGCACGCTTTGCCGAGGACTTTCCCGACGAAAGGCCGGGAGCCGTGCGGCTGACAGCCGACAACCATACCGCTTTTCTCGATCTCGGCGCGCAGCGTTGCGGCATCGTCCAGAGCATAGGCGATTGTTTTCTGACGCGTATCGTCACGCCGCAAGACCTTCTAGCGCTGGCCAGGGAAGGGGATGCGGTGTCGCTGCGGCTGAAGGACTTCACCTGGAAAGGTGGGCGGTTTGCTTTTGCCAACGAAGCCGATGCGCGAGCCGTAGCGGCGGCGCTGCAGAACGATGATCGGATCCGGGAGGCGGCGTGATGGATCAGTATGATTTCCCGCAGGTCACCCAGCTTGCGATCCCCTTCTTCGTCGCGGCGATTCTGATCGAGCTGTGGCTGGTGCGCACCGGCCGCGCCAAGGGATCGTTCGAGACGCGCGATACGCTGACCAGCCTGATGATGGGAACGGGCAATGTCGTCGCCGGCCTGCTGCTCGGCGTGGTGTCCTACTGGGCGCTGCTGTGGCTCTGGCAGTTCCGCTTCTTCAATCTCGGCCTGTCGATCTGGGTGTTCGTCGCCGCTTTTCTGCTCGATGACTTGCGCTACTACGTCTATCACCGCATCGCGCACCGGGTGCGCTGGGTGTGGGCCGAGCATGTCAACCATCACTCCAGCCAGCATTACAATCTCTCGACGGCATTGAGGCAGAGCTGGACCGGCCTGTTCACCTTCACCTTCATCCTGCAGGCGCCGCTGGTGCTGCTCGGCTTTCATCCGGCGGTGATCGCCTTCGTTTTCGGCTTCAATCTCGTCTGGCAGTTCTGGATCCACACCGAGACGATCGGCAAGATGTGGAGCTGGTTCGAGTTCATCTTCAACACGCCCTCGCACCACCGCGTCCACCACGCCACCAACCCGCGCTATCTCGACGCCAATTACGCCGGCACGCTGATCATCTGGGACCGCATGTTCGGCACTTTCGTCGAGGAGTTGGAGAAAGACCGGCCGCGCTACGGCATCGTCAAGAATATCGGCACCTTCAACCCGCTAAAGGTGGCGTTCCACGAATGGATCGGCATGTTCAAGGATGCGCTGGCGCCCGAGCTGACGTTCCGTCAGCGGCTGAACTATCTGATTCAGCCGCCGGGCTGGAGCCATGACGGCTCAGGAGATACGTCGGAGACGCTGAAAGCGGCCTATGTGCGGAGGAATCCGGGAGAGGCGGGGAAGCCGGGGTTGCCGGCAGCGGGTGCCGAGCCGGCGGAGTGAGGATTGTCTCGGGTGGTCAGTCGCTGTCTCGCGCCAGCTCCGAAATCCATCCCCCTCTCGAGGCCAGCCAAAGGTGCCCGGATTCGAATCTACCCTGTGGCTGGGCTGTCACCCGGGCACGGCAGCGCTGATGCGCCGTGTTGTACCGAAAATCCGGCTGAAGGTGCCGCCCTGTGCATCCGTGAAATTGGCTTGCAGTTCGACCAGCGCGTCCACGACGGCGGGCGCTTCCGAGCCGGGGTTCTCTCGCTGGAAGCGTGCGCTGGCGTATACGCCCTGAGGATGTGACGGATTGAGACGGGCCTGGATGGCCCAAAACGATGACAGCGAGTAGAGCGTCTTAATGAAGCTGAGGAATACCTGGTCGGTATAGGGGCCTTTAAGGCCCTGCACAGCTATTATCCTCTTCAGGCTTCGGTCGCGGTTCTCGTTGTAGTTTTCATTTTCGTACAGCCAACCTTTGCCGCCATGGAGCTGGCCGATTAACGCCTCAAGCGCCGGTATGTGAACAGCACGCAGCTTTTGCAGGTTGCCGCATCTGATGTAGATGCTCCAGACAATCTCATAGTCACCTGCGAAAGGCTGGTCACGGTTCGGCAAATCCGGCGGCAGAAGCTGCGGCATCCCGGAACGCTTGGCCACGAATTACTCCGCCGCCTCGGCCCGCGCCGGCAACCCCAGCCATTGCCTGCAATCGGCCAGCGCGCGCGAGGTGATCGCGTGCCTTTTCGCGACGGTCTTGTCCTTGCCGCGCAGGCGCTTGCCTTCGGCCTTCGGCGGCTCGACGGGCGGGAACAGGCCGAAATTGACGTTCATCGGCTGGAAGGAGCGTTTGCCGGGCTCGTCGTCCGAAACGATGTGGCCGCCGGTGATGTGGTTGAGCAGCGCGCCGAAGGCGGTGGTCGCGGGCGGCAGTGACGGCGCCTGGCCGAGCCGTTCTGCGGCGGCGAAGCGGCCAGCAAGCAGGCCTATTGCCGCGCTTTCGACATAGCCTTCGCAGCCGGTGATCTGGCCGGCGAAGCGCAGGCCGGGGCGCGATTTGAGCTGCAGCGAAGGATCGAGCAGCGTCGGCGAGTTGATGTAGGTGTTGCGGTGCAGGCCGCCGAGCCGTGCAAAGTCGGCGTTTTCCAGCCCCGGAATGGTGCGGAAGATGCGCACCTGCTCGGCATGCTTCAGCTTGGTCTGGAAGCCGACCATGTTGTAGAGCGTGCCCAGCGCATTGTCCTGGCGAAGCTGCACCACCGCATAGGCCTTGACCGATGGATTATGGACGTTGGTCAGCCCCATCGGCTTCATTGGCCCGTAGCGCAGCGTCTCGACGCCGCGCTCGGCCATCACTTCGATCGGCAGGCAGCCGTCGAAATAGGGCGTGCCTTCCCACTCCTTGAACTCGGTTTTTTGCCCTTCCAGCAGCGCCGCCACGAAGGCGAGATACTGGTCCTTGTCCATTGGGCAGTTGATATAGTCCTTGCCGGTGCCGCCGGGCCCGACCTTGTCGTAGCGCGACTGGAACCAGGCCGTATTCATGTCGATCGTGTCGAAATGCACGATCGGCGCGATTGCGTCGAAGAAGGCCAGCGCATCGGCGCCGGTGGCCTCCGCGATCGACTGCGCCAGCGAAGGCGCCGTCAGCGGGCCGGTGGCGATGATCGACTGATCCCAATCCTTGGGCGGCAGTCCCGGCACTTCCTCGCGCTGGATGGTGATCAGCGGATGCGCTTCGATCTTCGCTGTGACCGCGTCGGAAAAGCCGTCGCGGTCGACCGCTAGCGCGCCGCCGGCCGGCACCTGGTTGGCATCGCCGGCGCTCATGATCAAGGAGCCGGCGAGCCGCATCTCGGCATGGAGCAGGCCGACGGCATTGTTTTCGGCGTCGTCGGAGCGGAACGAGTTCGAGCAGACGAGCTCGGCCAGGCCGTCGGTCTTATGCGCGTCGGTGCCGCGCACCGGGCGCATTTCATGCAGCACGACCGGAACGCCGGCTTGCGCGATCTGCCATGCGGCCTCGGAGCCGGCGAGGCCGCCGCCGATGACGTGTACGGGATTTTTGCTCATGAGCGCCGAAATAATCGCTTGAGGACGCGATTGCAATTGCCGGCGGAAAACGCGCCAGGCCGGTGCCTGCGCCAAAAACAACAACACCCGCCGGGGGAGGAGGTCCGGCGGGTGTCGTTTTGGGGGTCGACCCTCGGGAGGAGGAGAAGATCGACCATATTCGCCATCGCCGGGGAGGAGGTCGGCTTTGACGAAATCTCTTTCGCCTTTTTTAGAAGGGCGAAACCTTCGAAGACGAACTACGTTCGCTTGGAAGACGAACTTCGTTCGCTTCTGAACAACGCCCGCCGGGGGAGGAGGTCCGGCGGGCGCCGTTTCGGTGGTCAACCCTTGGGAGGAGGTAAGGGTTGGCCGTATCCGTCAGGGTCGGGGAGGAGGTCGACCCTGGCGAAATTCGTTACTTAGATCGCCTTGCGGGCGACCATCTTGATCTCGTCGCGAACGATACCGAGGTCATGGAGCTGGCGGTTCGAAAGCCGACCCAGCTCAGCAACGGTGTCGCGGTAGACGCGCCAGTTGCGATAGCTGCGGATCAGGTTCATTGTCTTGCTCTCTTCAAAACTGGTTCGGACCATTTGCGGTCCGAAGCGGATTAGACCGCCTTGCGGGCGACGTAGTGGATGTCGCTGCGGCTGATGCCGAGGTCGGTCAGTTCACGGTTCGACAGGCGGCTCAGCTCGGAAACGGTTTCCCGGTAGCGGCGCCAGTTGCGATAGTTGCGGATCAGGTTCATGGTAGTTCTCGTTTCGTCTTTAGTTCGGGTCATTCCGTTTGTGTACGAACGGAAAATAGGTGGGATCGTATCGGTTTAAAAGTGCCGTTGGCGCATGGCAGCAATGCAAATTGTGCAATGCAACATTAACGGCCATTCACGCCTGCGTCACAAAGAAGGCCGAATCGGAAAATGGCGCAGCGTCAACGGCTTGGCTGTTTCGGCTAAGGACATGACCGGGGCCGGGGGGAAAGCATGGCGGGCTATGCGACACGGGTGAGGGCGGATATCGCGCGCTGGCGGGAGGCCGGGCTGATCGATCCCGTCACGGCGGAGGCGTTGACGCGCGACGTCGCCGCCAACGAGCGCGCGTCGCTGAGTTTCGGCTCCATCCTGGCGATGATGGCGGCGCTTCTGTTCGGCGCCGCGATCCTGATCTTCGTCGCCGCGAATTGGGAGACCATCCCGCGTCTCGCTCGCGTGGCGGCGCTGTTTACGGTCATCCTCGCCGGCTATGTCGGCGGCGCGGTGCTGAAGACACGCGATCATGCCGCGATGGGCGAGGCGCTGTGGATTATCGCGGCCGCCGCTTTCGGCGGATCGATCGCGCTGATCGGCCAGATGTATCACCTCTCGGGCGACGAGACCTCGGCGCTGGTGACATGGTGCGCGGGCACGGCACTGGCGGCGGTGGCGCTGCGTTCCAACCCGCTGACGGTGGCTGCGGTCGGCATCGCGGATGCCTGGCTGGTGCTCAAGGGGTTCGGCTTCTACTGGCGCGCGGAAATTCCGCATCTCTTCGTCGTCATGGCGGTCGTCCTGTTCGCCGTCTCGTTCTGGACGCGCAGCCGGGCCGCGCGCCACCTCATCATTGTGTCGATCATTCTCTATCTGGTTCTGTTGGCAACGGATCACGATACGCTGCCGGTGGCGATTTCGCTGGCCGTCATATCGGCGTTGCTCTTTGCCGCTTCGGTCTTTGCCGGCGACCCGATCGACAGGATCCTTCGGCTGGGTGGCCGGCTGCCCTTGCACGCCTTGCTCGGCTTCCTCACCGGCATGGCAATCATCCAGTTCGATCTGGCGGATGAAAGCACCTACAACAGCGGTTTCGCCGTCGCCTCCGTCGTGGCTCTCGCCGGCATCGTCGCCGCGATCATGCTGGCGGGCCGCGAGAGCAGGGGGCTGCGCTGGCTGGCCTATGCCGGCTTCGCCTTCGAACTCGCCATCATCTATGGCGTAACCTTGCGGTCGATGCTGGATACCGCCGGCTTCTTCCTGGCGGCGGCCGTGCTGCTCGGCATCCTGGCGCTGATCATCATCCGCGTCGAGAAGCGCATGAAAGCGCCTGCCGAGACAGGAGCAGCGGCATGACCGGCAAGAAACTCATCATCTCGGCGCTGGTGCTGGCGCTTGTCCAGATCGGCTTCCTCAGCTGGATCATCGCCGGCCGCGCCGCGATCCTGCGCAACGGCAGGGAAGTGCTCCTGAAGGTCGAACCGGTCGATCCGCGCGATCTTCTGCGCGGCGACTATACCTCGCTCAACAACAACATTTCGCGCATCCCTGTGAAGCTCATCGCCAACATCCCGCAAGGCAAGTTCACCAGCGATGACAGATCGATCGTGGTGCGGCTGAAGAAGGGCGCCGAGGGCTATTGGCAGCCGACCGCGGCGTGGTTCGGCAAGGCGCCGTCACCGGCAGGCGAGGGCGAAGCGGACATTGCCGGCCATGTCGCGGAGGGCTGGGGCCTTCGTGATCCGGAAGCGACGGTCGCGCCCGACTACGGGATCGACCGCTTCTATCTGCCGGAAGGCGAAGGCGTGGCGATCCAGGACGACATGCGCGTGCGGCCATTCGGCATCAAGCTCGCGCTCGCGCCCGACGGCACGGCGCAGATCAAGGCGCTGATGGACGGCGACAAGACGCTGTTCGAGGAGCCGCTTTATTAGAGCGTTCAAGGGCTGTGGTTGTCAGCGGCAGTCCGTATTGATGATGGTCCCGGTTAACGTTGAATGGTGCCGGTCTCCGCGATGATTTTGGGATAGGGACCGATCGATATCGTATAGCTGAAGTTGGCAGAGCCTTTTTCCTGCTTCGAAGGGCTGCGCACAACCCAGTCGTAGACGCCGGAGACCATGCAGCGATCGTTGGCGCAGGTCACCGCAATGCTTTCATCGCGGACGTTAGACACGCGGTCGGGCCACTGCTTGTAATAGTTCCTCTTGTTCTGAATGATCGACCTCAAGCTCGTCGGCTTGCCATAATAATCGACTTTGGGAGCATAGGACGCCTGGGCTTGGGCAATCGCGAAATCGTCGTTGTCGCCGTGATGCTCAATGAGATCCCTGACGAAGGCGACCGCAATGCTCTCCGGCTCCTGCCTGGCCTCGGGTGCAGGAGCAGATTCCGGGACCGGATTTGGCACGGTTGGCACTTGCGACGTATCTGTGGGTGGTTGGTTCGCCGCAACATTGGTCACACGCAATTCAGCCATTTCGCCGGCCGATAGATATCTTAGGTCGCGCTTGCCATACGTCGAAGCCAATTCGATCAGCTTGGGGTCCACTCCCATCTCGATGACATAGGATATGATTGCGGCCGTTCCGAACTGGACACGGGCCTCGGCTTCCTGGGTGGACATCCCGTCAGCCGGTTTGAGAAATGCCCGGTGAATGCCGATGGAACGTGGTTCGGCGAAACGGTGGATGCCACCCAGGAAAGCCAGTGAGCAGGCTGAAGCGCACTGCAGTTGGTGAACCTGAAGCGTATCCAATCCCGCTGCGCGGATCATACGCCCCAACCGAATGGCACTCCCGACGTTGCCGCCAGGGGAGTTAAATACAATCACCCTGGCTCCGCTGCTCACAACCGCGCGGTTAAATTTATTTAAGGATTGATTGGCGTCGAACTCACCGGAGACAACGAGCATTGGCCGCTGACCCGGAGGAGAAGCCGGAGTGTACTCCAAAGCCTTGACCTGAGACGTCGCTGCCGCGACGACGGATCCGACCCCCAGAAACAGAGAAACTATGCGCACAACCTGACAGAGCCCCAACCTGCCTGTCGCAACTAAGAACCTCTTAACGGGCTCTTTCAAGTGCATTTGATGCGCAAAAGGTCGTAGCTAGCCGAGCATGAAGGCCTTGCTCGCGCCGCCAAATGGCTCCGGTCCTTTTAGCCAAGGCTTCGGAAAGGTCCTTGCCTGTGACTGATCTCCAGGGTGGCCTGCCACCCGAAGCTCGTCAGAGCGAAAGGTGGTGCGGATGAAGGGACTCGAACCCCCACGCCTTTCGGCACTGGAACCTAAATCCAGGGCGTCTACCAATTCCGCCACATCCGCTTTCCCCGGCAATCCCATGTAGCCATCATTCTGTCAATGTCGGGTCTCAATCCATGCTTATGGGCTGGAAGCGAAGATAGTTGAAAATTAGCCTAGCCTGTGACAAAAGGCGTGTCGAATGTGACGGAACGTGAATTTCCGCTTCGGCAAAATGTGAAAAGTTCCAGGAAAAACAAGAGCTTATTCGCATTTTGCAAGCTTTATTCAGGGGAATTTGAACCGCATCGGCGGTCAAATCGCCGGGTTCCGTACCAAAAGCCATTTCCGGCAAGATCATACCGGCAGGCTGTAAACGGCTAAAACCGTTTGGCTGTCTCATTGGTGAAAACAAAGGTTCTAGGATGCAGGTCACCGAAACGCTCAACTCCGGTCTCAAGCGCGAGATCAAGATCACCGTGCCGGCCGGTGATATGGAAGCCAAGCTGATGGCGCGGCTGACCGATGCCCGCGGCAAGGTGCGCATCAACGGCTTCCGCCCCGGCAAGGTGCCGGTGCAGCATCTGCGCAAGATGTACGGCAAGTCTTTCATGGCCGAGGTCGTCAACGAGATCCTCAACGACTCGACGCGTTCGATTATTTCGGGACGCGGCGAAAAGGCCGCCATGCAGCCCGAAGTGATCATGACCGAGGACGAGAAGGAAGCCGAGAAGATCCTGGCCGGCGGGGCCGACTTCGAATTCAGCCTCAATTACGAGGTGATCCCAGCGATCGAGATCAAGGATTTCTCCGACATCAAGGTGACGCGTCAGGTCTATGACGTGCCGGAATCGGAAGTCGACGATCAGGTCAAGCGCGTTGCCGAATCGGCGCGCAGCTACGAGCCGAAGACCGGCAAGGCCGCCGAAGGCGACCGCGTGAGCATCGACTATGTCGGCAAGATCGGCGGCGAGGCCTTCGCCGGCGGCGCCGGCACCGACCAGCCGCTGGTGCTCGGCTCCAAGGAGTTCATCCCGGGCTTCGAGGATCAACTGATCGGCACGAAGGCCGGCGACGAGAAGCAGATCACCGTCACGTTCCCCGAAAACTACCAGGCGGCGCATCTGGCCGGCAAGGAAGCCACGTTCGACGTGACCGTCAAGGAAGTGTCGGCACCCGGCGCGCTCGAAATCAATGACGAGACAGCCAAGAATCTCGGTCTGGAATCGCTCGAGCGCCTGCGCGAGATCGTGCGCGGCCAGCTCGAGAACCAGTTTGGCTCGATGACCCGCCAGAAGGTGAAGCGCCAGCTCCTTGACCAGCTCGACGCATCCTATTCCTTCGAGGCGCCGTCGAAGCTCGTCGAGGCCGAGTTCAACAACATCTGGGCTCAGGTCAACCGCGACCTCGAAGCTGCCGGCCGCACTTTCGCCGACGAAGAGACGACGGAAGAAGAGGCGCGCGCCGAATATATGCGCCTTGCCGAGCGCCGCGTGCGGCTTGGCCTGGTCCTGGCCGAGATCGGCGAGAAGGCCGGCGTCACAGTGTCGGACGAGGAACTGCAGCGCGGCCTGTTCGAGCAGGTGCGCCGTTTCCCGGCCAACCAGCAGCAGGAAGCCTTCGAGTTCTACCGCAGCAACCCGGAAGCCATCAACGCGCTGCGGGCGCCGATGTTCGAGGAGAAGGTCGTCGACTATCTGCTCGGCCAGATTTCGGTCACTGACGTCAAGGTCGGCAAGGACGAGCTGATGGCTGACGACGAAGAGGCCGAAACCGCGACCAAGGCGAAGCCGGCCAAGAAGGCCTCCTCGAAGAAGGCCGAACCCAAGGCAAGTGAGGCAAAGGCGGACGAAGCCGCCGGCGAGGCCGAGGAGCCGAAGAAGAAGGCCGCGCCGAAGAAGAAGGCTGCCAAGGAAGCCGAGTAACGGGTTTCGATATCGCGATTTAGAGAGGCCGCCTTCGGGCGGCCTTTTCATTAGGATCTGCTTCATTGTGGCGGCGCGGCAACACAAGCAATCTGTCTTGATGGTCCGCTGCTGGCGATACCAGCCGTTGAACATTATCTGCGTTTCATCGCATTCGCGGGTGTTTGGAGGCATTGGTGAGGCTGGGGTTCATGATGAGAGACGTGGTCGCCGCCGCGGCGCTCTTGTTTGCCGCAGCAACCGGCACCGCGCTGGCCGAGCCGAATCTCGGCAATTGGAGCGTCGGCGCCGGCGATAATGGTCAGATCACGGCATCGCTGCACGCCAGCAACAAGCTGATCACCGGGGGCGGAGCCCTGGGCTACAGCCCGGTGCTCACCTTGGCTTGCCGGCCTGACGGCGAACCGCGGTGGAGCGAATGGCTCCAGCTCAACGACCCCGTCTCCGCTAGCCGAAAAATCACCATCTCCGTCATTGTCGATGGCGGCGGCAAAATCGATGAAAGCTGGTCGGTCGGCCCGCGCGGCAGAAGGCTGTTCAGGGATGGAGACGACGGCATCAGGCGTCTGGTTTCGGCGAACCGGCTGACGCTGTCATGGCGCTTCGGCCTGCTGTCAGGCCGCGGCGAGGCCGATTTCGATCTCGCCGGTCTCTCCGAGGCAATCGGGCAGATCGCGGCCAGCTGCAAAACCGATCCGCCCTGATCGCTGCCGTTCAGAACAGGCTTGCACGCTTTTGCCCTTTGGGCAGCTACTCCTCAGCGCACAGCCTAAACCTTCGCAAAAACTGGCTTTTTGTACCCATTGGGTCAATTCTGTGGTATGTAGGTGCCGCAATTCCACTGGAGAGACGCGGACGCCTGCCATGCAGGGTACGCCAGCGGGCTGGCGTGGCGCGGATCGTCCGACGTAAACGACGATCGGGAGGAAGTGCCATGCGCGCAACCGCGCTTTTCATCGTCTTGTCCGCTACGACCCTCTTTGCAAGCCCATCGCAGGCGCAGGACGCCGCCGCAGGCGAGAAGGTGTTCACCAAGTGCAAGGTTTGCCACGTTGCCGACCAGGATCAGAATAAGGTCGGCCCGTCTCTGCACGGCGTCATCGGGCGCACCGCGGGCACGCATCCCGGTTTCACCTATTCCACGGCCATGATCGAGGCCGGAAAATCCGGCATCAAATGGGACGAGCCTACGCTGACAAAATATCTTCACGACCCCAAGGCGATGGTCAAAGGGACCAAGATGGTGTTTCCCGGCCTCAAGAACGATCAGGACATAGCCAATGTTATCGCTTACCTGAAACAGTTCTCCAAGTAAGCAGCCCGCTCCAGCCCGGTCGGCGGTCGCCGGCTCGCCGACCGAAGCCGCCGGCAGTTGCGCTGCCGAAATGTCGCGTCCGCGCCGTCACGCCGGCAGCGCAAAGAATCCCAACACCAGCAGAATGACTATGCCAAGGCCGAGTATGAGTAGCGTCCGCGTGTCCATGATGTTCGCCTTCGACCGGGCGCATGACCCCGAAAATCGGGAAAGGATCAAGCGCCAATCAAAGTGATCCAGCGTCCTTTGCGCGCTCCAGAGGGCGCGCAGCGCTGTACAAGAATACCGCAAAAAAACCTCTGGAACCAGCATCCAGCCCTGGCCGGCCGCCGCACCCTTTTCCATTGAAAAGACGACAAATCGGGCACGAGGGAGTATGTTGGATGCCGGTGCAGGTCGCGGTTTGCGTGGCCAGCCATGCAAAGCGGAAGCACCGCGAATCCGCGACCTTGCCGGACCTGGTCTGGAGGAATGGTCATGGCAAGCTTTCACGTGATTGCAGGCGCCAGCGAAACGCTGGAGCATACCAGAGTGAGAAAGATCGGCATTTCCGATCTTTTCGATGCGCTCAGGCGCGGTGTCGACGACTTCATGGTCAAACCCTCGCACATCGTGTTCTTATGCATGATCTATCCGCTGGTCGGCGTGGTGCTTGCCACCTGGACATCGGGAGCAAACGCGCTGCCGCTGCTGTTTCCGCTGGTGTCCGGCTTTGCACTGATCGGTCCGTTCGCGGCGATCGGCCTGTACGAGATCAGCCGCAGACGGGAAGCCGGGCTCGATGCATCCTGGAGCCATGCTTTCGAGGTCAGGAACTCCCCGGCGCTGCCGGCCATCGCCGCGGTCGGGATCATGCTGTTTGCGATCTTCATCGCGTGGCTTTTGACCGCCAAGCTCTTCTATGAGTACCTGTTCGGTCCCGAGCCGCCGGCGTCGCTGTCCAGCTTCATAGCACAAATATTCGCCACCGGACGCGGCTGGACTTTGATCGTGCTGGGTCACGCCATAGGGTTCCTATTCGCCGTGGTCGTGTTGTGCACCACCGTGGTCGCGTTCCCGCTGCTGCTCGATCGCGATGTCGGCGCCTATGAGGCCATCCACACTTCGGTACGCGTGGTCCTGGCCAATCCCATTGTGATGGCCGTCTGGGGACTTGTCGTCGCCGTTGGGCTCATTATCGGCTCTTTGCCCATTTTTGCAGGGCTGGCCGTCGTGCTACCGATCCTCGGCCACTCCACCTGGCATGTTTACCGCAAGGTCGTAGAGCCGGCAGCCGCCCCCACAACGTCGACGTAAGCAGGCCCTGTCGTGACGCACCGGCGAAAGTCTCGGTGCGTCAGAAGGCCGGATGGCTGAAGCGCGCCTGGCGGGCGTCCATCGTCAGGTTGCGGAAATCTTTGCCGCTGACATGCACAAGCGTCTTGTGATCGCCGCCCTCGAAATAGATATCGGCGGCATCGCGCAGGCTTTCGTCCAGAATGACCGGCACATCATAAGCCGCACCGATCGGCGGTATGGCGCCGATGTCGCAATCGTCGAAAAGCGATACAACTTCGTCTTCGGAAGCGAGGCCGAGGCGCTTGTCCATGACGTCCTGCAGCTTGCCGAGTTCGATCCTGTGGGTGCTTGGCACCACGGCCAGTGCATAACCGAGTTCGTGATGAACGACCACGGATTTCGCCATGATGCTGCCGGGCACGTGCGCGGCAATGGCGGCCTGCCTGCTGGTGGCAGTTCGATGATGCCCAACGGTATCGTAGGGGATGCCCTTGCCGTCGATAAACTCTCTCAGTTTGTTTGCTATCGTCATTGTCCGCGTCCTTTGCTTGAGTTCACGGCGAGTACGCCAAACCAAAAATGGGCCGGCGGCCTGTTATTCAAGGCATCGGAGCCGGCCGTCCCGGCTGCTCATACTGCGGCTGGCCCGTATAGGGTGTCAGGGGCCAGGCCCGAAAAACGCGATACGGGTCAGCAGCGTATAGTCGGCCTCGAAGACCATCATCGCCACGAAAACCAGCACCAATATCGGCGGCAGGATGATTGCATACATCATCGCCAGCCGTTCCCAGGCCATGTGCATGAAGACGGCGACGATCAGTCCTGCCTTGAGCATCATGAAGATCAGGATCAGCGACCACCTGAGGTAGCCGTGGAGACCGAAATAGTCGACCAGATAGGAGCAGGCGCTGAGAACGAACAGCCACGCCCAGACCACCAGATAAAGCTTGATGGGGTGCTCCTGATGCGTCTCCGCCTTGGCGACGATCGCTCCGTCATGGGGATGCAGTGCGTGTTGTCCGAGACCGTTTGCGGTTGCTTCAGCCATGTCTGCCTCTCAACAAAGGCCACCTTCTCACCAAAGATAGAAGAAGGCGAAAATGAACACCCAGACCAAGTCGACGAAGTGCCAGTAGAGTCCCATGATCTCGACATTCTCGTAGCGGCCGCGGCGACTGGTGAAAAACCCGGGTCGTCCGATGTCGAAATCGCCGCGCCAGACTTTTCGCGCCACGATGATCAGGAAGATCACGCCGATGGTCACGTGAGTGCCGTGGAAGCCGGTGATCATGAAAAAGCAGGAGCCGAATTGCGCGGCTCCCCAGGGATTGCCCCACGGCCGGACCCCTTCGGTGATCAGCTTGGTCCATTCGAAGGCCTGCATGCCGACGAAGGTCGCGCCGAGCGCGGCGGTCAAAAGCATCAGGATCGCGGTCTTGCGGCGATCGCGGCGGTAGCCGAAATTGACGGCCATGGCCATGGTTCCGCTGCTCGAGATCAGAACGAAAGTCATGATGGCGATCAAGATCAGCGGGATCTCCGAGCCGCCGATGCGAAGGGCAAAGACCTCGCTTGGATTCGGCCAGGGCACGCGCGTGGACATCCGCGCCGTCATGTAGGAAAGCAGGAAACAACCGAAGATGAATGTGTCGCTGAGCAGGAAAATCCACATCATGGCCTTGCCCCAGGACACGTTCTTGAACGCGCGCTGATCCGAGGCCCAGTCGGCGGCGATCCCGCGCCAGCCGTCGGGGCGATTCAACTGGCCGGTATGCGTCGTCTCAGCCATCGCCTGCCTCCTAGGTTAGCAATTGCCGGCAAATGTCGATGAACGTCGCGGCCCAGCCGGCGAGCAGGGCAAAGATGGCCAGCCAGACGAAAAGCAGGAAATGCCAGTACATGGCGCAGAGCTCGACGCTGAGGCGCAGCCGCTCCGGCCGCGTTCCGTTCCAGGCGCCAGCGCTCGTCCTGCCAAGGCCGACCAGCCCGCCCAGTATGTGCAGGCCGTGCATCGCCGTGATCAGATAGAAGAAGCTGTTGGCCGGGTTGGAGGCCAGCAGGTAGCCGTCTTCGGTCAGTTGCCGCCAAGCCATCAACTGGCCGGCGAGGAAGGCGAGGGCGGTCAGTCCCGCCGTCGCAAGTCCAAGCCTGGCCATATCCACCTGGCCCCGCCGCGCGGCGACGACGGCGCATTGCAGCGCGACGCTGCTCAGGACCAGCACGCCGGTGTTGAGCCAGAGCAGGCGCGGCAGCGGCAGCGGCCGCCAGTCCGACAGGCCCATGCGCATGAAGTAGGCGCTGGTGAACAGCGAGAACAGGCAGCCGACGACGGCGAGGAAGACCCCGAGACCGATCTTGGCGGTGGGCAGGGCCGATCGGTCGAAGCCTACAAACTCCCCGGCCATGCCTTGCTCCAGCCACGGCTTCGCTGTCAGCCGCTGGTGCGAAAGCCACCAAGCGGCAAAGCCGGCAATCACCAACAGGAAAACCAGGATGACGCTCATGCCGGCTCCCTGGAGGGGCCGAAGGTGCCCGGCACATTCTGCGGGATGAAGTCTTCCTTGGCACCCGGCACGCTGTAGTCGTAAGCCCACCGATAGACGATCGGCAGCTCCTTGCCGAAATTGCCGTGTGCCGGCGGCGTCTCAGGCGTCTGCCATTCGAGCGTCGTTGCCCGCCACGGATTGCCGCCGGCCTCGCGGCCATGGCGGATGCTCCAGATAAGGTTGAACAGGAACACCATCTGGGCGAAGCCGACGATGAAGGCCATGATGGAGATGAAGGAGTTCAGATGGTGGGCCGATTCCGTCATGATGGTCATGTCGGTCAGTTCGGCGTAACGGCGCGGAATGCCCATCAAGCCGAGATAGTGCATCGGGAAGAAAATCAGATAGGCGCCGAGGAAGGTCACCCAGAAATGGAAGCGGCCGAGCGTCTCGTCCAGCATCCGCCCGGTGACCTTCGGATACCAGTGATAGATCGCGCCGAAGATCACCAGGATCGGCGCGACGCCCATGACCATGTGGAAATGTGCGACGACGAACATCGTGTCCGATAGCGGCACGTCGACGACGACGTTGCCGAGGAAGAGGCCCGTCAGGCCGCCATTGACGAAGGTGACGATGAAGGCGAGCGCGAACAGCATCGGTATGGTGAGGTGGATGTCGCCGCGCCACAGGGTCAGAACCCAGTTATAGACCTTGATCGCAGTCGGTATGGCGATGATCAGCGTGGTGGTGGCAAAGAAGAAGCCGAAATAGGGGTGCATGCCGCTGACATACATGTGGTGCGCCCAGACCACGAAGCTCAGCGCGCCGATGGCGATGATGGCCCAGACCATCATGCGGTAGCCGAAGATGTTCTTGCGCGCATGCGTGCTGATCAGGTCGGACACGATGCCGAAGGCAGGCAGCGCCACGATGTAGACTTCCGGGTGGCCGAAGAACCAGAACAGATGCTGGAACAGGATCGGGCTGCCGCCATTGTGCTGCAGCTGCTGGCCCATCTCGACGATTGCAGGCATGAAGAAAGAGGTGCCGAGGGCACGGTCGAGCAGCATCATCACGCAAGCAACGAACAGCGCCGGGAAGGCGAGCAGCGCCATGACGGTGGCGGTGAAGATGCCCCAGACGGTGAGCGGCAGGCGCATCAAGGTCATGCCGCGCGTGCGGCCCTGCAGCACCGTCACCACATAATTCAGGCCACCCATGGTGAAGCCGATGATGAACAGAATGAGTGAGGAGAGCATCAGGATGATGCCCCAATCCTGGCCCCCCGGCGTGCCGGTCATTATCGCCTGCGGCGGGTAGAGCGTCCAGCCCGCGCCCGTCGGCCCGCCCGGCGCAAAGAAGCTCAAGACCAGGACCAGCACGGCGAGCAGATAGACCCAGTAGCTCAGCATATTGACATAGGGAAAGACCATGTCGCGGGCGCCGACCATCAGCGGAATGAGATAGTTGCCGAAGCCGCCGAGGAAGAGCGCGGTGAGCAGGTAGATCACCATAATCATGCCGTGCATGGTGATGAACTGGTAGTAAGCCTCCGGAGTGATGAAGTCGAACGTACCGGGAAAGCCGAGCTGCAGGCGCATCAGCCACGACAGCACCAGGGCCACAAGCCCGATCGCGGTTGCCGTCGCCGAGTACTGGACCGCTATGACCTTGGCGTCCTGCGAGAAAACGTATTTCGTCCACCAGCTGTGCGGATGATAGAGTTCCATCTCCCCGACTTCGGCGGGCGGAACGGCATCTGCGGGTGTGACGTCGACCATGGGAGCACTCCGTGCCCTGTTCAGCGGGCCTCGAGCGTTTCGAGTTTTGCCGCGACGTCCAAACCGGACGCCATCGTCTTTTCTAACGGTTGGTTCGCCGAGCCCGTTTGCTTGGGCGCGGACAATTGCGCAAAGGTCTGTTGCTGGCCGAGCCAGGCCAGATAGTCTTGCTCGGTGTCGACCATGACCACGCCATGCATGAGCGGATGTCCCTGGCCGCACAGCTCGGCGCACAGAACCTGGAAGCTTCCGGTCCTGGTCGGGGTGAACCAGAAATAGGTGACCGAACCCGGGATCATGTCCATCTTGGCGCGAAATTCCGGGATGTAGAAATCGTGCAGCACGTCGATGGAGCGCAACAGGACCTTGACCGGCTTGCCTACCGGCAAGTGCAGGTCTGCAGCCTCGACCACGATATCGTCCTGGCCGTTCGGGTCGCCGGGTGCAATGCCAAGCGGGTTTTCAGCCGATACGTCGCGAGTGTCGGATGTGCCGAGCTTGCCGTCCTTGCCGGGCAGGCGAAAACTCCATTGCCATTGCTGGGCGACAACCTCGATATCGGCCGCCTCGCGTGGGACGTTGACGAAGTGGTTCCAGACGAACAGGCCAGGGACCAGCAAGGCGGTGACGCCGAGCGCGGTGCCCACCGTCAGCCATGATTCGAGCCGCTTGTTCTCGGGTTCGTAGGCGGCGCGGTTGCCTTCGCGGTGGCGGAAGCGGAACACGCAATAGGCCATGAAAAGTACAACGGCGGCGAAAACGACGCCGGTGATCCAGAAGCTGATGATGATGGTGTTGTCGATATAGTCCCAGTTCGACGCAATCGGCGTCCACCACCATGGGCTCAGGAAGTGGAACAACACCGAGCCCACGACGATCAAAACGAGTACAAGCGCGATGGCCATGTCCCGTCCTCCGGTATTTCATGGAAGCGCGAAGCATCCTCGGGGAAATACCAAGCCCATCATGCTTGATTTCCTGCTGAAATTCCAGAGCCGACTATCTGATGAGGCGACGATGTCCCGGCAATTCCGAAATGTCGGGCAAACGCCTCAAATCAGCAGCAGTCCCTTCATCGAAGCATTGCCCTTGCGGCCGATGATGATGTGGTCGTGCACGGCAATGCCAAGGGGCTTGGCCGTATCGATGATCTGCTTGGTCATCTCGATGTCCGCGCGGGAAGGTGTGGGATCTCCCGAAGGGTGGTTGTGCACCAGGATGACGGCGCTGGCGGAAAGTTCCAGCGCGCGCTTCACCACCTCGCGCGGATAGACAGGCGTGTGGTCGACGGTGCCTGTCTGCTGCACCTCGTCGGCGATCAGGCCGTTCTTCTTGTCGAGGAACAGGATGCGAAACTGCTCGCGGTTCTCGAAGGCCATGGCCGAGCGGCAATAGTCGAGCAGTTGCGTCCAGTTGGACAGGACCTCGCGGCCGCGCACCTCGCCGCGCGCCATGCGCTGGGCTGTCGCTGCGATGACCTTGAGATCGGTCGCGACCGTCGGCCCGATGCCTTTGACTTCCTCGAGCAAGGATGCCGGTGCGCCCAGCACCTCGGCCAGCGAGCCGAAGCGGGCGATCAGTGCCTTGGCGATGGGCTTGGTGTCGAGGCGCGGGATCAGCCGGAACAGCAGCAGCTCGAGCAATTCATAGTCGGGCAGGGCGTCCGGTCCGCCGGCGACGAAACGTTCGCGCAGGCGGTCGCGATGGCCGTGATAATGTGGCTTTTCCGCTGCTGCGGCTTTTTTCGGCGCCGTCTTGGGCGGCTCGACCCAGCCTTCGGAAAAGAATGCCCGCTCGTCCTCGACTTTGCCCATGTTCGCCCGCTCCCCCTCAGGCTTGGTCGAAGTTCTAGGCTGGCAGGCCGGGGCGGTCGAGCTTTTTCGGCGACAGCGTGAATATCTCGCAGCCGCTGTCGGTGACGCCGATCGTGTGCTCGTACTGCGCCGACAGCGAGCGGTCGCGCGTGACCGCCGTCCAGCCGTCCGACAGAACCTTCACATGCGGCCGGCCGAGATTGATCATCGGCTCGACGGTGAAGATCATGCCGGGACGCATCTCGACGCCTTCATTGACGGTGCCGTAATGCAGGATGTTCGGCGCGTCGTGGAAAAGCTGGCCGACACCGTGGCCGCAGAAATCGCGCACCACCGAGCAGCGCTCGGCCTCGGCATAGGTCTGGATCGCGGCGCCGATAGCGCCGGTGCGGGCGCCGGGCTTGATTGCGGCGATGCCCCGCATAAGGCACTCGTAAGTCACTTCGAGCAGGCGCTCGGCGGCCCGCTTGATCGTGCCCACCGGATACATGCGCGAGGAATCGCCGTGCCAGCCGTCGAGGATATAGGTGACGTCGATGTTGACGATGTCGCCTTCCTTCAGCGGCTTGTTGTCGGGAATGCCGTGGCAGACGACATGGTTGATCGAGGTGCAGGACGACTTGGTGTAGCCGCGATAGTTAAGCGTCGCCGGCAGAGCGCCGTGGTCCATGCCGAACTCGAAGACGAAGCGGTCGATCGCTTCCGTCGTCACGCCGGGCTTCACCATCGGCACGAGCTCGTCGAGGCAGCGCGCGGTGAGATCGCAGGCCCTGCGCATGCCGGCAAAGCCTTCCTCGCCATAAAGGCGGATCTGGCCCGTGTTTCGAAGGGGCGCGGTGGAGGCGTCGAGATAGGTAACCATTCTTGTCCGTTTGCCGGCGAGGGCTCCAACGGAGCCGAATGCGAAAATCTGCTCCAGATTTGGCACCGGAAGCCGCAAGGTTCAAGGACGAAGTGCGATTGCGGCCTCCATTACGGCTTTCCTTCGCCCATTCCATCGGTTAGGTCGGGTTGTGGTATCCGGAGATAGTCTTGACGGCGCCTGAACCCAAAAGATCGAAGCTGCTGCCGGTCAGGACCGCTTTTGCGGGCCTGATGGCGCTGCTGATGCTCGCGCTGCTCAGCTTCGCCCAGGCAGAAATCTCCGCATCAGCCGTCTCGCTCCAGGGCCCCTCCAGCATCAGCGCCGCCCGCCAGGGCGACACGATCGCGCTGCTCAGGACGACCGGCAAGGCGCAGGCCCTTGAGGTCAGGGCCAACCGGCCGCTGCCGATAAAGCTCGTCGGCGGCAATCCCGGCGCGCTCGAGCCCCCGGCCGATTTCCTGGTTATCGGCCGAGCGTTGCCGGCCGAGATCGGCGTCACGCCCGCGGCGGGAATCGCGACGCCTTCGCGCACCAACCAGCCACGCGCGCCGCCCGCCACATAAGGCCTTAGCCGCAAGGCGCGGCATCCAAATCAAAATATCTCTTCGCGTCGCGACCCGGCGACGGCCGCTGGCCGTCCGCCGGTCGCATGCGCTTCAGTTTGGATTTTCTTCAATGCAACGCATCAAGACGTTCAAGACACTCACCCGCGCGGCTGCCGCGGCCGCGTTTCTGGCGGTTCAGGCGGTAATCTGCATCGGCACCGTCTACTGGGCCGTCGCCGCTACCCTTCGCATGGAAGGAACGGCGGCGATCGTGCTCGGGGCTATCTTCGCGCTGCCGTCCGCCTATCTGCTGATGGTGGTTGTCCGCATGGCCTATGACGCCGAGACTGACCCGGCCAACGAGTAGCGCCGACGATATCGAACAAGAGCAGGGCAGGGCGGCGCGGGTTGCGTCGTCCTGTCACATAATGGTTATCCTGCGGCCTTAGTCAGGTTTTCCAACCCCGGCGCTCGCCGGACTTTCCTCAGCTTGATCAACAACAGGTATTTCCATGCGCCAGATCGTCCTCGCCGCCCTATTGCTGGCATCTACCGTGGCGGGCGCCGCCGCCGACAGCACGCTGGTGCTCTATACCAGCCAGCCGAATACCGACGCCCAGCAGACTGTCGACGCCTTCATGGCCAAGAACCCGGGCATCAAGGTCGACTGGGTGCGCGACGGCACGCCGAAGATCCTGGCGAAGCTTCATGCCGAGATCGAGGCCGGCCAGCCTCAGGCCGACGTGCTTCTGATCGCCGATGTCGTGACGATGGAAGGCCTGAAGAAGGAAGGGCGGCTGCTTGCCTATCCGGAGGCCAAGGTCGACGGCCTCGACGCCGCGCTCTACGACAAGGACAAGACCTATTTCTCGACCAAGCTGATTACCACCGGCATTGTCTACAACACCAAGGCGCCTTTCGTGCCGACGAGCTGGGAAGACCTGAAGAAGCCCGAGGCCAAGGGCCTGATAGCGATGCCGAGCCCCCTGACCTCGGGCGCGGCGATGATCCACACGGTGACGCTGACGGGCAATTTGCCGGAGGGCTGGGACTATTACGGCGCGCTCGCCAAGAACGGCGCCCAGGCCAGCGGCGGCAACGGCGACGTGCTCAAGGCCGTCAGCGGCGGCGACAAGCTGTTCGGCATGATCGTCGACTATATGCCGATCCGTGAGAAGGCCAAGGGCGCGCCCGTCGAGTTCGTGTTCCCGAAGGAAGGTGTGTCCGCCGTCACCGAGCCCGTCGCGATCCTCTCCACCGCCAAGAACAAGGACGCCGCCAAAGCGTTTGTCGACTTCCTCTTGTCGAAGGACGGGCAGGAAGTGGCGGCCAAGATGGGCTACATCCCGGCTCGCGCCGACGTCGCGCTGCCGGCCGGCTATCCTGACCGAGCCTCGATCAAGGTGCTGGACTATGATGCGGCCGCCGCGCTCACCAACGATGCGCAGAACAAGGAAAAATTCAGCGCGGTGATGAGCCAGTAAGCGCGCGGAAGGCAAGTTTGGCCTCCGCGGAACATCGCGTCGCCGGGTCGAACCCCGCGTTGCCGCGGGCAGGCGGCTTCGCGCTGTCTTCCCCGGTATCCGGCCAGCGCCTGTCGGCGCTGGCCGTGCTCTCCGTCATCGCGGTGCTCAGCCTGCTGCCTATGGCGCGTCTCGTCCTTGCGGCGATCGCGCCCGGCGGAGAGGTCGATTTAGCCGCCTTCGCAGGGCGGCTTGCCAGCCCCGCCGCGCTCAAGGCGACCTGGCACACGCTGGATACGGCCTTCCTCGGCGCGCTGCTGGCGCTTTGCCTCGGCATTCCGTTCGCGATCGCGGTGACGATGACCGATCTGCCAGGGCGAAAGATCCTCGGCTTCCTGCTGCTTCTGCCGCTGATGATCGCGCCGCAGGTGACGGCGCTCGCCTGGCTGCATCTCTTCGGCCCGTCGAGCACGCTGCTCGGCATGCTTGGGCTGGCGCCTGCGCCTGGCAGCGGCAATCCGATGCTTGGCCGTGGCGGCATCATCCTCCTCTATGGCGTCCAGCACGCGCCGATCGTCTTCATCACCATGCGGGCAGGGCTATCACGCGTGCCGCGCGATCTGGTCGAGGCGGCGCGGTCTTGCGGCGCACGGCCGCTCGGCGTGCTGCGGACCGTCGTGCTGCCGGTCGTGCGGCCCTATGCGGTGGCCGCCGCCGCCCTTGCCTTCGTCTCGGGTGTCGGCAATTTCGGCATACCGGCTCTGCTCGGCATGCCGGCCAATTATCTCACGCTGCCGACCTTGATCTATCAGGACCTGTCGAGTTTTGGGCCGAGCGTCTTGCCGCAGATTGCGGCTTTATCGGTGCTGGTCGGCGCCCTGGCGCTTGTCGGCATGGTCTTCCAGTCGCTGGCCTTGCGGGGCGCCGGGCATCGCGTTGTCGCCGGCACGCCCGCGCGGTTCGAGCTCGGCCGCTTCCGACTGCCACTTGCTTGCGCTGGTTGGCTGGTCATCGGCCTGATCCTCATTCTTCCGGCCTGCGCGCTGCTGGCGACGTCGCTGGTGCCGTCCTTCGGCGTGCCGCTTGGTCCGCGGACGGCAACGATCGCCAACTATACGGAAGTTCTGGTCCGGCAGGCATCCACGGTGCGAGCCTTCCGCAATTCGCTGCTCTTTGCCGGCGGCGCGGCTCTGATGCTTGCCCTTGGGGTCATCCCGATGGCCGCACGGCTCGAGCGTTTCGACAAGCGCTTGCGGCGCGTGCTCGGCGGCATCGTCGACCTGCCTTACACGATCCCCGGCGTGGTGCTGGCGATCGCCTGCATCCTGCTTTTCCTGCGTCCGCTGCCGCTGATCGGCAGCCTCTATGCGACCGCGTCGATCATCCTGGTCGCCTATGCGATGCGCTTCCTGACGCTGGCGATGAAACCGGTGACGACGGCGGTCGGGCAAATTCCCCGCGATCTCGATGAAGCGGCGGCGGTGTCCGGCGCGGGTCCGTTCCGGCGGCTCTGGACGATCACGGCGCCGCTTGCTGCGCCCGCGGCCGTCGCGGGCGGGCTCTTGGTGTTCATGAGCGCCTTCAACGAATTGACGGTCTCGGCGCTGCTGTGGTCGAGCGGCAAGGAGACGCTCGGTGTCGTACTGTTCAGCCTGGAAGAGGCAGGGCTCGGCACACAGGCGGCGGCCATCGCGGTGTCCACGATCGTCGTCGTGGTCGTGCTGCTCTTGGCGCTCGATCGGCTCGGACGCCGTCTGCCGGCTGGGATATTGCCCTGGCGATAGGGCGTTTCACCGTTTCACGGAAACGGCGAACCGCCCGATCTTTTTATTTGTACGCAATTCCGGACCGAAAACCGCTCACACTTCCTGGAATTGCTCTTAATCAACTGCTCGGCACCACCCAGGCATCGGACACCGCGACATGCACAAGCTGCCCCGCCGCCAGCGCCTCGGTGCTGTCGACCAGCAGATGCTGTCCGGGCTCGGCGAGCGCCAGCCGCACCTCATGCACCGGTCCGCGATAGACGCTGTCCAGCACTGTTGCCGGCAGGCCCTCGGCCGCGATGCGCAGGGCTTCCGGGCGCAGCAGGACCTTGACCGCGCCGGTCGGCTTGTCGTGGCTTCGCGCCGCGAGCCGGTGGCCGGCGATATCGATGATCGAGGCCTGATCCGAATGGCCGACGGTGTTGCCCGAAATCAGGCTGCCGCGGCCGACGAAACCGGCAACCGCGGCATCGGCGGGAGAGCGATAGATCTCCTGTGGGGACGCCGCCTGCACCAGCCTGCCTTTGCTCATCACGGCGACACGGTCGGCAAGCGCCAGCGCCTCCGCTTGGTCATGCGTGACATAGACGATCGTCGCGCCGGTGCGGCGATGGATGTCGCGGAAGGCGTCGACCATCGCGGCGCGCAGATGCATGTCGAGATTGGCGAGCGGCTCATCGAACAGGATGATGCCGGTTTCGGCGACGAGACAGCGGGCGAGCGCCACGCGCTGCCTCTGGCCACCCGACAATTCGTCGATGCGACGCTTGGCGAAGCCGCCGAGCCCGACGATATCGAGCACTGCCGCGATGCGGGCCGGGATGCCGGCGGAAGGCACATGCCTGGCTTTCAACGGGTAAGCGACGTTTTCGGCGACATCCATATGCGGCCACAGCGCGTAGGACTGGAAAACGACGCCGACATTGCGCGCTTCCGGCGGCACCTGCCGCTGCGGATCGGCGACTAGCGCGTCGCCAAGGAACACGCGGCCTTCGCTCGGCGCCTCGAACCCGGCGATCAGGCGCAGCATTGTCGTCTTGCCGCAGCCGGAGGGGCCGAGCAGCGCGGTGAAGGAACCCTTCGGAAAGGCCAGCGAGACACCGTCCAGCGCCGTTGTGCCGCCATACCGCTTGGTGAGAGACTCGACCCGGATTTCGCTCATGTTTTTCGCCCACGGCAGCTATGATGGCCGGCAATAAGGTGGAAATCCGGCATTGGCAATGCAGCCGGTTATCGACGGGGACTGAGGCCGATCTGCCGCACCGGCGAACCGATTCTTCATCGCACTGATGTCACATTTGCGCGTCAGAAGGCCGCAAAAGAAACTTTTCAGAACGAGCGGCGTTGCTCCGGCCACGCCAGTTCGGGAGACAGGGAATGGACAGACTGCAATTCGAGGTGCCGGTGCGCATCACGCCCGCGCCCGGCCTGCCGGTCGAGGAAATCTACAGCGTCGAGCAGGCGCTCGATTTCCTGCAGGACTGGCCGAAGCGCCAAGGCAAGGTCTACGAAGCCGCGTTCAACGCCTGTTTCGGCGCTACGGTCGACGTGGTCAGCGCAGAGGAAGCCTGCCGCGCCTTCGCCGCCTTCTGCCGTGTCAGCGGATTGCTGGCGAAGGATGCGATGTTCCCCGGCAAGCTCGGCAGCAGGGCAGGCGCATATCGCGACGCGCGAGCTTAAAGCGCGACCGCAGCCTCAGCCGCCGAACGACACGCCGCGATAGCGCATTCCCACCTGGACGCCGCGCACGATCACACGCGACAGGATTTCCATGTCCAGCGGCATTTGCGGACGCCACACGTCGAGCAGGAGAGCGACGCGGGGCTGATCCGAGTTGTTCATGACTTCGTGCTCGAACGTGTCGTCCCAGAGCATGCACTCGCCGTCGGCGATGCGCCTTTCCTCGTGGTTGATCATCATGATCGTCGCCGGACGGCCGTCCGCCTGCTTCGGGATGACCAGGCCGAGATGGAACCGCATGATGCCGCGAAAGGGTCCGCGGTGCGGCGGGATGTGCTTGCGCGGGGCGAGGAACGAGACGGCCGCCGATTTGACCTCGGGGCACTCCGTGAGCAGCCGGCTCAGCACCGGCATGCGCGCGAGATTCTCCGGCACCGTCATGTCATAGGCCTTGAGCACGAACATGCGCCAGTCGAGACCGTCATTGGCCGATATAGCGGCCTGCTCCGGCATGATGTCGTGGAAGCGTGGCGCGCTGTTCAGCTTCGCCGCCAGCGCCTCGTCGCGGATATCTTGCCAAGCGGCGCTGAACTTCGCGGCATTGGGAAAATGCGTGCCGGCATCAAGAATGGCCGGTGCATCTATGCGCTTTTCATAGATACGGCGAACCAGATTGGTTCCGAGATCGTAGGCGCCTGACATCTCATTACCTCAACGAGGCTGTTATATAGTGGGATATTGTTTGCGGCCATGGCTCACGGAGATTTGTACGGGCCGTCAACAGGCGGATAAACATCGTGCACATTGTCTCATTGGGCACTCGATGCCAGTCGCGGCCCGGTGCCGACATCGATGATTTCGGGCCTGGCGGTGTCGATCGCGCCGTCCCAGCCGCCGCCAAGCGCCTTGTTGAGGGCAATGTAGTCGGTGGCGATCGAGACGCGGCTTTGCAGGACGGAATCGTCGGCGGAGTAGGCTGACCGTTCGGCATCGAGCACGTCGAGAAGGCTGGTCTCGCCAGCCTTGTAGAGCGTTCTTTCTAGCCGCGCGGCATCGCCATAGGACTTGGCCGAGGAGGCGAGCTTGCCGTTTCTGATGCGCTCCTGCGACAGCGAAACGGTGGCGTTCTCCACGTCTTCCAGCGCCGTGAGCACGGCGGCCTTGTAGGCGACGAAATACTGGTCGCGCTGAGCCTTGGCGACGTCGACGGCCGCCTGCAACCGGCCGCCATTGAACAATGGCACGCTGAGCGTCGGACCAAAGGACCAGCCGATGGTGGAGTTCTTGCCGAGATCGCCGAGCTTGAGGGCGGTGGTGCTGATGTCGCCCGTCAGGCTGACGCTCGGATAGCGCGCCGCCTCGGCCTGACCGATCTTGGCGGTGGACTGCGCATATTGCCGCTCGGCCATGCGCACGTCCGGGCGGGTGAGCAGAATGTCGGCCGGGATACCGGTCGGGATCGGCAGGTGTGGCGCCGGGATCGGCTTCACGCGCCTCAAGCGTTCGTTGAGCGCCGCCGGCGGCCGCCCGGTCAGCACGGAAAGGCGATGCACGGCTTCGGCATAGCTTGCTTCCAGGCTCGGGAGGCCGGCTTCCGTACCGCTGGCCTGTCCTTCCGCCTTGGCGACATCCGCCGCGGTCGCCGAGCCGGCCAGAGCCATCGAGCGGGTGAGTTGGACGGTCTGCCGCTGCGACGCGGCGGAGCGCCGGGCAAGCGCTATGCGCGCCTGGTAACCGCGCGCCTGGACATAGTTCGAGGCCACATCGCCAACCAGCGTGAGAAGGGTCGAACGCAGTTCCTCCTTGGAAGCGTCCAGCCCATAGCTGGCCGCCTCGACACCCCTGCGGTTGGCGCCGAAGAGGTCGAGTTCCCAGCTGGAATCGAAACCCGCCTGATACTGGCTATAGGTCTCGCTGGATGTGGTGCCGGCGGTGGTGGCCGAAACTTTGTTGCGGGTGGCCGAGGCAGATCCGTCGGCGGAGGGGAGCAACGCGCCCACCGATTGGCGATAGCTCGCCCGCGCCTCGCGGATCTTGGCCTTGGCGCTTGCCACATCGAGATTGCCGGCAACCGCTTCCTCGACGAGCGCGTTGAGCTCGGGATCGCGCAGGCGCTGCCACCATTTGGACAATTGCGCCGGTCTCGCCGGTTTCGCCGCCTTGTGCCCGCTCCAACTCGCCGGCATCGCCAGCAGAGGCTTCCGGTAATCCGGACCGACGACGCATCCCGAGAGCAGGACAGCGGCAAACGCGGGCAAAAAGAGCCCTTTCGCGGTCGCGAGACCGCGTTCAAAATCAAACATTTGAGGGAACCCTTTATTCCTGAGTGGCTGTGGCTTGTGTCCCGCCCGTATCCTGCTTGGCCGCCCTGCCTTTGAAGATGCGGCGCACCGTGACGAACAACAGCGGCACCAGAAAGACGCCGATCACGGTCGCCGCGATCATGCCGCCCATGACGCCGATGCCGACCGAGTTCTGCGCGCCGGAGCCCGCGCCGCTGGCGATCGCAAGCGGCGTGACGCCGAGGATGAAGGCCAGCGACGTCATCAGGATCGGCCGCAGGCGTTGCCGCGCCGCTTCCAGTGTCGCTTCGACCAGTCCCATGCCGGCCGACTGTCGCTCGATGGCGAACTCGACGATGAGGATGGCGTTCTTGGCCGCGAGACCGATCGTGGTGAGCAGACCGACCTTGAAATAGACGTCGTTGGTCTGGCCGAAGAGAGTGGCCGCCGCCAGCGCGCCGAATATGCCGATCGGCACCGACAGCATGACGGCGAACGGGATCGACCAGCTTTCATAGAGCGCCGCGAGGCAGAGGAACACGACCAGCGCCGAAATCGCGTAGAGCGACATGGCCTGGTTGCCGGAAAGCTTCTCCTGGTGCGACAGCCCCGTCCATTCATGCGAATATCCGGCGGGCAGTTGCGCGACCAATTTGTCGATCTCGTCCATCGCCGCGCCTGAGCTTTGGCCAGCGGCCGCGGCGCCCTGGATCTCGACCGCGGCCGAGCCGTTGTAGCGTTCGAGGCGGGGCGATCCGTAGGTCCAGTGGCTGGAGGCGAAGGCCGAGAACGGCACCATGGCGCCGCCGGAGTTGCGGACCTGCCACTTGTCGAGATCTTCCGGCTGCATGCGGAAATCCGGGTCCGACTGCAGATAGACCGGTTTCACCCGCCCGCGATCGATGAAGTCGTTGACGTAGTCGCTGCCCCAGGCGGTCGACAGCGTGTTGTTGATGTCGGCGAGGCTGATGCCGAGCGCGCTGGCCTTTTCCTGGTCGATATCGACCGAGAATTGCGGCTGGTCCTCCTGGCCGTTGGGGCGGGTGTTGGCGAGCAGCGGGCTCTTCGCGGCCAGGCCCAGAAGCTGGTTGCGCGTCTGGATCAGCGCCTCATGGCCGGCGCCGTTGACGTCCTGCAGGTAGAAATCGAAGCCGTTGGTGTTGCCGAAACCCTGGATGGCCGGCGGGGCGAGCGCGAAGACCTGCGCGTCCCTGATCCTGGAGAAGGCGCCCATGGCGCGGCCGGCCACCGCCGACGCGGCGAGCGCCGGCGTCTTGCGCTGGTCGAAATCCTTCAGCCGCACGAAGGCGATGCCGACATTCTGTCCGGCGCCGCCGAAGCCGAAGCCGGAAGCGGTGAACACGCCTTCGACAGCATCCTTCTCTTCGTTGAGATAGTGGTCGGTCACCTTGGCGAGCACGCGCTCGGTGCGATCCTGCGTCGCGCCGACAGGCAGCGAGGCGCTGGTGATCAGGATGCCCTGATCCTCATCCGGGAGGAACGAGCTCGGCAGCCGGGCGAACATCCAGCCCATGGCGATGACGATGGCCAGAAACACGGCGAGGAAGCGCCACGACCGGTTGATGATACCATGCGAGCCGTCGCGATAGGCGATCGTGCCGCGGTCGAAGAGGCGATTGAACCAGCCGAACGGCGCCTTCTGCGTCGCATGGTTCTTTGGCGCGCGCAGAATGGTGGCGCAGAGCGCCGGGGTCAGGACCAGCGCCACCAGCACCGAGAGCACCATGGCCGAGACGATGGTGACCGAGAATTGCCGGTAGATGATGCCGGTAGAGCCGCCGAAGAAAGCCATCGGCACGAACACGGCCGACAGCACGGTGGCGATGCCGATCAGCGCGCCGGTGATCTCCTTCATCGACCTGCGCGTCGCCTCTTTCGGCGGCAGGCCTTCCTCATGCATGACGCGCTCGACATTCTCGACCACGACGATGGCGTCGTCGACGAGCAGGCCGATGGCCAAAACCATGGCGAACATGGTGAGCGTGTTGATGGAATAGCCGAAGAAGGAGAGCACGCCGAACGTGCCGAGCAGCACCACCGGCACGGCGATCGTCGGGATAATGGTGGCGCGCAGGTTCTGCAGGAAAAGCAGCATCACCAGGAACACCAGCACGATCGCTTCGGCCAGCGTCTTCACCACTTCCTCGATCGACAGGCGCACGAAGGGCGAGGTGTCATACGGGTAGACGACCTCGACGCCTTGCGGAAAGGTCGAGCTCAGGCGATTGATGGTCGCGCGCACCGCCTCGGCGGTGCTGATGGCGTTGGCGCCGGTGGCCAGGTTGACGGCGACGCCGGCGGCCGGCTTGCCGTTGTAATGGGCTTGGGTGGTGTAGCTTTCGGCGCCGATCTCGACCTTGGCGACATCGTTGAGGCGTACCAGCGAGCCGTCGGTGTTGCTCTTGAGGATGATGTTGCGGAACTGCTCGGCGGTCTGCAGCCGGCTCTTGGCCGTCACCGTGGCGTTGAGCTGCTGGCCCTTGCGCGCCGGCAGGCCGCCGAGCTGGCCGGCCGAAACCTGCGTGTTCTGCGCCTCGATCGCGGTGGCGACATCGCTCGGCATCAGCGCGTATTGCGCCAGTTTGTCGGGGTCGAGCCAGATGCGCATGGCGTAGCCGGAGCCGAAGAGCTGCGTCGAGCCGACGCCTTCGACGCGCTTCAGCGTGTCGTTGATGGTTGAGTCGACATAGTCGGCGAGGTCGGTCGAGTTCATCTTGCCGTCGGTGGAGACGAAGCCGATGACCATCAGGAAGCCGGTCGAGGATTTGGAGACGGTGATGCCGTTGCTCTGGACGACCTGCGGCAGCTGCGACTGAACCAATTGCAGCTTGTTCTGCGTCTGCACCTGCGCGGTGTCGGGATTGGCGGCGCTGGTGAAGGTCAGCGTGATCGAGGCCTGGCCGGTCGAGGTCGAGGTCGCGGTCATGTAGTCGAGATTGTCGATGCCGGTCATGCCCTGCTCGATGACCTTGGTCACCGAGTTCTCCACCGTCTGGGCATCGGCGCCGGGATAGGTGGCGCTGATGTTGACCGTGGTGGGAGCGATCTGGGGATATTGCGAGATCGGTAGCGTTTGCAGCGCCAGCAGCCCGCCCAGCATGATCACGATGGCGATCACCCAGGCGAAGATCGGCCGGTTGATGAAGAAAGCCGACATTGCTCAGTTCCCGGTTGCGCCAGAGGTAGGCTGCTTTGCGGCGCCGGCGGCATTGCCGCCGGCTGGCGCCGCAGAGGCGGAGCTCTGCTCGCGGTCCTTGATCTCGCCGGTCGTTTCGTCGATTGTCACCTCGACCGCTGTCGCGTCGCCGCCGGCGCGCACCAGCTGCAGGCCCTCGACGATGACGCGGTCGCCGTCGCCGACGCCGGAATCCACCAGCCAGTTGTTGCCGATACTGTTGCGCACGCTCAGCGTTCGCTGCTCGACCTTGCCCTGGGCATTGACCACCATGGCCGTCGCCTGGCCCTTGGGGTCGCGGGTGACGCCGCGCTGCGGCACGAGGAAGCTGTTTTGCGCAACGCCTTCCTCGACTATGGCGCGCACATACATGCCGGGCAGGAGCAGGCGGTCGGGATTGGGGAACTGGGCTCTGAGCGCGAAGGTGCCGGTCGACTGGTCGACATTGGCGCCGGCGAATTCCAGCTTGCCGTTCTGCGCGTAGATGGTGCCGTTGTCGAGCTTCAGCTTGACGCTGACATTGGTCCCGCTGAATTTCAGCCGGCCTTCGTTTATCGCCTGGCGCAGATTGAGCAGGTTGGTGCTGGACTGCGTGACGTCGACATTGATCGGGTCGAGCGAGCGAATGGTGGTCAGCACCGTTTCCTGGTTGGCCGTGACCAGCGCGCCCGGCGTCAATGTCGATTTGTCGATCCGGCCGGCGATCGGCGCGGTGATCGAGGTGCGGTCGAGGCTGATCTTCGCGGTCTCGACGCTGGCCTTGGCCGATGCGACATCGGCCTGGGCCTGCGCCAGCGTCGCGGCGGCATCGTCGTAATCCTGCTTCGAGACTACGTTCTGCTTCAGCAGCCCGGAATAGCGGTCGAACTTCGCCTGCGCGGTGGGCACCGCGGCTTCCGCCTTCTGCTGCGCGGCGACGGCGCTGTCATAGGCGGCCTGATAGCTCGCCGGATCGATGAGGTAGAGCGGCTGTCCCGCCACCACCTCGGCGCCTTCCTGGAACAGGCGCTGCTGGATGATGCCGTCGACCTGCGGACGCACCTCGGCGACGAGCGAGGCGGCGGTGCGGCCGGGCAGCTCGGCGGTGATCGCAACCGACTGCGGGTGCAGCGTGACGACGCCGACCTCGGGCCGCCCGACGCCACCCATGCCGGCCGGCACCTGGCTCTTTTCCTGCGAGCAGGCCGCCAGGAGCAGGGCAGCGCACAACATTCCGGCCCAGGAGGAAAGCTGGCGCGGCCTTGAACGCAGAAAGGATTGATTAGATTGCATGGGCATTGTCTGAAACTTTCCCCGGAATTGCAGTTACGGCGCGGCTATCGGCGCGAGGTCCGTCGACCAATAGCTTGCCCAGATGTCGGGCAAGGAACCGCTGGATGTCGTCCATGAAAGTGTAAACGACCGGCATGTAGACGAGGCTGAGCACGGTCGAGGAGATGAGCCCGCCGATCACAGCGATCGCCATCGGCGCACGCGTCTCGGCGTCGGCGCCGATGCCAAGCGCGATCGGCAGCATGCCGGCGCCCATGGCGATCGACGTCATGACGATGGGCCTGGCCCGCTTGCGGGCAGCGTCGAGCAGTGCCTCGAAGCGGCTCATGCCATGCCCCTTCTCGGCGACCAGAGCATATTCGACAAGCAGGATCGAGTTCTTGGCCGCGATGCCCATCAGCATCAGTATGCCGATCAACGGCGAGATGCCAAGCGCCTTGCCGGTAATGAGCAGGAAACCAAGCGCGCCGCCGACCGAGAGCGGCAATGCGACCAGGATGGTCACCGGCTGCACGAAGCTGCGGAAGAGCAGCACCAGCGTC
The DNA here is from genome assembly GCF_029625735.1 of Mesorhizobium sp. WSM4935. Classification (NCBI taxonomy): domain Bacteria; kingdom Pseudomonadati; phylum Pseudomonadota; class Alphaproteobacteria; order Hyphomicrobiales; family Phyllobacteriaceae; genus Mesorhizobium; species Mesorhizobium sp. WSM4935. The sequence continues at coordinate 56,966 of NZ_JARTVR010000002.1, read as the reverse complement.
AGGTACATCAGGATGATGCCCGCGGCTATTGCGGTCGCGAAACCGGAAAACAGCTCCTGCATGCGCTGGGCATCGCCGCGTGCCAGCTCATGCACGCCGGCCGGAAGGTTGCGCATCGCGGGCAGGGCGCGGATGGCTTCGGTCGCCTGGCCGAGCGTCAGACCGGAAAGATCGGCTTCGACCGTGGCGCTGCGGCTTCTGTCGACACGCGTGATGCTGTTCGGGCCGGCGTTGAAGCCGATATCGGCGACGGCGCCGAGCGGAACCACGCCCTTGGTGCCCGTCAGCGGCAGCATGGCGAGCTTTGCCGGATCATCAATGGCACCGTCGGGCACGGTGACGATGATCGAGACCTGACGGTCGCCAAGATTGAATTTCGCCAGGCTGGTGTCGGTGTCGCCGATGGTGGCGATCTTGACAGTCGCGGCGATCTCGGTCGGCGTGACGCCGAGCTCGGCCGCCTTGGCGCTGTCGGGCCGCACGATAAGCTCGGGTTTGGTGGTGGCCGCGGTCGACGTCGGATTGATCAGCCCGGGAACCGATTTCATCCCGTCGATCAGCGCATCGCTTGCCTTTTCGAGGGCTTCGCCATCGTCGCCGACAAGCGTGATCGACACCTTGGCGCCGGAGAAGCCGTCCGCGCCGAACTGGATGCGGGCGCCTGGGATGTCGTTGAGCTTTGGCGAAGCCTCGGCCTCGAATTGCTGCTGGCTCATCGTCCGCTCGGCGCGCGGCTTCAGATTGACCGTGATGGTCGCGGTCCGCACTTCAGCCGAGCTCGAACTTTGGTTCGGCCCTCCGCCCGACGAGGCGGCCGTGCCGATCGTGGCAAACACGCTGTCGACGGCCGGCTCATTCTCCAGCCTTTTGGTGATGTCCTGCACCACCGCGGCGGTCTGCTCGATCGTCGAGCCGGGCTGCAGCTCGACCGAGATCATCGAGCGGCCGCGATCCGCCGCCGCCATGAACTCAGTCGGCAAGTGTGTCGCCAGCATCATCGAGCCGGCGAAGAAGGCGGTGCCGGCAGCAAGCGTGATCCAGCGGTGGTCGAGCGCCTTGCGCAGCAGCCAGAGATAGGTCGGCACCCAAGCGGGCGTGTCATCCTCGTCCTGGCCGCCGGCGCGCACCAGATAGGCGCCCATCAGCGGGGTGAGCATCCGTGCCACCAGCAGCGAGAACAGAACCGACACGCAGACGGCGACGGCGAAGGAGAAGAAGAACTTGCCGGGAATGCCGGACATGAAGGCCACTGGAAGGAAAACGGCGGCGATGGTGGCGGTCGTCGCCACCACCGCCAAGCCGATCTCATCCGCGGCTTCGATCGCCGCCCGGTAGGCGCTGACGCCGGTCTGGCGCATGTGGCGCACGATGTTCTCAATCTCGACGATGGCGTCGTCGACGAGGATGCCGACGACCAGCGACAGCGCCAGCAGGGTGATGTTGTTGAGCGAGATGTCGAAGGCCGCCATCACCGCGAAGGTCGGGATCAGCGACAGCGGCATCGCCACCGCCGACACCAGCGTTGCCCTAATGTCGCGCAGGAACAGCCAGACCACGCCGACGGCGAGCAGCGCGCCCAGCCATAGAGCTTCGAGGGCGGCGTCATAGCTTTCCTGGACGAAGCCGGACGAAGAGGTGACTTCGGTGAATTTCGCCCTCGTGGTCTTGGCGCCCATATCGGCGATCGCGGCGCGGGCGGCCTTGACCACGTCGATCTCGCTCGAGCCTACCGATCTGTAGACATTGAAGGCGACGACCTGCCTGCCGTCGAGATAGGCGGCCTGGCGGGGCTTTTCCCAGCTGTCGACGACGGTGCCGAGGTCGGAGAGCTTGACGTCGCCGGCACCGCCCAGCGCGATGCGGGTATCGGCCAGCGCCTCGACGGTCGGGGCGCTGGCGAGCGTGCGCACCGACTGCTCCTGGCCGCCGATATTGGCGCGGCCGCCGGGCTGGTTGACGTTGTTGGAGGCGAGCGTCTGGCTGACATCGCCGGCGCTGATGCCAAGCGCGGCGAGCCGGTTGGGGTCGAGCTCGACACGGATAACACGGTCGACGCCGCCGGAACGGGTGATCTTGGAGACGCCGTCGACACCGAGCAGGACCTTGGCGACGTCATTGTCGATGTACCAGCTCAGCGCGTCGGGCGACATGGTCGGCGCCTCGACGACGAAGGTCAGCACCGAATTGCCGGTTGCGTTGACCTTCGCCACGACCGGCGTCTGGGCCGCGGCCGGTAGGCTGGACTGCACGCCGGACACCGCGTTGCGGACATCGTTGGTGGCGGTCTCCGGATCGGTGCCGAGGGTGAACTCGACAGTGGTGACGGACGAGCCTTCGCTGATCGAGGTCGAGACGTCGTCGACGCCTTCAAGGGTCGCGACGGCGTTCTCGATGACGCGCGCCACCTGGACTTCCATTTCGCTCGGCGCCGCGCCCGGCTGCGCCACCGTGACGGTGACGGTCGGCAGGTCGATGTCGGGCATGTTGTTGGTGCGCAGCTGCATGAAGCCGTAAACGCCGGCAACGCTGAGCGACAGAAACAGCACGATGGTCGGAACTGGATTGCGGATCGACCAGGAGGAGATGGCGTTCATTGCGCCGGCTCCGCCGTGCTTGCGGCATCGGCAGCCTTCGTCTCGTCGGCGGCGACACGCACGAGGTTGCCGTCGTTGAGGAAGCCGGCGCCGGCGACGACGACGTGGTCGCCTTCCGACAAGCCGCTTTCGATGGCCACCCGGCCGTTCTGGCGCGCGCCGGTCGCAACAGGATGCGCGCTGACCTTGCCTTGACCGTCGACCACGAACACGGCCGGCTTGCCGTCATGCCAGACCAGGGCCATCTCGGCGACGGTGAGCTGCCGGGACGCCGCCGTGTCGATCGTGACGCGAGCGAACATGCCAGGCTTCAGGCCCGAGCCCTCGCCAACGGCGACATAGACGGTGGCGAGCCGGGTGGTCGCGTTGACCGTCTCGGCTACCTGGGAAACGCTGCCAGAGAAGGCGCGGCCGGACGCATCGACGATGTTGGCCGCCTGACCGGCCGAGATTGCCGCCAGGTCTTTTTCAGGGACAAGCACGGCGACCTCCAGCCTGCCGTCGCGGACGATCTTCATCAGCTCGGTGCCGGCCTGGACGATGGAACCCGTCACGGCCGGCTTGCTGGAGACGATGCCGTCGAATGGCGCGCGGATGATCGTCCTGTCGAGTTGGGCCTGCAGCCGTTCGGCCGCGGCTTCGGCCTGATCGACGCCGGCCTTGCCGGTTTTCACCGCGGTCGCTTTTTCCTCGGCGGTCTCCGCGCTGACGGCATTGCTGGCCAGCAGCTTGTCGGCGCGCGCGGCGGCCGACAGCGCGGAGTCGAGCGTCGCCTGCGCCTGGGCGACGGCTGCCTTCTGCTCGGCGAGCTGGGCCTTGAGGAGCGAGTCGTCCAACCGCGCGACGACATCACCGGCTTTCACATGATCGCCCTCGGCCACCAGGACCTCGGTCAGGCGCAGGCCACTTTCTTCCGCGCCGAGCGTCGCTTCCTGCCAGGCGGCGACGGTACCGGTCGCGCTGATCGACGACGTGACCGTTTCGGAGGCGACCTTCTCTACGGAAACCGTAAGTGTCGCCGCCGACGCAGGGATGTGTGTGGCGGGTTCGGTCGAGGCACGGCCATAGGCCTTGAGCGCGGCGACGGCGGCCAACACGACAAGCAAAGCCAGCAGAAGAAAAAGTCGCTTACGCAATTTGGCGGTCATCGTTTTTGACATTGGGCGAGGCGATCGGGAGCGACAGCCGATAGGCTGCGAAGTTCAATCGGATCGCGGCTCCGGTTGGGATGGGCGCAATAGCCGGCTCAGGAGTGCGCCGGCCGACCGGCAAGCCCGGAGCCACAGACACGATGAGGCGCAGCATCATCAGCGCTTCCCACATGGTGCTCTCCATCTCGCGTCGAGCTGCCGGCGGCAGCACGACGCGTCTTTCGGTTGCAAGAAGAGCCGGCCGGCCCTTGAACGGGTGGGTCAGGGGGCCGGCCGGCGCAGCCGGTCAGAGTTGCTCGCCACTCCGCGGTGGGGGTGGAGGGAGCTGTCCGCCGTGATCAGGCAAACTTCCGGGGCCGGCTGCATCCGGCGGATCACCCCATGGACCGGGGGGCGGGCCGTGCGGCCGATCCGCCGAAGCGAGTATTTCGAGCTGCTCGGGCGTCAGCTTGGCCCGCAGCACGGTGATGGCGTCCTTGAGCTTGGCGGCCGAGGCGGCGCGCTTGGTCACCTCGTCGGCCAGCTTTTCCTGGAAGGCGAAGGGATCGCGCTTTGCCTGATCCGGCTTGCCGCCGGCGGCATCGTCCGGCCCGCGGCCGGGCTGGCCGAAATCGGGCCGCGACGGCGGCGCCAGCACCGCCTGCAGCGCGCTGGTGTAGTCGCGCCAGGCGTCGAGCTGTTCGGAGCGGATGCCGATCCGGGTTTCGAGCGCGGCGAGCCGGGCGGCAAGAAATTCCGGCGGCGGACCCATGCGGCGCGGACCGAAGCCCTCGGGGCCGTGCCGCATCGCCCAGCGCTGGCCATGCCACGGCATCGGACCGGGGCCAGTGTCGGGGCCGGGGTCGTCCTGTCGGCCGATTGCCGGCGGCTCGTCCCCGGGTGCTGCGCCAGGTTCTGGTTGCGCGGCGAGCACGGGGTGGATGGCCGCGACCGAGAAGAGGCCAAGCGCCAGAAGTCTGCTTCGCATGACATGATCCTTTCCTGCGTGCTTCGGATGCCGGGAGGATAGGAAGCGTCTTTTGCCGTATTGCTTCGGCGCGTTGCCGAAGGTTTCCGGAAAAGGGAGATTTGTTTCCGAATGTTTCCAGCGGCTTTGCGGAAACGTTCCGTTGCAATTTTCCGTGCCGCTCGGCTGCGCCGCTCCCTATAATCACGAACAAACAGGCAAGCGGGCTAAGTATGCAGGCACAATCCCACATCCTTGTCGTCGACGACGACCGCGAGATCAGGACGCTGCTCGGGCGCTATCTCGACGGGCAGGGATTTCGCGTGTCGGTGGCCGCCGACCGGCGCGAATGCGAGCAGAAGCTCGGCTCAGGCCAGTTCGACCTCATCGTGCTCGACGTCATGCTGCCCGACGGCTCCGGTCTCGACATCTGCCGGAGCCTGCGGGACCGCAAGCCGCATATCCCCGTCATCCTACTGACGGCGCTGAAAGAGGATGTCGACCGCATCATCGGGCTGGAGCTCGGCGCCGACGACTATCTCGGCAAGCCGTTCAATCCGCGCGAGCTTTCGGCCCGCATCCGGGCGGTGCTCAGGCGCTCGGCGCCGGACGAAGCCGCGCCGCCCAAGGTTCGCGTCTATCATTTCGCCGGTTACCGGCTGGAGCCTGACACACGCAAGGTGATGGACGCCGACGGCGCCCTGATCGACCTTACCGGCGCCGAGTTCGACCTGCTGCAGGTCTTTCTCGACCGGCCGGGGCGGCTTTTGTCGCGCGACCAGCTCCTCGATCTGACGCAAGGGCGCGAGCGCGAGCCGCTCGACCGCTCCGTCGACGTGCTGATGAGCCGGCTTCGGCGGAAATTCGCCGAGGCGGGCGAGGAGAACCTGTTCAAAACCGTGCGCAATGGCGGCTATCAACTGACCGCGCGCGTGGAGACGGCGGAGACCGGGACATGACCTCGCTGCGCCGGCGGCTGATCGTCCTTCTGGTCGTATCGATCCTCGGCGTCGTCGGGCTCGCCACTTTCGTCGCGGTCAAGGTGCTCGGCGGTCCGTCGCCGGAACTCATCATGGGGCCGCTCGCCCATCAGATTCAGTACATGGTGCAACTGGCTCCCGGCCACGTGCCGAATTCAGGCGATGCGCCCGTCACCGTGAAGGATCGCCCGGCCGACGGCTTCGAGGACCGCAAGCACACAAAGGTGCTGAACGAGATCCTGCACCATGACGGGCTGAATGTTTCGGCCGTGGTCAGCCGCAATGCCGGCAGGCCGGGAATGGTCGCTTCCGTCGAGCTGCCCGACCGTCGCTGGATGATCGTCGACGTGCCCGATTTCGGCCCGCCGCGCGACGTCTGGTACGGGCTGGCGGGCTGGATGGTGCTGATCGTGCTCGGCGCCACCCCGGTGTCGATCTACTTCACCGGCGTGCTGGTGCGGCCGCTCGAAATGCTCGAGGCCGCCGCCAGCAAGATCGGATCGGACGGCGTGCTGGCGACCTTGCCGGAAAAAGGCTCCGCCGAGGTGAGGGCCACCGCCCATGCGCTCAACGAGCTGTCGGCAAGATTGAGGACGGCGATGGAAAGCCGCATGCGGCTGGTGGCCGCCGCCGGCCACGATCTCAGGACCCCGATGACCAGGATGCGGCTCCGTGCCGAGTTCCTTGAGGAGGATCGCGAGAAATGGCTGAGCGACCTCGACGAGCTCGACCGTATCGCCGACAGCGCCATCCGCCTGGTACGCGAGGAGGTCAATCAAGACGCGGTCGAGCCGGTGGAACTGGACAGGCTGGTTCGCGATATCGAGGTCGAGATGGTCTCGCTCGGCCACGCGGTGACCATCGACCATCTCGATCATGTGTCGATCAAAGCCGGCGCGCTTGGCTTGCGCCGGGCGCTGCGCAACCTGATCGTCAACGCCGCCACGCATGGCAAGAGCTGCACCGTCGCGCTTGCGGGGCGGGGCGGCCGGGCGATCCTCACCATCGCGGACCGCGGCCCCGGCATCCCGCCGGACCTGCTGAACAAGGCCTTCGAGCCGTTCTTCCGGGTCGATCCGGCGCGCACGCAATTCATTCCGGGCGCTGGGCTTGGGCTTGCGATCGCAAAGGAGATCATCGAACGCTACGGCGGAACGATCACGCTGGAGAATCGGCCTGGGGGAGGGCTGCTGCAGACGGTGGTGTTTGCAACGGCCTGACGTCTCACGATGTTCGTCCTCGGGCAATTCCGAGCCCTTGGCGCAGGCTTCAACTGTTCTCTCAAGGCTTCGCTCGCTGCATCGTGACCGCTCCACCGTTGCGGAGCGGCGTCGCCAGATGCGAGTTTGGCGATAGATGTTTTGCGAGGATGCCACCATGCCCATAGGCAAGATTGCGTTTTGCACGGCAGCGATGATCGTTGCCGCCACAAATTTCGCCGATGCGCGGCCCGACACACGCAAGATGACCTGCGCGCAGACCCAGGCGCTGATTCAGAGCCGGCATGCGGTGGTGCTGACCACGGGGGCGAACACATATGAGCGCTATGTCCGCCAGTTCGGCAACGAGTGCGACGCTCCCTACGTGCCGATGGTCGACTATGTCCCGGCCAGTGACGGTCGGTGCATGGTCTATCGGTGCGAAGAGCCGGCGCCGATGGTTCCGGATTGATCGGCGCTCGGCGTTCTGGGGGATGGCGTTGCCTTTTCTGATCGTCAATCCGCGCTGGCTCGAGCAACGGTATGCCGTTCGCCGCGGAGGCGCGCTGCTTCTCACTTGACCTTTTTAATCTCCGGGCCCGTCGGCTGGTTGGTCGCTGGCGCCGGCGTGCAATCCTGCCCCTTGCACTCGAGGGCGGGGTTGTTCCTCGGCGGCAGGCAGTTCTGTCCCTCACAGTGGATGGGCGGCAGCTGTTGCGCCGCGTTGCCGTTCGACTGGACGGGCTGATCCTCGGCGAGGACGGGCTGCGCCCCTGCCAGGCCGGTCATTACCGCGCATAAGAGAGCTGTCCGAAACAGGTCCATTCGTGCCTCCATGGCCGAGACAAAACTCTACACCCTCTGATCGCTGCCAACATCGTCACCCAACAACGCCGTTAATGACGGATTTCGGCCCGGGGAGCGCGAGGTGCCGGATTGGCGACTGTTCTGGGGATAAGTTTGACACGCCCAAAGGGAGTGAAGCGGCGATATCCTCTCCGACAAGAACTCCGAGCATCAACGATCGGCACGATGGCCTTGCTAAAACTGGTGAAGAGGCTGCTGGCAGAGCGCTCACACTCGCGCCGACGTTCCTGATTGTCGCTCCGTGTCTAACATATGTGGCATCGGCGCGCCGTGTCATATGCACATATGATCAAGCTCTCGGTCCTGGCGGGTCCGAGATCGCCACCTTCTAGCCCGCTGGCCCCGGCCAGCGGGCTTTTTTGTCGGTAGCCGCGGTCAGCCTTTTTCTTGCGGGACCCTTGACGATTTTCGCAGTCAGGGGACTTCGGTCGTAGGTATTATGGGACCGTGGGCCGGGAGTGGAACAAATACTCAAAAGTTCTCTTTTCTATCGAGTGAGAACTCGAGAAGGAGAGAAAGTCATGTCCGACGGACCTACAGTCGTAAACTCCGGCGGTGGCGGAACAGTCGTTGCGGTAATCCTTGGTATAATCGCAATTGTTGTTCTGTTGTTCTTGACGGGAGTGATAAATATAAATGGTAGCGGAGGGAAGGATGTGAACGTGAGCGTCAATACCCCCAAGGTTGAGGCGCCGGCCACACCGTCCATCTCCAAGCCCGCTGCTCCGGCCAAACCCGCCCCGGCGCCTGCTAACGGGGGCTAAATCTGACCGGCCATTACGGGCTCCGGCATTTTGCGCCGGAGCCTGCGGCTGCCCTCTCAGCAATCACCGGATCAGGGACGAGGCGGTCACTGGCGCTATCTAAACCACCGCTCGGGCGCTGTGGCGGATTAGACTAGACGTGCGGATTGCGCTGGAGCCCACAGAACCGGCTCAGGTAAGAGACTTCCCGAAGCTGAGCGACGCCAACCTGCGCGCCCGTTCAGCCACGCTGTACGCATTTTGGAAGAAACAAGGCTGGCCCTGGAGCCGCTTCGGTCAAGTCTGGTACGCCCAAGGGGAATCGAACCCCTGTTACCGCCGTGAAAGGGCGGTGTCCTAACCGCTAGACGATGGGCGCGCTCAGACGAAGCGGCTTATAATTGCGTTGTTGGCAACCGGCAACCCATCCCCAGCCACATGCGACAACTTTTTTCACGGCGCCGTGAAACGCCTGGGTTCAGATGAAAAATGCATCGCGCGCGGATGTAGCCGAGGGCAGGCGGGATCAGCCGTCCTCACCGCCGCCGCGCCGGCGGCACCGCCAGTTCCAGTCGCGCTCGGGGCCGACGTCGACATGGACGGATTCGGTGTGGCAGTAGGTGCCGACGCCGCCGCGGCCGGGCATCGAGCGGACATAGTTCGCCAGTTCCCACTTCGACACGCCGGGCACCTGGATGTCGGCGGCGGCGCAGTACATATGCAGCGAGTTCTTGGCGCCGTTGGCGCGACGGTTGCGCGAGGGATCGCGGTAGCCGGAGGTGACGATCATCTTGCGGCCGAAATGGCCCTCGATCGTCTTCAGCACCCGCACCAGCGACGGCTTCAGGCAGGCGACATCGACGCTTTCATTCTGCTTCAAAAGGCCGTTGGGCGCGAGCCTTGCCATGCCGGCGGCCGACGCCACCTGATAGCCGCCGCCCTCATCCTCGTTGAGGTCGACGTCGCTCTCGTCGTCGATGCCGGACTTGCGCTTGATCTCGAACAGCGCGGTCTGGCGCACGCCGGGCAGGGCATCGGCGCCGGTGATGTGATTGGCCGGATTGTCTATCGACGCGAGCTGCACCGGCTTGTCGCCCGGTGTCGCCGAGGCCAGCGTCACGATCGGCTTGGCCGGCGGCGGCGTGGTCTTGACCTGCGTGGCCTGCGCCGTGATCTGGTCGCCGGAGCGTCCGTTGTTGATCAGCGGCGCGGGCGCAGCCGAGGCCGGCGTGGTGCTGAACAGCGAGGCGAAGAAGCTCTTCTTCGGCGCGGCGATCTGCGGCTGCGCCGGCTCGCTCGCGGTTACATAGACGCCGTTGCTCATGGCCTGCGTGGTCGCCTGCGCCTTTGAGGCAATTGCTGCGGCATCGCCGGCGGCGACCTGCTGGGCGACGGTTTGCGTCTGTTCCGCCGTTTGCGCCTGTTGAACCAGCGGTTGCGGCGTGCTGCCGGCAATCGCGGTGGAGCCGGCCGGCACGGCGACGGTCGGGAAGGCCGCGGCTTGCGGCCGTGTCTCCGGCACATAGGCGACCTTCTCGGGCAAAGGCGTATCGCCCTCGCTCATCACGGTCGATCCGGCTGCGGCGGGCGCCGCGGCCTGGAGCGACGAATCGGCCGCGGTCACGGTCTTGGCGCCGGATGTTGCGCTCATTTCGGTGGCGGTTGAATTGAAAGCGGGCGAAACGACCGACATCGTCGGGTCGCCGGTCGAGGTACAGGAGGCCAGAAGCACGGAGAAAAGCGCTGCCGCGATGCTGCGGCTTTCCCCTCGTGCGAGACGCCAACCTGCTGATTTCAAAATAAATTCCCCCTCAGTATCCGGTCGGTTCGTCATCGCCGCGCCACTCCAGCACCGCGCCGCGATAACCCTCCTGTTCCCAACCGGAAACGGGATCTGTGTCGAATCTGCAAGCCTCGGAATTAATCTTCGTCGGAAGGTGATTTGAGGCCGCCGAACGATTGACGCCACCATTTCGCCCTGTTTTGGCGGCCCGTCAACTCACCAGACATTACAGTCCGTTACACACGCACCTTGACATAGGTGCCCGGCGCATCTCCCAAGGTTTTCATACGCTTGCCGGGTTTGCGGGCGGGTACGCGGATGTTGTCCTGGTTCTCGATCCAGTGCTGCCAATGCGTCCACCAGGATCCTTGATGCTCGTGCGCGGCGGCAAGCCACGCGTTGAAGTCACCCACCGGCTTGCCGCCGGTCCAGTACTGGTACTTCTTGGCGGCAGGCGGGTTGACGACGCCGGCGATGTGGCCCGAACCCGCCATCACATATTCGACGTCGCCGCCGAAAAAACGCGATCCCAGGAACACCGAAAGCGCCGGCGCGATGTGGTCCTCTTTCGTGGCCAGGTTGTAGACGGGGATGGTGATGTCGGCCAGCGAAACGGTGCGTCCGGCGAGCTCCATCGTGCCGCGCGAGAGATTGTTCTCGAGATAGCAGTTGCGCAGGTAGAAGGAGTGGTTGGCCGCCGCCATGCGCGTGGAATCGGAATTCCAGTAGAGCAGGTCGAAGGGCAGGGGCTCCTTGCCGCGCATGTAGTTGTTGATGACATAGGGCCAGATCAGGTCGCCCGAGCGCAGCATGTTGAAGGCGGTCGCCATCTTGGTGCCTTCGAGATAGCCCTTTTCGCTCATCGAGCGCTCGACGGCGGCGACCTGGTCCTCGTCGACGAAGACCTTGAGGTCACCGGCATAGGTGAAGTCGACCTGCGTCGCGAAGAGGGTGGCCGATTTGATGCGGTGGTCGCCTTCCTGCGCCAACAGCGCCAGTGCTGCCGCCAGCAGCGTGCCGCCGACGCAATAGCCGATGGCGTTGACCTCTTTCTCGCCGGTCGCCTTCTCCACCATGTCGAGGCCGTATTGCAGGCCTTCGCGGATATAGGCTTCCCAGCCCTTGGCGCCGTGGCGCTCGTCCGGATTGATCCAGGAGATGACGAAGACGGTGTGGCCCTGCTCGATCGCCCAGCGGATGAAGGATTTCTGCGGGTTGAGGTCGAGGATATAGAATTTATTGATCCATGGCGGGCAGATCAGCAGCGGCCGCTTCAGCACCGTCTCCGTCACCGGATCATATTGGATGATCTCGGCGACGTCGCTGCGGCCGATGACCTTGCCGGGCGTGGTGGCGATGTTCTTACCGATTTCGAAGGGCGTGTAGTCGGCCTGGCGCAGCTTCAGGTCGCCGCGGCCGGCGGCGATGTCCTCGGCCAGCATCTTCATGCCGCGCACCAGGTTCTCGCCATTCGAGGCTACCGTTTCGCGGAACAGCTCCGGATTGGTCAGGATGAAGTTCGACGGCGAGATCGCGTTCGACACCTGCTTGACGTAGAAACTCGCCTTGTGGCGGGTGTGCTCGTCCAGGCCCTCGGCATGCTCGACGAGTTCGCTCGCCCAGCGCGAGGTGACCAGATAGGCCTGCTTGAGGAAGTCGAAGAAGGCGTTGCGGCCCCATTCCGGATCCTGGAAGCGCTTGTCGCCGCGCTCGGGCTGAACCGCGTCCTGCGGCGCCTCGGCGTTGGGATTGACCTTCTGGATGGCGTTCGCCCAGACCGTCATATAGCCGGCGAAGAGCCGCGTCTGCGCTTCGAGCGCGCGCTGCGGATCGGCCAGCCAATATTCCGAGAGCTTGGAGAAGGTCTTGACCATGTCGACCACCGGTTCGGCGACATGATCACGCACCTCGCCCTTTTCGCGCGGCTCGGTCCAGGCGGAAGCCGCCTTGCCGGCCTGCTCGATCATGCGGGCCATGTTCAGGGCGAAACGCTCGGGATCCTTCACCAGATATTGCTCGATGGCCGAAGGTCCGCCATTTTCCGCTTTGTCCGAATCGGGAGCTTTGGACATGGTTCGCGGGGTTCCTCCCGGAGCGTTTTCTTGACATAGTACCATGGGACATCTGACCGGGTCCAATTCGCTCTAACCCGGCTGCCAGGAAAACAATATGACGATTGGTGTTGGCGGGACTTTTTTTCTCAGGCCGGGTTCGCTGTGCCGCGTGACGGTTGTGGCGGGGCTGGTTGGCGTGTTGCTGCCCGCCGGCGGCTGCACGAGCACCAGCCACAACAATGCGGCGCCGACGGCCCTGACCGAAGGCCCGAAGGACACCGGCTCCTATCCCAACCTCAACATCCCGCCGCCGGTGGCCGCCAAGCAACTCACCAAGGAGGAGACCGCGGCCAAGCTCGCCCAGCTCAAGGCCGAGCAGCAGGCGCAGCGCGCCAAGGGCGGCAGCGTCAAGGCGCCGACGAATTCCGCGGCGCTCAAGGCGCTTGCCAAAACACACGGCGACGACACGCTGAAGCAGATCGAGGGCAAATGCGACCCGACCCTCGACCCTAACTGCAATTAGGTTTATATCGCGCGCCGAAAGCGCCCCTTCGATCGTCTGGAACTGAAATGGAAGAATTTCACAAGGTCCGCCGGCTTCCGCCTTACGTGTTCGAGCAGGTCAACCGGCTGAAGGCCAGCGCCCGTTCGCGCGGCGCCGACATCATCGACCTTGGCATGGGCAATCCGGACCTGCCGACGCCGAAGGCCATCGTCGACAAATTATGCGAAGTGGTGCGCGACCCGCGCACGCATCGCTATTCCGCGTCGCGCGGCATTCCGGGCCTGCGCCGCGCCCAGGCGAATTACTACCAGCGCCGCTTCGGCGTGAAGCTCAATCCCGACACGCAAGTGGTCGCTACCCTCGGCTCGAAGGAAGGCTTCGCCAATATGGCGCAGGCGATCACCGCGCCCGGCGACGTGATCCTGTGCCCCAATCCGACCTATCCGATCCATGCCTTCGGCTTCATCATGTCGGGCGGCGTCATCCGCTCGCTGCAGGTCGAGCCCGATGACGGCTTCATCCCGGCGGTGGAGCGCGGCATCCGCCATTCGATCCCGAAGCCGCTGGCGCTGATCCTCAACTATCCGTCGAACCCGACGGCGCTGGTCGCCTCGCTCGATTTCTACAAGGACGTGGTCGCCTTCGCGAAGAAGAACGACATCATCATCCTGTCGGATCTCGCCTATTCGGAGATCTATTTTGACGGCAATCCGCCGCCTTCGGTGCTGCAGGTTCCAGGCGCGATCGATGTCTGCGTCGAGTTCACCTCGATGTCGAAGACTTTTTCCATGCCCGGATGGCGCATGGGCTTCGCGGTCGGCAACGAGCGGCTGATTTCGGCGCTGACGCGCGTGAAATCCTACCTCGACTACGGCGCCTTCACGCCGATCCAGGTGGCGGCGGCGCATGCGCTGAACGGCGACGGCGCCGACATCGAGGAGGTGCGCGAGGTCTACCACAAGCGGCGCGACGTGATGGTCGATTCCTTCAGCCGCGCCGGCTGGGTCATTCCGGCGCCCGCCGCCTCCATGTTCGCTTGGGCGCCGATCCCCGAGCAGTTCCGCCACCTCGGCTCGCTCGAATTCTCCAAGCTGCTCATCGAGCATGCCGATGTCGCGGTGGCGCCGGGCATCGGCTTCGGCGAGCATGGCGACGACTATGTGCGCGTCGCCTTGGTCGAGAACGAGCACCGGATTCGCCAGGCGGCGCGCAACATCAAGAAATTCCTCGCGACCACCGCCAAGCAGCCCAACAATGTGGTGCCGCTCGCCGCCCGTCGCTGAATTAGCCGGACATTTATTGAATTTGAGGGGCGTCGCCGGACATGGCTGAAGCGTTGCGTGTTGGAATTGCCGGCCTCGGCACGGTCGGCGCCTCGGTGGCGCGCGTGCTGCGCGACAAGGCGGCCGAGCTCACCCGCCAGTGCGGCCGCGACATCGTCGTGACGGCCGTTTCGGCGCGTGACCCGAAGCGCGACCGCGGCGTCGATCTCAGCGCCGCGACATGGTTTGAGGATTCCGTCAAGCTCGCCGAAAAGGCGGAAATCGATGTCTTCGTCGAGCTGATCGGCGGTGACGAGGGGCCGGCGCGACAGTCGGTGAAGGCGGCGCTCGAAGCGGGCCGCCATGTCGTGACCGCCAACAAGGCGTTGCTTGCCAAGCATGGCGTGGCGCTTGCCGAGATCGCCGAGAAGAAGGGCGTGCTGCTCAATTACGAGGCGGCGGTGGCCGGCGGCATTCCTGTCATCAAGACGATGCGCGAGGCCATGGCCGGCAACGCGGTGACCCGTGTCTTCGGCATCCTCAACGGCACCTGCAACTACATCCTGACGCGCATGGAGGCCGAGGGCATTTCCTTCGACGCCTGCCTGAAGGACGCGCAGCGGCTGGGTTACGCCGAGGCCGATCCGACCTTCGACATCGAAGGCCACGACACAGCGCACAAACTGTCGATCCTCACCAGCCTTGCCTTCGGCACCAGGATCGCCGCCAACGACATTTATATGGAAGGCATCGCCAACATCACGCAGGCCGACATCCGCGCGGCGGCCGATCTCGGCTACCGCATCAAGCTGCTCGGCGTCGCCCAGCGCACCGAGAGCGGCATCGAGCAGCGCGTGCACCCGACCATGGTGCCGACGGCTTCGGTCATCGCGCAGGTGCATGGCGTCACCAACGCGGTGGCGATCGAGACCGATATTCTGGGCGAGCTTCTGCTTTCCGGCCCTGGCGCCGGCGGCAACGCCACCGCGTCGGCGGTGATCGGCGACATTGCCGATATCGCCAAGAGCCGGCCCGGCTTCCAGCACGCGCCGGTGTTCGGCTGGCCGGCGAAGGAACTGAAACCCTATAAGAAGGCGGGGATGCGCAGCCATGCCGGCGGCTATTTCATACGGCTGACCGTGCATGACCGCACCGGCGTGTTCGCGGCCATCGCCAAGCGCATGGCCGACAACGACATCTCGCTGGAATCGATCGTTCAGCAGGCGACCAGCGCGGAAACCCAGGAACAGAAGACAGTGATCCTCGTCACGCACGAGACGACGGAAGCGGCGGTGCGCAAGGCTGTGGAAGGTATCACCAAGGACGGTCATCTGACCGACAAGCCGCAGGTGATCCGCATCGAGCGGGCGGAATAAGTCCAGTCCAATTCCGCCTTCAATCGATTGATTTTGCTGTCATTTCGAAAAATGACGGGCCAAGTCTTGCCGTTGTCATGGAGCTTTGCCAGAAGAAGCCCGCCTCTGGCGGGAGGCGGAGCAATTCCGGTGCTCAACCGTTCTGGGATTGCTCGACGCAAACAAACAACGAGGAACGCCCATCCATGAACATCGCCCAGAACATCGCCGCCGGTCTCGACCGGATCCTTACGATGGAAGTCGTGCGCGTGACCGAACGGGCTGCCGTCGCAGCCGCCAGGCTGCGCGGGCGCGGCGATGAGAAGGCCGCCGACCAGGTGGCGGTGGATGCCATGCGCCAGGAACTCAACCGGCTGGCCATCAAGGGCACGGTGGTGATCGGCGAGGGTGAGCGCGACGAGGCGCCGATGCTCTATATCGGCGAGGAGGTCGGCACGGGCAAAGGTCCGGCCGTCGACATCGCGCTCGATCCGCTCGAGGGCACGACGATCTGCGCCAAGAACCTGCCCAACGCGCTTGCCGTCATCGCGATCGCGGAAAAAGGCAGCCTGCTGTTCGCGCCCGACGTCTATATGGACAAGATAGCCATCGGTCCCGGCTACCCGGAAGGCCTGATCGATATCGACGCCTCGCCGGCGGAAAACCTCGCCAATCTAGCCAAGGCTAAGGGTGTGGCGGTTACCGACATCACAGCCTGCATCCTCGATCGGCCGCGTCATGCCAAGCTGATCGACGCCGTGCGCGCCACAGGCGCCGCGATCCGGCTGATCGGCGACGGCGATGTCGCCGGCGTCATCCACACCACCGATCCGGACGAGACCGGCATCGACATCTATCTCGGGACCGGCGGCGCGCCGGAGGGCGTGCTGGCGGCGGCTGCACTGCGCTGCACCGGCGGGCAGATGCAGGGCCGGCTGATCCTCGACACGCCGGAGAAGGTAGTGCGGGCGGAGAAGATGGGCATTTCCGATCCGAAGCGGATCTACCGCGCCCAGGACATGGCGCGCGGCGACGTGCTCTTCGCGGCGACCGGCGTCACCGACGGCAATTTGCTCGACGGCGTGAAGTTCGGCCGCACCTTCATCACCACCCACACGATCGTGCTGCGCTCGTCCTCGCGCACGGTGCGCGAGATCAAGGCGCGTCACCAGGATCTGGACAAGTTCTGATTTCGCCCCACTTGAGCGTCACGACGGCGTTCCCGGGGAAACCCATCCACACTTTTCCCCGGATTGCCCGCTCTCACCGAATTGCTCCGGCCGTCGCATGTTGATATCTGCGCAAGGATGATGTGCAGACGGCGCGTCGCATGACGGGCGAGAAACGGTTCTTCCTCGATGTCAGGCAGTCGGCGACGGGTGTTTCCTGGGAACACCGGCTGACCGAGCGGCAGGACATGGCCGCGCTCGCGATTGCGCAAGGCCACGGTGTGCCTGACATCGTGGCGCGGGTGCTTGCCGCGCGCGGCGTCAGCGTGGAGCAGACCGGGCGCTTCCTCGATCCGACCATCCGCGAGCTTCTGCCGAATCCGGCATCGCTGACCGATATGGAGAAAGCGGCGGCGAGGCTGGCCGATGCGATCGTCGCGCGTGAGAAAGTCGCGATCTTCGGCGATTATGACGTCGACGGCGCCGCCTCGTCGGCGCTCCTGAAACGCTTTCTCACGCATTTTTCCGTACCGTCCGAAATCTATATCCCGGACCGCATCTTCGAAGGCTACGGGCCCAATCCGGAAGCGATGCGGGAGCTGATCTCGCGCGGCGCGAAGCTGATCGTCACCGTCGACTGCGGCACCAACAGCGCGACCTCGATCGAGGCGGCCAGGGAAGCCGGCGCCGACGTCGTGGTGCTCGACCATCACCAGGTCGGCGGCCCGCTGCCGCCGGCGGAGGCCGTGGTCAATCCCAATCGAGAGGACGACCTGTCGGGGCAGGGACATTTGTGCGCCGCCGGCGTCGTCTTCCTGTGCCTGGTGCAGACGGCCAAGGTGCTGCGCGAGCGGCTGCCGAATGCGGCGCCGGTCGACCTGCTTTCGCTGCTCGATCTCGTTGCGCTGGCGACGGTCTGCGACGTGGTCCTGCTCACCGGTGTCAACCGCGCCTTCGTCGTCAAGGGACTGCAGGTGCTGCGCCAGCAGAAGAACGAGGGGCTGGCGGCGCTGGCACGTGTCTCGCGTATCGGCGAGCCGATCAACACCTTCCATCTTTCCTTCCTGATCGGGCCGCGCATCAATGCCGGCGGCCGCATAGGCGATGCAGCGCTGGGGAGCCGGCTTTTGGCCACCGACGATCCCGTCGAGGCGGCAAGCATCGCCGAGACGCTGGACCGGCTGAACCAGGAACGGCAGCAGATGGAACAGGAGATGCTGGCGCAGGCGCGCGCCGAGGCCGATGCCGAGCTTGCCGGCAGCAACGGTCCCGCCATCATCGTCACGGCCAGCAACAGCTGGCATCCGGGCATCGTCGGGTTGATCGCTTCGCGGCTCAAGGATTATGCGCGCCGGCCGGCCTTTGCCATCGCCTTCAATTCGACCGGCATCGGCACCGGCTCCGGCCGTTCGGTGAACGGCTTCGATCTCGGCCGGCTGGTGCGCGAGGCGGCGGCTGCGGGGCTGATCGTCAAGGGCGGCGGCCACGCGATGGCCGCCGGCATCACTGTCGAGCGCGCGAAGCTCGGCGAATTGCGCGCCTTCTTCGAGGAGCGCGCCGCGGCCGACGTGTTCCGGCTGCAGAACGAGGAGAGCCTGGCGATCGACGGCGCTCTAGCCGCCGAGGGTGCCACGATCGCGCTGCTCGACGCGCTGGAGAAAGCCGGGCCGTTCGGCGCCGGGCATATCGCACCCGTGTTCGTGTTGCCGCGGCACCGGCTGACCGATGCGCGCGCGATCGGCACCAATCACATTCGGGTGGACCTGCAGTCGCAAAGCGGCGGCAATATCCAAGCGATCGCCTTTCGTGCCGTCGATACCACGCTCGGCGAATTCCTTTTCAAAAACAGGGGCAGAACCGTACATGTCGCCGGTTCGCTGTCGGGCAATTACTGGAACGGCAACCGTACGGTGCAGTTTCGCATCAGCGATGCGGCGCTCGCTTAAGGTATGTTGATATTCAGGTGAGGCCGGCCTGCAAATGGCGGCTTCCTGCGCTTCCGGTGCTCACGTACGAAAAGTACGCTCCGCTCCGGTTCTCGGAACCTGCCATTTTCGACTCGGCCTGACCTGAATCTCAACACACCTTAAAGCGGTGCCGTACCGGGGTCACACGAGGACGGATTGCAGCCGGGTCAGTTCGCTGATCTGCGCCTTCGTCGCCTGGTAGCCGATGCTGATCGCCTCATCGGCGCGGTGGAATTCCGTCAGGCCGATATGGCTAAGCTTCGGCTGCAGCGACATATCCGGCGGATCGCCGGCCAGCCTGGCGCGCGAGATCCGGTCTTGGATGATGTTGAAGGCCTCGACCATGACGCCGGTGATGCCCAGGCGTGTCTGATGTGACTGGGAATTGACCTGACCGGGGCGCGGCGCGTCGTTCTCGACGAGCAGCTCGCCGGCGCTGTGCTTGATGACGGCTGCACGCCCGAACAGATCGTAATGCAGGTTGACCGCCACGACGAGCGGCTGCTCATAGGCGCGGCAGACGGAGACCGGCACCGGATTGACCAGCGCGCCGTCGACCAGCACGCGGCCGTTGCACGCCACCGGCTCGAAGACGCCCGGCAGCGCATAGGAGGCGCGCATGGCGGTGACGAGCAAGCCGCTCGACAGCCAGATTTCATGGCCGGTGCGGATTTCGGACGCGACGGCGACGAAGGGTTTCGACAGGTCCTCGAAGCGGGCGCCGTCGAGGTGCTCGCGCAGGCGCTGGTCGAGCTTCATGCCGCCGAACAGGCCGCTGCCGCGCAGATTGAAGTCGAGAAGGCCGAAGATGCGCCTTTTGGTCAGGCTTCTGGCAAACTCTTCTAGTTCGTCGAGCTTGCCGGCAAGGTAGCAGCCGCCGACCAGCGCGCCGATCGAGGTGCCGGCGATCATCGATACTTCGATGCCGGCCTCGTCAAGCGCGCGCAGCACGCCGATATGGGCCCAGCCGCGCGCGCATCCGCCCCCGAGCGCCAGCGAGATGCCGGTTTTCTCGCCGGGCTTCGGATCGG
The DNA here is from genome assembly GCF_029625735.1 of Mesorhizobium sp. WSM4935. NCBI lineage: Bacteria > Pseudomonadati > Pseudomonadota > Alphaproteobacteria > Hyphomicrobiales > Phyllobacteriaceae > Mesorhizobium > Mesorhizobium sp. WSM4935. The sequence continues at coordinate 37,360 of NZ_JARTVR010000002.1, read as the reverse complement.
GCAGGCCGCCGGACGATGCGGGACCATTGGCCTCCTGAACGTCAGGTCTGCTGCGCAATGACGCCCATTCGAGCATCATGATCTCCCTTGTCCCATATCCCCTCTATCACCAGGATATTTGAGAATAGTGAATCTGAGTGGTTTGTGAATATTGAATGGTTCACACCGGCTTCCGATACGTCTTATCCGCATCGAACAGCGGCCTGCTACCGTCGTCGGCAAGCGTCGCCTTGCCGTCGTTCAGCCCCACCGTCCGATAAAAGCAGGAACGCCGTCCGGTGTGACAGGTTGCGTCGTGGCCCAACACTTTGACGCGCAACCATATCGCGTCTTGGTCACAATCCGTGCGCATCTCGACGACGTGCTGGAAATTGCCCGAGGTTTCGCCCTTCTTCCACAACGCGTTGCGCGAGCGCGACCAGTAATGGGCGATGCCGGTCTCCAGCGTCAGCGCCAGCGCTTCGGCATTCATATACGCGACCATCAGCAGCATGCCGTCGGCAGCGTCCGTCACGACGACCGTGACGAGACCCGCGGCGTCGAAGCGCGGAGAAAGGAGCGAGCCTTCCTCCAGCGCTTTCTTGTCTGACGGAGCTTTTGGAAATTCGACTGCCGACATCGCCGGTCCATCTTCTTGTTTGACCATGATCTTATCCGAAAACCGGTCTCCACCTTTCGCTGACGCGGTCCTTCGGTTCGAGATCATGGTCTGATGGGCCGGGCGAGGGCCGGCAAATCAGCCGCCTGCGCGTACCATCGTGACGAAACGGACCTGTTCCTCGGGCGTGTCCTTGAAGACGCCGGTGAAGGTCGAGGTCAGCGTGTTCGAGCCCTGCTTGCGGATGCCGCGCATGGCCATGCACATATGCTCGGCCTCGAGCATGACGGCGACGCCGCGCGGGTTGAGCACGTCCTGGATGACGCCGGCGATCTGCGCGGTCATCGCTTCCTGCGTCTGCAGGCGATGCGCGAAGATGTCGACGACACGGGCGATCTTCGACAGGCCGACGACCTTGCCGTCCGGCAAATAGCCGACATGCGCCTTGCCGATGATCGGCACCATATGGTGCTCGCAATGCGAATGGAACTTTATGTCCTTGACGATGACGAGGTCGTCATAGCCGGCCACTTCCTCGAAAGTGCGGCCAAGCTCGTCGGCCGGGCACATGTCGTAGCCGTTGAACATTTCGCGGAAGGCCTTGGTGACACGCTTAGGCGTATCGACCAGGCCTTCGCGGTCCGGATTGTCGCCAGTCCAGCGCAACAGCGTGCGCACGGCGGCCTCGACCTCGGCTTCGCTCGGCCGGTCAGTGACGGGCTTCTCCAGATATTCGGAGGGAGGCATGATTTTCTTGATGACGGCATCCATAAAGGCGTCTCCCGTAGTCCCACTCAAAGGTGGGACGAGTTGAACGGACCACGACCTTTTGGGTGAAAATCGCCCATTTCCATCCCGAAAGCGGCGTGAACAGATGAGCAAAGGACAACGGCTTCTCATCGCCTTGTCGATGCCCGACTGCCACCATTATATATGGTTACGGCAAAGCGAAAGGAAGACGCGAGAGCGGCAAAGCCTGTTCGCTGGGCGGCGACGGATTGGAAAAATATGATCGACGACGTCTACAATGCGAAAATTCTCGGCTTCGCCGGAAACATCGGACGTATCGGCCGTCTTGATCACCCCGACGCGACCGCCAGGGCGCATTCCAAATTGTGCGGCTCGACCGTCACCGTCGACCTCAAGATGGATGGCGATGTGGTGACCGATTTCGCCCATGACGTGAAGGCCTGCGCGCTCGGCCAGGCCTCATCCTCGATCATGGCCCGGCACGTGGTCGGCGCCAGCGCGGACGAATTGCGCGCCGTGCGCGAAACCATGCTGAAGATGCTGAAGGAGAACGGCGCGCCGCCTGAAGGCCGCTTCGCCGACCTCAAATATCTGGAACCGGTGCGCGACTATAAAGCTCGCCATGCCTCGACGATGCTGACCTTCGATGCGGTGGTCGACGCGATCGGCCAGATCGAGAAGAAGCGCGCCGATCAGGCGGCCTGAGATAGGGCTTAGGCCGCTCCCCTGGTCACGGCGAATTCGCTTCGGATCCAGTCGGCGAATGCTTTGGCCGGTTCCGGCAGATCCGACAAGCTCCTGGCCACCAGCCAGTAGGCGCCCGAAGCGACATCGATATCGAACGGCTTGATCAAAGTGCCCGACGCGAGCTCTTCGCCGACCTGCAGGAGGTCGCCGAGCGCCACGCCGTGTCCAAGCAGCGCAGCCTGTTTCGAAAGCGAGACATCGGCCAGCATCGGGCCGCGCGCGGGCACGGCATCGGCGGGCACGCCGGCTGCCTGGAACCAGCGCGCCCAACCCTGGCGGTTTTCCTCATGCAGCAGCGTGTAATGGCGAAGGTCGACCGGCTTTTCCAGGGGAGGGCCGGAGGCGAGCAGCGCCGGCGACAGGACCGGTGAATCGACGGTCGAGGCCAAGCGCTCGGCCTCGCTGCGCGGCCATGAGGTGGCGTGCGCGCTGAAACGCAAGGCGAGCTCGGGCTGATCGCTGCGGAACTCGATCGGCCGCGGATCGACTTCGAGTGACACATCGATGTCGGGCCGCAATTGGCGAAAGCGATTGAGCCGCGGTACCAGCCATACGGCGGCAAGCGATGGCTCGACGCTGACGCGGACCACGGCTTGCGCCGGCGAGGCCGTGAGTTCCGAAAGCACGCGGTCGATGTCGTCGAAGCTCCTGACCAATCGGTCGAGCAGCCGGTGTCCTGCATCCGTCAGCTCGACGCGGCGATGGAGGCGCACAAACAGCGGCCTTCCCAAAAAGGTCTCGAGCTCACGTATCTGCCGGCTGATCGCGGCCTGCGAGACGTAAAGCTCCTCTGCCGCCCGGCTGAAGCTCAAATGCCGGCCGGCCGTCTCGAAACTCCTGAGCGCCGTCAGCGGCAGCCGGCCACGCTTCATATCGCATAACCTCAAGTTATTCGAAGCGGAAATTATACTCGTTTGAGAGGGAAGGCCAGCGGCGGTCTAATCCGTTTCAAAGGAGACCTGCCATGAACGAGTTCCTGGCCATTTTCAGCGACACGATACGGATAGCGACCTTCCAATGGCACGGCGAAGTCGCGCGCGGGCGACGTCACCATGACTGTCGCGATCTTTTCCATCACCATCGCCCATGGACCGGCAGCCATCGCGTCCGGCGCTCCGGGTCTTGAGGGCAAAAGCATTGCGTTTCAACGCCGAAGCCCACATCTATCGCGCAGTGAAACAGCCTGCGGAGCGATGGGCGACCATCACAGTCATATGCATGGCGTCCGGCCGGTGCAGCGCGGGCGCAACTGGCCGGGGCCTTGGCGCAAGACGCCCGGGCGCGTGCTCGGCACATCGCTCGTGCGCCTCTATCAGCTGACGCTCTCAGGCTTCGTCGGCAATAGCTGCCGACACATGCCGACCTGCTCCGAATATGCGCATGAGGCGATCGCTCGCCATGGCCTCTGGGCCGGCGGCTGGATGGGGCTGTTCCGGGTGTTGCGCTGCGGACCGTTCGGAACGCATGGCATCGACCGCGTGCCGGAGACGCTTGCGGCCCGCTATGTCTGGTTCATGCCCTGGCGCTATTGGGGGATCGGCAAAAGGCGCAACGAACCCGAAATCTGATTGCTTCGGCGTTGGCGCGACCCGGATTTAACGATCCGGTAGGGTTAACGCGAAGCTGCACAAACACTGCGAATTTGAGACAAAATCGAGACAAGTCGCCCCGCTAAGCCGCTCCCGCAATCTCATATCGGAGTGACTTCGCCATGCGCCAGATGGACCGCTATCCTTTCATTTTCGCCATCGTCCTTTTCCTTCTGGCCTGGATGCTGGGCTTGCCGGTGCGGGCGCAATCGGCGCCGCTCAGCGACATCCACTGCACGCTGATCCAGGATGCGCAAAGCGGTGCCACGCTCCACCAGGACGGCGTCTGCGACCAGCGCGTCAGCCCGGCTTCGACGTTCAAGGTGCCGCTCGCGATGATCGGCTACGATGCAGGCATCCTGAGCGATCAGCACACGCCAAGGTGGGACTACAAGCCGGAATTCAAGGCGGCGAAGCGCGACCAGAAGACCGCCGATCCGACGATCTGGGAGCGCGATTCCATCGTCTGGTATTCGCGCGAGATCACGCGGCGCCTCGGCGCCGAGAAGTTCGCCGGCTACGTGTCGAAATTCGGCTATGGCAACAAGGACGTCTCGGGCGATGCCGGTAAGGACAATGGGCTCACGCAATCCTGGATCAATTCCTCGCTCGAAATATCGCCGGTTGAGCAGACGGCTTTCCTGCGCGAACTGCTCGCGGGCAAGATGCCAGTGTCGGCGAAGGCGCATGAGATGACCCAGGCGATCCTGCCCACCTTCACGGCAGGAGACTGGACGGTGCAAGGCAAAACGGGCAGCACCAGGCTCGGCCAGGACGGCAAGCGTTCGCTCGGCTGGTTCATCGGCTGGGCGGACAAGGGTGGCCGGCGCATCGTCTTTGCCAGGTTGGTCGTCGATGCAAAGCGTACCGACAAGCCGAAGGGCCTCGCGACGCGGGCGGCTTTCCTGAACGACTTACCTGGCCTCATCAAATAGAAAGGCCTCACGACTTTACGGCGGCGGAATCTGCCTCTAAAACCGCGCCGCTGCCGGACGCCTCCGGCTAACCCTCCGCAGCCGCAACGCATCCTGCGGCTGCGTTTCACCACCCGCGCTCGTTTGCGGGACTGGATAGGAGAACCCTGATGCCGAATTCCGTTTCCCTGACATTTCCCGATGGTTCCGTCCGAGAGTACGACGCGGCGCTGACTGGTGCTGCCCTTGCCGAATCGATTTCCAAGTCGCTGGCGAAGAAGGCTGTGGCCTACAGCCTCGACGGCACCGTGCGCGATCTTTCCGATCCGCTCGGCGCGTCCGGCAAGGTCGAGATCATCACCCGTGAGGATCCGCGCGCGCTTGAGCTCATCCGCCACGATACGGCGCATGTGCTGGCCGAGGCCGTGCAGGAATTGTGGCCGGGAACGCAGGTGACCATCGGGCCGGTGATCGAGAATGGGTTCTATTACGACTTTGCGCGCAACGAGCCGTTCACGCCGGACGATTTCCCGGTGATCGAAAAGAAGATGCGCGAGATCATCCAGCGCAACAAGCCGTTCACCAAGGAAGTCTGGTCGCGCGAGAAGGCGAAGAAGGTGTTCGCCGAGAAAGGCGAGCGCTACAAGGTCGAGCTGATCGACGCCATCCCCGAGGATCAGGACATCAAGATCTACGCGCAGGGCGACTGGTTCGATCTCTGCCGAGGTCCGCACATGGCTTCGACCGGGCAGATCGGCAATGCCTTCAAGCTGATGAAGGTGGCCGGCGCCTATTGGCGCGGGGACTCGAACAATCCGATGCTGACGCGCATCTACGGCACCGCCTGGGCCGACCAGGCGCAGCTCGACGCGTATCAGACGCTGCTCGAGGAGGCCGAGAAGCGCGATCACCGCAAGCTCGGCCGCGAGATGGACCTGTTCCATTTCCAGGAAGAGGGGCCGGGCGTCGTCTTCTGGCACGCGAAGGGCTGGAAGATGGTGCAGAACCTGATCAACTACATGCGCCGCCGCCTCGACGAGCACGGCTATCAGGAAGTCAACGCGCCCCAGGTTCTGGATAAGAGCCTGTGGGAGACGTCGGGACACTGGGGCTGGTATCGCGACGCGATGTTCAAGGTCACCGTCGCCGGCGACGACACAGACGACGACCGCGTCTTCGCGCTGAAGCCGATGAACTGTCCCGGCCATGTGCAGATCTTCAAGCATGGGTTGAAGTCTTACCGCGAACTGCCCGTCAAGCTTGCGGAGTTCGGCAATGTGCATCGCTACGAGCCATCGGGCGCGCTGCACGGGCTGATGCGCGTGCGCGGCTTCACGCAGGACGACGCGCATATCTTCTGCACCGAGGAGCAACTGGCAGCCGAGTGCCTGCGCATCAACGACCTGATCCTGTCGACCTATGCCGATTTCGGCTTCGACGAGGTCAGCGTGAAGCTGTCGACCCGGCCGGACAAGCGCGTCGGCACCGACGAGGCCTGGGACCATGCCGAGGCGATCATGAGCAATGTGCTGGAGACGATCCGCACGCGCTCCGGCAACCGCATCAAGACTTCGATCAATCCGGGCGAGGGCGCTTTCTACGGGCCGAAATTCGAGTATGTGCTGAAGGACGCCATCGGCCGCGAATGGCAATGCGGCACCACGCAGGTCGACTTCAACCTGCCGGAGCGCTTCGGCGCCTTCTATATCGGCTCGGATTCGGAGAAGAAGCAGCCGGTGATGGTGCATCGCGCCGTTTGCGGTTCGATGGAGCGGTTCCTCGGAATCCTGATCGAGAACTATTCCGGCCATTTCCCGCTGTGGTTCGCGCCGCTGCAGGTGGTGGTGGCGACGATCACCTCGGATGCGGATGAATACGCCATCAAGGTGGTCGAGCGGCTGAAGGCGGCCGGGTTGCTTGCCGAAACGGACCTGCGCAACGAGAAGATCAATTACAAGGTGCGCGAACATTCGCTGGCCAAGGTGCCGGTCATACTCGTCTGCGGCAAGCGCGAAGCGGAAGAGAAGACGGTCAATGTCCGCCGGCTGGGCTCCCGCGACCAGGAATCACTGAAGCTCGAGGACGCGGTGAAGGCTCTCGCCGACGAGGCGGTCTCGCCCGACCGCAAACGCCGCGCCGCCTGAGCATACCAGCACTCCTGAAATGGCGGTGGCCGGTCCACCGCCATTTTCATATGCCTGTCACGCCAGCCCTGTAACGAGCCGCCATGCTCAAATTGAAACTGCGGGAAAGACGTTTTCCCGAGCTCTCCTATGCCAATTCGCATCAACCGGTGCTGACGCGCTGGTTCATCCATTCCGTCGAGGGCCTGTCGGGCCGCGACCGTTTCGCCGTGCTTTATGATTTCTGGCGCCGCCAAGTGGTGCCGACCGGCGACCGCGTGTTCAGCCGCATGCTGGAGTTGATCGACGTCAAGGTCCGCAACGCCGTGCAATGGCCGCCGGCGGCGCTGCCGGACACGCCGCTGGTCATCGTCGCCAACCATCCCTTCGGCATCGGCGACGGCATCGCGGTGCTGTCGCTGGCCGAGCAGCTCGGCCGGCCGTTCCGGGTGATGATCCACAAGGACCTGCTCAGGATCCGCGAGATGGAGCCCTATTCGCTGCCGATCGATTTTTCCGAGACCAAGGAAGCGCTGAAGAACAACATGGCGGTGCGCCACGAAGCGGTGCGGCTGTTGAAGGAAGGCGTCACCATCGTCGTCTTTCCCGCCGGCGGCGTCGCGACGGCGCCCAAGGGTTTTGGCCGCGCGATCGACCTGCCGTGGAAGATGTTCCCGGCCAAGCTCATTCAGGACGCCAAGGCTTCGGTCATCCCGATGCATTTCTCCGGCCAGAACGGCCGTCTGTTCCATCTCGTCAGCGGTCCGATGAACATGGCCGAGCGTGACAATCGCGTGGCGAAGTTCATTGGCAAGGCATCGCTGACATTGCGCACCTCCTTGCTCATCCGCGAGTTCGCCCGCCTGTCGGGCAAGACGATCGAGGTGCGCATCGGCGATGTGCTGAGATGGAGCGACCTTGAGCCGCTGCGGGATCGCAAGGCGCTGCTCGATCGCCTCTATCGCGCTGTCTTCGACCTCGCGGCGCCTTCTGCGCAGCGTGGCCGCGTGCCGTTCCTGGCGAAGCGGATGCGTAAGGCTGCCTGAATAAAAGCGATTAGTCCGCGCCTTCCTCGGGGTCGATGGCGGACTGTTCATTGGCCACCACCTCGATTTCCTGGTTCTGGCCGGCAACCACCGTGAAATCCTTCTGATAGATGCGATCACGGTTCTTGGCGATGATGGTGTACTGGCCCTCGGCCAGCACCATCGAGGCGAAGGCGCCGACCGCCTCCTTGATCGGATCGCCGCTCTCGTTGAGCAGCGACCAGGACGTGTCGGCGATGGCCTCGCCGCCAGGCTCGCGCACCAGCTTCATCGTCATCTCGGCGGCGCGGTGCTCGACGGTCGCCTCCGTCAGCTTGCCGGCCTCGACGCGGATGTCGGAGCGGATCACCGCGTTGACCGCGCCATAGGTGGAGACGACATGGTAGGTGCCGGCGTTCAGCCGCACCACGGTGTTCGGCGCGACATCGGGGGCGATCAGCGGCCGATCGCCATTGGCCGCGGCCTGGCCTTCATAGATCGAGAAGCGCAGTTTCTTCGGCGGGATGGGCGCGCCGCCCGACGTCACCGCGTCGAGCTTCAGGCCGCCGGCGTCGAGCACGAGGCTTTCGCGCCTGGCGTCCTTGCCGACCGTGATGCGCTTGGTGGCGCCGGCGCGTCCGTAGGAGGCATGGACAAGGTAGCTGCCGGGGTCGAGCTGGAACACGGCCGTGCCGCCATGGGCGGATGCCACCATCGGCAACTTGCCGTCGCTGGCGGGCTGCGGCTTGAAGACTCGCCAGACAATACCGCGGGTGATGTCGGCGCCCTTGTCGGTCAACTGCGCCGAGAGCGTGATGGCGCCGCCGCTGCCGAGCGCCAGCGGTCCCTCCGTCTTCGGTGTCGCATAGCTCGAAATGCCTGGAAGCTTGATGTCGCTGACATCGTTGGCGTTCTGGGCCAGGGCGAAAGAAACCGGCACCGCGAACAACGCAGCGACGAGTGCGATCACGAAAAGGCGCAGGGTCCCCTCAAACATGCCTTGCGTTGAAGCCCAAGGCGGTGGCAATTTCAAGGCCTAGGAGTGCGCTGCTTTCCCTCAGCGGCTTCTTATCCGGCGCAAAACGCCATCGCCCGAGCCGCCCGACCTCCCGATGGCGTGCTTCAGCTCAAAATTGAATGTCTTCAGGAGACTTGCGCCCATGGCGTCGCCGATCATCGACTTCCTGCTCACCCGCAATTCCGCGCCGATCCCCGACCTGAAGGAGCCGGCGCCGAGCGATGCCGAGATCGCGACGATGATCGCGGCGGCTTCGCGCGTTCCCGACCATGGGCGGCTCGAGCCCTGGCGCTTCATTCTTTATCGCGGCGAGGCGCGCATCGAAATCGGCAAGAAACTGGCGGCACTTGCCGAACAGCGAGAGGGGCCGCTGCCGGAAGGCCGGCGCAACCAGGAATTGGCGCGCTTCTCGCGCGCGCCGCTGGTGATCGGCGTCGTCTCGGTACCTAAGGAGAACCCGAAGATCCCGCAATGGGAGATGTTCCTGTCGGGCGGCATGGCGGCGATGAACCTGATGATCGCGGCCAACGCGCTGGGCTATGGCACCAACATGATCAGCAACTGGTATTCCGATGTCGCGGAGGGCAGGGCGATCCTCGGCCTCTCGCCGCAGGAGCGCGTCATCGGCTTCGTCCATATCGGGTCCTATCAAGGGCCGGCGCCGGAGCGGCCACGGCCCGACCCGGCGAAGCTCTATGCCGATTACACCGGTCCCTGGGCCGGTTAGGACCTTTTGCGGATTTTTGGAGGAACGGCCGCGGAAGCGGCAGGACCGGCACGTCGTGCGGTCATGACGGCGCGCACATAGCCCGGCTCGCCGATGCGTATGCTGCCGTCGGGGAGCCCGAGAATACGATCGAGCGCGATCTCGTAGAGCTTCACGCGGTTCTCCAGCGCTTCTATGGCCATATCCATGTCCGCATCGCTGCCGCCGACAATGGCTTTGGCGACAACGTCATGGGTGGCCATGCCGAACTGCATGACGATGTCGGCGACGCCTTCAGGATCGAAGGTGCGGAAGGTACCGTCCGCCACGCCTTGCTTGATGATTTCGACCAGCAAGGGCGAAAAGGCCGCGCTGGCCGCCAGGTTGATGCGGTGGAACAGCACCAGGTTTTCCGGCCGGAACATTGTCTCGAACAGCGCCCAGGCCTCCGCCGCGGTTTCCACCTTGGCCTGCCGTGATTTCGCGAGCAGGGCGTTGAGACGTCCAAGCGGATCGAGCGCCGGATCGCCGAGTACATCCTGGACGCCGGCCAGCGCCTGTCTGGCGAAACGCTCCGCCAATGCCTCCAGCAGGGCCTCCTTGGAGGCGAAGTAGTGATAGAAGGCGCCCTTCGAGATGCCGGCGGCGGCGATGACATCGTTGAGGCTCGCTTTGTCGTAGCCATGCATCAGGAACAGCGCCTGGGCATGGTCCAGCAGCTCTTCGCGCCTGAGTTCCGGGTGCTTGATGATGCGAGGCATGATGAAATCTTCTGCACGCGGCGGCCGTTCCCGTCCAGATGCCTGACGTCGATTGCGCTTGAGAATAGACCGTCGGTCGGTATAATAGACCACCGGTCGGATTCGACAACTGTGGCGGGGGGTCACGGAAGGTTGGTCATGGTCTCGAGATTGGTTGTCCAGACATTCGTATGGTTCGGCATCATGGGCGTGCTGCTGTTTCTGTCGGCAGGTACGCTGCACTGGACGGGAGCCTGGGTGTACATAGTCGTGATGGTCGGACTGAGCCTTACCATGGGCGTGGCGCTCGCCCGGCGCGATCCAGGCCTGATGAATGAGCGCCTCCGCCCGCCGATCCAGAAGACCCAGACCGCGGCCGACAAGATAGTGCTCAGCATATTGCTGCTCGGTATTGTCGCCTGGCTGGTCCTGATGGGGCTCGATATCCGTTTCGGCTGGTCGGCAGCTCCCGTCTGGGTGCAAGTGGTCGGCGTGCTGGTCCTGCTCGCCGGCATCTGGATCTGCTATCTCACTATGCTGGAAAACAGCTTCGCGGCGCCTGTCGTGAAGATCCAGGACGAACGTGGACAAAAGGTGATCACCACCGGTCCGTATAGCTATGTCCGCCACCCTATGTATGCGGGCGCCATACTTTATTTCGCCGGCACGGCATTGCTGCTCGGCTCTTGGTGGGGACTGGCAGCGGTCCTCGCCTTCATCCTCCTGCTCGCCATCCGCACCTTCATCGAGGAAAAGACGTTGCGGGCCGGCCTGCAGGGCTATGACGATTATGCCGCGCGCGTCCGCTACAAGCTGATCCCGATGGTCTGGTAAACCTCAGGCAAGACTGCTCGCCGCTCTCGAGCATTTCACCGTTCCACGGAAACGGTGAAATGCTCCATCTCCTTGTTTGTATCGCAATTCCGGACGGAAGACCGCTTCACACTTTTCCTGGAATTGCTCTGGCGCGAGCCAGCAAACGCTCGGCCAGGCGCAAATGCGGCCTGTCGTACATCTTGCCGTCAATGCCGACGACGCCAGGATTTCCCGCCGCCGCGAAGGCATCGACGATCACCCGCGATCGCGCGACCGCTTCGGCCGACGGCGTGAAGGCGGCGTTGATGGCCGGCACCTGCGCCGGATGGATCGCCATCTTGCCGGTGAAGCCGTCGCGCTCGGCCTCTCGGCATTCAGCCTCGAAGGTGGCCATGTCACGGAAGTCGGGAAAAACGGTGTCGATGGCGGCGACTTCGGCAGCGCCCGCCGCCAGAATGGTCATGGTGCGCGCCAGGCGAAACACATCGGTGTAACGGCCGCTCTCGTCGCGGGCCGAGCGCGCGCCGATCGCCGCGGACAAGTCCTCCGCGCCCCAGGTCAGGCCGGCAAGCCGCGCGCTCGCGCCGGCATAGCTTGCCGCCGCCAGCACGCCTGCCGCCGTCTCGGTGATGATCGGCAGGATACTTATGGCGCCGTCCGGCAGTCCGTTTTCGGCCTCCTGCACGCGCAGCTTCGCCGCCAGTTGCTGAACGTCCTGCCCGCTGTTCGACTTCGGCAGCATGATGCCGTCGGGCTTCGCCGGGACAAGAGCCGCAAGGTCCTCGTCCGTCAGGCCGGTAGAGAGGTCGTTGACCCGCACATAGATGGCCGAATCCGTGCGGTGCTTTTGGCTGGAGATGAAACCGGCCGCGGTCGCGCGCGCCGCCGCCTTGTTGGCGGCGGCAACGGAGTCCTCAAGGTCGACGATGACCACGTCGGCGCCGGCCTCGAATCCCTTTTCCAGCTTGCGCTCGGAATCGCCGGGCACGAACAGCAGCGAGCGCATCAGGCCGCTTTCCTCAGCATCATCGCCTGCCTAGTGCATTTGGCGACAAGAACGTCGTTCTGATTGTAGGCGCGGTGCTCGAACTCGACGATGCCACGATCGGGCTTCGACTTGGAGTCGCGTACGGAGACGACCGTCGTCTCGACCCGGATGGTGTCGCCGTGAAAGACGGGGTGCGGAAACACCGTTTCCTTCATGCCGAGATTGGCGACCGTAGTGCCGACGGTGATGTCGTTCACCGAAATGCCGATCATCAGGCCGAGCGTGAACAGCGAATTCACCAGCGGCTTGCCCCATTCGGTTTTGGCGGCGAAGTCGAAATCGATGTGCAGAGGCTGCGGGTTGAGCGTCATCACCGAAAACAGCATGTTGTCGCTCTCGGTCACGGTCTTGCGCAGCGTGTGGCGGAAGACATGGCCGACGACAAACTCTTCCAGATAAAGCCCGGCCATCGTTCGATCTCCTCCAATGTTCTTGCTTGATAGGCGCTGGCTGGGCCTCCATCAAGCCGGTTAAGAAACATGGTGAACCGTTCGTAAACCATTTCCAGCCTACCGTTCGCGACGGGGCCGGGATCTTTCCGGCAGGGGCGCAGCTGGTCGGTATGGTTGTTTCGCACTTTCTAAAATGGATTGATACGGCAAGGGTTTCCGAGCGCGCGGCCGCCGCGAGCGCGCTGGCGCGCGCCTATATCAATTCCGATCTGCCATTCGAGGATCGCTGCGCCGCCGAGGCGGCGCTCACGCTGCTTCTGGACGACGCTTCCTCCAAGGTGCGCCTGGCGCTCGCCGAGGCGCTGTCGATGAGCCATCACGCGCCGCCGCAGGTGATCAGCGCTCTGGCCGCCGACCAGCCGGAAGTGGCGGCGCTGGTGCTGGCGCGTTCGCCGCTGCTTACCGATGCCGACCTGGTCGAGCGCGTCGCCAGCGGTCAGAAGGCGACGCAGAAGCTGATCGCCAACCGTCCGGTCGTCTCGATGTCGCTCGCGGCGGCAATCGCCGAGATCGGCGAACCGGAAGCCTGCGCCGTGCTGATCGGCAACAGCGGCGCCGAGATTGCTTCGCTCAGCTTCCGCCGCATGGCCGAGCGGCATGGCCACCTGCCGCTGGTGCGCGAGGCGCTGATCGCCGATCGGCGCCTGCCGGCCGACTGCCGGCACATGCTGCTGGTCAAGCTCGGCGAGACCCTGAAAGGATCGCCGCTGGTGCTGGCGATGATGGGTGCGGCGCGCGCCGATCGCGTCATGCGCGATGCCTGCGTGAAGGCCTCGGTGACGCTGATCGAGCGAACGCGCATGGAAGAGCATGCGGCGCTGATCGAGCATCTGCGGCTGCGCGGCGACCTGACCGCCAGCTTCATCATCCGCACCGTCGCGCATGGCAAGGTGGATTTCTTCGGGTCGACGCTGGTGGCGCTTGCCCGACAATCCGAGCAGCGGGTGACCGCGCTTCTCGCCGGCGGCCACGACCTCGCGCTGCAGGCGCTGTTCCGCAGCGCCGGGCTTGCGCCGGCCACGCACGGCATCATCTTGCGCGCGCTCAAAATCTGGCGCGAGGTGGCCAATGGCCGGCGTGTTGCCGGCGTGCAGGAAGTGAGCTGGCTGATGCTGAAGGAGCTGGGCGGCCAATCGGCCGAAGGCGATCTTGCCGGGCTGGTGAAGTCGATCCATCTTGACGCGCTGCGCGAAAACGCGCGCGGGCATGCGCTGGCGATTGCCGCGGCTTAGGGACACATATCAGGTCTCAGCCGAGTTCCTGGGCGAGGCCGATCAGAAGCCCCTCAGGCCCGCGTATGTAACAGAGCCGATACGCGTCCTTATACCGGACCACTTCACCGACGAGCTCGGCGCCGCGCTTGCGGAGCCTCTCCAGCGTCTCGTCGATGTCGTCCACGGCGAACATGACGCGGAGATAGCCCAGGGCGTTCACCGGGGCATTGCGGTGATCCGACACCACGCGTGGCCTGAGAAAGCGGGACAGCTCGAGCCGGCCGTGGCTGTCCGGCGTGCGCATCATGGCAATCTCGACATGCTGATCGCCCAGCCCGGTGACACGCCCGGCCCATTCTCCTTCGATCGTGGCACGCCCTTCGAGCTCGAGGCCGAGCTCGCGAAAGAAATCGACCGTCGCGTCGAGGTCGTCGACAACAATTCCGACGTTGTCCATCCGTTTGAGCGCCATGCGTCCAACCTAGAAGGCAGCGACCGGTCCGGCAAGGAACTATTCCCGAAACTGTCGGACCGGGCAATGCGACATGCCCCCGAATTATTCAAGTACGACCCTTCGCAAAGAAGTCCGGATAATCTTCCATTGCCGCGGCGATGATGCGCAGCGAGGCGGCGATCTGCAGCATTTCGAACCGATCGCTGCGTTGGGCGATGCTGGCCGCATATTGCCTGGCCACCGCGACGGTGGCGGTCCGCTCGCCCGGCCGCCGAAACAGCAATTCTCGCGCCAAGCCGCGCAGGAAATTGCCGATGGACTCGACCGTTTCGTGCGGGACGGCGGAGTTCAGTTGGGCCTGACGCAGCCGCAACACCTCCAGCCCGACAGTGACCGCGGCGATGCTTCCGCCAAGAATAGGGTCGCCCTTGCGGCCCGTCTGCTGCACCTGCGGCATCAACTGGTTGATCCGGTCATAGGCGAGGCTTTCGAAGGCCGAGCGCCGGGGAATGCGTTCATGCAGGCAAAGCCGCGCCAGGTCCTCGCGCATCGCCTGCGAGATGCGCTCCACGGTCACCCAGGGGTCGGCCGGCAGCACGACGATGAAGACGCCGATGGCGATCAGGATGCCGACCAGGATCGAGGCCGAGCCGGCGAAGAACGGCCCGGGATCGTAGATCATCTGCTGATGCGGGCTGAGGAAGGCGAGGAAGTTGATGGCGAAAGCGGTGGCGACGCCGACATGGCGGGGATTTGCCATGCCGAGCGCCGCGGGCACCAGGATCGGCACGACGAAGAGCGTGAACCAGCCGAAGCCCGGTAGCGCCGGCAGCGCGACCTGGCCGACCAGAAAGGCAAAAGGCAACGCGATCAGCGTTCCGGTGAAGAAGCCCCAGGCGGACTGCACGGGATCGGGGCGCGATGCGAACAGGCTGGAGACGACGGCGACGAGGATGACGGTGCCGGCCGCTTCCGACCATTTGGTCGTCAGCCAGAAGATCGCCACGAGCAAGGTCGCCAGCGCGGCGCGTGCAGCGTTGCGCCAGGCGGCCCGGTAATCGCGGTGGACGACCAGCGCCGGCTGGCCTCGCTCGTTCGACTTGCGGGAGACGGGCGAGCGAAGCGCCTCCAGCCCGCGCATCACCTGCTTCAGCGCCTCGGCGAAATCGCCGGCGATGGTCAGGCGGGTGATGGTGCCGACCTTGCCTTCGCCCTTATCGTTGGGGCCGTCATCGTTGGGGCCGGTATCTTTGGGAAGTTCGGGCATCTCCCTGGCCTTGCCCGCGATCGCCTCGAGCCGCGCCACCCAGGGGGCGGTGTCGTCGAGCGCGCCGGGCGTTGCCGCCAGTTCGCCGACGAAGGCCTTCAGTTCGCTGCGCATGGGAATGAGCGCCGCGTTCTTCGGCCTGCGGTGGCTGTGCAGCGCGCGCGCCGCCGAAAGCGCCCATAGAAGCTGACCGATCGTGCGCCGCACCGGGTGGGCGCGGGTGGCGAAGCTCGGCGCCTCCAGCCGCGCATAGGTGCGCATTTCCGCGAGCGTCTGGGCATCGGCGATCAGCTTGCGCTGGAGCGCGGCAAGGCTTGCCGGATCGCCGTCGGAAAAGGCGCCCGACGCATATTCCGCGAGGTCGAGGATGCTGCGCTTCAGCCTGGAGATGATGGCGTCGGCCGCGAGCTTCGGCAGGATCAGCCGGCTGGTGACGCCGGCGCAGACGATGCCAAGCACGATCTCGGCGCATCGTGCGATGGCGAGGTCAACGACGACATGCGGCTGTCCAAGCGCCGGCAGGCCGATGATCATGGCCGTATAGCCGGCAAGGGCTGCGCCATAGGCTTCCGGGTTGCGCAGCAGCGACGAGACGAGCGTGCAGACGCCGATCCACAGCGCCAGCACGGTGACCAGGAGCCAGGGATTGGCGCCGAACAGCGATGTGATGCCGATGGCCGCCAGGCCGCCGGCCAGCGTGCCGAGCAGCCGGTAGAAGCCCTTCGCCAGCACCATGCCGGCGACCGGCTGCGCGACGATGAACACCGTCATCATCGCCCATTGCGGATGGTCGAGCTTCAGCGCATAGGCGGCAAGGAGCGCGATCAGCCCTGCCGAAACCGTGCGCAGGGCGAAAATCCAATCCGAACGGGTCGGCTGTGTCAGGCCGCTGAGCGGCGTCTCGGCAAGCTCCTTCAGCCGCGTCCAGGTCACATGCCCGTCTCCATATCGGAGCCTGTTATGGACCGGACGGCGCTCAGATATCCAGCACGTCTGTCTCGGCGAATTCGGCGCGCTCCTGGATGAAGCGGAAACGCGCTTCGGGCTTGGTGCCCATCAGCGCGTCGACGGCATCCTTGGTGGCCTGCTCGGCATCGATCACATCGACCCTCAGAAGCGTGCGCTTCTTCGGATCCATCGTCGTCTCCTTGAGCTGCGAGGCCATCATCTCGCCCAGGCCCTTGAAGCGGCCGATCTCGACCTTGCCGCGTCCGGTGAATTCGGTGCGCAGCAACTCGTCCTTGTGCGCGTCGTCGCGGGCATAGGCGACCTTGCCGCCCTGCCGGATCGAATAAAGCGGCGGCACGGCCATGTAGAGATGGCCGCCGCGGATCAGGTTCGGCATTTCCTGGTAAAAGAAGGTGATCAGCAGCGAGGCGATATGCGCGCCGTCGACATCGGCGTCGGTCATGATGATCACGCGGTCGTAGCGCAGATCCTCGTCGCGGTATTTCGAGCGCGTGCCGCAGCCGAGCGCCTGGATCAGGTCGGAAATCTGCTGGTTGGCGGCAAGTTTGTCGTTGCCGGCGCTGGCGACATTGAGAATCTTGCCGCGCAGTGGCAGTACCGCCTGGCTGGCGCGGTCGCGCGCCTGCTTAGCCGAGCCGCCGGCCGAGTCGCCCTCGACGATGAAGATCTCGGCGCCGGCGGCGGCATTCTGCGTGCAATCGGCGAGCTTGCCCGGAAGGCGGAGCTTGCGCACGGCGCTCTTGCGCGAGACTTCCTTCTCCTGGCGGCGCCGCACGCGCTCGTCGGCGCGCGCGATCACCCAATCGAGAAGCTTCGAGGCTTCCTGCGGATTGTCGGCCAGCCAATGGTCGAACGGGTCGCGGATAGCGTTTTCGACGATGCGCATCGCCTCGATCGTCGCCAGCCTGTCCTTGGTCTGGCCCACGAATTCGGGCTCGCGGATGAACACCGACAACATGCCCGCGGCCGAGATCATCACGTCGTCGGTGGTGATGATCGAGGCGCGCTTGTTGCCGATAAGGTCGGCGTAGGCGCGCAGTCCGCGCGTCAGCACGTTGCGGAAGCCGGCCTCATGCGTGCCGCCCTCGGGGGTCGGAATGGTGTTGCAGTAGGAGTTGAGGAAACCGTCGCCGCCGAACCAGGTGACAGCCCATTCCAGCGAACCGTGGCCGCCCTGCTTGTCGCTCTTGCCGGCGAAAACCTCGCGCGTGACCTGGAATTCGTCACCGAGCGTCGCCTTGAGATAGTCTTTCAGGCCTCCGGGGAAATGGAACTCGGCCTTGGCCGGGGTCTGGTCCTTGTCCTTGATCAGCGACGGATCGCAGGTCCAGCGGATCTCGACGCCGCCGAACAGATAGGCCTTCGAGCGAGTCATGCGGTAAAGCCGCGCCGGTTCGAAGGCGGCGCCCTTGCCGAAAATCTGCTCGTCCGGATGGAAGCGGGTCCTGGTGCCGCGACGGTTGTGGACCTCGCCGAGATGCTCCAGACCGCTGACCGGAACGCCGCGGGAGAATCTTTGCCGGTAAAGTTGGCGACCGCGCGCCACTTCGACCTCGAGGTGGTCGGACAGCGCGTTGACGACCGAAACGCCGACACCGTGCAAGCCACCGGAGGTCTCGTAGACCTTGGAGTCGAACTTGCCGCCCGAATGCAGCGTCGTCATGATGACTTCGAGCGCCGGCTTCTTGAACTTCGGATGCGGGTCGACCGGAATGCCGCGGCCATTGTCGGTGACGGTCACGAAGCCGTCGGCGGAAAGCTCGACGTCGATGAAGGTGGCGTGGCCGGCCACCGCTTCGTCCATCGAATTGTCGATGACCTCGGCGAACAGGTGATGCATCGCCTTGTCGTCGGTGCCGCCGATATACATGCCCGGACGGCGCCGAACCGGCTCCAGCCCTTCCAGCACCTCGATGTCGGCGGCGCTGTAGCTTTCGCTGCCGTCGCGGGCGGCGGTCGAACGCTTCGCGGCCTGCACCAGCGGATCGGCGGGGCGCGAGGGCGCGCGCACTTGCTGCGGCTGCTTTTCCGGGTTGCCAAAAAGATCGCTGGTGTCGTCCATGCTAGCCATTAAGTCCGGTACTGCGAATCACTACTCGATACTGCCACGCTTTTGGCGGGCGAACGAGGTTCCTGTTCCGTTCAGGGATCAAACTGTCTCTTATTCCAAAACCATTCGATAACCAAGCCGGCCGAAATAGGGCGGCCAGGGGGTCGCGGGATTCCCGATTCTTTAACATTAACGCCTAGCGTGAGGCCCAACCAACAAAAGACCACGGGCGTCAGGGGTTTCGTTGTGAGGGGCAGGGCCATAACCATGATCGGCATCGCCGCCGTTTTCGGCGCGATCTCGATCTTTGCGGCGGATTTCTGGGTCAAGAGCCAGGCGAAGGCTCAGTCCGAGGTCAAGGTCGTCACGGTTGAAGCTCCGCAGCAGCCCAAGGTCGAGTTTAAGACCATCGTGGTGGCTCAAGCGCCGTTGCGCTACGGCATGGAGCTGGCACGGCCGCAGCTCGCCGAGATCCCGTGGCCGCAGGATTCCCTGCCGCAAGGCGCTTTTCCGACGATCGACAAACTGCTCGCCGACGGCAGCCGGGTCGTGCTGTCGCCGATCGAGGTCAACGAACCGGTGCTGCTCACCAAGCTATCGGGACCGAACGGGCGCGCCACCCTTTCCAACATATTGTCGCCGGGGATGCGGGCCGTCACCATCCGCACCGACGAGATCGCCGGCGTCGGCGGTTTCATCACGCCCGGAGACCGCGTCGACGTCGTGCTGACACGTGACGCGGGAGACATCCAGGAAGTATCCAAAAACGCGCAGGGCGCAGCCGGCTCGACGGTGACGTCCGAAGTCGTCGTCGCGGACGCCAAGGTGCTTTCGGTCGGGCAGGGCGCGGACGAGCGCAAGACCGAGCCGCAGGTCGCCAATTCGGTGACCATCGAGGTGACCAACGAAGGGGCGCAGAAAGTGGCGCTGGCCCGCACCGTCGGCACCTTGTCGCTGTCGTTGCGGTCCGCGGCCGATGCCAGCGCCAGCAATGGCGGGCTTACCACCATCTCGTCCTTCGGCGGTTCGGTCGCCGCAAAGGCGCAGGCGAGCGCCGCCTCGCTCGCCAGCGCGGTGACGAAGGAATCCGACGAGCCGAAATTCAAGACGGTGATCGTGACGCGGGGCGAGAAGGTCGAGGAATACAAGGTTCCTTCACGGGAACCGCCGCAGGAACTGCAGCAATAGCCGGTGGGGACCGGCGGGGAACGGGGCAAGATGTTCGGGTTTGATGCATTTCGGACGACCGGGGGATGGCGTCTTCTCGGCGCGATCGCGCTGGCGGCGGCAATGCTTGGCGCCGCCGCGCCGGCAAGGGCCGGCAACGACGTCGTCTATGTCTCGGCGAACAGGAACGCCTCGATCAAAGTCGCCAAGGGCAAGCCGAAGACGATCATGACGAGCGCCGCCTTCTACCAGATCGTCATCGGCGATCCGGAGATCGCGAACGTCAATCCGCTGACCGACAAGTCCTTCTATGTGCTGGGCAACAATCTGGGGACCACGGGCATCGCCTTGTTCGACCAGAACAAGCAGCTTGTCGGCACCATCGACATCGAGGTGACGCTGGATACCGACCAACTGGCCAGCACCATCCGCGCCAGCGTGCCCGACGCAAAGATCAAGGTCGGTTCGGCGAACGGCCGCGTCGTGCTGTCGGGCGAGGCCGACGATGCGGTCGCCGCCGAAAAGGCAAGTAAGATCGCGTCGCGCTTTTCCGGCAACGAGGAAGTCATCAACTCGGTCAACATCTCGTCCTCGCAGCAGGTGCAGCTCAATGTCCGCTTCGTCGAGATCAATCGCCAGGCCGGTCAGGATCTCGGCGCCAAATACGGGGCCAACTTTGCCTTCGGCGTCGGCGGTCGCGACGTCATCATCGACCCGGGCACCGTGCCGACCGCTGGCACCGGCGAGATCATCGGCCGGTTGCTCTCCAATGGGATTTCGATCGACATCGCCATCAAGGCGCTGGAGGAGCGCGGATTGGCGCGGCGGCTGGCGGAGCCGAACCTGATTGCGCGTTCGGGCCAAACGGCGAGCTTCCTTGCCGGCGGCGAGTTCCCGATCCCGGTTTCCGAAGACAATGGCAAGATCAGCGTCACCTACAAGAAGTACGGCGTCGGCCTGGATTTCACGCCGACGGTGCTGAAAGATGGGCTGGTGAGCCTCGATATCGCGCCGGAAGTGTCCTCGATCGACCCATCCGCTTCCATCCAGGTGAGCAACGGCATTTCCATTCCGGCCTTCATCGTGCGCCGCGCCAGGACATCCGTCGACCTCAAGAACGGCCAGAGCTTCATGATCGCCGGTCTCCTGCAGTCGCAGAACGACATCACGACGTCGCGGGTGCCGGGGATCGGCAAGCTGCCGGTGCTCGGTCCGCTGTTCTCCTCGAAGTCCTATCAGCGGCGCGAGACCGATCTCGTGATCATCGTGACGCCTTACCTGGTCAAGCCGGTCGATCCGTCGAGGAAGATGGTCGAGCCGACCGACGGCACCCAGGCGGCAAGTCCCGCCGATTATTTCCTCAACAACACCGAGGAAGTGGACGCCTCGGCGCCGAAGCGCCCGGTGGCGCTGGCGGACGGCAGCGCCGCCCGCCCGGTGGCTGCCACCACGTCCGGCCACTTCCTCGATCTGCCGAAGGACTAAGGCCATGCGCAGCGCCCTTTGGATTGCTCTGTTTCTGGCCGGGTTCGTGAGCGGCTGCACTAGCGACGACTATGTGCGCACCGAAGGCGTAACGCCGGGAGTCGGCAACGCGCAGGCGTCCAACACCGCCATGCAGATGGTCGACCCATGGAAATACGGCGTTCAGAACACCAGGCTTCTGGTGCCGGCCCAGCGTCCAGGTTCGGAGAGCGCCGCCGTCGGCGCGAAAGCCGGCTCCGGGTCGTCATCGACCACATCATCATCGACCACATCGAATTGATGGGCTGACGCCGATGGCATCTGGCACCAAGACAAAGAAGATCCTGCTCGTCTCGACGGACAGGACGTTTTTGCAGGACACGCGGACCGCTTTCGCGGCCTCCGAGATCATCGAGCTTCTGACGCTGGAAAAGAGCGTCAACGAGCTGCGCGGCGAGATCCTCGAAGCGGACTACGGCACGGTCATCGTCGATATGGACGCAGCCAAACTCGAGGAGATCGAGTCGCTGCAGCGGGTCATGCGGCGGCTGGAAGGCAGGGTTCCGGTGGTCGTCGTCACCCAGGAATTCAACGCGGCGGCGGTGCGCATCCTGGTGCAGCTCAAGGTCGCCGATTTCCTGGTCAAGCCGATCACCACGGCCGACCTCGTGCGTTCCGTCATCCGTGCGCTGCAAGGACCGGGCCGGGAAGAGAACACCGAATCGCACGTCTACACGTTCATGCCGGCCGCCGGCGGCGTCGGCACCACGACGCTTGCACTGCAGACGGCCTTCCAGCTGCATCATTCGGTGACCCGCGGCGCCTCGACATGCGTCGTCGATCTCAATTTCCAGCAAGGCGCCTGCGCCGAATATCTCGACCTCGAACCGCGCTTCGACATCACGGAAATCGAGAACCAGCCGGAGCGGCTCGACCGGCAGTTGCTTGACGTGATGCTGTCCAAACATGCGAGCGGGCTGTGCGTGCTTGCCGCTCCCACGCGCCCGTCGGACATGCGCTCGTTCAAGACCGATGTCGTGGTGCGCATGCTCGACCTCGTGGCGGCTTATTTCGACAATGTCGTAATCGACATGCCGCGCACCTGGTTCCCCTGGACCGAGACGGTGCTGCTCGGGTCGAACAAGCTTTATATCGTCGCCGAGATGACGGTGCCCTGCCTGCGCCATACGCAGCGTCTCATCCAGGCCGTCTATGAGACGGCCGGCAAGGAAGTGAAGCCCAATGTCATTGTCAACCGCTTCGAGCAGAAGATGTTCGACAGCGGCATCAAGCAGGCCGACGTTCAGGAGATACTGGGCGAGCATTTCGTCGGCGGCATCTCCAACAATTACCGGCTGGTGCGCGAGGCGGTCGACCGCGGCGTGCCGCTGCACGCCATCGACCCCAACGCCAATGTCGTCAACGACCTGAAGAAGATCATCCTGCCGGAGGAGGCCGTCCAGACCACGGTCAAGTCGAAGTCGCTGTTCGGCCTGGGCAAGGGTTTGCTGAAGAGGAAGGCAGGATGACCAGCCGCTTTTCCAACCTGCAGAGCCGCGACGTCCGTCCGCAGCGGGCGCCGGAGCCCGCGCCCGTCACGCACAATGCGGTCGTCATCCCGACGACCCGCAAGCCGGCGCCGCCGAGGCCTGAAGCCGCACCCGCAAAGAGCGCCAACAAGGTGCTGGACGCACGCGTGCGCATCCATCGCATGCTGCTCGAAGAGATCAACCTCGTGGCGCTGGAGCGGCTGCCCCGGGATGAAATGCGCCGGCAGGTGCATGAATTCGTCTCGGAAAAGACGCGCGAGGAGCGGATGGCGATCAACATCGCCGAGCTCGACTCGCTGGTCGACGACATCGTCGACGAAATGGTCGGCCTCGGCCCGCTGGAGCCGCTGCTCAAGGATCCCGAGATCAACGATATCCTTATCAACGGCCACCAGAACTGCTTCGTCGAAAGGCGCGGCAAGCTGCAGCAGGTCCACATCCCGTTCAAGGATGAGGCGCATCTGCTTCGAATCATTAACAAAATCGTCGCGGCGGTTGGCCGTCGCGTCGATGAATCACAGCCGATGGTCGACGCCCGCATGCTGGACGGTTCGCGCTTCAATGCGGCGATCCGCCCGGTCGGCGTCGACGGACCGCTGGTGTCGATCCGCAAGTTTTCCAAAAACAAGCTCGGCCTGCACAAACTGGTCGAATTCGGCGCCATCACCCAGAACATGGCCGAGGTGCTGGCGGCGGCGGTGCATGCCCGCAAGACCACGATCATCTCCGGCGGCACCGGCACGGGCAAGACGACGATGCTCAACGCCTTGTCGGCCTTCATTCCGGAAGACGAGCGCCTGATCACCATCGAGGACGCGGCCGAGCTGCAATTGCAGCAGCCGCATGTCGCGCGCATGGAAACGCGCCCCGCCAATATCGAGGGCCACGGCGAATTGAAGCAGCGCGACCTGGTCAAGAACGCGCTGCGCATGCGCCCCGACCGCGTCATCCTCGGCGAGTGCCGCGGCGAGGAAGCCTTCGACATGCTGCAGGCGATGAACACCGGCCATGAAGGCTCGATGGCCACCATCCATGCCAACACACCGCGCGACGCCATCTCGCGCCTGGAACAGATGCTCGGCATGACCGGCATGCCGATGACGGTGCAGTCGATCCGCAGCCAGATCGCCAGCGCCATCGACATCATCGTCCAGCTGACGCGCCTTTCCGACGGCAAGCGCAAGGTGACCAGCGTCGCCGAAGTGACCGGCATGGAAGGCGACGTCATCCAGATGCAGGAGATTTTCCGCTTCGTGCGCACCGGCATGGAAGCGGACGGAAAGATCCTCGGCCACTTCGAAGCCACCGGCATCCGCCCACGCTTCCTCGAGGACCTGCGCAACATGGGCATCGAATTCCCGGGCAAGTATTTCGAACCCGGCCGGCCGCAGGACTAGGCCGGTGTTCGAGGGATTCAACCCGGTCTACGTCGTTTACGCCGCGGCGGCGCTCACCGGCATCATGATCGCCGAGGGCCTTTATCTGCTTTATGCCGGGCGCAGCGACAAACGCACGGCCATCAACCGCCGCATGAAGCTCGCGGAGAACAAGATCAGCCAGGAGCAGGTGCTGATCCAACTGCGCAAGGAGCGCGGGATCGATGGCGGCAGCTCCATCTTTTCCCTCGACCGCTTCCATGCCCTGCGCACGCAGTCCGGCATGACCACGCCGCTGCCGAAGTTCCTGATGATCACATCGGGGATCGCCTTGGCGCTGGCACTTTTAGGCATCTGGAAGGGCCTGCCGCCCTTGTTCGGCCTCATCCTGTTTGTCGTGCTGACGCCGGTGCTCCCGGTGATGGCCATGCGCTCCATGCGCAAGCGACGGCACAAGCGGTTCGGCATGCAATTGCCCGAGGCGCTGGAGCTCATCACGCGCGGCCTGAAAGCCGGCCATCCGGTGCCGGTGGCGATTGCCATGGTGGCACGCGAAATGGCCGATCCGATCGGCACCGAGTTCGGCGTCGTCGCCGACGAGGTGACCTACGGATCCGACCTGGTCTCAGCGCTGAACAATCTCTTCGACCGGGTGGGCCATGAGGATCTGCCGCTGTTCGTCACGGCGGTGTCGATCCAGAGCAGTTCGGGCGGCAATCTGCGCGAGATCCTCGACGGACTGTCGGCGACGATCCGCGACCGCGGCAAGCTGCGCCGCAAGGTGCGCGCCATTTCGACGGAAGGACGCATGTCGGCTTACATCCTGACCGCGGTGCCGGTGCTTCTGTTCACTGCCATCATGGTGCTGATGCCGCAGTTCTACCAGGATGTCTGGGACGTGCCGAAGACCTGGTACATGCTGGGCGGCTCCATCATCTGGCTGCTGCTCGGCAACGCCATCATGTTCAAGATGTCGAATTTCAGGTTCTGAGATGGAAGACGTCATCCGCTTCCTCGCCTCGCTCGCGCCGACCTCGCTGATGCCGGTCGCCGTGCTTCTGCTTGTGCTGGGCGGCGGTGCCGTCGCCTGGCCGCTGGTGCTTGCCAAGGGCGATCGGGGCGAGGTCAAGCGCCGGCTGAAGATAGAGGTAACACAGCCGGCCGAGCAGGCCGATCCCGCGCCCAAGAGAAACGCCACTGCCGTACGCGAGAAGGCGGTGAAGCGGGCGCAGGAGTTCTATGCCAAGAGCGACCCGGAAAATGTCGCGCGGCTGCGCATGAAACTCATCCAGGCTGGCTATATGGAGCCGCGCGCCGTCGGCATGTTCTTCCTCATCCGTTTCCTCACGTTGGTCGGGGCGGCGCTCGGCGCTTTCCTGATCAATCACTGGGCGGCCAGCGCCGAGTCGACCATGACCAGCCGCTGGACCTTCATCATCCTGTCGGCAGCAGGCGGCTATTTCCTGCCGGGCCTGGTGCTGACGCAGAAGGTTCGGGAGAAGATGCGCGAATACCGCAACGGCTTTCCCGATTTCATGGACCTGATGATCGTCTGCTCCGATGCCGGCATGAGCATGGAGGCCGGCATCGAGCGGGTCTCCAAGGAGCTTGCCAGGACCTATCCGTCGCTCAGCCAGAACCTGATCCTGGTGTCGCTGGAATTGCGGGCCGGGCGCAGCCTCGACGACGCGCTGAAGGCGCTTGCCGACCGCCTCAGCCTTGACGAGGTGCGCTCCTTCGCCACGCTCTTGCAGCAGTCCAAGGAACTCGGCACCAGCCTGTCGGGTTCGCTGCGCGTCTTTTCCGATGAAATGCGGCACAAGCGCATGTCCATGGCCGAGGAGAAGGCGCACGCCCTGCCGGCCAAGATGTCGGTTCCGGTGACGGTCTGCATCCTCCCGGTGGTGCTGATGATCGCCATTATTCCGATTATCGTGAAGCTGACCGCCCACCACTGAGGTACGTTGAGATTCAGGTGAGGCCGGCCTGCGAATGGCAGCTTCCTGCGCTTCCGGTGCTCACGTACTTCAAGTACGCTCCGCTCCGGTTCTCGGAACCCACCATTCTCGGCTCGGCCTGACCTGAATCTCAACGCACCTCAGCCACCTCAATGGTCGCTGGGCGCTGGTTAACGCATCCTTTGCGAGCAACCGAAATTTAGCTGCATTTCGGCACCGAAGCTTAATCGCTGTCCTGTAAGGTTTTTTCCTGAAGAACGACCCGGCAAATCGGGCGATGGGGCAGGGGCATGCGTCAGAGACTTCCCAGGGCAGCGGCGGCGTTGGCAGCCGTCTTGATAATCACCGGCTGCACAACGAACAACAATGTCGACGCGACCAAGACCACGGCGATCCAGCCGGTGGCCAAGGATGTCAGCGCCAACGACCTTGTCGAGGGCAAGGCGCAGTTCCGCGAGGCGAATTTCGGCCTTGCCGAACAGCATTTCCGCAAGGCGGTCGAACTCAAATCCGACAATGCCGAGGCCTGGATGGGGCTCGCCGCATCCTATGACGAGCTCGGCCGCTTCGACTTCGCCGATCGCGCTTACGCGCAGCTGTTGAAGGTTGCCGGGCGCAAGCCGCAGATCGTCAACAATATGGGTTATTCGCAGCTTCTGCGCGGCAACAAGAGAAAGGCGCGCGCGCTGCTGCTCGAAGCCAAGGCCGGCATGGCCGACCAGACCGTGGTCAATGCCAATCTTGCGCTGCTCGACAGGAGCTGATCCGTCTTCACTCCTGCCGCCTCCAAGGGCCGGCGCCGCCATTTCGCCCGGCATGTCGACGCTTTGTAAACCCTGTGCCGAGGTAGCGGCGGGCGCCGGCCGAAAACGGTTTGCGCAGGCCGCCGGCAATCTACATTGAGAAGCGACGAGACTCCCCGAGAGGCAGTTCTTCACCGATGTTGGATTTCAGCTCGCTCCTGCTCGCGGCGGCGCTGTCGGGCGCATGCCTCAGCATCACCCTGTTCGCGATCTGGTTCACCGCGCCCCAGGCCCGGTTCATGCCCACGGTCGCTTGCGGCATGCTCGTGCTGGTTGCGCATGTCGTCCTGTTCTGGCGCTACACCAAGGACGCCAGCCCCTGGCTTTGCCAGATCGTGCTTGCGCTGCTCAGCTTCGGCTTCCTCCTCATCTGCCTGTCGGCCATGCAGTATCTCGGCTTTCGCGCCTACCGCCGCGCCGTCCTGCCGACACTTGCGGCCATGGCCGTCTGCGCCGCTTTCACATATCTCGGTTTCGACGGTGTCGGCTTCCAGATCACCTACGCGGTGGTGACGGCGCTGCTCGCCGCGATCGGTGCGATGTTCTGGGTGAAGGGCGATCACGACCGGCGGATCCTGCTTGTCGTCTCGTTCCTGAGCGGCGCCTGCGGCGTGTCCTTCGCGCTGTGCGGCCTGATACTGCTCGCCCATGGGCAATGGGCCCTTGGCGCGGCGCCCGACAACTGGGCCGAGCGGCTGAACTCCGTCGTCGCGGTCGCCTGCATGACCGGCCTCGGCGCGCTCACGCTTTCGCTGCACCATCTGCAGGCGCAGATCGAGCTCAAGGCCGAGACGATGACCGATCCCTTGACCGGCCTGATGAACCGCAGGGCGCTGGGTGCGCTTTACGGCGACCGCAGCTTCGGCCCGTTCATGGCGATCGCGATGTTCGATCTCGACCATTTCAAGACGACCAACGACCTCTTCGGTCACCCCGTGGGCGACCAGGTGCTGTGCCGTTTCGCGGCGGTGATCAGGAAATACGGCAGGACGGGCGTCGACGCCTTCCGGCTGGGAGGCGAGGAATTCGCGCTCGTCATGTCGCGCGTAACTCAGGAAAAGGCGCATGACATGGCAAGCCGGATCGGCGTCGCTTTCGGCACCGAAATCGTTGCGACCCATCGCGGCCCGCTGCGCAGCAGCGTGAGCGGAGGCATGGGTTTCGGCGCCGCCGAGGGCCGGACACTGGACGAGGTGCTGGCCGAGGCCGATGCCGCGCTCTACGCGGCCAAGCGCGCTGGGCGCAACCGCGTCATCGCCCAGAGCAGAGCGGGCCAGCCCGAAGCCGGGCCGGCCCTGAAAACCGCCTGAACAGAACCTCGGCGGCTACTCCGCGGCGCCGAGATATTCCGACAGCGGTGGGCAGGAGCAGACCAGGTTGCGGTCGCCGGCGACATTGTCGATGCGCGACACCGGCGGCCAGTATTTCGCGGCCAGATCGGCGTCGCCCGCCGGATAGGCCGCCTCCAGCCGCGAATAGGGATGCTTCCACTCTCCGGCAAGCGCTTCCGCCGCGGTGTGGGGGGCGTTGACCAGCGGGTTGTCGTTGGACGGCCACTCGCCCTTTGCCACTTTCGCCGCCTCGCCGGCGATAGCGATCATCGCCTCGCAGAAGCGGTCGAGCTCACGCTTGGGCTCGGACTCGGTCGGCTCGACCATCAGCGTGCCGGCAACCGGGAACGACATGGTCGGCGCATGGAAGCCGTAGTCGATCAGGCGCTTGGCGATATCGTCGACGCTGATGCCGGCGCTCTCCTTGAGCACACGGGTGTCGAGGATGCACTCATGCGCGATGCGGTCGCTCCGACCCTTGTAAAGCAGCGGGTAATACGGTGCGAGCCGCGTCGCCACATAGTTGGCCGAAACGATCGCCGTCTCGGTCGCCTGCTTCAGGCCTGAGCCGCCCATCATGCGGATATACATCCAGGTGATCGGCAGGATGGAAGCGCTGCCGAAAGGCGCGGCGGCCACGGCATGCGCCGAAGCCCCGGTGACGTGGCCCGGCAGATAGGGTTTCAGATGCGCCCTGACGCCGATCGGGCCGACGCCCGGGCCGCCACCGCCATGCGGAATGCAGAAGGTCTTATGCAGGTTCATATGGCAGACGTCGGCGCCGATGTCGCCGGGGCGAGCGAGGCCGACCAGGGCGTTCAGGTTGGCGCCGTCGAAATAGACCTGGCCGCCATGCTCGTGGATCAGGGCGCAGAGATGCCTGGCGCCTTCCTCGTAGACGCCGTGCGTCGAAGGATAGGTGAACATCAGCGCCGCAAGGTTCTTGGAATGCTCATTGGCCTTGGCGCGCAGGTCGTCCATGTCGATGCTGCCGTCCTCGGCGCAGCTCACGACGACGACGTTCATTCCCGCCATCGCCGCGCTTGCCGGATTGGTGCCGTGCGCGGAAGACGGGATCAGGCAAACCGTGCGGTGGCCTTCGCCGCGCGCGCGGTGATAGGCGCGGATGGCGAGCAGGCCGGCATATTCGCCCTGGCTGCCGGCGTTGGGCTGCAGGCTGACCGCGTCGAAGCCGGTGATCTCCGACAGCCAGACCTCCAGATCGGCGGCCATCTTGCGATAGCCCGCCGAATGGCCGGCCGGCGCGAAGGGATGCAGGTTCGCGACGCTCGGCCAGCTCACCGGCATCATCTCGGCGGCGGCATTGAGCTTCATGGTGCATGAGCCGAGCGGGATCATGGCGCGGTCGAGCGCCAGATCCTTGTCGGCCAGCCGGCGCAGGAAGCGCATCATCTCGGTTTCGGAATGGTTGTCGTGGAAGACTGGCTGGGTGAGGAATTCCTTGCCGCGCGGCTTGCCGGGCATCGAGCCGCCTTCCGCACCGGGCTTGGCGCCGAAGAGGCCGGCGATCGCCTCGAGATCGGCTTCCGTCGAGGTCTCGTCGAAAGCGATACTGACGCGGTCGGCATCTATGACGCGCAACAGCCTGCCGGTCTTCTCGGCGGCGGCGGCTATTGCCGCGGCCTTGCCCTTCACTTCGGCCGTCACCGTGTCGAAGCGGCTCGTGCCGAGCACCGATAAGCCGGCGGCCTTCAAACCCGAGGCGAGGCGGTCGGCCAACCCATGGATCTGCCGGGCAATCGCCTGCAGGCCGGTCGGACCGTGCCAGATCGCATAAGCTGTCGCCATGTTGGCGAGCAGCGCCTGCGCCGTGCAGATGTTGGAGGTGGCCTTGTCGCGGCGGATGTGCTGCTCGCGCGTCTGCAGCGCCAGCCGGTAGCCGGGGCGGCCCTTGGTGTCGGTCGACTGGCCGACGAGACGGCCGGGCATGAGACGGGTCAGCCTGTCGGACACGGCGCAATAGGCGGCATGCGGGCCGCCAAAGCCCATCGGCACGCCGAAGCGCTGCATCGAACCGACGGCGATGTCGGCGCCGAGCTTCGCCGGGGCGTCCGTCAGCGTGAGCGCCAGCGGATCGGCGATGAAAACGACCAGCGCGCCGGCGGCGCGGGCCTTCTCGATCGCCGCCTTGTGATCGCCATAGACACCGAAGGTGTCCGGCCAGGAGACGAGCAGGGCGGCGGTGTTGTCGTCGATGGTCTCCCCGTCGACCTCGGTGCCGAGAGGCTCGGCGCGGGTGCGCACGACATCCAGCGTCTGCGGATGCGGCACACCCGCAAGCGCCACCTTGGTGCGCTTCTCGCGATGGTGGCGCAGCGCAATGCCGACGGCTTCGGCGACGGCTGTGGCTTCATCGAGGAGCGAGGCGGACGCCACCGGCAGGCCGGTGAGCTCGGTGACCAGGGTCTGGAAGTTGAACAGCATTTCCAGCCGGCCCTGGCTGATCTCGGCCTGGTAGGGCGTGTAGGCCGTGTACCAGGCCGGGTTCTCGAACATGTTGCGCTGGATGACCGGCGGCACGAAGACGCCATGATAGCCGGCGCCGATGAAGCTCTTCAGCACCGTGTTGTTCGCCATGATCGCAGACAGTTCGGCCAGCGCTTCCGCTTCGCTCGCCGGAGCGGGCAGGTTGAGCGGTTGGTCGAGGCGGATCGATCTCGGCACGGCTTGGCTGATCAGCGTTTCGACGGACGGAACGCCGAGCACGGCAAGCATGGCTCTGACATCGTTGACGCCCGGGCCGATATGGCGGGCCGAGAAGGGAGTAAGCGCTGCGGTCATGTCTTTATGTCCTGATATCAGCCGATATGGGCTTTGTAGGCGGCCTCATCCATGAGGCTGTCGAGCTGGCTTTCGTCGGAAAGCTTCATCTTCCAGAGCCAACCGTCACCGGTCGCGGCCGAATTGACCAGCGAGGGGTCTGCCGACAGCGAAGCGTTGGCCTCGGTGATCTCGCCGTCGACCGGCGCGTAGACGTCCGACGCCGCCTTGACGGATTCGACGACCACGGCCGTATCGCCCTTGGCGAGCTTGCGGCCGATCTCCGGCAGCTCGACGAAAACGAGGTCGCCGAGCTGTTCCTGCGCGTAGTCGGTGATACCGACTGTGGCGACGCCGCCGTCGACGCGGAGCCATTCATGGTCTTCAGTGAAATAGGTCTTTGCCATCTGAAAATCATCCTTTGCGGTAGCGGTGTGGAGTGAAGGGCAGGGACGTGACGTCGATCGGGATTTTCGTCCCGCGGACATCGGCGAAGAGTTTCGTGCCGGCCTTGGCCAGCACGGCGTTGACGTAACCCATGGCGACCGGGTGTCCCGTCGAAGGGCCGAAGCCGCCGGAGGTGACATGGCCGGCCGGATTGCCGTCGGCG
Organism: Mesorhizobium sp. WSM4935; assembly: GCF_029625735.1. Lineage (NCBI taxonomy): Bacteria > Pseudomonadati > Pseudomonadota > Alphaproteobacteria > Hyphomicrobiales > Phyllobacteriaceae > Mesorhizobium > Mesorhizobium sp. WSM4935. Next base: position 5,840 of record NZ_JARTVR010000002.1, on the reverse strand, counting down.
TCGACCAGCGCCGCACCGGCGCGAACCGGCTGGCGGCCGTCGGGCTTCAGGCCGACGCGTTTCTGCGACGGGCCGCGCTCCAGGATCGAGCGCAGCGCATCGGCGCCGATGAAACCGCCCGCGGCGCGAACCTCCTTGGGAATCGCCCACATCAATCCGGCGCTTGCCGGGTCGATTTCGGGCGTCAGGTCCTGGCCATGCAGGCAAAGACCGGCCTCGAGCCGCAGGCTGTCGCGGGCGGCAAGGCCGATCCACTGCACGCGCTCGTCTTCCAGGAGTTTGGCAACGAGATCACGCGCGTCCTTCTCCGGCAGGCCGAGCTCGAAACCGTCCTCGCCGGTGTAGCCGGAGCGGCTCATGAACCAATTTTGCCGCGGCTCGATCCCATGCATGAAGAGCAGCGAGCCGGTTTCGATGCCGGCCCGCGCCAAAGCTGCCCAGGCGTCCGGTCCCTGGATCGCCAGGAAGATGCGGTCGAGCGGCTCGACCCTGGTATCGAAATCGGCGGCGCGCAGATGCTTCTCGTCCTCCACCGCGTTGCCGGCATTGGCCACAACCATGAACCGGTCATCGCCGAGGCGTGTCACGATCAGGTCGTCGATGATGCCTGCCGCCTCGTTGAGGAAGAAGGTATATTTGGACTGCGAGATGTCCAGCGCGCCGGCATCGAGCGGGCAGGCGCGGTTCAACAATGTGGTGGCTCCCGGACCGGCGACCTCGAACAGCTTCATATGCGAGATGTCGAACAGGCCGGCGTGCTCGCGCGTGTGAAGATGCTCCTTCATCACGCCGGGCGGGTAGGTCAGCGGCATCGACCACCCGGCGAAGGCGCCGAAACGCGCGCCGGCGGCCTGGTGCAAATCCTCAAGGGGTAGATGCTTGGTGTCTTCGCCTGTCATGTCTTCTCCAGAGTCGCACGGCAATCGACCGCCACGGGCGGCCTAGTCGTGCCCCTCTGTCTGAAGCCTGAGAGACTCGCGCCCCGTAGCTCTGTCGGCAGCGCTTACACCTTCGGCGCGGGAAGATTCCCGACTTTCCAGAGTTGTCTTTCCCGTCCACGGTTCTTTTGCCTGAGAGATTTCGGGCGATTTCCCCTTCGGCGACAGCGTGCGCTGCTCTCTCCCGCAAACAGGTGGGACTCAGTCGCCTGAGCCCCCGACGCGCCATCCATAGCCCGTCGGCGACACCTTGTCACCTCCCAGCGACATCTAAAGCGCGCGGAGTTGATCGACGACAACGAGACCGAATGGCTGGCCGAGCGCGTGGGCGGCAGGCTGCGGTCGTTGCGCGATAACGAGCGCGCGCTGCTGACGCTGATCAGGCAGGCTTCGCCGGAAATCCATCCGGCGCTGAAACCTCTGCTGGAGAAGGTTGCTTAGGCGGCGACAGTCCTGCAGAGAATGATGTTGGAATGGCCTTCGGGCCATCCGGTCAATTCGGCCATACGTTCGAAGCCGGCCTTTTCGTACAAGCCCGGCGCCTGGAAGTCGTGGGTCGAAACCCATATCCGCAGCGAGCCGCGCGCGGTGGCCTCCGCGACGAAGGCGTCGAGCAGCTTCCTGCCGTGGCCAAAGCCGCGATAGGCCTCGTCGACCCACATCAGCGTGAGCTCGGCAATGCCTGCCCAGGAATAACCGGAGGCAATCCCGACGGCGTGCCCTTGCTCATCCCGCAGGGCAAAGATGAGGGCACGGTCGTCGTCGCGGCCGGTCAGACGCCGGTTGTCGTTGTCGAGGCGCTCCTCGATGGCATCAAGCTCGGCTGACGACAGATCGTGCTCCGCCTGCAGGCGAGGGGCCATCAAATCCCGCCATACCAGTCGTAGCCATTGTCTTCCCAATAGCCGCCGCGGCCGCCGCCGACATTGGCGAAACTGTCGACCAGCTCGATCTTGTAGAGGTATTTCGGCATCTTGTACCCGAGCTGGCGCTCGACCCTGACGCGCAGCGGCGCGCCGTTCTCCACTGGCAGCGGCTTGCCGTTGAGGCCATAGGCCAGGATCGTCTGGGGATGGCGTGCATCGATCAGGTCGATGGAGCCATAATATTTGATGTCGCCCGACAGGCTGTGCTCGATCGTGTCGAGGCAATGGAACATGACGTAGCGGGCCTTAGGCTTCACCACCGCCTGGTCGAGCACCAGCGACAGCGGCGTACCGGTCCATTTCGCAATGCAGCTCCAACCTTCGACGCAGTCGTGGCGGGTGATCTGGGTGCGGCTCGGCATGTTCTGGAGCTGCTCGCGGGTCAGCGACAGCGGCTTCTCAACAAGGCCGGTGACCTCCAGGCGCCAGTCGGCGAAATTGTTCGCCAGAAGACCCTTGTAGGTGTCGTCGTCGGGCGCGGTGATGCCGTTCGGCCGCTGCGGCTGGCGGATGTCCGCCTCGGTGAACTCCGGCGCCAGCGCGTCCCGGCCGGCGAGCAGGCGCTGCGCGCGCCAGGTCAGGCCATTGGCATTCTCGAGAAAGCTGCGCAGCCCATCGCCGACGCCCAGACCGCTGTCGAAGGCGTCGCAGCCCGACAACATGATGCCTGACAGGCCAAGGCTGGCGGAGGTGAGAAATTTTCGCCGACTGATCTGGAATTTTGCCATGTCAGACGCTCCTCTCGGTCGGCTGGTTGTGTCTTGCGGGCGGGTCGGTGCGGTACCAGCCGGTGATGATCGAGCGCAGCTCGTTGATCGGGCCGGCGGCAAGGATCATCAGGATGTGGACGATGAAGAAAAAAACGAGCAGCACCATGACGCCGAAGTGAATTGTACGCGCCGTCTGCCTGCCGCCGAGGATGTCGTTCAGCCAGGGCAGCACCGAATTCATGCTCGGCGACATTGCGAGGCCGGTGATGATCATCAGCGGCAGCAGCACGAAGAGCACGCCGCCATAAGCCATTTTCTGCAGCGTGTTGTATTCCCTCGTGTGATGGAATTTCAGCTTCGCGTGGTCGACGATGTCGCGCGGCAGCTTGCGCAGGTCCGACATGCGAGGCGCGAGGTCGCGGCGGATATGGCCGTTGATCAGGCCGGCGATCAGCCAGACGAGCAGCGTCGTGGTCAGGATCCAGGCGAAGAAGAAGTGCACGACGCGGGCCGTGCCGAGATCGTAATAGGACGGGATCGTCGCCCAGGATGGAAAGGCGCGGGCCGTTTCTCGTCCCGGCGGACCCGACCAGCCGAGCACGCCGGTGGTGTCGAAGCGATGACCGAAGATTTCAGTGAAGCCGCGCGGACCGTTGGCGGTGTTTTCGGCGCCGATCTGGAGGATCGTGTTGTTGAATTCGAAGCCGGATTGCTTGCCGACGTAGAGCTGCGGTCGCGCGTTGAAGATCTGCAGGCCGGAAAGCAGCATGAAGAACAGCGAGAAAGCCCAGATCCAGTGCGTCAACCGCGTCCAGCGCGATTGCCGATAGATGAGGGTCATGTCCTTGCCATCCGCCTCGGCGGCGGATTCCTTGTTGGGAACAGTGTCCATCTTGCCTCCGGCCGCACCGGGAGCGGCTCCTCAGGTCATTGTCTTCCCCTCAATACGTCGCCGCACAAGCCAATGTTTCACGCGATCACGGATTTATTACGGAGAGCCCAGGCTGACCGCGAGATTGACCGCCGCCGCGACGATCACCGTGTTGAAGAAAAAGGTCAGGATCGAATGAACGAGCACGACCATGCGCATGTGGGAGGTCGTGATCGCGGTGTCGGCGGTCTGGGCCGTCATGCCAACCACCGTCGCGAAATAGAGGAAGTCCCAGCCTTCCGGCCTTTTGCCTCCGGGAAAATCGAGCCCGCCGATCGGCACCTTCTTCTGGGTTTTCGTGTCGATCTCGTCGCCATCTTGCCAATAGACGTGCGCATAGTGCAGCGATGCCATGGCGTGGATGGTGAACCAGCCGAGTGGGATCGACAGCATCGCGAAGACAAGCTGCATCGGATGCGCGGCATCCTTCCGGTTGATGAGCAGAAACAGCGAAACGATGGCCGCGCCGACGACAAAGAGCGTGACGGCAAAGATCGCCAGCACAGGCAGGTCGGTCGCGCGCGCATTCTTGCTGAGATAGCGGCCGGTAAGGCTCGGCATCCGGGCCAGCACGAGGGCGATGTAGCTGGCGAAGAACACGTTGGCGCCGATAGAATAGGGCAGAGGCCAGCGCAGCAGCAAGGCAAGCAGTAGCGCGACGATGCCGATGGCCGCGGCGAGGGCGAACTGCATGTGCCGATGCATCGGCGTCTTGAGATCGTCACCCATGGCCCGAGGCCCCTGAAGACGTTGGATCAGTCCGGTGTGACGGATTTGACCGCACGCCGCAAGATGCGGTCGAGCTCGCCGAGAAACTGCGACCTGTCCTTCTGCGTGAAGGAGGCGTTGAAGCCCCGGCTTTCGCCGGTCTCGCGCAGATGCTGCTTCAAATCGCGCATCGCCACCGCCATGCCGATGGTCTCCGGCGTGAAGGGACGGCCTGTGGGTCCCAGCACATGTGCGCCCAGCGCCACCGTGCGCGCCGCCAGCGGGATGTCGGCCGTCACCACGATGTCGTTGCGTCTTGCGTTCTCGACGATCCAGTCGTCCGCGGCATCCGCGCCCTTGGAGACGACGACGTTGCGGATCATCGGATCGCGCGACGGACGCAGGCCGCCATTGGAGACAAAGGTGACCATGACGCCGTGGCGTTCCGCGACCTTCTCGACCTCGGCCTTGACCGGACAGGCATCGGCGTCGACGTAGATAACGGGTGCGGGCATCGTTGCTTCCAAATGAATATGGGGCCGGCGTGTCAGCCAGCCCCATGGCAGAAATCGCGGGATTTGTCAGGCCGGAAGCGCTCCCGACTTCTTGGCGGTCCAGGTGGCGATATAGTCCATCAGGCCGGGGCTGAGGCAGTCATAGGGTTCCAGCCCGATCGACTTCAGCTGGCCGCGTATGCCGTCCATGCGGCTCGGGTCGACGCCGGATTCGATGATCGAGGAGACGAAGGCGGCAAAGCCCGGCGGCGACCAGCCGTCCTCCTCGAAGCGCTCGGGATGGATGAAGGACAGGCCCTTGAAGGGATGGTCGCGCTCGACGGGGCCGTACATATGGACGCCGCAGCTCGTGCAGGCATGGCGCTGGATCAGCGCCGAGGGATCGACCACCTTGAGCTTGTCGCCATTCTCGGTGACGGTGACGTCGCCGGTGCCGGCGACGGCCACGACCGAGAAGATGGCGCCTTCCGGTTTCCAGCACTTGGTGCAGCCGCAGGCATGGTTGTGGGCGATCTGGCCCTTGACCTTCACCTTCACCGGATTGCTGGTGCACAGGCAAACCAGCGTGCCGCCGGAGAAGCTCGCGCTCTCCTTCGGCAAGCCGTTGTCGATCGAGTGATGCAGTTTTTCTGCCATTCCATTCCTCCCATGTTTTCCGGTCAGGTCGACCCAGTGTCGATGACCACCTCACTTTCCATGAAGTGCACCTTCAGCAGTTGGCGCACCTCGCTCAAGCTCCTCCTCAAGAACCTGCCATGCACGAGATAGGTGATTTCTTCTTTCGCGCGGTCGATCTCCTCCAGGTCGATTTCAACGTGCTTGTCGTCCCGAAAACACCGCCACAGATCCTCGCCGAAGTTCCGTATCCGATGGATCGTCGACTTCTCGTGGTCGATGAAGCGAATTCGAACTACCTTCACCTAGTAAACCACGACACTCCTGATCGACTTGCCCTCATGCATCAGGTCGAAACCCTTGTTGATGTCCTCCAGCTTCAGCGTGTGGGTGATCATCGGGTCGATCTCAATCTTTTTGTCCATGTACCAGTCGACGATCCGCGGCACATCGGTGCGGCCGCGCGCGCCGCCGAAGGCGGTGCCCATCCAGGTGCG
>NZ_JARTVR010000019.1:0-82738 GCF_029625735.1 Mesorhizobium sp. WSM4935 | reverse complement strand
GAGCGTGAACTCGTCGGTGTGGCAGATGCCGGTCGCCTTGACCTCGACCAGCACCTCGCCCTCGCGGGGACCTTCGAAGCCGACCTCCATGATCTCCAGCGGCTTTCCGGCGGCAACGGCTACGGCGGCACGCGTTTTCATTTTTCCTCTCCCGATTTGATTGGCCGCGACGAGCGCCCGGCCCATGACCGAAACTTATGCCGCGGCCCTGGCGGGCCCGGCCGGAAACACGCCCGACATGACGATGAAGCCCTTGATGCGCTTCACGCGATCGCACCAGCGGCGGATCGCCGGATAATCTTGGCGCGAAATACCGCCTTCCTCCGACAGCGTGATGTAGGGGAAGCAGGCAATGTCGGCGATCGTCGGATGCGGGGCCGAGCAGATCCACTGGCGGCCCTCCTGCTCGGCGAACCATAGATGTTCGTCGAGGATGCGGAACAGCCGATGCGCGCCGGCGCGCGCGGCCTCGATGTCGAAATCATAAAACAGCGCATCGTGCAGTCGGGCGGTCGAGGCGGTTCCGGTGATACCGTCGGCAAACGCCAGCCATTGGCTGATCTCGCCGAGAAGCGCCGGGTTCTCCCGCGGATACCACGTGCCGGACGGGTCGTATTTCGATGCGAGATAGACCAGGATCGCCTGGGCGTCGCGCAGGATCAGCCCGTCGTCGTCGATCACTGGCAGCTGCCCCAGCGGATTGAGCTTCAAGAACCATTCCGATTTGTGCTCGCGTCCGGGGTAGAAGTCGACCGGCACGGTCTTGTGGCCGATGCCGAGAAAGCTCATCAGCAGCCGCAATTTGTAGCAATTGCCGGACAGCTCGTAGTCGTAAAGGGTGATCATGGGCGTCTCCTAGATGTCGAGCACAAGGCGTGCCGATCTGGCGCGCGAGACGCAGGTCATGATCTTCGTCCCGGCCTTGCGCTCGGCATCGTTGAGATAGACGTCCTGATGGTCGGGCTCGCCTTCGATTACCGTCGCCACGCAGGTGCCACAGGCGCCTTGCTCGCAGGACGACGGCACGTCGATGCCGCTTTCGCGCATCACCTGAAGGATTGTCTTGCCCGCCGGTACCCGCAGCGTGACGCAGGAGCGCGCCAGCGCCACCTCGAAGCTCGAACTGTCGTCGATCTTGTTGGTGTTCTTGAAATATTCGAAATGCACGGCGCTGTCCGGCCAGCCCTGCTCGGCGGCAATCCTGCGCGATGCCTCCAGCATCGGACCGGGGCCGCAGATGTAGAGGTGCATGCCGTTCCTGTAGTCGGCCAACACGCGGCGAAGTTCGGCGCCGGTGGCGTCCGGCGACAGTCCGAGATGCGGCTTCAGCGCATCGCCGAGCTCAGCCAGCCGATCGGCAAAGGCGAGATGCTGCTCACTTTGCGCGAAATAATGCAGCTCGTGCGTCAGATCCTGGTTCTTCAGCGCCCGCGCCATTGCAAGCAGCGGCGTGATGCCGATGCCGCCAGCGACGAAGATCGTCTTGATGGCATCGCGGCGCAGCGGGAAATTGTTGCGCGGCTCCGAGATCGCCAGCACGTCGCCTTCGCGCACGGTCTCATGCATGCATTTGGAGCCGCCCTTCGAGTCCGGCTCCAGCTTGACGCCGATGGTGAAGCTGGCGGTCTCGCCGGGGCCATTGGTGATGGAATACTGACGGATTTCGCCATTGGGCATGTGGACGTCGATATGCGCACCGGGCTGGAAAGTCGGCAGGATGCCCTTGATCGGCCGAAGCTCGAAACCTGCAACGCCCTCGGCCGCTTGCCACTTACGGGCGACGGTGACTCGCAGCGCCGCCTTGCGGCCATGCGCGGTCACCTCGGGCATTTCGGCAAGCTCGGCCGAGACCCTTTCATAGACCGGCTCGATCGGCGCTGGCGCCGGTTTGTCGGCGACTTCGCGTTCGACTTCGTCGCGCAGCTTTGAAAGCCTTTCATTGTGGTGGCGCAGGACGGCGATGCGCTCCTCGCCTTCTTCATCCTGGTCGAGCACGCCACGGATGACCGAACGGTTGGAATCGACCGGCTGGACGAAGAAGACCCCAAGTGTCTCGGCGGCGCCGTCGCGCGAGCGCAGCGCCACGGCAAAATCCTGGGCGCCTTCAAGGGCGACTTCGGCGCCGTCGCGGTCGAACGCGCCAATGGGCTGGAAGTGATAGGCCTTCAGCCTCTCGACGACCTTGTCGGCCGGCGCGTTGAGCGGGATGCCGCGCAGGGGAAGCAGCTTGCCCTCGGCAAGGCCGGCGACATCCGGCACTTCGCCCAGCGCCTCCTCCGAAGACCAGATCAGGCCATAGCGCTCGACCGCCGGATAGGTGCGGTTGGTGATGGTGCGGGCCGGCGCGTCGGCCGGATGCGCGGGAATATAGGTGCAGCCCGCGGTGCGGTTCGAATAGCGCCAGCCATGATACTGGCACTTCAGCTCGCGGCCGTCATTGATGCCGATCGACAGCCTCACACCCCGATGCAGGCAGCGGTTTTCCCAGATGTTGACGTAGCCGTCATCGGCCCGCCAGACGGCGAACTCGCGGCCGAGCAACTGGCCATGGAACACATGGCGGAACGGTAGATCATGGGCAGCGGCGATCGGATGCCACTGGCTTCTGGCTGCTTCCAGCATTGGTCGTCTCCAAAAATGTCCGGTCAAGCCGCGGCCGGAATGACCCCGTAGGTCACGCCCTTCTGGCTGAGCCAGCGCCGGTAGGCGATCGCCGATTTGTCGGCGCGGATGGGGGTCTCGGCGCGCGGATCGAGCGGCAGACGCTTCGGCACCTGGTTCTCCAGGATCGGCTTGTCCTGACCGAAGATCGTCTGCTGAAAGCGCTTGATCACCTTGTCCTCGCTGTTCTCGTCCAGCACGCAAAGCAGCATATGCGCGCGCACATGCTCTTGGTCGACCGGCTGCAGGAAGATGGCGATCACGTCGCGCCGGCTCTCGTCGACCGGGCTCGATTTATAGAGCACCGAGCAATAGGGATGGGGCACGCGGTAGACATAGTCGACATCCGCGCCGCCCTCCGACGCGGTCGATGCCATCGGCTGGAAGAAGCGGCAGCGCGTGGCGAGAATCTCGTCGCGGTCGACCGAGATCTCGACATCATATTCCTTAACCTCGGTGTGCGGCTCGGCGCCGAGGATGTCGGTATGCACGTAAGGGAAATGGCCCATGTCGAGAAAATTCTCGATGGCGCGTGGCGCCGAGACATTCACGCCGAAGGTAGCGGCATTGAGCCGGCGGCGGTCGGGCTCAGCATATTCCGGGATCGGGAAGAGCTCGGCCGGCGGCGAGCCCAATGAGGTCCAGACATAACCATAGGCGCTTTTTGCCGGCAGCCTGTCGGCGGCTGCAACCTCGTCGGCGCGGCGCAGGTCCGGCCGCGAGCGCCAGACGACCGGCTCGCCATCCACGCCAACAGCGAAACTAAGGCGCTCCTCGAGCAGCACGGTCCGCTGGACGGCGCCGGGGGCGATCTCGGCGATCGCGCCCACCGGATGCCAGAGATTGAGGACCACGGGATCCGTGCATTTGGTCATAACATCGTTCCTTTGCATGCCGCGGACATCGTGATCAGGCCCGCGCCGGTATGGCGCCGTAGGTGACGGCGCGGTCGCGCAGCCAGCGCCGGTAGGAGACCGAAACGGCATCGGCGCGGATCGGCGTTTCGGCACGCGGATCGAGCGGCAGGCGCTTGGGTACCTGGTTTTCAAGAATCGGTTTGTCCTGCGCGAAGATCAATTGCATGAAGCTGCGCACCGTCGAAGGCTCCATGCCCTCCTTCAGGTAGCAGAGGTAGGGATGCGCGATGCAGTTCTCTTCATCGACGGGCTGCACGAACAGCGTGATGACGTCGAGCCGATGCTTCTGGATCGGATTGCTCTTGTACAGCGCCACCGTGTAGGGCCGCATCACCTTGTAGATATAGTCAACGACGAAGCCTTCCTTGGCCGTGGGCGAGGCGATCGGCTGGTAGAACTTGCACTCCGTCGCCAGCACCTCGTCTTCGGCGGTGATCTCGACGTTGTAGGGCGCCACCTCGGTGTGCGGCTCCTCACCCAGCCAGCCGGTGTGGACGAAAGGGAAGTGGCCCATATCGAGGAAATTCTCTACGGCGCGCAAACCGGAAACCTTGACCGCGATAGACCCGCCGCTGACGAGATGACGGTCCGCTTCGTTTGCCTCGGGAATAAAGACGATATCGCGCCAGGGTTTGTCGAGACAGGTCCAGATGAAGCCGTAGCGCTCTGCCGATTTCAGCGCGGCGCCTGTATCGCTGCGAATGACCTCGAAGCGCCCCGAGCGCTCGCGGACGACAAGATCGACGCCAAGCAGGCATGTCGGAAACGGCTTATCCCGGGAGAGCGATTCGCGGTCGGCGACGATGTGCCAGTCGTTCAGAAGCTCGCGGTCGACGCAGTGGGTAGCCATAGGCATCCCTTCGAACTCGGCTAGCCCTTCACCATGAACCTAGCCCGGCGTTTGACAAGACCAAAACACAAGATTGGATATCAATCAATGACTTTTTGTCGTCCAAAACTCATTTTTGTGTTGACAGGTTTTGAGTATTGACTTCCGATGCATGAAATTTCTGAATCTGGGATATGCGCGTCCTGACCGCGCATGTCTTCGCTATGGAAAGCTTGCTGATCATGTCCTCGAACCCGCGGAGAGCCGCGCCTTGAGCAGCCGTTCCCAGACGATAGCGGATATTCTGACGCGCGCCATCATCGACCATCGGCTGGTCCCCGGCTGCAAGCTCGGCGAGCGCGAGTTATCCGAGATTTTCGACGTCAGCCGCATCGTCGTGCGTCAGGCGCTGATACGGCTCGCCGATGACGGGCTGGCGCAGATCGAACGCAATCGCGGCGCCTTCGTCGCAAAGCCCAGTATGCAAGAGGCGATGGAGATCTATGACGCGCTGACGCTCGTCGAACAGGGCGTCGCCGCGCAGCTCAGCGATCGGCTCGGCCCTGCCGGATGGGCGGAGTTGCGCCAGCATGTCGAGCGCCAGCGTCAGGCCGTCGCCTCAGGCAATGACGCGCTGGCCGACGTGCTAGGCCAGGAGTTCCACACCGTCTTCGTGCGCTTGAGCCGCAACAAGGTTATGCAGGAAATCCATGCGCAGCTCGTGCGCCGCACTACGCTGCTGCGCTCGTTGATCACCGCCGACTTCGACTATTGCAATTTGCTCGACGACCATTCGCGCGTCGTCGACCTCCTGGAAAAGGGCCGGCTGAAACAGGCCATGGACCTCATCGACACGCATCACCGCACGGTAGTGCGCGGCTACATCATGGACCGCGAGGTGTTTCCGGAGATGACGCCGGCCGAGGCGCTCGCGCCCTATCTCGACGGCAAGGCTGACGGCGCGACGCCGATTGCGCCGCGAAAGCCGGCAAAATCGTCCGGGAATGGCGACGGTACGGCGCATGCGCATGTCCATCTCCCCAAGCAAGATCCGGCACCGAAAAGCCGGGCATCGGCCAAAAAAACCAACAGAGGGTTACCAGCATGAACGACCTGACAAGACGCGGATTCCTGAAATACAGCGGCGCGCTCGGCGCGGCATTGGGCACCGGCGGCCTGAGCACCATCGCCAGGGCCGACGACGTGCTCAAGATCGGCGTCGTCTATGTCTCGCCGATCGCCGAGATCGGCTGGACCAAGCAGCACAGTCTCGGCGTCGAGGCGATCAAGTCCGAGTTCGGCGACAAGGCGAAGCTCACCGTCATCGACAACATCTTCATGCCGCAGGACGCCGAGCGCATCTTCCGCGAGCTCGCCAGCGCCGGCAATCAGTTGATCTTCGGCACCAGCTTCTCGCATGGCACGCCGATGCAGAAGGTCGCCCCGCGCTTCCCCAAGATTGCGTTCGAGCACTGCTCGGGCATCGTCCATCTCGCCAATCTCGGCACTTTCGAGGCCAAGTACTACGAGGGCACTTTCGTCGCCGGCGCGGCGGGAGGCTACATGTCGAAGTCGGGCAAGATCGGCTTCATCGGCGGCTTCCCGATCCCTGACATCGTCGGCCCTGCCAACGCGCTGCTACTCGGCGCGCAGAGCGTTAATCCGAACGCCACCTGCAACGCCATCTTCCTCAATTCCTGGTTCGATCCGGGCAAGGAGAAGGAGGCGGCCAAGACGCTGCTTTCGCAAGGCTGCGACGTCATCTGCTCGATGACCGATACGGCGACCGGCGTGCAGGTCGCCGGCGAAGGCGGGGCGTGGTCGATCGGCTATGCCAGCGACATGTCGAAATTTGCCTCCGGCAAGCAGCTGACCTCTTTCGTGCTCGACTGGACGAGCGACTATGTCGGCGCTGCCAAGGCCGTCGCTGCCGGCACCTGGAAGCCTGAAGTGCGCTGGGGCGGGCTGGCCGCGGGGGTGGTCAAGATGGCCCCCTATAATGAAGGGATTCCGGCCGACGCCAAGGCCAAGCTGAAGCAGCTCGAAGCCGATATCGGCAGCGGCAAGGTGCATCCCTATGGCGGCGAGCTGAAGGACCAGGACGGCAACGTCAAGGTCGCGGCCGGATCGGTGCTCTCCGACGACGGCATTCGCGGCATGAACTGGTTCGTAAAGGGAATGATCGGCAAGCTGAGCTGATCAACTGCGAAGGACCGAGGAGACGCCGAGGCCATCTTCGGCATCTCCCCGCCGGTTCCCGTCCAACCTCGCTGCAAGCCCGGCAGGACCGCCATGCATCCGCGACTTGAATTGCGCAACATCTCCAAGCGCTATCCTGGCGTCCTCGCCAATGACGACGTCTCACTGGCGATTCAGCCCGGCGAGATCCATGCCGTTCTTGGCGAAAACGGCGCTGGCAAATCGACCCTGATGAAGATCATCTACGGCGCGGCGCAAGCCGATTCCGGTGAGATCTATTGCGACGGCAATCTGATCACCGCGCACAATCCGGCAATGTCGCGCGCGCTCGGCATCGAAATGGTCTACCAGCATTTTGCACTGTTCGAGTCGGTCTCGGTCGTCGAGAACATCGCGCTCTCGGCAAGCAGCGCTTTTAATCTGCCTTCGCTCGCCGAAAAGATCCGCGAACTTTCGCTGCGCTACGGCATGCCCATCGATCCGTATCGCCAGGTGCATGATCTTTCGGTCGGGGAACGGCAACGCGTCGAAATCGTGCGCTGCCTCTTGCAGGCGCCAAAGCTCCTGATCCTCGACGAGCCGACCTCGGTGCTGACGCCGCAAGCCGTGGCCAAGCTCTTCGACACCCTTCGCCAGCTGGCCGCCGAAGGCTGCTCGATCGTCTATATCAGCCACAAGCTCGATGAGGTGCAGGAGCTCTGCGACACCGCCACGGTGCTGCGCAACGGCAAGGTCACAGGGATAGCGCGCCCCAAGGAGACGACGTCGCTCGAGCTCGCCCGCATGATGGTCGGCTCCAAGCTGCCCGAAATGCATGTCAGCCCGGCGGCGCCGAGCGAAAAGCCTGTGCTCGAAGTCAGGAAACTGTCGGCCAAGGCAAGGGATCATTTTGGCGTCGATCTGAGCGATGTCTCGTTCAACGTCCATGGCGGCGAGATCGTCGGCCTTGCGGGCGTCTCGGGCAACGGCCAGGCCGAGCTCATTGCCCTGCTCAGCGGCGAGCGCCGGCATGCGCAAGCTGACGCGATCAAAATCGATGGAATATCCGCCGCAACGCTGCGCCCCGACGAGCGCCGCCAGCTCGGCCTCGCCTTCGTTCCGGAAGAGCGGCTCGGGCGAGGCGCGGTGCCGTCGCACACGCTGTGGGAAAACGCGGTGCTGACGGCCCATCGCTTCGGCACGGTCCGCAAAGGCCTCGTCGACCGCCGGAGAGCCGCCGCCTTCGCCGCCAACATCATCGACCGGTTCAAGGTCAAGGCCAACGGCCCGGGTGCCACGGCGCAGAGCTTGTCCGGCGGCAATCTGCAAAAATTCATCGTCGGGCGCGAGATTGCGCTGGCGCCGAAGCTGCTTCTGGTCTCGCAGCCGACCTGGGGCGTCGATGTCGGGGCGAGCGCCTTCATCCGCCAGACTATCATCGACCTCAGCCGCGCCGGCACGGCGGTGTTCATCGTTTCTGAAGAGCTCGACGAGTTGTTCGAGATCTGCGACCGGCTGCTGGTGATCTGCCAAGGCCGCGTGTCGCCGCCGTTGGTCCGCACGAGCACGGACCGCGAGGAGATCGGGCTTTTGATGACCGGCCGAACGATGGGCAAGGACCAGATGGGGAGCAGCAGCGTTGCACTACAGGATTGAACAGCGGCCGGAGCCTTCGGCCGTGATGCGCATTGCGGCGCCAGTGGTGGCTTGCGTGTTGACGCTGATCTTCGGCTCGCTTTTCTTCGCCTCGCTCGGCCATGATCCACTGCCGACGCTCTATGCCTTCTTCGTCGAGCCGCTGAGCTCGCTGAACGGCCTTTCGGAATGGTTGCTGAAAGCCTCGCCGCTGATCCTCATCGCCTGCGGGCTGGCGGTCGGTTTCCGCGCCAATGTCTGGAATATCGGCGCCGAGGGCCAGTTCACCATGGGCGCGATTGCCGCCAGCGGCGTCGGCCTGTTCTGGCCGAACCCGGAGAGCGCGCTGCTGCTGCCGCTGATGCTCCTGGCCGGGATGGCCGCCGGCATGGCCTGGGCGGCGATCCCCGCCTTCTTGCGCTCGCGCATGAACACCAACGAGATCCTGGTCACGCTGATGATGACCTATATCGCGACGTTGTTCCTGTCCTATCTGGTGCATGGACCATGGCGCGATCCGGCTGGCTTCAACTATCCGCAGACGGCGTTGCTGCCGGCGGCGGCGATGTTCCAATCTTTCGATCCTGCCTACCGGCTCAACCCGTCGATCTTCATCACCGCCGTCGCCGTGCTGCTGATGTGGCTGTTCACGGACCGCAGCTTTCTCGGTTACAAGATGTCGGTGAGCGGCGCGGCGCCCCTGGCCGCCCGCTATGCCGGTTTTCGCGAGTCCGCCGCGGTCTGGATCGGACTGCTCGCCGGCGGGGCCGCGGCCGGTATCGCCGGCATGGCGGAAGCGGCCGGGCCGCTTGGCCAGCTCTCGCCGCAGATCTCGCCCGGCTACGGGTTTGCCGCCATCATCGTCGCGTTCATCGGACGGCTGAACGCCTTCGGCATCGTGCTTGGCGGGCTGTTGATGTCGCTGCTTTTCCTTGGCGGCGAAGGCGTGCAGATGACGCTCGCTCTGCCCTCGGCGCTGACGCGCATCTTCCAGGGTATCCTGCTGTTCTTCCTGCTCGCCGCCGACTTCTTCATTTTCTATCGCATCCGCCTGGTGCGGCCGGCCAAGGATGCGCATGCGCTCGAGACGGCACGGTAGCGGGAGACTATCGATGGACCTGTTCATCGCCATCTTCACGGGCACCATCGTCGCCGCCACGCCGCTGATCTTCGCAGCGCTCGGCGAGCTCGTGGTCGAGAAATCGGGCGTCCTCAATCTCGGCATCGAGGGCATGATGCTGATGGGGGCCGCACTTGCCTTCTGGGCGGTCACAGCCGGCTATTCGATGCCGGTCGCGATCCTTGCCGGGGCGCTCGCGGGTGCCGCCGCCTCGCTTCTGTTCGGCGTCCTGGCGCTGACCTTCCTCACCAACCAGTATGCCGCCGGCCTGGCGCTGGCGATTTTCGGGTCCGGCGTGTCGGCAATCATCGGTCGTAGCTTCGGCAGCGATCCGATCGAAGCGCTGCACGGCGTCAACATTCCCGTCCTCTCCGACCTGCCGGTGCTCGGGCCGCTGCTCTTCCGCTTCGATCCGCTGGTCTACCTGGCCCTCTTGATGTTCGCGGCGATCAGCTGGTTCCTTTACCGCACCAAGGCGGGCCTCATCCTGCGCACGATCGGGGAATCGCCGCAGACCTCGCATGCCATCGGTTATCCGGTGATCCGGATCCGCTATATTGCGGTGCTCTTCGGCGGCCTGATGGCCGGCCTTGCCGGCGCCTATTTGTCGGTCGCCTACACGCCGCTCTGGGTCGAGAACATGACCGCGGGCAAGGGCTGGATCGCGTTGGCGCTGGTGGTGTTCGCCACCTGGCGGCCGCTGCGCGTCCTTCTCGGCGCCTGGCTGTTCGGCGGCATGACAATCCTGCAGTTGCAAGGGCAGGCGCTGGGGCTGCAGGTACCCTCGGAGCTGTTGTCCACGCTGCCATATCTGGCGACGATCGTCGTGCTGGTGCTGATCTCACGCGACCGGCAGATGCTTGCCTTGCACTTTCCTGCGTCGCTGGCAAAACCGTTCCGGCCCGCGACTTAGGGCAATCACTGCAAAGTCGTTGCGACTGATCCGCGCGACCAGTCCATTTCGCAAGTTGCCGGTGAAGTGGCGGGTTTTGTTACACAGCTGCCAAAATCAAAAGCCGGGCCAGCCAGCGAAGTTGGGCGATCGGCGACTTCACACGTCAGCATTCTCAAGACAGCCCGCCGTCAACTTCTCACGCGAGAGGGCAAGCTTCTCCTTCGAGCACACTTTCGCTACTGACAAGCGAAATGGAAGCTGTGCTGCATAAGATCAGTGAGCCCGTTGATCTGTGCATGCCAATCTCCCGTTCTTTCAGAGAACATCAGCAATCGCTCACATTGCCCACAACCTGTCGTCGGGCGCAACCTTCTGACGCCAGGTACGTTAGAACCCGGCTAACTGCTGGGGAGAGCACGCAATGGACAGAATCGGAAACCGCGGCAATGGTTTTGAGGCGTTCATGGCCTTCATGATTGGCCTTGCTGTGATCGGCGCCAGCATATCGATCTACTTCACCGGAACGAATTAATTTGGCAGCCCCTTGCCTTTGGGAACCAGCCGGCCCCTGGCGTCGGTGCTGGTGAGGCTGCACATCCGGATCAACGA
Organism: Mesorhizobium sp. WSM4935; assembly: GCF_029625735.1. Taxonomy (NCBI): domain Bacteria; kingdom Pseudomonadati; phylum Pseudomonadota; class Alphaproteobacteria; order Hyphomicrobiales; family Phyllobacteriaceae; genus Mesorhizobium; species Mesorhizobium sp. WSM4935. The sequence goes on along the minus strand of NZ_JARTVR010000019.1, from coordinate 71,894 downwards.
ACCGCCCCCCCGGGATGGCATTCAATGACACTGAGCAAAGCGCCGTTGCAGACCCACGTCCCTTCTGAATAGGCGCGAGCGTCCAAGCCAGATTCCCTGCGCTGCCTGCCTCGGTTGCCTGAAGAGTCTTGTTCCAACTGGCGTACTGGACTCACTCGCCGTGTTCGTGTGACGCAGGATTCCGCACGCCGAGCGCGCCCAAAGAAAAAGCCCGTCGCGGTTTGCGACAGGCTCTTATAGGACTTTGGAGGATTAGAATTTGTAGGCGATGCCGAGGCGAACCTCGTTGGTCTTCAGATCAACATCGGCATTGACCGGATCTCCAAAGGACTTTGAGCCGAAGTCGGTATAGCGATATTCGCCTCGCAGCAGCAGATTGTCGGTCATGGCATAATCCAAGCCGACGCCTATCGTCCATCCTGTGAATGTTTTTCCGAACGAACTTCCGCCGGGGGCATTACTGCTAATGTCGACATCGCCAAAGGCAACGCCACCGGCAATGTAAGAAAGAACGCGATCAACGGCATATCCTAGACGAAGTCTTGCTGCCCCGCTCCAATTGAGTTCTTCGGTTGCGTCGAACCCCGATGGGACACCAGGTGCGGTGAATATTTCGCCGCTGCCATCAACATTCGCATATACGACGTCCAGTTCCGCACCAATGACGATGTTGTTGGACATTTGATAGTTATAACCGCCGTAGAGACCTCCAAGGAACCCGTCAGGATCTGTGTCGACAAAGCCAGGCCCGCTGATCTGGTTTATATTGCCACTACCCCAAGCATAGCCTGCCTGTAGGCCGACATACCCACCTGTCCAGCTAAAGACCGGCGCGGGTTCTGCAACGATGGCATCGGCAGCAAAGGCCGAAGACGCCAGCAGAGACAACGACAAAGCAAGAAGCAGCTTCTTCATAGGGATCTCCCATAACCTACCCTGTGGTAGCAGAGAGCGCTGACATGTGCAGTTGTATATCTGCCACAGTAGCCGAGATTCAGGTTGCGGTCAGCGTAACTTAGCGCTTCCTTCGAAAGTTCTGGTCGGTTGACCACAACGTTGCAATATCCCTAATATTAGGGACAACTTGACGAACTTGCCGACGCAACGAATAGCGAAGGACAGCATCAAGGAATCCGTCTACTTCACCGGAATGTAAGGCCAGAAGGCCAGTTTGCCGCTATGCAAATGGCTGAGAGATGCTGAGGGTAGCGGAATAGACCGGCCTGCCTTCCTCATCGTGCACGGATACGCTCAAGGTCTCGTCCAAGTCGCTTGATGCCATTTCGTCGATCGCGATGTCATGCAGTGCCCGTAAGGCTTCCCGACGCATATCGTCGACGTTCGCCTGCTCGACCCAGGCTTCGCCCAGCAGGTGGTTGTTTCTGACGACCTGGAACCGGTAAGTGGGCATGCGCCACTCTGAGACAAAAGAGTCGCGCCTGCATTCAAATTTGAGAGCCGGCTTATGGACGAGGCGTCCGGCCCTTACGCTGTTCTGGCGTCCTGGCGATGTCGTGAACTGGAGGTTCCAGTCGTCGGGGCCGGCGGCGCGACACTAGTGACAATCGATCACCTTCACCAGATCCCAATGCAGCCGTGGTCTGGCCCGAGCCGCTTCGCCAGTTCGGCAACGTCGAGCAGCGCAGTCCGCCTGCATGTGAGGCAATAGACCGATAGGCCTGTGCCGGCTGTCAGCTTCTTGCCAGCGTGTCTTCGACGAAAGGGTACTTGTTCGACATTGGCGATCCTCTGAGGGGTCGCCGCACCATTGGAATGTATTCCTCTGTGGCGACCGATCGGCAAGAGTGCGGGCAACAAAAAACCCGCTGCGGGAAAGACCACAGCGGGTTCGCCGGGTAGTGCTTTGTCAGGTCGCCGAGCCGTTGACGATCGAGACGACAACCACGGCTGTAACCGCGGATAGGCGATCGCGCTTTACCAGGGTCGGCTTTTCATAAGTGCGCTTCATGGCAGGATCCCCCTCGATGAAGTTAGGCCCGCCGATTTTCGACCATCGACCATGAGCCGGTCATTTAAAAAAGATGGATCATCGCTAAATTAGCTTTGACGACTGCCGAAGCCCACGCTGACGGCCCGGCATTGAAAGAGCCCGCCTGCCATGGGTGGTGCCAGACGGGCTCTTCATCGGGATAACCCACCCCGACGCGGCGCGCGGATAGAAAGCCAGCCAACCCGCGCGCCGTCTGTTCGATCAACTTAGCTGCGCGTCCGATGTTCCATTAGCAGTCGCTTCTCCCCGCCCGGCGAAAACCGGTGGAATGTAACCAACCGTGATATTGATGCAGCCTCGCTAATATACCCTCCGCTTCAGCCGACTCCCCAAACCCCGAGTCGGCTAGGCCCGGCGGTTCAATCCAACGCAAACCCCAACGCGGAACTGTCGGGCCGCTACTGGCCAGGCCTCCAGCTTAGCTCTTTCGATTTTTCTCGTGGCGCGCCCTGAACCGGCGTATCGCTTCCGAAATGCAAATGCCATACCGTCGCTCGACCAACTTCCGTTGCTCATCGGTTAGATCGATGCGCTCCAAAGTTCGCACATCGTAGCTGATCAGACGGTGAAGCTCGCGGTCGCTCAGTTCCACAGCCTTCGGCATTGAGCGCTCTCGGCCATAGTGGCGTGGGGGGTACTGCGTTGCGCGTTGCCGCCGCGCGGCTTGTTCAGCCAAACCGGCGTTGGTTCTCTTGCGACCAAGCCTCCACGGTATCCATAAGATCGAACTCATCTACCATGCCGCTCTGAAAGAGATAGAGCAGCTTCCTGGCGACGTTCTGCGCACCGTCGGAGTCCAATTGATGCCCCTCTTGGTTGCACATGTGGTGCAGCACGCGAGTGAGCATTTCGAGGTCGGATGGTTCCATGATTTGGGTGTGCATCTCAGCGCCTCAGCGGTTGGGCGAGAGTGATATTCGCTCCCAGCGTCCGTGCGCCATGACAAAACCGGACGACCTATGAACCTTAAGCCCTACAGAAGCGCTCGGCATTCACATTTGACGCAGGTGCGCAAGCAGCCTTTTACAGCACCCAGGAACATTCATTTCGGTGGAAAGTTGAGCTGAAAGGCCCGGGAAAATATCTCAGAGTGTCGACGTATGCCGTTGTTCTTTTTCGATATTCACGATGGGAACGAGTTGACGAGAGACGATTCTGGCGTGGAATGTTCGTCCTTGGCCGAGGTTGGCGACAAGGCGATTGACGTGTTGCCCGACATCGCCCGCGAGGAATTGCCCAATGGCCCCAGGCGGACGTTCCTGGTCAAGGTGCGCGACGACGCCGGGCGGTACGTCTTTAGAGCATCCCTCACGCTCGACTCAGCATGGATTGTCGAAAATGTGAGGGGTGAGCATCAGCCCGGCGAGGACCGCTGGGACGCTGCGCTCTCTCGCACCAAAGCCCAAGTTGGTGCGCTACGCCGGGAGTTTGCAGAAGACGGCTTCACGTCCGATATGGATGATCTCGACAGCCTATTTTCGGTTGCTGAGGCGGAGGTCGAACGGCTTCGTCGCCAGACCAAATAGAACGCGAAGCCCGGCTCGCAGATCGCGGGTGACACAGGATTATGCGAGCCGGGCCTAGCCGCCGATACCCATTCCAGGGGGAAGTGGTCTCAAAAATCGACGGTACGGCAAAAGTCTCCGATAACCTCTCGTACTGCAAGAGGACTGAGGTCCCATTACGCAACCTGCGATGGTCTATTGTGACTGTCGAGAAAGAGCCCGCCTGCGATGGGTGCCAGACGGGCTCTAATCGGGCCTCCCTGCGGATTCGCATTTCCAGTGTGGGCCTAGTTGCGATGAACCCACCCGACGCGGCGCACGGAAGCAGCCCAGCCCATGCACCGCCTGTTCGGTCAACTTCACCCCGCGTCCGATCTTCCATTAGTGGTTGCTTGACTAGTGCGCGAGCCGCGACAGACTCCATGTATGGTGAAGGGCAGCATCAAAGTCGGTGATACGGTTGCGATCACTGCAACAATCCGCAAGCGTGTGACTGAGGATAGGATAAGCGTGCTGATCCCGTCATATAACCAGCCGCATTCGATCGTGGACAGTTCGCCGAGCATCAGCAGTGGACAGACGATCGAGCTAACCGGCGAAGTCCTGCGCGTCGACGACGATACGGTGACAGTGGGCGGCAAGGATCTCGGAATTACGGTCAAACTGTCTGCGGTGAGGCTCGTCACGAGCTATGTGCCTCCGAAGCGGAAGTATCCGCCGGTCGACAAAACGACCTGAAATCTCCTAGGAGTAATAGCCGCAAACATCCAGTTCAGGCTTGCCGTTGTCCTGGTTGATCGCGAACGTCTTCGCCACAATACCGGAGAAGACCTGGCGATAGTGCCTCGCCAGAAGAGCGGACATAGTCATGCCTTCCAACTTGACGGTGACAGTTTCTGTCATAGTGCGAGTCCAGTTGCGCGCTTGCAGCTAAGCGTTGCCGCCGGGCTGCTGATCGTTGAGGAGGCTGGCCAACGCGGTCGTGATTTGCGGCATGAAGAACGGTTTCGAGATCATGAGGCTGTTGGGGACGCCTTCGGAAGGCCAATGCTCAGCGCTGTCGCCGCTGATGTAGACTATCGGCAGAGCAGGCTTCTTGGCCCGGATTTCGCGAGCCAACTCCCAACCGGATTTCCCGGGGCCTAGACGAATGTCGGTAACCAGAGCTTTGAACGTGTCGGGCTCTGCGCCGAATGCAGTCAAGGCACTTTCGGAACTGGTCATCCCCGTCACGGCGAAGCCAGCTTCCTCCAGTGCCGCTTCGATATCCATAAGGATCAGGGGTTCGTCTTCAACGACAAGAATCGAGCCGCCGTCCATAATTCCCATCCCCTCATTTGGCCTAATACGCTTCAGACGCCGCTTCGGTTCCACGTAATCGTTTTTTCGCCCCCTTCAGGCGAGCAGTGCGAGGCGAAGAGATCGGTCGGGGCGGGTGCCGCCGATTTCTGCATCTTGATGGTGATGTCGACGAGCTGGCCGACGCCGTCGCGACCGAGAAAGGTGTGTTCGTCCTTGACCGACTGCACGACGTAGAAGCCGAAAACGCCGCCGCCGGCGATAAAGGCGGCTGCCGAGCGTTTGGCCGAAAGACCGCCCGGCGCTGGAGACGCCCGCGGTGAAAGTCTGTGCCCCTTCTGGCAAGGCCGGCGCGATGCTTACATCACAAAGGATGGCCTCCGTGAATTCCGGACGAGGTGATCACGGGCGTCCGCGATCTGAAAGGCAGCGTTTCGACCCTGCATGAGCGAATGGTTCGCTTCATCGATGGGACAAGATGACCAGGCGACGATCATCTGCAGATTCGTAAGACGCGCCGTCAGGTCCGGCTGGCGGCTTTTTAACATTCTGTTACGCGCCAAGCCGGGGGCGAAACCTTCTTTGAACGACTCCATTCCTTAGTCGAAGTGAAGGAGTTGCTTCATGAGTGAAAATAAAGACAATGGGCCGGGCCTAGCTGAAGTGCTAATCTCTCGCCTCGTCAGGGAGATCGAAATCTCCGAAAAGCAGACTCGAGAGTTGATCGAACTGATCGGCACAGATTGGGCGCACTGCTTCGCAAGGCCCGCTTCCTAAAGGACGGGCTTTAGGAGCCCGAGCTGGGTGGGCCATTTTTGTCACATATCGTCCCAAATTCGCGGTCTACATCATTTGTTAAAGCAATCTCTCGTCGAGGTCCTGCAGCAATAACCCGCTTCTGCGGCAGAGCTCGCAGGAAGGCTCGGCCCGTGAAATCCTGTGTCACCATGATATACGAGCCGGGCCACCACAATTCCGGGAGGTTCTTGATGAGTAGCTGTCCGATCGACATTCTTGAACCCGACGACATGATCATGCTTGAGCGCGTTCTCAATAGGTTGCTGCCGGAGGGTGATGCTTCAGAAAAGGAATGGCTGGCCAGCGTCTTGGTTGCAGCGTTTCAGGCCGGGACACGTGACGAAGCTTCTCTGCTCATCAAGATGAGAGATATGACCAAACCAGCCTGAAGAGATCGGGCCGTCTCCTTGGAACATGCAGGGCAATCCGGTGTTCGGTAGGTGCGACGCAATCCCTCCCAAGCCCCAAAATGCGTCGAGTCGGATGGCATCCCGACATGAGCCCGCATCATTTCCCCTCGGTGCGGGCTCTTCTATTGCCGCCCGTGCAATTCCACCGTCAGCGCTTCGAGGGCTTTGACGTCCTCTGCATAGGACGCCGACTGTGCGGGATACCGCTCCATCTGCTGGCGATAAAATCGGATCCAGTTCAGCAAATCGTCGATCGGGAACGTTCCCCGCCAGACGCCCTTCTCGAGCGTGAATGTACCTGTTGCCGAATCGTAAGTCGCTATCGTCTTCATGGGGGCGTTATAGGTGGATGGTCTTGAAACAAAGCTCCATCGCGGGCGACAAGATGGCACGCAAGCGGACACAGGGACCGTAGCCGCAACCTGCGGCAGGGAACCGAAATCCCTCAGGGCACGTTGTAGCGAGTTTAAGTCGAGGTGCCGGATGTAGGAACTACCGCGGGGGGACGTGCTCATGCTGCAAGAGGCGAAAACGCCCGACAAGACGGATATCAGCACCGTCGACTACAGGGACTTTTTCGAAAACGGCGCCGTTCCACTCCATCTGGTGAGTTCCGACGGCATCATCCTGCATGCGAACCAGGCCGAGCTCGATCTCCTGGGGTATCAGGCAGAAGACTATATCGGCCGCCGCATCGCTGAATTCCACTCCGACCAGGAGGCGATCGAGGAGATTCTGGCGCGCCTTAGCCGGGGCGAGAAGATTTCGAGGTATCCGGCGCGGCTAAGGGCGCGTGATGGCTCGACCAAACATGTCGAAATCACGTCGAGCGGCAATTTTCAGGAGGGCAAGCTGGTCCATACCAGGTGCTTCACCGTCGATGTCAGCCATCTCGAGCGGACCCGCGCGCAACTGAGGCGGCAGGACAGCACTTATCGCCAGATCCTCGAGGCCCTGCCGGTCGCAATCTACACGACCGACAAAGAGGGGACGATCACCTACTACAATCGGGTCGCCGCGGAGTTGGCAGGCCGGGAGCCCGAGATTGGCAAGGACAAGTGGTGCGTAACGTTCAAACTCTTTACCCCGGATGGCAAGCCACTCCCGCATGATGAATGCCCGATGGCCGTTGCGCTCAAGGAGAACCGGCCTATCCGCGACCAGCAGGCCATAGCTCAACGGCCGGACGGGTCGTCCTTCCCGTTCTTGCCTTATCCCACTCCTATTCAGGACGAGGAAGGCAATCTGATCGGCGCCGTCAACATGCTGCTCGATCTGACTGACCGGCATCGCGCGGAAGAGACCAGGAGCCATTTGTCCGCGATCGTGGAATCCTCCTACGACGCCATCGTCAGCAAGGATTTGAACTCGATCATCAAGAGCTGGAATAACGCAGCCGAAAGGCTGTTCGGCTACACCGCCGAGGAAGCGATCGGACGCTCGGTGACGATGCTCATCCCCGATGACCATCTGGACGAAGAACCACACATCATTGAACGCATCCGCCGAGGCGAACGGGTCGAAACATTCGAGACGATCCGAAAGCGCAAGGACGGCAGCCTGGTTCCGGTGTCGCTAACTATATCGCCGGTGCGAAACGCAATCGGGCATACCATTGGTGCATCGAAAATAGCCCGTGACATCACGTCTGCAAAAGAAAGCGAACACCGAATCCGGATGTTGATGCGGGAGGTCAATCACCGAGTTAAGAACCAGTTTGCGGTTATCCTCTCGATGATTAGGGAAACCAACAAACGCGCCGAAACTCCCGCCGCGTTCGAGCGACAGGTCCGTGAACGGATCATGGCCCTGGCACGTTCTCACGATCTCCTGGTGACGGGTGATTGGAAAGGTGTGAGCGTTTTCGAACTGCTTCTGTCTCAGGTCAAGCCGTTCGGCAACGAGGAACGGATAAACATGTCCGGACCGTCTGTTAATCTCAACCCGATCGCGGTCCAGTATCTCGGTATTGCCTTCCACGAACTAGCGACCAACTCAGCGAAGTATGGCGTGCTCTCCGGAAACAAGGGGGCCGTCTCGGCCAGTTGGGAGGTGGCCGGCTCCGGGCCGTCGCGAACCTTTCGCCTCACCTGGGCTGAAACAGACGGGCCGGAGGTTCAGACCGTCGGCCAAGGCGGCTTTGGAAGCGTGGTGTTGAAGCGCGTCGCGCCCGAGGCGGTGGGCGGTACGAGTAATCTCGAATATGGCCCGCATGGAATTGTCTGGACGCTGGAAGCGCCATTCGCCGGCGTGGAAGCCACCAATGCTGCCTAACAGCAAGCGCTAGTTTGACCTCGCGGACTCTGGGTTGATCGGCGAGGCATGTCTGCCAGCGCCAGCGGGCTTTACTCTAATCCCACCAAGTTGTTTCATGGACCGGGACCTATGAGTTTCCGGCTAAGACGTTCGTCGACCGCAGTCATACGACTGACGGGCGAGGCATTCGGACAGGCGCAACAACCCCAGGCACTCCGTTGTTTCCACATCGGCCTGCTGCGCACGTCGCCATTTTGCGCACCTTAGGCTACTCCAGCACCTGCCCGTCGGCTTCGGTCGACGGGTTTTTTGTTTTGCGCTGCCGCGGAATGTAAAAGGCCTCGCCTGATGGCACCTTTGCGGCGAATTGGAGAGTGAACAGAAGCCGATCCTGGTCATCTGTCACGTTCATGATCCAGGGCGTCATGTGCTCCCAGAACGTCTCTTTGCTGTCGTTTATAATCTCGCCTGCAGCTCGCACGGCTTCTCGTCGCGCGGCATCCAGATCCGGGAGATCGACGCCCTCATTGTCGGGGTTGAATGTGCCGTTGTCGATGTGGAAATAGTAGATGGGCATGCTGCTCTGGCCTTGTTGAACAGCATACAAACTCCTTGCGAACGACTTTGTTGCTCGCCACCGCGGCTGCTTGACAACCGGTGGTAGCACAGGCAGTTTTACTGCGTTTGAGGATCATCTAGGGGGTGTTTTTATGAAGAAAACCTACGAGAAGCCTGTCCTTGTCCGCAAGGCAAAGCTGTCGGCTATTGTCGCGGGGCCATCGGCGCCGCCACTGGGTCCGCCGCCGTCATCTACTTAAGCTTACCCGGACTGAGTATGAAGGCCCGCTGGCTCCGGCCGACGGGCTTTTTTGTTGGAACAAGTCCGCAAGGAGCAGGTTCGGTCGCCGCGGCGCATGTCCCTCCCGAGCACCCCAGCGTCGCGTCGGGTCTTGGCGTTCCCGACAGGAGGAGCCCGCATCGTCCCCTCGGTGCGGGTTCTTCTATTGCCGCCCATTTAACTGCGCCGCCAGCGCATCGAGGGCTTTTACATCCTCCGCATAGGACCCCGCCTGAGCGGGATACCGCTCCATCTGCTGGCGATAGAAGCGGATCCAATTCGGCAAATCGGCGATCGGGAACGTTCCCCGCCAGACGCCTTTCTCGAGCGTGAATGTACCCGTTGCCGAATCGTAAGTCGCTATCGTCTTCATGGGGGCGTTATAGGTGGGTGGTCTTGAAACAAAAGGCGCGGCCGATCGTTTGCGATCTGCAACGATGGTTGCGCGATGCCATCCACCTCGATCAAGAAAACAGAGTACGATCCAGTCAGCAGGGTTCTCTCCGTCTGGTTCGTGGCCAGCGGCAAGCGCTACGATTTCGAGGGGGTGCCTCCGGAGACTTACTCGGCGTTCCGGTCGGCTTTTGTGAAAGGCCGCTATTTCAACGAACACATTCGCAATCACTTCCGCTTTCGCCGCATTCCGGACTAAGCGTCCATCTCAAGCGGTTCATGATCCGACTGTTCGTGCCAAAGCACCTGTCGCATGTCTCTGCAGTCCACGATTTGACCGCAGGTCTCGCAGCGATAGAAATCCGTATCGTTCTCGGCGCCGGGTGGAATATGTACGGTGACCGCGTGCTGCGGCCCGAGTTCAGAGAGCTTTGTCATTCGGTGAGCTTCTCCACCGTCGCAATGATGGCCTTGGCCAACGCCTCGGCCTCACGAATGGGCTCCGGGCCATAGAGGCCGTCCACCATCTCCCGGCTTGGCAGCACGCCGGCCGGACAGGTCAACTCGATGGCCATCCTGATGAGGCCGAGCGCTTCGTCTAAGTCCTCTGCGGAGGTCGTAACCCAGGGTAGTGCGAGAAGGTCTTCGAAGCTCTCCGGTTCAGCGTCAGTTACCCCGGAGCTTGTGGGCTTCGCGTTCAAGCGTCTTTCGGTCATTGCCATGCTGCTGCGAAAGGCTGGCAGCAGCTCGATCACGCGAGCGGCGGCAGCCCTCGCTTCGTCCAACCGGCCAAGCTTGACCAGCGCAGCCGCCAATTGCGCCGCTTCTGATCTTCGAGGAGACGTTGAACGGCCTCGATCCGGTCGCCGCCTGGGAGGTGAAGCGCGTCATCACCGCCCTCTGCGCGAGCGGGCGGCACGCCGACATCGTCTCGACCCAGGTGCTGGAGGCCCGCCGCGAGTTGTTGAATGAGCACAGTGGCGAGCCGCTTGCTGCTCCACCTTCGTCAAGGAACTATCCGCCCGCCAGAGCTGTTGACGCGACCACCGGGCGCTAGACCAGCGTGATCGGCATATAGCGGATAATTACCTTCTCCTGCCGGAAACGCCGCTCGAGTGCCGCGCGGCGGTCACGCCATTCGAGCAGGTCGATCTCCTCGGTCATGACTTCGAAGATGACGATCTTGTCAGCGTTTGACTCGGCGCCCTTTCTCCACAAACCGTCGGCAGGAGCCTGGAGATAGGCGGTAACGCCGTCGAAGCGGCTCGCCAGCTCTTCCTTTACCCTGTCGAAGTCTTCTTGAGGGAAAGGCTGGCCGCCGTTGTCCATGCAGGGAAGCAGTATCTGAACAAGGTGCATAGCGATCAACGACGAAAGCTGCGGTTGGGGTCTGCAAGGTGATTGTGAATGTCCGTCGCCGCAATCGCCGCGTGACCGAACGCTACCGCGATCTGGTTGATTTCGTTCACCACATCACCAGCGGCATAGAGACCGGGCACAACGGTCCGCTGATGTGCGTCTACAATGAGATAGCCCAGGTCGTCGCACGTCGCCCCGAGGTCGATTCCAAACTTAGCCCCGGTCCTGCATCCCATCGCTGGATAGACCGAATCGAATGTGGAGGTCGTTCCGTCGGAGAGCAGGACGACGGCGTGTTCGCCAAGGGGGCGGAGCGAGTTCGGAATGCAGGCCTTGAACCGGATTCCGGCTTCCCGGATCAGTGGGCCTGAACATCCGTCTATTCCACGCTTCCCGTCAGTCGCGAGTACGGTAACGTCGCGGGTGTAGGTTCGCATGAATAGCGCCTTCTTCGCGGCGTCTTTCGCTGGGCCCATTACTGCGACACGCTTGTCGATGACCTCGAAGCCATCGCAGATCGGGCAAAGGCGCATGGTCCCCCCTCTAATCATATCGGTAGCCAGTGGGATGTCAGGAAGTGTATCGACCACACCCGTCGCCAGGAGCACCGCACGGGCTCGAACGGGCGTTGGACCGGCAGCAACAAACGCGATTTCGTCGCGCTTAATATCTTGCACTGCTTCGTCCCTAAGCTCCGCCCCGCTCAGCAAGGCCTGTTGCCGCAAACGACATAGCAGGTCGGCCCCGGATATGCCGTCGGGGAAGCCGGGACAGTTTCGAGTAATCGGAATCAGTCTCGCACGGCTTTCACCGGCATCGAAAAGAACGATCCGCCGGCGGAAGCGGCCAAGATAAGTCGCGGCTGCGAGCCCAGCGGGGCCACCTCCAACGACCAAGCAGTCGATTTGCTCGCAGCGATGATGTCCGTGGTCCGTCATGGCTTAAATCCTGACGACCTTGCTTCGAACCTGAGAGCGGGTGCTGACAGCCTGCAGCCTGCTGGATCGGGATGGCTAAGGACCGCCTGGTTCTTCGCACCTATCAAAAGGAAATGCCTTCGAGGCGAGGGGGCGTTCCTCGCCAACTTGCGCATATGGAGTGGAAGCTTCAAGGTTAGTCTGCGCATAAACGATGCAGTCCTACGGCGTCCCGTCTCCACTTTTTAAAGCGCGGGCCGCCATTTGGTTCAGGAAAGATTCCCCCAAGGCACGCCGCTGCTTGTCTGGTCGCGCGCGATTGGCGTCCTCGATATCATCGAATGCCAACCCGCAAACGCAGCGCTTCGCGCTGGCTCTGCGGATCGCGCGACATGTGTTACTGGTGGTCGAAGGCGAAGCCTCTAATCTCAAGACCGTTCTTGACGGCCTCTCCAAGTCCCCCGCTGTCGCCAAATGAACTATGAGAAGGCCGTTCCGTCATCCATTTGGGACGGCCCTCATCAATGATCTCGTTTGTTTGCTCGCCTCGGCAACACAAGTACCGTCGGCGGCGTTATCTACTACCATTGACCACTCGCTCGGCTGGCTCGAGCAACCACCATATCTTCTTCGGCGCGAAGCGGTCCAGATTACGGCCGATGCAACGCCCGGGTTGTCCAGCTCAATCATCGCTGACCCGGACTTTCCGCTTTCTCCCAAACTGGCCGCGCTCACGCCCTTGGTGAAGATGTAGCCCTTTGTAGGATAGAAGCCGCTTGCATTGAAAACTACTCCTCTTCCTGATCTGTGGGTTCGCCAGACCATACGAGATCATACGAGGGGTAAGGGCTGGCTAACCACCCGCTAAACCATGATTTTCTTCTTGAGTTCCACGTCCTCAGCGACTAACATAATCGTTATTTGCCAATGGGTTACGAAGCAGTGCGCCAAAGTTGATTCAAGAAGCTGATTCTGCCACTGTGCATCGCATTTATCCCCGGAACGCAGCTTTGCGCACCTCAAGTCGGATTTTAGGCGCAGTTCCGCGCAGCCTGAAAGCGGACATTGTGAGCCACACGGCTAGCAGACTTGCCCAAAGTTCATCCCGACTACGCGGGACTTCCCATCTCCGGCATTGAGCGGTGCCTGAATGCGACGATGATCGTCTCGAATCGGGCGGCTTCGGGCGCGACGGTCTGGTTGCCGGAATGCTGGTTCGGCATCAAACCAGAAGACCATCAGGCACTAGATGCCTCGCGCAGGTTGATCAATTCGGCCACATCGAGGATACTCAAACTGCTTGCCACGCCAAGCGCGTCGGTGGCGGCGGTGTACATGACCTTGTCCTTGGGACAGGCGACGACGAAGATGCCGACACCCAGGCCAAGCGCCTCGCGGATGCGATTTTCGCTGGGACGTTCCTTGACGCCGTCGTCGCCCTGCCAGATGCGGCCGCCCCCGGCGCCGCAGCAGAAGGAATTCTCGCGGCAGCGCGGCATGTCGTGAAGAGTATAGCCCGCCGCCTTGATGAGGTCGCGCGGTGCATCGAAGCCGCCATTGTAGCGGCCGAGATAGCAGGGATCGTGATAGGTCACCGTGGCGCCGCCGGCCTGGGCGATGTCAAGCCTGCCCGCCGCGACCAGTTCGGCAAGCAGCGCCGTATAATGGAGCACCTCGAACTCCTCGCCAAAATGGCGATAGTCGTTTTTCAGCGCGTTGAGGCTGTGCGGATCTGTGGTGACGATCCGGTTGAAGCTGCATTCGCGGATCGCGTCGATGTTGGATTGGGCGAGCGTCTCGAACAGGCCTTCCTCGCCGGCGCGCCTCACGTCGTTGCCGCTGTTGCGCTCGGCATCGAAGAGAATGCCGAAATCGACGCCGGCGGCCGTCAAAAGCTCGGCGACCTTGCGGGTCACATTCTGGACGCGCGGATCGTAGGATGCGTAATCGCCAACGAACCACAAGATGTCGACCGGTTCGCTGCGCGCGTCCTTGACCGGGAAGCCGAGCTCCTTTGTCCAGCGCGCCCGCATCTTGGACGGCTTGCCCATCGAGTTCCCGAGACGCGTGAGGTTGGTCAGCGCGTCCTGTAGCATGGGGCTGACATGGCCTTCATCGACAAGATGGCGCCGCATGTCGATGATCTTGGGCAAATGCTCGATCTCGACCGGGCAGGCCTCCATGCAGGCCAGGCAGGTCGTGCAGGCCCACAGCGTCTCTTCCGCGATCACGCCGCCGACCAGAGGGCCGGACGCGTCGTTCGCCAGCGCGTCGCGCATGTCGGTGATCAGCATCTTCGGGCTGAGCGGCAGGCCCGAGGCATAGGCGGGGCAGACCGCCTGGCAGCGTCCGCATTCGGTGCAGGACAAGAGGTCGAGCTGCTGCTTCCAGTCGAATTGGGCAAGCGATGCCACGCCCGGATCCTCGCGTTCGGAAGGCACGGCGGGCGCGGTCCCGGCCGGTTCGAGGTTGCGAAAATAGATGTTCGGCGCGGCCAGGAACATGTGCCGGTGTTTCGAGCCCGGAATAAAGACGAGGAAGGCGAGGATGGCGCCGACATGGATCCAATAGGCGATGCGCTCCGCCGGATGGGCCGGAACGTCCAGGGCGTGCAGCAGATCGGCCGCCAGCGATGCGACCGGCCGCCATGATCCGTCGGCGCCGCCGACGATCCGCGCCCCGGCCTCGATCAGCAGGGACGAGACGATGAGCAGGATGAGCACATAGATGATCGCCGCATCGGCTCCGCTCGACCCCTTGAACCGCGCCGGCTTCAAGACGTAGCGCTGGTAGACGGCCAGGCCGAGGCCTGCCAGCATCAGCACCGCGAACAGATCCTGGAGCAGGGCGATCCAGCTGTCGCCGCCGATCGGCGCCAGCGAAAAACCGGGGAAGAGGCGCGAGCCGAACGCCTCGATCGTGACGGTGAACAGGACGAAGAACGAAACGAAGATCAGCGCGTGCAGGATCCCGGAGAGCGGCTTGCGCAGCATCTTGCGATGCAGGCCGACCGCGATGGCCACACCTTCCAGGCGGCGCCAGGGCTGGTCGAAGCGGCTTGCGCCCGGCGCCTGCGCCAGCGCTGCGATGTAGCGGCGGGAGCGCCACACCGTCAGCGCGATGGCCGCCAGCGTGACGATCCATAGAATTGGCGTTTCGCTCATATCAGCGGCCGGGCCGCAGCCGCTCGCTCAGATTGGCGACGAGATCGAACAGATCGCAGGTCGTGCCGAAATGCGCGACATTGAAGATCGGCGCCTTGGGGTCGGTATTCACGGCGATAATGAGATCCGACTTCGACATGCCTTCGAGGTGTTCGGGAGCGCCGGAAACGCCGAGCGCCAAATAGAGCTTCGGCTTGACCTTCTGGCCGGATTTGCCGACCTGCCGCACCTTGGGCAGCCAGCCGCTGTCCACCACCGGACGGCTGCCGGCGATCTCAGCGCCAAGGATATCCGCGAGACCGCGCGCTATGTCGATGCTGGCCTCGTCGCCAATGCCGCGACCGACGCAAACGATCCGCTCGGCGGTCGTGAGGTCGACGCTGTCATAGTTGGGAATATCGACGCCGACGAGACGGACCTTGCCTTCGGCGACGATTGGCGTGGCGTCACGGTGCTGCACCTTGGATGCGTCGACCGCGCGCCGTTCCGCCTCGGCGAAGGCGCCGGGATTGACCATCAAAATGGCCGGCAGGGATACGCTGCATTCGGCGAGAATCTTGCCGCCATAGACCTGCGCGATGACGGTCAGCCGGTCGCCGTCGCGGCGAATTTCGTTGGCATAGGAGACCAGCGGCCAACCGGTGCGCGCCGCGAGATCGCCGGCGACATCGAGCCCATTGGCGGAGTAGGGCACCAGCACCAGGTCGGACTCTTCGGCGGCAACGGCATCCTTAAGCAGCCTCGTATAGGATTCGGCGGCGATGAGCTGGGAATCGCCGACGCTCGCCGCGATGAGCCTATCGGCGGCGCCGAGGTTCGAGACGGCGGGCTCAGGGTCCTGCCCGGCGAAGAAAGCGACAACCTCATCGTCGGCCGCTCCTGCCGTCCGCGCGGCCGTGATCATTTCCAGCGAAAAGGGCTCGAGCTTGCCGAACGAGCCTTCAGTGCAGGCGACAATCCGCATCGCTCAAACCCCCGCAAAGCCTTTGGCCGCCAGGATGCTGGCCAGCCTGTCGGCGACATTTTCGGGATTGTCTCCCAGGTGCTCACCGGTGCCGCGCTGTCCAGGCAGTCTCAACGCGACGATCTCCGCCGACCGTTCGAACCCGGCGGGTTCGAACCTAGCCTTGCCTATGGTGGTTTTGGACGCCTCTCGCAATTTGCTGCCCGAGACATACCGCGGCGCCTTGGAAGCGGTCTGCACGCCGATCACCGCCGGTAGCGCGATCTCATATGTCGCGGCGATGCCGCCGCCGCGCTCCTGCGTCACGCGAAGGGCCGATCCCTCGATGCCGAGTCTGCTGGATCCAGAGACGTGCGGCCAGCCGAGCAGGGCGCCGGCATAGGGCACGAGCTGGCCGAAGAGATCCTCTGTGGACTGGACGCCGCACAGGACGAGATCGGCGGCCTTGGAGCGGGCGAGCGCGACGATCGAACCGGCAATGGCGCGCGAGTCGATCATGCCATCCGCTTGCGCATCAAGCGCGATCGCCTCGTCCGCGCCGCGGGCAACCGCCATCTGCAGCACACGGTTGCTGCCCTCGCCGATGGCGACGGCCACGACCGTCGCGCCGGACGCTTCCTTCAGCAGGATCGCTTCCTCAAGCGCATGGTCGTCGAAATCGTTGAGCTGGAAGTCCAGCCATTCGCGGTCGATGCCGCGCCCGTCGCTCGTCAGTTCGAGCTCGCCCGCGGAATCCGGAATCATTCGCAGCACAACGAGAATTTTCAAGCGTCGATCCTCCCCGGGCGTGGCTCAGGCTCCTGGTACCCGAGGCCTATTAGATCGCAACCATTGCCGTGCCCAACCGAGAAAATCGTAATAGCAGCTATTACAACTCAGGAGATTGACCTTCGAGGCGATGCGTTCGCTAATCCGAAGCGTTGGGAGGCTTGGGAAGTCGGTTGTCGCCGGGGCTCTATGTATTTATCGATATAAATTGCGAAACAGACCATAAATTTTCCAATTTTTATTTGGGTAGAGAACAATCGGCATCCGAAAAGATGTCAAGGAGGAGGAGAATATGACTATAAACAGTATATTGGATCAAAAAATATCTCGCGCGAGCTTCATCCGCAAGGCGCCTGCCGCTCTGGCGGCGGCCGGCGCCGTTTCGACCCTGGGGCTCGGCGCGACTGCCCCCGCCGCAGCGGAAGAAACCAAGCCGGGCTATTACGGTGTGCCGCGGACTTGGATCTGGAATCCGAATGCCAACTCGATGGTCGACACGTCGAAATGGAAGAAGGAAGGGCCCTATACGATCGGCTTCTCCAACGCCTCGATATCCAATGCCTGGCGTGTTGCGTTCCAGCACGGCGTATTCTGGGCCGCCGGCCAGCATCGCGACGAGATCGCGCATCTTCTGGCGACCGATGCCAATGACGATCCCTCGAAGCAGATCGCCGACATCCAGGACCTAATCAGCCAGGGCGTCGACGTGCTGCTGATCGCCGCCGCCACGGAAGACGCGCTGGACTCCGTCGTCGGCCGCGCCATGGAGCAGGGTATTCCCGTCATCATGGTCGATCGCAAGGTGAAGACGGCAAGCAACTACATCACCTACATCACCGCCTCGGACTGGGCGCTCGGCCGCCTCGAAGCCCTGTGGCTGTGCGAGACGCTCGGCGGAAAGGGCAACATCGTCATGCTGCCCGGCATCGCCGGCTCGAGCGTCGCCGAAATCCGCATCAAGGCGAATGAAGAAGTGTTCGGCAAGTTCCCCGGCATCAAGGTGCTGGAGAAGCAGTATTGCGACTGGAACCCCGCGACCGGCAAATCGGTGATGGCCGCGCTCATCCAGAAGCACGGCAAGGAAATCAACGGCGTGCTGGCCGACAGCGCGCTGCAGGGCTCCGGCGCCATCCAGGCCTTCCTCGCGGCGGGCTACAAGGACGGTGAAATTCCGCCGATGACCGGCGGCGACATCGCCTTGATGTATCAACTGGCCTCCCAGCACAACATCAAGATGGTCGGCATCGACTATCCGACCTCGATGGGCATCACCGGCATCGAAACCGTGCTTGACGTCATGAAGGGCATCCCGGTTCCCGAAAAGGTCGAGGTCAGCTTCAATGTGGTGACCTCGCCTGGAGCCGACACGGTTTCGGTCAAGGGCGACCGCCACCTTCTCGACCATGTCAGCATGAGCGACCCGGGCGATCTTTCGCCGAGCAACGGCTTGCCGGCCGGATACAATCCGAGCACGTTCAAGCCCGATTATCCGAAGTAAGCCTCCCAGCCTGACAGGGTGTGCGCTCCTTCGGGCGCACACCCTGGCGTAACCGGAATTTCGAGCGTCGGATAAATGGTCACTCCCGTCATCGAGCTCAGTCGCATCGAGAAGGAGTATCCGGGCGTAAAACCCCTGAACAGGGTGGATTTTGCCGTTCGTCCTGGCGAGATCCATGCTCTTCTTGGCGAGAACGGGGCGGGAAAATCCACTCTCATACGCGTCATGGGCGGTGCCATCAGGCCGAATGGCGGCAGCATGAGCTATCTGGGCAAGCCGGTCTCCTGGCAGTCGCCCAAGCAGGCGCGCGCGGCGGGCATCCACGTCATCCATCAGGAACTCGCTCTGTTTCCCGAGCTTTCGGTCGCCGAGAACATCCTGGTCGACGCGCAGCCGCGCAATGGTCTGGGGCTGATCTCCGGCCGCGCTCGCCATGCGCGGGCAGCCGAGATTCTGGCGCAGCTCGGCGTGAAGATCTCGACCCATGCCAAGATCGATGAATTGCCGCTGGCCGACCAGCAGATGGTCGAGATCGCCAAGGCGCTGGTCGGCGAGGTGAGGCTGCTCGTGCTCGACGAGCCGACGGCGGTGATCTCCGGCCACGAGGTCGATCTCCTGTTCGACAACATGCGGCGCCTCAAACGCGAAGGCGTTGGCATCGTCTATGTCTCGCACCGACTGGAAGAGATTTTCGAGATCGCCGACCGCGTGACGATCCTGAAGGACGGGCAGGTGGCGGGCACCGGTCCGGTCGGCGATCTGACGCGCGACGAGATGATCACCAAGATGGTCGGACGCCGCCTCGAGCAGATTTATCCGCCACGCCGCAAGGCGCCGGCCGGCGGGCCGGACATCCTCAAGGTCAGCAACCTTCGCGCCGGCCACCGCGTCCGTGACGTCAGTTTCGCGGTCAAGCCGGGCGAGGTCGTCGGCATCGCCGGCATGGTCGGCTCGGGCCGCACGGAAGTGGCCGAGGTCATCTTCGGCACGCGCGACCTAGATAGCGGCTCGATCGAATTCGAGGGCAAGCAGTTCGATCGGCGCATTCCGCGCGAGGCGATCCGCAACGGCGTCGGTTTCCTGACCGAGAACCGCAAGGACGAGGGGCTCTTCCTCGGCCTGCCGATCTCGGCGAATGTCTTGGCGCCCGATCTTGCAGGCGTCACCAGGCGAGGCCTGATCGACCGGCGCAGCGAGCGCGAAATCGCGCTCGAGCAGATACGCAACTTCGCCGTGGCCGCGCCTTCGCCGGAGGTTAAAGTCGGCAATCTTTCCGGCGGCAACCAGCAGAAGGTGCTCTTCGGCCGCTGGTCGCGTATCGCCCGCAAGCTGCTCATTCTCGACGAGCCGACGCGCGGCGTCGACATCGGCGCTAAGGTCGAAATCTATCGCATCGTCCGCAACCTCGCGGAGCAGGGTGTGGGCATTCTGATGATCAGCTCCGAACTGCCGGAGATCATCGGCCTGTCGGACCGCATCTTTGTCATGTCGCAAGGCCATGTCGCGGGCGAGATCGACGGCGCCTCCGCCACCGAAGAGACGATCATGGATCTCGCGGTGCGCTCGGTCGATCGGCGCGAGAGCAAGGCGGCGCGGCTGGAGCAGGTCGCATGAGCGCCGTCGTCGCCGAATTCCGCCGCAACCGGCTTTCGCTCTCCTATGTGATCGTGGTGGCGTTGCTCATCCTGCTCGTCGTGGCCGGCGGTTTCCTGTCCGACCGCTTTCTCACCTGGCGCAATTTCGGCAACCTGTTCCAGCAGCTCGTCGTGCTGGGCATGGTCAGCCTCGGCCAGACATTCGTGGTGCTCCTGGGCGGCATCGACCTTGCGGTCGGCTCGCTGGTCAGCGCATCGACGGTCTTCATCGCACATTTCCTCGAATGGCGGCCGGACCTGCTCTGGCTGGCTCTGCCGCTCGCCTTGATCGCCGCGACGGCGATCGGCGCGCTCAACGGCCTGCTCACCATCGTGCTGCGCGTCCATCCGCTGATCGTCACGCTCGGCATGTCGTCGATCATCTTCGGCGGCACGCTGATGTACAACAAGGAACCAGGCGGATCGGTCCCGCGGGGCCTGGCCGACTTCTCCTATGCAAAGCTGCGGGGCATCCCGGTGACCGCGATCGTCCTCGTCGCGATCTTCGCCCTTGCCGGCCTCTGGCTCCAGCGCTCGCGCTCGGGCCGCAGCATCTATTTCGTCGGCGGCGACCGCGAGGCGGCGCGGTTGAACGGCCTGCCGGTGAACCGTATCGTGGTCATGGCCTATGCGCTCTCCGGCCTGTGCGCCGGGCTTGCGGCGATCTTCCTGACCGCCCGCACCGGTGTCGGCGACCCGCGCATCGGCACCGCCTTGACGCTGCAGTCGATCACGCCGGTGGTGGTCGGCGGCACGGTTCTCGCCGGCGGGCGCGGCGGCGTCCTCGGCACGCTGCTCGGCGTGCTCCTAGTGACGATGCTCAACAATTTGCTGAATTTCCTCAACGTGTCTTCCTATTACCAGTGGGTGATCCAGGGCCTGATCATCATCATCGCCGTCAGCATCCACACCACGAAGCGGAGGCAGTGATGGCGCCTCTGGAGACACCTCTGCCCCGCTCCCGAGGCGTGTCCGTCGCCTCGGTTTTCGAGCGCTATGGATTGATTGTCTTCCTCGTCGCGCTGCTGCTGGTCGCGGCCGCGCTCTCGCCGACCTTCCTGCGGCCGGCCAACCTGGTCAACGTGCTCACCATCGCGGCCCCGCTCGGCATGGTGGTTGTCGGCCAGACCTTCGTCATCCTGGTGCGGGGGCTCGACCTGTCGGTGGCTTCGCTGATGGCGACGGTGGCCGTGCTTGCGACCGCCTTCAAGGCAACGACCAACGATGCGATCCCGATGATCTTCGTGTCTGCGATCGCCTTCGCCGCCGTTGTCGGCCTCGTCAACGGCTGGCTGGTTGCCAAGCGCAACGTCAGTCCGTTCCTTGCCACGCTGGCCGTGATGATCATCCTGCAGGGCATCCGCTTTGCCTATACGGGCGGGGCGCCGATCAGCACGCTTCCGCCGGGCATGGGCTTCCTGGCGTCGGGCCGCATCCTCGGCATCCCGGTCAACCTGATCACCTTGGCGCTGCTGGCGATTGTCTTCGGCACAGTGCTCCACCGCTCGCGTCTCGGGCGCGAGATATTCATGGTGGGCAGCAATCCCAAGGCGGCCTTCCTCAACGGTGTCGCGCCCGATCGCGTCATCATCTTCTGCTACGTCATCTGCTCCGTCTGCGCCGGCATAGGCGGCCTGTTCCTGCTTGGCTATGTCGGGACGGTCTCCAACTGGGTCGGCCAGGGCTATGAGCTCGACTCGATCGTCGCGGCGGTCATGGGCGGCGTGGCGCTCACCGGCGGACGCGGCAACGTCTTTGCCGCGCTGCTCGGCGTCGCGGTGCTGGTCGTCATCAACAACCTGGTGCTTTTGCTGGGCTTCCCGATCGAGATGCAGCTCATCATCAAGGGCATCATCATCATAGGCGCGGCTGCCTTCTACCGCACGCGGCTCGCATGAGCCAGTCGCCAGCCATCGAGGGAGGTATCAAATGAATGTCGAGAGCCTGAGCGAACGCGGTGCCCGCGCGCGGCGCGACGAGGAAGTGGATGTCGCCATCGTCGGCGCCGGCCCTTCCGGTTCGGTCGCCGCGCTTCATCTCGCGCGGGCCGGCTTTTCGGTGGTCGTGCTGGAGCAGGGGGAGTGGCCCGAATACAACGACTACACGGGCGCGCGGCCGGAGCACGAGCTGGTCAGCACCAAGCTCTGGCACCCCAAT
The DNA here is from genome assembly GCF_029625735.1 of Mesorhizobium sp. WSM4935. Taxonomy (NCBI): domain Bacteria; kingdom Pseudomonadati; phylum Pseudomonadota; class Alphaproteobacteria; order Hyphomicrobiales; family Phyllobacteriaceae; genus Mesorhizobium; species Mesorhizobium sp. WSM4935. Next base: position 49,923 of record NZ_JARTVR010000019.1, on the reverse strand, counting down.
CCCAATGTGCGCGACAACCCAAACGACTATCCGGTCGACACTTCGACCACCGATATCAATCCGCTGATGTTCGCCGGCGTCGGCGGCAGCGCCACGCTCTATGGCGCGCAGTGGATGCATTTCCTGCCCTCCGACTTCCGTGTCCGTTCGCTCGACGGCGTCGCCGAGGACTGGCCGTTTTCCTACGAGGACCTACTGCCCTACCAGCTCGAGATCGAGCGCGAGGTCGGCGTGTCCGGCCTTGCCGGCGATCCGGCCTTTCCGCCGCGCGGACCCTATCCGTTTCCCGCGCTGCCGATCGGTTCCGTGGGCCTGCGCGGCGCGCTCGGCATGGAGCGCATGGGCTGGCACTGGTGGCCGGGGAGCAACGCGATACCCTCCGAGAAATTCGGCGAGTTGAACGCCTGTGTGCGGCGCGGCACCTGTCTCACCGGCTGCCCCGAGGGCGCGAAGTCGACCACCGACCGCTCGCACTGGCCGCTTGCCTTGAAAGCCGGCGCCCGGCTCGTTACCCGCGCGCGCGTCAAGGAGGTCGAGACCAACGAGCAGGGGCTTGCCACCGGCGTCGTCTATGTCGACGCCAATGGCCGCGACCGGCGCCAGCGGGCCAAGGTGGTCATCCTCTGCGCCAACGGCGTCGGCACGCCGCGGCTGCTCTTGATGTCGGGTGGAGCGAAGCATCCGGACGGGCTGGCCAACTCGTCCGGCATGGTCGGCAAGCGGCTGATGATGCATCCCTTCGCCAGCATCCTTGCCTCCTACGAGGACCCGTTGGACTCCTGGCGCGGCCCGTTCGGTCAGCAGGTCTATTCGCTCGAATTCTACGAAACCGACGAGCGGCGCGGCTTCGTGCGCGGATCGAAATGGAACTGCATGCCATCGGGCGGCCCGGTCGGCGTGTCGGGCGCCATCGGCTCCAAGGTCTATGTCGCCGAAGAAGGCCGTTTCCAGGACTTCTGGGGCGCCAACCTGCATGAGAACGTCGCCCGCCGCTTCGGCCATTCGCTGATCTGGGGCATCGTCGGCGAGGACCTGCCGGAAGAGAACAACCAGGTGGTGCTGTCCAAGGACCTCGTCGATTCCGACGGCCTGCCGGCGCCGCAGATCGTCTACAAGGTCAACGAGAACTCAAACCGCCTGCTTCAGTTCAACATCGATCGCTGCCTGGAATCGGTCCATGCCGCAGGCGCGATCGAGACGCTCGTTTCCACCCCGGTGCGCGAATCCGGCTGGCACCTGATCGGCACGACCGTGATGGGCGACGACCCCAAGCGCTCGGTCGTCGACCAGTGGGGCGCCAGCCATGACGTGCCCAACCTCTACATTATGGACGCCTCGACCTTCCCGACCTCGGGGGCGACCAATCCGACCGCGACGATCATGGCGGTGGCGCTTCGCAACACGCGTCGCATGATTGCCGAACGGCGCAACCAGAAGGTCGCCTGAGATGAGCAAAGATAAGACTTTCCTCGCCCTTGCGGATTTCCTCATTCCGGCTCATGGCGACATGCCGGCGTTCGGTTCCGTCTGCAGCTTCGCCGATGCCGAAAAGGCGCTCGATTTTCGCGTCGATCTCAAGGAAGGGTTCGATCGCGGGCTTGACGCCGATCCGGCGTTGAGCGCGGAAGCGCATCTCGAAAGGCTCAACAGGGAGGACGGCGCTGCCTTCTCGGCCGTCACGACGATCGCCATCTGCACCTATTACATGAACCCGCGCGTGCGCGAGCTACTCGGCTATCCCGGCCAGGAAAGCGTGCAGTACGATTCCAAGGCGACGCAAATCTACCTCACCGACGGCTCGCTCGGCCATGTGCTGGCGCGCGGTCGCAAATACCGGCCGACACCCGGCCTCTGATCCCTCCCAAGCAGAAAGGAATAACCCGATGGGTAAGGACATGTTCGACAAGGGCTTCGAAATCCGCAAGGCGGTGCTCGGCGCCGAGTTCGTGGAGAAATCCTTCGCCAGCGCCGACGATTTCAATCGTCCGATGCAGGAACTGGTGACCGAATATTGCTGGGGCGCCGTATGGGGTCGCGAGACGCTCGACCGCAAGACGCGCAGCATGCTGAACCTTGCGATGCTGGCTTCCCTCAACCGGCCGCACGAATTGAAGATGCACGTCAAGGGCGCGATCCGCAACGGCGTCACCAAGGACGAGATCCGCGAGGTGCTGCTGCAGGTCGCGATCTATGCCGGCGTGCCGGCCGGCGTCGACGCCTTCCGCAATGCCCGCGAGGCCCTGCAGGAAATCGGCGCATGATCCAGCGTCCGCCGCTCGCCGAGGACAAGCTTGCCATGCTGATCGGCGGCCGCTGGGCCGCCGCGGCATCGGGCGAGTATTTCGAGTCCTTCGATCCCTTCACCGGCAAGGCCTGGGCGCTCGTGCCGCGCGCCGGCGTCGCCGATGTCGATGCGGCCGTCGAGGCCGCCTCACAAGCCTTCCGGGGGGAATGGCGGTCGATGACGGCGAGCGCGCGCGGCCAGATCATGACCCGCTTTGCCGACCTCGTCGCCGAGGAGGCGGAAAACCTCGCCGTCCTCGAGACGCGAGACAATGGCAAGCTGATCAACGAAATGCGGATGCAGTGCAGATACATTCCGCAATGGTTCCGCTTCTTCGGCGGGCTGGCCGACAAGATCGAGGGGCGGGTCATCCCGATCGATAAGCCTGGCGTCTTCAACTACACCAAGCTCGAGCCTTTGGGTGTCGTGGCGGCGATCACGCCATGGAACTCGCCGCTGATGCTCGCGACCTGGAAGCTGGCGCCGGCGCTGGCCGCCGGCAACACGGTGGTATGGAAGCCTTCGGAATTCTCATCGGTCTCGGCGCTCTTCTTCGGCAGGCTATTCGAGAAGGCGGGCTTCCCGAAAGGCGTCGTCAACATCGTCACCGGCTTCGGCCATGAGATCGGCGACCGCATGGTCACGCATCCGAGGGTGGCGAAAGTCGCCTTCACTGGCGGCGATGCCACGGGTCGCCGCGTCTACCAGGCCGCGGCCGGCGGGCTGAAAAAGGTGACGCTGGAGCTTGGCGGCAAATCGGCGAACATCGTCTTCGCCGACGCCAAGCTGGAGGCGGCGATCCCCGGACTGGTCTCGGGCATCTTCGCGGCGACCGGCCAGACCTGCATCGCCGGCTCGCGCGCGCTGGTGCAGCGCTCCGTCTACGACCAGGTGGTCGAAAAGCTGGTGGCGTTCGCGAAGACCGCCAGGATCGGCGATCCGCTCGATCCGGACACGCAGGTCGGTCCGATCACGACGCTGCCGCAGCGCAAGAAGGTCCTCGACTATATCGGCATCGCCCGGGACGAAGGCGCCCTCCAGCTTCTCGGCGGCAAGGTGCCCGAAGACAAGGCGATCGCCGATGGCTGGTTCGTCGAGCCGACCATTTTCGGCAATGTCAGCCAGTCGATGCGTATCGCCCAGGAAGAGGTGTTCGGTCCGGTTCTCTCGATCATTCCGTTCGAGGACGAGGACGAAGCCGTGGCCATCGCCAATGATAGCATCTATGGCCTCGCCGCCGGATTGTGGACCCAGGACATCGGCCGCGGCATCCGGCTGCCGGACCGGCTGGAGGCGGGCATCGTCTGGGTCAACATGTACCGCGCGACGAGCTACCTGTCGCCCTTTGGCGGTTACAAGCAGTCGGGCTTCGGCCGGGAAAACGGCCGCACCGCCATCTACGAATATCTCCAGGAAAAGAGCGTCTGGATCGACGCCGGGAACTCCATTCCGGCTCCGTTCGTCCAGCGCTGAAGATCGGCGGGTCGGACGGTCCACTATCCGACCCGCCGATCCAGACCATTGCCATCCGCCCACAAGCGAGACAGCCGATGTCCTGCTACGAGATCATCGATCCGCGCTTCGGCGACCTTATCGATCCGGTCGCTTTCCTCGAAACGCTGCACACCGGCAACCGCTGGGCGGAGGGGCCGGTCTATTTCGCCGACCTGCGCACGCTGGTGTGGAGCGACGTCCCCAACGACCGCATGCTGCGCTGGGACGAGGAGACCGGCGCGGTTTCGCTGTTTCGCGGCAATGTCGCCAATCCGAACGGCAGCACGCGCGACCGCGAAGGCAGGCTCGTGACCTGCATGCAGGGCGAGCGCCGTGTCGTGCGCACCGAATGGGACGGCTCGGTCACCGTGCTTGCGGATGCCTTCGAGGGAAGGCGGCTCAACTCGCCGAACGACGTGGTGGTCAAGTCGGACGGCAGCGTCTGGTTCACCGATCCGAATTACGGCATCATCTCCGACTATGTCGGGCGCCGGGCCGAGCAGGAGCAGCCCGGCTGCCGCGTCTACCGCATCGATCCGCAATCCGGTCGCGTCACCGTCGTTGCCGACGATTTCTCGATGCCCAACGGTCTGGCCTTCTCGCCTGACGAGAAGACGCTCTACATCGCCGATTCCGGTTATCTGACCGACCGCAGCGCGCCGCATCATGTCAGGTCGTTTGACGTTGCCGGCGACAGGCTGGTAAATTCGCGCGTGTTCGCCGAAATATCGCCAGGCATTCCGGACGGGTTCCGGGTCGATATCGCCGGCAACCTCTGGATCAGCGCCTGGGACGGTGTCCAGTGCCACACGCCGGCCGGTGAATTGATCGGCAAGATCCTGGTGCCGGAAATGGTGGCGAACGTCGCGTTTGGCGGCGCGCGGCACAATCGGCTGTTCATCACGGCGACGACTTCGGTCTATGCCGTGTTCCTCAACGTGCGCGGCCTGAAATATCCGTTTCGCACCTAGGGACCGAAGGTTTCGGGCAGGGCACCGCCCGGCGGCGGGTTGGGTGGTTTGAGTTGGACACGAAGCAGCTACAGGTCTTCATCGCGGTCGGCTCGGCGGGCAGCTTCTCGAAGGCCGCCCTCGACCTCAACGTCACCCAGCCGATGATCACGCGCCATATCCGCGGTCTCGAAGAGGAACTGGGTGTAGAACTGTTCCACCGCAACGGCCGCGGCGTGGTGCTCACCGAAGCCGGGGCGCTCCTCAAATCGCATGCCGACGAGATCGTCGAGCGCATGCGGCTCGCGCAAAACGCCGTGTCCAATCTCAGAGCGTCGCCGCGCGGCAGGCTGGTGCTTGGCGTTCCGCCCTCCGTCGGCACGGTGCTGACGGTGCCGCTGGTCAAGAAGATCAAGAACGAGTTCCCGAATGTCGCCCTGCAGGTCATCGAAGGCTTCAGCGGCCACATCCTGGAATGGCTGATCGCCGGCCGCATCGACGCGGCGGTGCTCTACAATTCACCCAACCACCCTTCCGTGCTGACCGAGCCGCTCGCCGACGACGAGCTCTTCCTCATCGGTCCGGCGCTGGCCGAACCTCTGCTGCCGCGCGGCCCAGTTGGCCTCAACGTGCTTGCGGAACTGCCGATGATCCTGCCGAGCCGGCCGCATGGCCTGCGCCGGCTGATCGACAACATCGTCGCCGAGCACGGCATCTATCCGCGCATCGAGATGGAGCTGGAGGCGATGCCGTCGACGCTGCTGCTTGTCGAGGAAGGCGGCGGCTATACGGTCCTGCCCTATGCTTCCGTGCATCTGCTCGCCGAAGCCGGCCGGATCGAGGTCTGGCCGTTCGAGCCGCAGATCACGCGCAAGCTGATCCTCGCGACGTCTTCGCAGAAACCGATGTCCTCGACATTCCGTCCGCTGTTCCGCGCCGTGCGCACGGAACTGAGGGACATCATCTCCACCCATGTCTGGAAGCCGCCGCAGCACAGTCGCTGAGGTCGCTCGGCGGCCTGTCGTTTACGCCTTCGGCCGGGCCAGCGCCATGATCGAACCGACGTCGCTGACGCCGCGCAGCGCCCACAACCTGTCGGCAAGCACGCCGGCATCGATCGCCGGGCAGCCGTACTCAGCGAGGGCGGCGAACTTGTCGCGCAGCGCGGTATCCGTCATCGGCCGCGCCGGACTGCCGGTCGCGGCCAGCTCGCTCGTCTCGAAATGCGACCCGTCGCTGCAGCGGACGGAGATGTATGCCGCCTCGACCGGAATGGCTTCGTCCGTCTCGATCGGACGCACCTTGGCGCGCAATGCCTTCACCTCGGGATCGTTCACCGCCGCGTCGCTGAAATCGGCTGCGCCCGCCGTGCCGCGCGACAGGGCGACAGCGACGGCATGCTGCGCGCTGACCTGCGCCTCCCGGCCCGTGGTGACATCGGGCCTGTCGGCGCGGGCCTTGAGCAGCGGGCAGCCGCGCACTGTGATGTCACTGACCAAGTCGGCGGAGAAATCCGGTGTTCGGCGCAGGGTGAGGCATGCGTCGATGACAGGGTTGAGTACCACGCCGCAGGGATATGGCTTGAACATGTTGCGCAGGTTTTCCCAGTCGCTGCCCAGCCCGCGCTCGATCAGCTCGGACTGCGGCGCGTCGCACAACACCTTGAGGAAACCGCGCGGGCCTTCGAGCGGCATTGGCGGTCCCTCGACCCCGCCCTGCGCCATCAGCGCCGCGAGCAGGCCGCCGCGCGCGGCGGTGCCGACGCCGACGCTTTTGACCATGAAACCCAGTGTTTCGACGAGGCCCGATGCCTGGGCGGAAGCATTGCCGAAGGCCCAGAGGATTTCCTCCTCGCTAAGATCGAGCAGCTTCGCCGCGGCCGCAGCGGCGCCGAAGATCCCGCAGGTCGAGGTGATGTGCCAGCCGCGATTGTAGTGGCCCGGCGAGATCGCATTGCCGATCCGGCAGGTCACCTCCACGCCGAGCACGAAGGCGTGCAGCAGCTCAGTCCCGCTGACCGGCTGAGACTCGGCCAGGGCAAGGAGAACGGGCGCCACGGGCGCGGTCGGGTGGATGATCGTGCCTTGATGGGTGTCGTCGAAATCGAACACGTTCATCGACGCCGCGTTGAGGAAAGCCGCGGTCGGCGCATCGCGCTTGGCCTCATGACCGATCACGGTTGCCGACGCCCCGGCGGAGAAGGGCGCGAGGCTCGCCGCAAGGCGCAGGATCGCCTGGTCGGATGAGCCGCCAAGCGCGGTCCCGAAACCGTTGAAGAGGGCGCGCAGCGCATGCTGCCGCACGGGCTCCGGCACGTCGCTCCATTGCGAATTGCGCACGAACGCCGCAAGCCGGCGCGACAGGCCCGGGGCAATCGCCTGGGGGGAAGTGGCGCTCATCGGATGCGTTCCGGCCGACGTCAGGCCTGGGCCTTCTTGCCGGCAACCGTCACGCCGGCCCAACCCTCGATCGGCTTGATGATTTCGGTCAGGTCCGCGTCCGGGCCGAGATCGCTCTTCGCCACGGTCAGCAGCTGCCGCACCGCGCCGCCGACGATCATCGGCACGCCCAGCGCGTCGCTCTCCTCGAGGCAGAGACGGATGTCCTTGGCCGACAGCCCGATGGCGAAGCCGAAATCGAAGCCGCGGGTAAGGACGAATTTCGGGATCTTCGTCATCGTCGCGTTGGAGCTGCCGCTGCCCGAATTGATGACCTCGAGCATCACGTCCGGATCGAGCCCGGCCTTGGTGCCGAGCACGAGCGCTTCCGAAGCGATCGACAACGCCGTCACCGACATCAGGTTGTTAATCACCTTGATCATCTGGCCCATGCCCGGCTCCAGGCCGACATGGACCGGTTTGCCGAGCGTTTCGAGGATTGGGCGGATCGTTTCCATCGTCGCCGCGTCGCAAGCGGCCATCATCGCCAGCGTGCCTTTTTCAGCGCCGCCCACGCCGCCGCTCACCGGGCAATCGGCCAGCGCGATGCCGGCGGCCTCGAGACCTTTCGCGACGAGGCGCTCCGTCCGCGGACCGGTGGTGGAGAGGTCGATGACGATGCTCGCGCCCTTGGCGGACGCAAGCCCGTCGGGGCCAAGGCAAATGGCCTGCACGATCTCCGGCGTCGGCAGCGAAAGCAGCACCACGTCGCAGCTCTTCGCCAGCTCCGCGGGCGTCGCGGGCCTGCCGGCGCCCTGAGCAGCCAATGCCTCGACGGCGGCGGCATTGGTGTCATAGACGCTCACGTGGTAGCCGGCCGCCATCAGGCGCTTCGCCATCGGCGTTCCCATCCTGCCGGCGCCAGCCAGGCCAAGCTTGAGATCAGTCATTGTCGTCTCCATACGATTTTGTGACGAACACCCCGAGGTTTTCGACCGTCAGGGGCATCGATCAAGAAGGCGCTCACGGCACTCCGGGGATCGGGTCGAGGTCGAGACGCACGATGTCGTCCACGCCCGCCAGGGCGGCGGGATAGCGGGCGAGCACCAGCGGATCGTGGCCCGGGATGATGTGGTTCGGCGTGCTGGCGAGCCTCTTCATAGTGGCGTAGCCGTCCAGCATGTCGGTTGCGCTCTCCAGCACCGGGAAAGGCCGGTTCTGCTCGAAATTCGCGTAGAAATGCGATGCGTCGGAGCCGAGCACCACCCAACCGCGCTGCGTCTTCACCCGGATCACCTGCAGGCCCTTCGAGTGTCCGCCGACACGATGAACGGTGAGGTTGGGGGCGACTTCGGAGACGCCGTCATGGAAAGTCACGCGCCCGGCATAGAGCTTGCCGATCATGCTGGCCACGTCCTCGTAGTCGAACGGATGCCGGAGATAGCTGTGGCACATGCAGCGTCCCGTGCAGTAGGCCATCTCCACGTCCTGGACGTGATAGCGGGCCTTCGGGAACAGCTCGTGATTGCCGGCATGGTCGAAATGCATGTGCGAGATGATGACATCCTCGACCTTGTCCGGATCGATGCCGATCATCTTCAGCCCTTCGCCGACCGGGCGCAGCAGATTGCGTTGGCGCCGGTCCGCGACTTTCGCGTCGAAGCCCGTGTCGAACACGAAAGTGCGCGATTTGCCGACGATCGCCCAGACGAAATAGTCGAGCGGCATCGGGCCGTCATGCGGGTCGCCGCCGATGAAATTCGCGGCCGCATTGCGGTCGTGATGGCCGTAACGGATGGCGTAGACTTCGTAGAGGTCGTCCATGGATAGCTCCCTTCAGCGCCGTGCCCGCGCGAGCATGTCGGTTGGCCTCAGCGCCGGCTCAACTTGCCAGCCAGCCCGCTTCGACCGGCAGCACGGACCCGGTCATGTCGCGGGCGATCGGGCCGCACAGGAAAACGAGCAGGTCCGAGATGCTCCCGGCAGAGACGAAATTGCCGCCCGGCTGCTTGCCTTCGAGGAAGAGCCGCTCGGCCGCCGTCCGATCGATGCCGCGTTCCGCCATCAGCCTCTCCACCCGTTCCTCCGTGCCCGGCGTCAGCACCGACCCTGGGCAGAGACTGTGACAGGTCACGTCGCGATCCAGGTTTTCCAGCGCCACGGCGCGGGTCAGCCCGAGGATAGCAGACTTCGTCGTCACATAGCCGACGCGGTCGGTCGTTCCGCGCATGCCGTAGACCGAGGTGATGTTGAAGATCCGGCCGAAATTCCGGTTGCGCATGTTGGGGAGCAGAAGCCGGATGGCGTGGAACGCGGCGGAGAGGTTGACCGCCAGCGCAAGGTCCCACTGCTCGGCCGGAAAATCCATGACCGGCGCGAAGTGCCGGACGACCGCATTGTTGACGAGGATGTCGATCGGGCCAAGCACCGACATCGCGGCATTGATCAGTCCTTCGACCCCCGACCGCGTCGAGAGATCGGCCTTGTGGTAGGCGACACGGGCGCCCGTCTTGCGGGCGAGCTCATCGCGTTGCGCCTGGATCTGCTCGGCGTCTTCCAGCCCGTGCAGCATGACGCCGCATCCGGCCTCGGCAAGCCTTGCCGCCATCGCCTGCCCGAGACCAGCGGTGGAGCCCGTGATCAAGGCGGTGCATTCGTTGAGCGGCTTCGCCCAGGTGGAGGGCGCCGCCCCCTCGGCTTCCTTCGACAAGCTCAAATCCTGTTCCGCCACTCTGCGAGCATTGCCAAGACCCTTCGTTCCTACCGACAGCCCGCCAGGCACCCGACTGCCCTGCAGGTCTCGACTTTATATTGGTACCGGTAACAAAATGCAATCGCAGAAAAGCGGGGGAGCGGTGTCGCAGTTCCGGTCCCAGGGGCGGGTCAGGTGCTCTCGCGCTGGATGACTTCGAACTTGAGGTCGACGACGCTGCCGCGCAGGTGATCGGCGCCGTCGATGATGCGGCTCAAAAGGATCCGCGCCGTCCGCTCGCCGATATCGTAGCGCGGCAGCCGCAAGGTTGTGATGGAGGGGCTGACATGCCGCAACAGGTCGACATCGTCGAAGCTGGCGAGCGCGATGCGGCCGGGCACCGACCAGTTGCGGCGCTGGCACTCGAACAGCGCGCCGGCGGCCAGAACTTCGCCGGCGCAGAAGAGCGCGTCGACCTCCGGCACGCTCTGCATCACCCGCGCCACCACTTCGGCGCCGGCGGCAAGACCGCGCCCGGTTTCCAGCACCATGCGCGGGTCGGGATCGTGTCCCAATTGCTTGAGCGCAGCCAAATATCCTTTCAGGCGGTCCTGAGAGCGGTCATTGTGCACGGAATAGAGGCTGGCGAAGGCGATCCTGCGGTAACCGAGCCTGCCGAGATGCATGGTCATCGCGTAAGAAGCATCGCGATTTGAATAGCTTACGACCATGTCGAGCGGTTCTTTGGGGATGTTTCCGTTCTCGACCACCGGAATGCCGGACTTGCGGATCTTCTCGATCGCCTGGGGCGTATGCTCCGTGCTGTGCAGCACGAGCCCACCGACCCGATGGCTGAGGAAGACGGTGATGAGTTCCTCTTCCTCATTGGGATCATAGCCCGATTCCGCGATCATCAGTTGGAAGCCGGAGCGCTTCAGCACCTCCGACAGGCCCTTGACCGTCTGCGTGTAGATCGAATTGTCGATGCTGGGCACGATGAGCCCGATGGTCGTCGAGCGGTTCGAGGACAGGCTGCCCGCCAGGTGGTTCGGCAGGTAGCCGATCTCGCGAACCGCCGTCAGCACGCGTTCGCGCATCTCCTCGGATACTTTGCCGGGCTCGTTCAGGACCCGCGAGACGGTCATGGTGGAGACCCCGGCGCGAACCGCGACGTCGCGCATTCGGGCGCTTCCGTTGCGCCTTTCTGGATTGTCGGATGATCGCCTGGGCATGTTTGTTATCGCTCGGTCCGGCCGGCGCGCATCAAATCATTCCCTTGTCAAACAAACAAGCCGTTGGCGCGGGTTGGAGCAATTCTGTTGTTACCGATATCAAAATCGGGTAATGCCCAAGAGAGGAGGACGCCGCGATGCCGGCGTGGAGGATTTGCGATGGGCGTGTATTCCTGCGTCGGCGTGACGGAGCAGTCGCTGCTGCGCTATGCCGACGCCGCGCGTGACGCGCAGCGATTGATCAGCCAGACCCTGACCCAGCTGTCCGGCTATGCGCTGTTCCTGCTGACGTCGCGCCGCCAGGCGGCGCTGGCCGAGGGCGCTCTGGCAGGAGCGAGACAGGCCGTGATGCAGGCGGCCGAAGCCGTTCGCGCCTTGCAGGCGCCGGAGCCGGCCGCGCACCATTATCATCATATGCGCGGCGCCGCCGAGACGCTCATGGAAGCTTGCGCCGCGGCGACGGCTTGCCGCGGGGCGCAGGACAGGTCGGACAAGCGGTTCGACACGCTGACGCGCGCTTTGCGCGCGACGAGCGACCATCTGCGGGCGACGACGCGCCTGCTGCCGGGCTTCGAGCTCGTCGATTTCGGCCAGGCCTGTTGCGCCACACACGCGCCGCGCCTTTCCGGCCAAGGCATCGAGAGCAATTCCAGGAAAAGTGTGAGCGGTTCTCCGTCCGGAATTGCGTCAACAAGGAGATAGAGCGGTCCGCCGTTTCCGTGAAACGGCGAACCGCTCCAGCCTATCAAGGGAGGATTGAATGGCACACTACTCGATCTGGGTGCTGGAATACGCGGCGGTGGAGAAATTCCCCTTCAGCGTCATGATGTACGGGCCGCAGCACCAGGGCACGCGCAAGCTTCCCTATGCCTATGCGCTTCTGAAGGGCGGCGGCGAAACCATCCTGATCGATACCGGCTACGACCATGTCGCCTATGGCGAGCAACTGGCCACCGCCTATGGCGTCTCGAACTATCACGGCCCGCGGGCGGTTCTTGCCGAATGCGGCGTGAAGCCGGAGGACGTGACCAGCGTTTTCATCACCCATGCCCATTTCGACCATATGGGCGCCATGCATTTGTTTCCCAACGCCAAATTCTACGTTCAGAAGAGCGAGCTGGACAAATGGGTCTGGGCCCTGGCGCTCGGGCCGGAATACCGCTTCCTGGTCGGCGGCGGCGATCCGGCCGATATCGTGCGCGCGGTCGAGGCGGCGAAGGAAGGCCGCATGATCTGCATCGACGGCGACCAGGAAAACGTGCTGCCGGGGATCGACGTCCATCTCGCCGCCGACACCCACACTTACGGCAGCATGTATGTGACCGTCCGCAACGACGGCACCAGCAGTGGCGAGGATCGCTGGATATTCGCCGGCGATCTTATCTACACCTACGACAACTTGACCGGGCTCGATCCGGCCGCGCCGCAGATCGTGCCCATCGGGCTGGCCGTCGGCAGCCAGCACAATCTGATCTTCTCCAGCGCCGAAATGCTGAAATCGGTCGGCGGCGACGTGCGCAGGGTGATCCCGGTACATGAGGACCGGCTGCGCACGACATTCCCGTCTCGGCTGACGGACAGGGGGCTTCAGGTGGTGGAGATCGCCCTCGCCAAGGGCGAGAAGAGCTGCGTCGCCTGAACGGGGACGGCAAGGCAGGGGGCAACCCCCTGCCTTGAGGCCTCAGAGCTTGTCGGCGCCCGCGACGAAGCCGCCGCCGTCGATCACCACGGCCTGTCCGGTGATGAAGGACGCAGCGTCCGACGACAGGAAAAGCACCAGCTGCGCGATCTCGGACGGGTCGCTGATGCGGCCCATCGGGATCATCGGCAGCACCGTGTCCTTGGCGCTCTGCTCGCTGCCGAACATGCCACGCAGCAGCGGCGTCATCACCGAGCCGGGCGCGATGGCGTTGACGCGGATGTTCTTTCGCGCGACTTCCAGCGCCACCGAATTGGTGAGGCCGATCACGCCCCATTTGCTGGCGCAGTAGACCGCGGTCGTGGCAAAGCCCATGACGCCGAACAGCGACGAGGTGTTGACGATCGCGCCGCCGCCCTTGGCCGTCATATGCGGGACCTGATGCCTCAGGCCGTTGAAGATGCCGCGCAGATTGACGTCCATCAGCAGGTCGTAATCCTTGTCCTCGAGTTCGTGCACGGGCGCGGTCTTGCCCGGGACGCCTGCATTGTTGAAGGCGATGTCGATGCGCCCGAAGCGGTCGAAGGCATGCTTGTGCAGGGCGGCCATCGCCTTGCTGTCGCGAACGTCGACTTCCTCGAACTCGATCTCGACGCCAAGCGGCTTGACCTCGGCCTTGAGGCTTTCTCCGGAGTCCGCGCCGATGCCGGAAACGTAGAGATTGGCTCCGGCCTTGGCGAAGGCCAGCGCCGTTGCCCGCCCGATGCCGGTCGTCCCTCCGATCAGGATGACGTTCTTGCCGGAAAAGTCGTAGGTCACTTTCATGTCTGCTCCCATCTCGTTCGGACTGTCACGCGCTCGCGGCGCTCTCCATTTCGGCTGCTTCAGCCATAGCCCCAGCTTGATACCGATAACAAGAAAAATCAGCTTAGCAACGCGATCTTGCTCGTTTCAAATCACATGTGCCGTCGCGAACGCGAATTTCACGGGGCACGCGATGCTGGCTATTGCCGGCCTGCTAAAACTACCATATGGTACCGGTACCAAAATTTGTGGCGTGCGTCTCCGTCTCATGTTGGCTCACGGGAGCTGCAACGGAGTCATGCATGCAAGCGGCCGACAGGGGTGCCAGCGGATACGGCAAGGCCGGTGTCCGGCGCCCCTGGTCGGAGTCCGAGGAGAGGGAACCGTCGGCCCGCCATGGCCGGCACCAACGGGGAGAGGAGGATTTCCCAGATGAAAAGGCTTTTGCTCGCCTTACTGACCGCCGGAACGATGATCGTTTCAACCGCCGTGCAGGCGCAGGACCACAAGACACTCGGCATCGTCGCGCTGCTCGCCAACGACGCGCTCAACATCGCGGTCATCGGCGGGGCGACGGACGCCGCCAAGGCAGCCGGCTGGGACGTCAAGGTCACCGACACCCAGGCCAGCGCCGATCAGGCCAACGCGGCGATGAATAACTTCGCGGCCCAGCATGTCGACGCCATCTTCGTGCTGGCCTTCGCCAGCAGCTCGATCGGCTCCGGCCTTGCGGCCGCGCGCGACGCGCATATTCCCGTCGGCACCTGGGGCGGCGAGATCGTCCCCGGCATCGTGGCGACGACCAGCGGCCGGCAGGTCGGCGACGATTCGGTCAAATATCTCCTGGAGAAGACGGGCGAGAAGGCCAATGTGCTGGCCATGACCTTCCATCCGGGCAAGCTCTGCATCGACCGCGGCGTGGCCTTCGATGAAGGCGTCAAGGGTAAGTCGGGCGTCAAGGTGGATTATAGCGAAGTGGTCGCGCCGGGGCAGGTGCAGTTTGGCAACGCCACGGCCGCGGCCTGGCTGACCGCGCATCCCGCCGGCGGCGACACGCCGCTCGCGATCTGGTCGTGTTGGGACGAGCCGATGCAGGGCGCCGTGGCGGCTCTGCGCCAGGCCGGCCGCACCGACGTGACTACTGTGTCGATCAACGGCAGCGCCCAGGCCCTGCAGCTGGTCAAGGAAGGCGACATGACGGCCACGGTTTGGCAGCCCGCCTATCAGGAAGGCAAGGAGGTATTCCAGGCCATTCTCGACTCCATGAAGGCCGGCGATTCCTGGCAGCCGAAGACCATCGAGATCCCCGGCGTGGTGGTGACCAAGGACAATGTCGACAAGTTCATGGCCGAACATCCCAATGGCATGTGAGACCTGCCGGCCGGGCCGCTTTGCGAAACGGAGCGGCTAGGTGTCGGCGACCGTTTCGGCCGCCGACGCATGGATGCGCATCCGCGGCCTGACCAAATCCTTTGCGGGTGAGCTAGCGCTCGACCGCGCCGATCTCGACATCGCGCGCGGCCGGGTGCATGGCCTTGTCGGCGCCAACGGCGCCGGCAAGTCGACGCTGATCCGTTGTCTTGCCGGCGTAACCAGTCCGGACCAGGGCAGCGTGACCATCGCGGGCGACGAGCTTCAGATGGGCTCGCCGCAGGCTTCCGAGCGCGCCGGGCTTGCGTTCATCCATCAGGAACTCAATCTGATCCCGCATTTCAGCGCGTTGCAGAACATGCTGCTTGGCGCGCCGAAGGTGACGCGGTTCGGCATGATCGACTGGAAGCGCTCGGGCGTCGCCGCGCGCGCCGCGGCCGAGCGCGTCGGCATCCGGTTTCCGCTCGATACGAAAGTCTCCGAGCTGTCGGTCGCCCAGCGCTGGCTGGTCATGATCGGCAAGGCGCTCACCCGCGACGCCAGCATGATCGCGATGGACGAGCCGACCGCCTCGCTCTCCGAACCGGAAAGCGAGCAGCTCTTCGCCATCATCCGCGACCTCGCCGCCCAGGGTGTCGCCATCCTCTATGTGTCGCATCGGCTGGAGGAGGTGCTGCAGCTCTGCGACAGGATCACCGTGCTCCGCGACGGCCGCATCGTCAGCGAGGCCGAGCGCGGCGCGCTGGACAAGAAAGGATTGGTCCGCGCCATCATAGGCCATGCCATCCGCACGCCGGACGAGCGCGACCGGCTTGCCGCCGACCGCAGCCGGCAGCCGGTCTTTTCCGCGCGTGCCATCGCCTGGAAGCGGGCGGTGAAGGATGTGAGCCTCGATCTCTACAAGGGTGAGGTTCTGGGACTGGGCGGGCTGGTTGGAGCCGGCCGCACCGAATTCGCCCATCTCGTTACAGGCCTCGCGCGCCCCGAGGCCGGCCATTTCGAGCTGGACGGCAAGCGGCTCGACGTCGCCAACCCGTCCGAAGCGGTGAGAGCCGGCATCGCACTGGTGCCTGAGGAGCGCCGCTCGCAAGGGGTGATGCTGCAGCAGTCCGTCGCCTTCAACATCAACATCTCGACGCTGAAGCTGCTGCGCAGCGTGCCCGGCCTTCCGTTCCTTTCCGACGCCAAGGGCCGGCGGCAGGCGGAAAGCCTCGTTGCCCATCTCGGCATCAAGACGCCGGGCGTCACGGCCAAGATCGCCGGCCTTTCCGGCGGCAACCAGCAGAAGGCGTTGATCGCGCGCTGGCTGAACGCCGGCACGAAACTGCTCATCCTCGACGAGCCATCGCGGGGCGTCGATGTCGGCGCGCGCGAGGAGATCCACGACGCCATCCGCGCGCTTGCCCGTTCCGGCGTCGGCATCCTGGTGATCTCTTCCGATGTCGAGGAACTCACATTGCTGGCCGACCGCGTCCTGGTGATGCGCGAGGGCCGCATCACCGGCGAGCTGACCGGCGCCGACGTCACCGAAGCGCGCATCATCGAACTCAGCTATCACGACGCGCAAGACGATCAAGGAGAAGCGGCATGACGGCCGAGACTGTGCCCGTGGCAAAGGAAGCGCCGCAGCCCCGCAAATCCTCATGGAAACGGACCGCGCTGATCGGCCTGTCGCGCTACGGGACGATCATCGGGCTGCTGCTGATGGTGCTGTTCTTCTCCATCAATGCACCCGGCGTTTTCCTGTCGCGCGCGAACTTCCTCAACATCCTGAGCCAGGCTTCGCTCACCGCGATCATCGCCAGCGGCTTGACCTACACCCTTGTGGTCGGCGAGTTCGATCTCAGCATCGGCTATGTCGCAAGCTTCGTCGGCCTCATCGTCACCGGATTGATGGCGTATGAGGGCTTTCCGATCTGGCTGAGCATCCTGTGCGCGCTCGCTCTCGGCGCCGGCATCGGCATCCTCAACGGCCTGCTCGTGACCAAGGTCAGGATCAATGCGGTGATCTCGACGCTTGGCATCGGGACGATGCTGACGGGCATCGGTTTCACCTACAGCGCCTTTCCGATCGCCACCGGCATTCCCCGCGCCTTCACCGACATCGCGCTCGGCCGCATCGTCTTCGGTCTGCCCAACCCGGTGATCATCATGGTCGTGGTGCTTTTGGCGCTGTGGACCGTGCTCAACAAGACCGACATCGGCCAGAAGATGCAGGCCGTGGGCAGCAACATGGAGGCGGCGAGGCTCTCGGGCATTCGCGTCGACCGCATCAAGATCTTCGCCTTCGCCACCGCCGGCTTCTGCGCCGCGCTCACCGGAACGCTGCTGTCGTCGCTGCTCGGCAGCGGCACGCTGGCCGCCGCCGACGGCTATCTGCTCGACGCCTTCGCCGCGGTGTTTCTCGGTTCCGCCACCTTGCGCGAGGGCGAGTTCCACATCACCGGAACGCTGGTCGGCGTGCTGATCCTGGCGGTCGGCTTCAACGGGCTCAGCATCTTCGGCGCGCCCACGCATTTCCAGCCGATCTTCAAGGGCGGGATCCTGGTTCTCGCCGTCGGCATGTCGGCGCTCGCCCGGCGCTACGCCGCCTCGGCTTGAGAGCGTAGCGACGGACGAGGCGGTTTCGGGCTTCAGCCGAGATATTTGTTGAGGATCGACATGCCGCCGGAGCGGATCGTCTCCGGCTTCATCTGGTCGACGATCTCGCCATGCGTCATGACGTAGAGCCGGTCGCAGACGCGGGTTGCTACGTCGGTGCGTTGTTCGACTAGAAGCAGCGAGGCGCCGCGCTTGCGCAGCTCCAGCATCGCCTTGACGACGATGTCGACGGCGACCGGGGAAAGCGCCACAGAGGGTTCGTCGAGCAGCATGATCTCGGGGTCGCTCATCAGCATGCGGCCGATCGCGACCATCTGCTGCTCGCCGCCGCTCAAGAAAGACGACAGCCGCTGGCGGTAGGCCTTGAGGACGGGGAAGAGGTCGTAGACCGAAGCGAGCAAGGTCTGAGTGCGGGCCTTGTCGTGCCGGAGATGCAAAGCTCCCAGGAGCAGATTGTCTTCCACAGACTGGTCAAGGAACAGGCGGCGTCCCTCGGGCGCGATCGCGGCCAGTCCGCGCGCGATGCGATGGGTGGGCAGCGCCGAAACGTCCGTGGCGCCGATCCGGATCAGGCCGCGCCGCTGTTTGACGAGACCCATGATCGCACGCAGGACCGTTGTCTTGCCGGCGCCGTTAGGGCCGAGCAAGGCGACGGCCTCGCCCTTGCCGACGCTGAGCGCCACGTCGCGCACCACGTCGAAGCGTCCGTAGCCGGCGCATAGCGCGTTGATTTCGAGAGTGGGCTGTTCGCTCATTCGCCGAGATACACCTGTCTTACCACCGGATCGGCGCGCACATCGTCGGCCGAGCCGGTGAGGATCACTTCGCCGGCATTGAGCACGGTCACGCGGTCGCAGAGCGGGAACAGAAAACGCGTCTGGTGCTCGATGATGATCATGGTCACGCCCTGAGTCTTGAGATTGGCAAGGATGGCGGCCAGATGCCTGACCTCTTTCGCGGAAAGTCCCGTCGCCGGCTCGTCGAGCACGATGATGTCCGGTCCGGCCACGCAGACCGAGGCGAGCTGCGTCAGCTGCTCGATGCCGTGCGGCACGTCCGCCACCTGCCTTACGGCCCAGTCGCCGGCGCCGACAAGGCTGAGAGCCTCGCCGGCGCGACGTTGCATGGCCGCGAGGTCGCGCCGGCCGGAGGCAAGCATCGGCCAGAACGGCGCGCGGCCAATGATGCGCGGCACCCGGTCGAAGAGACCGACCATGACGTTCTGCGTCGGCGTCAGTTCCTTCACCAGCTGCGCGGCCTGGAAAGTGCGCCGCAGTCCCAGCCGCGAACGGCTGCTCGCCGGCAGGCCGTCAACGCGCGTGCCCTTGAGCAGGACCTCTCCGGCATGCGGCGTCAGGCCGCCCGATATCACATTGGCCAAAGTGCTCTTTCCCGAACCGTTCGGGCCGATCAGGCCGTGTATGTGGCCTCGGCGGACGGCCAGGTCGACATTGCGCAGGACCTTCGGGCCAAGCCCGTAGCCGAATTCGATGCCCCGGCATTCCACGATGACCTCGGAGTCCTTCGGCGAAGCCGGCGAGGCCGCCGTATCGAGCGCGGCGGGCAGGGCTTCGGCCGCGGCGTCCGCCTCCGGTGCTATTTCGCCGGCGCGCCGGGCAAGGGCGCGCCGCGCGATGCCGACCACGCCGTCGGGCAACCGCGTGATCGCCAGGATCGACAGCGCTCCATAGACGATCTCCTGCAGCCAGGGATTGATGTTGACGACATTCGGGAACATCGAGACGAACATCGCGCCGACAACCGGACCGATGCTGGTGTTGATGCCGCCGATCAGCACCATCACGAGCACGTTCAGCGACACCGACCAGTCGAACTGGCTTGGAGAGACGACGCCGAGGAACGAAAAGAGCCAGCCGGCTCCTCCGGCCATCGCGGCCGAGACACCGAAGACGCCGACCTTGATTGCCGCCGTTCGCGCGCCGGCGGCCTCGGCGAACGGCTCGGCATCGCGGATCGAAAGCAGGATCGGGTAGAGCGGCGAATGACGGATGTTCCAGACCAGGCCGAGGCAGGCGAGCAGCGCCAGCATGATGCACCAAACCAAGGGTGTGCCGAGCCATTCCAGGCTTGCCGGGAAATCCGGAAAGGCCGGGCCGAGCAGGCCCTGCAGGCCGCCGGTGACGGTCACCATGTCGGTCGCCAGGACCGTCAGCACCAGCGTGAAGATGAAAGTGGTGATGGCGAAGTAGAGACCGCTGACCCGGAGCGACATCGCGCCCACGGCCATGCCGATCAGGGCCGTCGCAGCCAGGACCAGCACCAGCAGGCCGAAAACATTCCAGCCATAGTCGTTGGCAAGGATCGTCGTCGCATAAGCGCCGATCCCGAAAAAGCCGCCTTGACCAAGCGAATAGAGACCGAGCATCCCGGCCACAAGGTCGAGGCTGATGGCGAGGATGCCGAAGACCGCGGCCACCAGCACCAGGCTCTGGAGGCCGAGGTCGGTATGGGCGATATAGGCGGTGGCCGCGAGATAGACGATCAGGACAGCGGCCAGCCCGGCGGCGCGCCAGCGGCCGACGCGAAGCCTTGGAGCGGCGACCGGCTGAGTATCGAATGCAGGAGCCATGCTCGACCTCAGCCGCGTGTCACGGCCGCCCGGCGCGGGCGAAACAGGGGGTTGCTGGTGCTGAACAGGCCCTTGGGCGAGACGATCAGGATGAGCACGAGCACGATGAAGGGAAACCAGTCCGAAGCCTGCGAATTGATGAGCGCGTTGGCGCCTTCGGCGCAGACGCCGAGCAGCAGGCCGCCGAACATAGCCGCTATCGGCCGCTCGGTACCGCCTCCGATCATCATGGCGATGAAGCCGTAGGTCCCGAACGTATCGCCGAGATAGGGATTGGCGAAGGTCGAAGGTCCGATGAGCAGGCCCGCGATCCCGGCATAGATCGCGGAGACCGCGAAGGCGACGATGGCGACGACAGTGGTGTTGGCGCCGATGGCCGATGCCATCTCGGGATCGGCCGCCGTCGCCATGCCGAGCTTGCCGAACAGCGTGTGGCGCCGCACGATCTCGAAGCCGGCGGCAAGCACTGCCGCGGTGACGATAGCGAGAAGCTGCTGGGCGGTCAGCACGGCGCCGCCGATTGGCAGGCTGATGCCGTTGAGGATCGGCGGGAAAGCTTGCGAGGTCGGGCCCCAGATATAGGCAGCCGCGTTTTCCACGATCACGGCGAAGCCCAGCGTCGAGACCAGCCAGCCGAAGCTGAAGCGGTTCGACAAAAGGATCGGCCGCACCGCGATGACGTAGGAGAGGATGCCGACGACGCATGAGCACGCCAGGCCGGCAAGCGCGGCCACCCATACCGGATAGCCGGAAGAGGCGAGTTCGGCGGTGACCATCACGGTCACCATCATCAGCTGGCCTTGCGCGAAATTGATGATGCGGGTGACGTAAAACGAGATCGCGAGCGCCATGCCGATCAGACCGTAGATCGATCCTATCGCTACTCCGCTCAACACGAATTGCAGCACTGCTGGCTTTCCCCTCTCCTCCGGCCGGCGTCGCCTCCTCAGCCGGCTTTATCGCCTCGCGGGAGACGCTTCCGTCGGATAGCCGCCCCGGTTCAGCTGTGAACCGTCGGGCCGGGGTTCCATGTCGCAATATCCAGCTTTGGCATGCTGCGCCGGTGCCCAAAAACCTAGTCGAAAGTGACCGTCCGGAAATAGCTGATGCGAGTGACATAACAGCTATGAGCGCAGCGATTGGACGGCGTTTCGGAACGGTGAAACGCAGGGCGACGAGATCGTGTTTCCACGTATCGGCGAACCAAGTCGCTCGAATCAGAAAACTAAATAAAACTAATGGATTAGAACGGACATAGAGCTCTTCTCCGGCCGCATCGATAGTCGTGCTTGGCCGGCTTCTCCAGTGGCATTTGCAAGGTCGCTGAACCGGCTCCGGGGTGCTGGCGCTCGCGTTGACAAGGCCGGGCAACGGGATAGCAAAATCCAACACCGAGAGGGCGCGGGAAGCGCAGGGCAAATTGAGCGATCGGGTTGTCGGTTCATGCCCACCGATCGCAGGGAGGGAAATCAGACATGAGAAAACGCGCGACGACTTCCGCGATGTTGCTGGCCACGACGGCATTCTGGGGGCTCGGCGTCCAGGCCGGCGCGGCGGACGAATATCTCATCGGCCTGATCGCAGGAACGACCGGCGCCTATGGTTCGACCGGCATCGCCACGGTGAACGGCTCGCAGATGGCGGTCGATGAGGTCAACGCTGCCGGTGGTGTCGACGGCCACACCTTCAAGCTCGACCCGCACAACGACAATGCGTCGGCCACGCTGTCCGGCCAGCTCTATGAGAAGCTGATGTCGCAGGGCGCGATCGCCATTGCCGGCTCGCCGGACACCGGCCCGGTCACGGCGCAGCTGGCGCAGCGCCACAAGTTCCCGACCATCGGCGTCGTCGACGATGGCGGCCTGACCGTCAATCCGGACGGCCCGACCAGCCCGCCCAATCCGTGGGTCTTCGACTTCGGCCTCAACACCTTCGCCTGGGGCGAAAAGATCGGCCAGCATGCGTTGAAGCACTGCCCCGACGGCCTCGCGGTGCTGCATGATCCATCCACCTACGGGCAAGGCGGTCTGTTCGGCATCCAGCTTGCCTATGACAAGGCCGGCAAGAAGATCGCCATGGATCACACCATCACCGAGAACTGGTCGACGGGCGCGACCGCCGGACTGATGCCGGAAGTCAACGCCATCAAGGCGGCGGGCATCAAATGCGTCGACGTGTGGCTGACGCCGCAGGATCAGGCGGCCTTTGTGCAGGACCTGCATTCGATCGGCTATGACGCCATCGTCTACGGCAATGACGAAACCAATGCCGACGACACCTACTCGAAGCTGGCCGGCGACCTTGCCGACGGGACGATCACCGCGATGCTGACGACGGAACTGCATCCGGGCCCGGAGCTTCTGGCTTTCAAGGATGCCTACAAGAAGAAGTTCAACGTCGACGCCACGCCCTTCTCTGCCGGCGCCTACGACAGCATCAAGATGCTGGCGCAGGTCATCAAGGACGTGAAGTCGACAAAGCCGGAAGACCTGCAGAAAGGCTTCAACGCGGTCCAGGGCTTCAAGGGCATGACCGGCACCATCGGCTTTACCGAGCAGAGCCACATTACCATCACGGCCGAGCAGGTGACGCTGGTCAAATACGACGCCAAGAGCAAGACCTGGGTCGAAGTCACCGACTGATGCTTCAAAAGCATGAGGGCCGGTTCCGATCGGACCGGCCCTTATCCGTTTCTGTTGCCTGTTCTCAGAGCTGAACCAGCCAGGCTTCAGGCACCAGGCGGTAGCCGTCCCCGGCCTTCACCAGATGTGCGAAACCGGGCAAATGCAGATGCCCGCCTGTGACGAGCAGCCGCTCGTTGGCGACATGCTCGAAGATCTTGCGGCGATTCTGATGCGCCAGCGCTTCGTCGACGTCGAATTCGCTGGTGACCTGGGGCCGCGGAATCTGGATCTCCGGCACGTGCACCGTGTCGCCCCACATCACCAGCGTCTCGCCGGCCGAGTCGAGCTGATAGCCGCTGTGGCCGGGCGTATGTCCAGGCAGCGGGAGTTGCCTGATGCCCGGCACCACTTCCCCGCCCTCGGCGGGATGGAAATGACCCCGATAGCTGGACAGCAGGGCATCGGCCGAACCGGTATAAGGCCGCGCCGCGGGTGACCTTTCACGCTTCTCGGGATTGGACCAGAAGTCGAGATCATCCCGGTGGACGATGACCTCAGCCCGCGGAAAGAGCGGCTTGCCCGATCTGTCCATCAGGCCGCTCGAATGATCGGGATGGATATGGGTGAGCAGGACGGTGTCGAAGTCCGTCGGCTTGAAGCCGGCGGCCTCGAGATTCTGCGGCAAGAGGCCCATGGAGTAGACCGTGGTCGACCCGCCGCCGGCGTCGACCAGGACGGTGTTTTTGCCGGTTTCGATCACGAAGGCGTTGACGGTGAGGCGCGGCTCCGTGTGCCGGAACTGCTCGCGCATCAGGCCTTCCATGTCGCCGCGCTCGGTTCCGCGCAGGATGGCCACGCTGATGTCGAGAAAGCCGTCATTGATGACGGTGACCATGGCATCCCCCACTCGGCGTCTATAGACCCCCGGCGTCTGTTTGCGCGGCTCGTCCGTCATCATTTCCTCCCGGTGCAGAAGGCGCTTTAGCGCCTTCGTCTGTCGGTCAGCAGTTTTGCGTGATTGGCAAGGCGGAGTGAAGCGACGAGGCTGTGCAGAATCCGGATAACAGCTATGGCGCTTTTCGCATGGCAGGCCCTGCCGAACGCGCCGGCCTTCAGCTCCCGCAGTTCCGCCCGATGCGGCGCGCATGCCCGATCCAGCATGAAACATAACTGATATTCCCTGGGCGGATATGTCTTGAGCCAGCCAAAAAGGGGATGGTCGCCGGCAGCAAAAGCAGGTCGCGAAGGGGGTTCGCGACCGGGCCGGCAAGGCCTGGTTCGGGAGGTGGCACAATGGCCAAGGCGCGGTTGTCGCAGGAGGGCGTGGTGTTCGCGCTCGCCGTCGCGCTGTTCGTGGTTTTTGCCGCCACGCTGAACAACTTCCTCACCGCGGGCAATCTGATCGCGCTGGTGCGCAGCGTCTCCATCCTTGGCATATTGGGCCTCGGCATGGGGCTGGTCGTCATCGGCCGCGGCATCGACCTCGCCATGGTGGCGACCATGGTGGTGTCGCTGTCCTGGGTGCTTTCGATGGCGCAGTCGGGCACGCCGTTCGACACGGCCCTGGTCTACGGCGCCCTGCTGGCGCTGGCCATCGGCCTGGCCAGCGGCATCCTCATCGCCTACGCCGACATTCCCGCCATCTTCACGACACTCGCGATGGGCCTCGTGATGTATGGCTCGGGACGCGCCTTCCTGTTCCAGATCGACGTTCAGAATTCGCCTGCCGGCGTCGGCTGGTTCGACTTCCTCGGGCAGGGGGCTTTCCTCGGCCTGCCGATGCCCATTGTGGCCTTCGCGGTGCTGGCTGCGCTGGTCGCGCTTGTGCTGATGCGCACGCGCTTCGGCCGCTTCGTCTATGCGGCCGGTGACAATGCGCTCGCCGCGCGCATCACCGGCCTGCCGCTGCGTCCGTTGATCGTGGCGCAATATGTGATCAGCGCCCTGATCGCCTTCCTCGCCGGCGTGGTGATGGCCGCCGCCGTCTCGGGAATGAGCACCCGCGTTTACAACTCGACGATGATCTACGACGTGCTGCTGGTCGTCGTGCTCGGCGGCATCAGCCTCAGCGGCGGCCGCGGCAGTGTGCGCAACGTGCTGGTGGGAACGCTGCTGGTCGGCGTGCTGCTCAACGGCATGACCATCCTCGACATCACCTACACGACGCAGAACCTCATCAAGAGCCTGATCCTGCTGCTCGCCATCACGGTCGATAGCTTCATCAACCCGAGGGACGAGCAGACTTCGCAACAGAGCCAGGGCGACATCTGAACAAAGCTTTGCAATCCAACGGGAGGAAACCATGAAATTCAGAACTATCCTGGCGGCCGGGCTCATGGCACTCGGCCTCGCGGGGGCCGCTCACGCCGATGACGGTCTCGACAATCCGTCGCGCAATCCGTTCTACGATGGTCTCAAAGGCAAGCGCGTCGTCTTCATTCCGCTGGCCATGGGCTTTGACCTGACGGAAGGCTGGGCCGCCATCATGCGCAAGCAGGCGGCCGATCTCGGCTACACGCTCGAGATCCGCGACCCGAACTGGAGCACCGACGCCGGCACCCGGGCGCTGACGGCGCTGATCGCCGAAAAGCCCGACCTGATCATCGCCCACAATCCGGATGTCCAGTCCTATGCGCGCCTGCTGAAGCGCGCCATGGACGCCGGCATCAAGGTCATCCAGCTCAACCTGGAATCGGTCGTGCCGACCGACGCTTATGTCGGCGCCGACTGGTCGCGTGTCGGCTATATCGAGGCGGACGCGCTGGTGAAGCAGTGCGGCACCGGATCGGGCAAGTCCGGCAAGATCGCGATCATCCGCGGCCAGCCGACCGCGGCGTCGGATCTCTACGAGCTCTATGCCTACAAGCAGACGTTCGCCAAGGATCCGGCGATCAAGATCGTGTCCGAGCAGGCTGCCCAGTACGATCCCGCCAAGGCGCGCGCCATCATGGAGACGGTGCTGCAGCAGCATCCGGACCTGTGCGGCGTGGTCGGCAACTGGGACAACCAGGATGTCGGCGCGGGCGCCGCCATCCAGGCGGCGGGCAAGGCCAATGACGTCTATGTCGTGACGTCAGGCGGCGGCAACCAGATCGGCTGCGACAACATCCAGAAAGGGCTTCTGGACCTGATCATCAGCTATGACGTTCCGCTGCAGGGCAACGCGATCAACCAGCAGATCGTCCAGACGCTGCTGTCGCCCGCCAAGGCCGGCGAATCGAAGACCTCGTACTACACGCCGCTGACGCTGCTGACCAAAGACAATATCGGCCCGCGCACCTGCTGGTCGCTCGACCAGTTGAAGTAAGCCGGGGCAAGTCAATCAGCATCATGTCCAGCGACACCTTAGCGTCTCTGCGCTCGCGCTTTCTCCCCGATCATCTGATCGGGGAGATCATGTCCAAGCGATGGATCGACAACGCCATCCCGTTCACCGCGCTGGTGCTCACGGTGCTGGTGATGGGATCGGTCATTCCCGATTTCCTGTCGCTCTCCAGCCTGTCGGATCTGGCCCGCCAGTTCGCCGAATTCGGGCTTGTCGTCCTGGCGCTCACCGTTGTCATGATTTCTGGCGGCATCGACCTCTCGGTGGCTTCGGTCTTCTCGCTTGCCGTCCTATTCTCGCTCATCGGCGTGAATGTCTACGAGATGCCGGTACCGGCGGTTCTCGCCGGCATTCTCGGCATGGGCATGGTCTGCGGCGCCATCAACGGCGTGCTGATCGGCTATCTGCGGCTGCGCGCCTTCCTGACCACACTGGTCAGCCTGATCATCTTCCGCTCGCTCTATGAGATTGTCTTCGTGCGCATGTCCACCTCGATCATGTCGGGGTTCTCGATGTCGGATCTGTGGGTGTTCATCGGCGAAGGCACGGTGCTCGGTATTCCGGTGTCGCTGGTGATCACGCTGATCATCGCGCTCGCCTGGCATCTGGTGCTGTCGCGCATGCGGCCCGGCTGGCGGCTCACGGCCGTCGGCGGGGCGCGGCGCTCGGCCTTCAACGCCGGCATCAACGTGCGCTTCATGGTGTTCCTCACCTATGTCGCCTCGAGCACCATGTGCGCGCTCGCCGGCTTCCTGTTCGCCGCCCGCCTCGGCAGCACGGGATCCGACACCGGCGTCGGTCTGGAGGTGCAGGCGCTGACCGCCGCCGTGCTCGGCGGCACCGCCATCGGTGGCGGCCGAGGCTCCGTCGCCAAGGCCATCATCGGCAGCCTTCTTGTGCTCATGCTGACCAATGGCCTGATCAATCTCGGCATCAGCGGGCCGATCACCTCGACGATCCTAGGGGCGATTCTTTTGCTCGCCGTCTTCGTCGACATGCGCTGGCAGAAGCACCGCCACCGCATCCTCGCCAAGGTCTATGTGTCGCCCGCCTATCTGGCGCTGCCGCCGTCGCCGCAAGTCGATGCGCCCGGCTCGCCCTATGTGCTCAACGACCGGCTGCGCTCCGTCGAGATCATCGGCCTCGGCGAGATCGAAGGGCCGGAGGACGTCATCCTCGATCGCGACGACAATCTCTATTGCGGCACGCGCCACGGCGACATCGTGCGCTTCTTCGATCCCGACCATAAGCGTTCCGAGGTGTTCGCGCATATCGGCGGCCATCCGCTCGGCATGGCCTTCGACAAGGCCGGCAATCTGCTCGTCTGCATCGGCGGCATGGGGCTTTTCCAGGTGGCGCCTGACAAGACGGTCACCAAGCTGACCGACGAGACGAACCGCAGCTGGTTCTCGGTGGTGGACGATTCGCGCCTTCGCCTGGCCGACGACGTCGATGTCGCGCCGGACGGCCGCATCTATTTCAGCGAGGCGACCATCCGCTACGAGCAGGAGGACTGGGCGACCGACGCGCTCGAGAGCCGGGCGAGCGGGCGCATCATCTGCTACGACCCCCGCACCGGCAGGACGCACACGGAAATTCCGAAGCTGGTGTTCGCCAACGGCGTCGCCATGTGCCCCGACGGGCAATCCTTCATGTTCGCCGAGAGCTGGACCTGCTCGATCAGCCGATACTATTTCGACGGCCCGAAGAAGGGCAGGACCGAGAAGGTTATCTCCAACCTTCCGGGCTATCCGGACAACATCAACCGCTCTTCCGACGGCAATTACTGGCTAGCGCTGCTCGGCATGCGCGGACCCGCGCTCGATCTGGCGCTGCGCATGCCGGGCTTCCGCAAGCGCATGGCCCGCCGCGTCGCGCCGGACCAATGGCTCTACCCCAACATCAACACCGGCTGCGTGGTGAAGTTCAACGAGAAGGGCGAGATCCTCGACAATCTCTGGGACCTTGGCGGCCTCAACCATCCCATGATCACCTCGATGCGCGAGCATCGCGGCTGGCTCTATCTCGGCGGCGTCTCCAACAATCGCATCGGCCGCTACCGCTTGCCCGATGCCGACCCGAACTGGTGCGCGCAGGACGCCTATTGGGGCGCCCGCTCATGATCGCCGCCATCTGGAAAGCCTGGGCCAATTTTCGGGGCTTCGATCTTACCGGCAGCACCGTGCCGCCGATGGACGGACCGTTGCGGCCGAACGCGAAGCTGGATGCGATGCCGGTTCTGATGCAGCTCGACGGCATCGACAATCTCACGGCCGCGCGTGACGGAATCCTCTGCTCTTCCGGCAACGATCTGCTGACGCTGTCGACCGCCGGCAATGCCTCGCAATTCGACCTGAGCGCGCGTTGTTCGATGGACGGACCAGTGACCGCTATCGCTGCGTTGGGCGAAAGCCTGGCGATTGCGGTCGAAGGGCGCGGAATTCTCTTGGAAAGCCCCGGCGCCGCCTCGCGGCCTCTGGCCATCGAAGGCGTCAATCCTTCCTGCGTGACGGCCACGGTCTTCGCCGACCCGACGACATTATTCGTTGCCGTCGGATCGGATCGCCATGCGGCGAGCGAGTGGAAGCGCGACCTGATGACGAAGTCGGCGAGCGGCTCGGTCTGGCGGATCGACACCGCCACCGGCCGTGCCGAACGGCTTCTGGGCGGCTTGGAATTCGCGGCCGGCCTGGCGCTTTCGGGAAAGGACATCTTCGTCGCCGAAGCGTGGCGGCATCGCGTCCTTGCGCTGACGGGCGGCTCACAGCCCCGCGTCGCGCTCGGAGCCCTGCCTGCCTATCCGGGCCGCATGACGCCGTCGGCCTCGGGCGGCTTCTGGCTCGCGATGTTCGCGCCGCGCAATCCGCTGGTCGAATTCGTGCTCAAGGAGGACGAATACCGGCGCCGCATGGTCGATACGATCGACCCGGCCTACTGGATCGCGCCGGCGTTGGTGACCGGAAAGAGCTTTCTCGAACCGATCCAGGGCGGCGCCCGCAAGAAGCTTAACATGCTCAAGCCATGGTCGCCGACATGGTCGACCGGCCTTGTGGTGCGATGTGACGATCGCATGGCCATGCTGCGCAGCTACCAGAGCCGCGCCGATGGCGATGTCCACGGGGTGACGTCGCTCTGCGAGGTGGGCGGCAGGCTGATTGCCGGCGCCAAAGGCTCGGGCAAGATCGTGGCAATCGACGACGAGACGGCGGCATGAATTCACTGGTTCAATTGCGTGGTGTTTCCAAGGACTTTCGCGGCGTGCTCGCGATTTCGGACGTCAATCTCGATGTCCGTCCGGGCGAGATCCATGCCATCCTCGGCGAGAACGGCGCCGGCAAGTCGACGCTGATGAAAGTGCTGGCCGGCGTCTATCAGCCGTCCTCGGGCGAGATGGTCCTGGACGGCAAGCCGACGGTCTTCAACTCGCCCTCCGACGCGCTTGCACATGGCGTCGCCATGGTCTTCCAGGAAACCAATCTGGTTCCGTCCATGTCTGTGGCGCAGAACATTTATCTCGGCGACGAAAAACTCTTCAACCGCCTGCGCGGCCTTAACATCCAGGCGCAACGCTATCTCTTGTCGCTCAATTTCTATGTCGATCCCACGTCCCAGGTTTCCACCCTGGGCGCCGGCAAGAAGCAGATGGTCGAGATCGCGCGCGCCGTGCACCACCACGCCCGGCTCATCATCTTCGACGAGCCGACAGCGACGCTGACGCCCGAGGAAAAATTCCACTTCTTCAACCTGGCGCGCCGGCTGAAGGAGCAGGGCATCGCCATCATCTTCATCAGCCACGCGCTGGAGGAGGCACTTTACCTGTCGGACCGCATCACGGTGATGCGCGACGCCAAGGTCGTCGTCACCGACCACACGCGCAGTTTCGACCGCGACCGCATCGTGCAGGCCATGGTCGGGCGGAGCCTGTCCGGCGAGCTCTACGCCGACGAGAAGCGCAAGGCGCGGCCGATGGGCAAGAAGATCCTGAGCGTCGAGAATCTCTCGATGGGCAACACGGTCCGCAACACGTCCTTCTCCGTGTTCGCGGGCCAGGTGACCGGCATGTTTGGCCTGGTCGGCGCAGGGCGGACAGAGACGATGAAGATCGTCGCCGGCGTCTTGAAGCGCGATTATTTCCACGGCGGAACCGTGCGCTTCGAGGACCGGCCGGTCCGCTACCGCACGCCGCGGCCCGCGGTGCGCGACGGCATCGTCTACGTCACCGAGGACCGCAAGATCGAAGGCTTTTTCGAGACGATGACTATTGCCAGCAACGTCCAGCTCGGCGCGCTGGCGACCGGCACCAATCCGCTGACCGCGGTCACGCCGCGCAACGCGCGAGAGCTTGCCACGGCCTGGACCAAGCGGCTGGGCGTCAAGGCGATCGATGCCGATGCACGCGTGATCGAATTGTCGGGCGGCAACCAGCAGAAGGTGGTGTTGTCCAAGGCCCTGATCCAGAAGCCGAAGCTGGTCGTCCTGGACGAGCCGACGCGTGGCGTGGATGTCGGCACCATCGTCGAGATCCACAACTTCATCAACGAGCTTGCCGACAGCGGCATGGCGGTGGTGGTGATCTCGTCCTATTTGCCCGAGATCCTGGCGCTGTCGGACCGTATCCTCGTTGCGCGGCAGGGGCGCGTCGTCGAGGAGATGGACATCGCCGAGGCTACCGAAAGCCGCATCATGTACGCGGCCGTGCACTAAACAGGTCGGTCAGCCGGTTTGGGGCAAGCCTAAGCGATGGCTAGAGCAATTCCAGGAAAAGTGTGAGCGGTTTTCCGTCCGGAATTGCGTGAAAACAAAGAAATAGAGTGGTTCGCCGTTTCCGTGAAACGGTGAACCAGTCTAGGGCCGCCGTCGGTCCGGCCCTACCACCTGTTCGTCGGCAGCACGAACATCTGCGCGATCTGGACATGCGGCGGCTGGCTCAGCGCGAACATCACGCAGCGCGCCACGTCCTCGGGATCGAGCGCCATGCCGAAGCGTTCGAAATACTGCCGCGCCGCTTCCTCGTCGCCGCGATGCCGGGTCGTGACGATGTTGGTGCGCGTCAGGCCGGGCATGATCTCGATGACGCGCAGCGGGGTCTCCGCGAGCTCGCCGCGGATGATGTCGCTCAGCATGTGCACGCCGGCCTTGCTGGCGGAGTAGGGCGCCTGCTCGGGCACGATCCGGAGCGCGCTGATCGAGCTCATATTGATGATGTCGCCGCGGCCGCGCGCGACCATGCCTGGCAGGATCGCGCGCGTCACCCGCATCAGGCCGATCAAATTGGTCTCGATGATCGCCGACCAGTCATCCGCCGATCCCTGGTCGAAGCGGACGCGGCCGCCGATATCGTGGCCGGCATTGTTGACCAGTATGTCGATGTCGCGGAATTCCATCGGCAGCTGTTCCAGGCATGCATCGACGGCCGACGCATCGGTAATGTCCAGCGGAAGCGGAAAGATCTCGCCGCCCAGCTGGCTCGCCAGCGCCTGAAGCGCCTCGGCCTGCCGGTCCGCGAGCACGAGGCGAGCGCCCTCGGCCCGGAGGCTCGTCGCGATGGCGCGGCCGATGCCGCTCGCCGCGCCGGTCACGAAAGCTGTCTTTCGCCGAACTGTCATTCAGACCCTCCACGGGCGTTGGCGCTCAAGCCGCTTTTCGCTGCTTCGCCTTTTCCTTGGTCGCGCAGAGCGGCATCAGCCGGCCGGCATCCTTCTTGGAGTCCAGCCTGTCGACGAAGTCCTCGATCGACCTGGCTGCCTCGCCGCCCACGATCGGCGCGGCGGCCGACCTGAAGCGCTCGCGGATTTCGGCTTCGGTGGCGGGTATGACGTCCTGGAGGCCCATCGACAGCTGTCGCCCGTCGCCGAGGACGACATCGATGCTGGCGCCCTGCCTGGCCGGAAATCGCGCCGTCAGTTCCTCGCTCGCCGAGAGGTCGCAGGCATCGATCAGCCGCAGCGTCTCCTTGTCCTTGAGGTCCCGGTAATTGTCTTCCGACAGGCGGCCGCTGGCGAACACCGCCGCAACGCCATAGGGAATGCTCATCTTGGCTTGCAGCGAACGCTCGAAGGGCCCGGTGTTGTCGCACCCCGGATAGGCCGCCGCGGCGGCGGGGACGCGGATATGGATCCGTTCGACGGGGGCTGCGCCGGGGCCGATCATATCGACGAGCTTCAGCGCCGTCTGGCAGGCCGTCTGGGCGAAATTACAGGCGGGTGCCGCCTTGTGATAGACCGCCAGGATATCGGCCTCGCCATCGGGGAAGAGCTGCACCGGCCCCGGCATCGGCCGGCGCGCGAAGGCGGCGAAGTAACCGGATTTTCCCTCGAGCACGTCCGGGCTTGCATAGGCACCGGCGGCCGCGAGCTGGACGGCCATCCACGCGTTGCGCGCGGCAAAGCCCGGATGGAAGAACATGTCCGATCCGCCGCTCTGCGGCCACTGGTTGAGGCCGGAGGACGTGTTGGCGGCAAAGGCGATCGCGGCCGCGGTCTGCTCCCTGTCGAGGCCGATGAGCCGCGCGGCGCCGCATCCCGCGCCGATCGGCGCCACCAGGCCCGTCGGCCTGAACAGTCCCGAAAGCTCCCGGTCGATCAGCATCCGGCCGAGCCGCCCGCCGACCTCGTAGGCGACGATTGCCGCCCGCAGCAGGTCGGAGCCCGAAACCGTCCTCGTCTCGGCCAGCGCGAGAAGCAGCGGCCATACGACGACGCCGTGATGGCATACCGATCCGGCATGCATGTCCTCGCGCACCAGTCCATGCCCCTTGACCGCATTGACGAAGGCCGCGTCCGCCGGCGTGGCCTGCCGCGTTTCACCGATGATGTGGCCACCGCGTGCCGGCGTCACCGCGGCCAGCGCCTGCTGGCTCGGATCGAGCGCGGACGCCTCGAAGGCGCAGCCGAGGAAATCGAGCAGGCAAAGCTTGGCCTTGGCGGTGGCGGCCGGGCTGAACAGTTCCAACGGCAGGTCGGCCAGCGTGTCGGCCAATTGCTTCGTGAAGCTTGCCATCCGGGTCCTCCGCGGTTCCTGCCCTTTTAGAGCAATTCCGGGAAAAGTATGGAGCGGCTTTCCGTTCGGAA
The DNA here is from genome assembly GCF_029625735.1 of Mesorhizobium sp. WSM4935. NCBI lineage: Bacteria > Pseudomonadati > Pseudomonadota > Alphaproteobacteria > Hyphomicrobiales > Phyllobacteriaceae > Mesorhizobium > Mesorhizobium sp. WSM4935. The sequence continues at coordinate 16,869 of NZ_JARTVR010000019.1, read as the reverse complement.
TTGCGTAAAAACAAAGACTTAGAGCGGTTCAGCGATTCCGTGAAGCGCTGAACCGCTCTAGGCGCGGATTTCTATTCCCGCCCATTCTTCGACGATGCGCACCATCGAGGTGAAGTCCGAGTCCGGTCCGAAACGGGCATTCGTGGCGGCAAGCATCTGTCTTACCAGCGAGCCCGCGACCATCGGCACGCCCAGATTCTCCGCCTCGTCGACGCACATGCGGACGTCCTTGTAGGAAAGGGCGGTAGCGAAGCCGAAATCGAACGTCCCCGGCAGCACCGCGCGGGGGAACTTGTCCTGGGTGGCGCTGTTGCGGCCACTCGAGGCATTGATGATGTCGCACATGACGCGCGGGTCCAGCCCGGACTTCACACCCATCGCAAGCGCCTCGGCGGAGAGCAGGATGACGGCCGCCGCGATCATGTTGTTGCCGAGCTTGGCAACCTGGGCGGTGCCGGCGTTTTCGCCACAGTAGAACCGCTTGCCGAAATTGGCCAGCACCGGCTCGATCTCGTCGAAGACCGACTTCTTGCACGAGACCATCACCGCGAGCGAGCCGTTGCGGGCGCCGGCGATGCCGCCCGAAACCGGCGCGTCGACCCAGGCGATGCCGCGGCCGGCAAGCTCCGCCGCGATGGTCTTGGCCATGCTGGGCCCGGTCGTCGACAGGTCGATCACGACCTTGGCTTTCGCGCCCGATGTCAGGCCATCGGCGCCAAGCACCACGTCCTTGACGATGAGCGGCGTCGGCAGGCTGCAGAACACCACCTCGGCCTCGTCCGCGACGGCGGCGGCCGTGGCGGCCACGCTGATCGAATTGCCCGGCAGGTCGGCGGCAGCATCCGGCCTGCGGTCATGGACGATGACGTGATGGCCCGCTTCCGCAAGCCTTCTTACCATGGGCGCGCCCATGCGGCCGAGCCCAACGAACCCAAGCGTTCGAGTCTGCAAAGTTTTTACTCCGGGAAGGCCGTGATCGTTCAGACCGCCATGGGCTAGCAAATAAGCCAATTCCGGAGCGCAGCATAAGCTTCGCTCGCCGCATAACAGCTTTGCAGAGCGCCGGTTGGGCCTCACTTGTCAACCATCGCTCCGTGTCCCAAACTCGGGCGTTTGCCGCGTGCTTCGACAATGCGGTTCCCGCATTCGAGCCAGAGGCCGTATTCAATGTTCGATCTCAAGCAACTGCAGCTGTTCACCGCCGTGGCCGAGTTCGGCAGTTTCTCGCGCGCGGCGGTGGCGCTTTCGATCAGCCAGCCGGTGCTCAGCCGGCAGATCAAGTCGCTCGAGGACAAGGTCGGCGTCGCGCTGCTCTACCGCAATGGCCGCGGCATCGTGCTTACGGAAGCCGGCAAGATCCTGCAAAGTTACGCCGTGGCGCTGCTCGAGCAGGCCGCGCGCGCCGAGACGGAACTGGCGGCGCTGCGCTCGAACCCGCGCGGCACGATCGTGCTCGGAATGCCGCCATCCGTCGGGGTCGTGCTGACGGCGCCGCTGGTGCAAAATTTCCGCGCCCAGTTCCCGCAGGTGAGCCTGAGGGTGATCGAAGGCTTCAGCGGCCATTTGCTCGAATGGCTGGTGATGGGCAAGATCGACGTCGCGGTCTTGTACAACGCCCCGAGGATGAACAATCTTCTGGCTGAACCCATCTTGCGTGACGAACTGTTCCTGCTCGGCGCCAAAAACGACCCGCACAATCTCGGGCCAGGCCCGGTCGATGCCGACGTGATGTCCCGGCTGCCGATGATACTGCCGGCAAGGCCCCACGGGCTGCGGGTGGTGCTGGATCACATCCTCGGGTCCGCCGGCATCGAGCCCAACATCGAAGTCGAGGTCGACGCCATGCCTTCGACCTTGCGGCTTGTCGAAGCGGGGATAGGCTACACCATCTTGTCCTATTCGAGCTGCCATAACCTCGTTGCAGAGGGCAGGATCAACTACTGGCGCATCCGCAATCCGCCGATCGAGCGGGAACTGCTTCTGGCGACATCCAGCCAACGGCCGACGACTACGGTCATACGCGCGCTGACGACCCTGATCCGCGACGAGGTGCGTGTCCTGCGCAAGCTGGGGGTCTGGGAACCGCGCCAGCCCTCTCCGGTCCCCGACCATGCCGCTGATACGGGATAGACAGGATAAGGAGCGAGCCATGCCGTGCGTGCTGGCGGGAACGGCGCTCCTCGGCATTGCCGGCGGATGCAGATTTTCCCACTTGGCCTTCAGCGGTTCTCGCCATAAGGCGGGCGTTCTTCGTGCGAAAGGCGGCGTAGGACGGCGTGCGTATAGGCGCGTCCGCTTAGCGCCTTGTATTGCTCGTTCGATCAGAAATCACCGCACTCCGACATAGCCGGTACGCCGGCATGGCGGACGCGCGACTCTTGCCGAGATGCTTCTAAACGGACGCGGTGGAGAACAGTCATCGCTCGCCTTGGCGCATCTGTTCAAGCAGGCCGCCGCCAAGGTTCACGTCGGTGCGATGTTCGTAATTGCTGCGCTGTATGAGTCTGGCCAAGGTCTGTCTTTCGATCAGAAGGCGGCGCAGAAGTGGTTCGCCGCCGCTGCCGAGCGGCGACATGGTATGCGCAACTCTTGCTTGGCCGCTATCTCTCCAAGGGTATCGCCGGAGAACCCAACCCGCGCGCGGCCCGCGTTTGGCTCGAGCGTGCAGTCGCTCAAGGTGTCGAAGAAGCCGCCCAAGAGCTTACGGTTCTCGAGCCGGCTTGAGAGTGCGCCAAGCACGGGAACAAAATCGTGCTGAATAGTCGGTGCAGAAGGCGCGCAATACCGCCTAATTCGCTGAGCCCGGTGTTCCGCTTCTATTAGTTAATCTCGTTCATCGTCATTAGGTTCGCCAGACCATACGAGAGAATACGAAGGAAATGGGGTGGCGAACCACCCGTTAAGATATTGATTTCCGTTAGAAAACGGTGACCCTCCGGGCCCACCATAACCTTTGATTTTTTGCGAAAAATAGGGCTTTGCCCACGCTTTGCCCACGCCCATAGACTCGAGCCAAGACGCCTTCCTTGGTTATTTCGAGATTCTGGATCGTCGTAGCGATCGCAGATGATTCCTCAGATAGAGAAGCTTCACATCAAGAAGCACCTTGACGCGCCCGCCAATGAGGACCGATGCAGGCCAGGAACGATGGAACGCACGTTGTCTCGCCTCAGCTGCGCCGATCGACAGACGGCCGGACCGCGCTGGATTTGCCTTGTGTCGCTGGTGCTCGGGCAGCGACAGGGGCAGGGTTGGTGCCGCGAAGGGGCGCGTTCGGAGTGCCGCCGCCTGGTTCGGCCGTGGCGCCAACCATCCTGACATGAATGCGCGAGCCATCGTGTTACGGTGGTCAGGTTTCGGATTTCCGATGTGCCTTCGGGCTGAAACGAAGAGGAGAGATCACCACGACCAGGATCAACCGCCGCGCCTTGCTCGCCCACTCTGGCGCCGCCGTTTTGGGGTCGACAGTGGCGGCGACGGCTTCTTCCGCAAAGGGAATGCGCCGAGACCTAGTACAACCGACAAACTGCAGGCGTTGATTGAAGCGCACATGACGGCATACGCCGCGTTCGGCAAGGCGATTCATAAAGTGGGTGGCAGCAGTGGCGACCAAGACAGAGCCAGCCGGCAGGAGGAAAGAACGTTGCTGGCCATTTGCGCCTACCCTGCTGTCAGCAAAGGGGATCGCTTGGCCAAGGCCAGATATCTTTTGAAGATCGAGGCACGAGGCGAACTCGATCTACCAGAACACATTCAGGCTCTTCTGCTTTCGACAGTTTCGGAGACATGAGGCGAAAGCCCGGCCAGTCTCCTTCAGATCATCCGAAACCGCCAACTGACACAGACAGTTTGATGCTTTCCGAGATCCGCTTTTGCGCCGCAAGTCGGTCGTGGGGATCAGCTTTGCCGCTTCCCGAAAGCGGACATCGGCTGCGATTGCACTGAGGATCGTGGTTTGGCCAAGGGGGGCTGATTCCATCATTCGCTTCCCTGTCGGCCAGTATGTAGTCGATGGAGAAATACCGAGTTCCGCAGTTTGGTCCTGCGATGCAGGAGCGATCGCGAATGTCGACTGCGAGATCGAGACCGCTGATCCTGATAGTTTCGAATGGCTGAGCCGCGCCAGGGCAAATACCCGCCACTAGACGGCCGCACATCTTTCCAGTGGCCGTCATGATGTCCACCATCTTAGCGGCGCTCGAATTCAGCGCCTTTATCCCTGAAGGCCACCAAGGGCTCGAACCATCCGCGTGCCGGCAATCGAGAAGGTGCGGTGAGTCCGGTTTGAGCGTCGCTGAGCGGTGCTCCCCAGCATCTGCAAATCCGGGACCCGCAGCTTGGAAATTGCGGAGCAAGGTCTGTTCCACTCCATGCGTTCGTGTGTACCACAGCTGAACTCCGTTGCGAGGACGATCGTCCGGCGTAATAAGGTGACTTAAAGCAAAGCCGGCGCCCCCACGGCAGCACTGCAGAGGCCTCGACTTGTCCATGATCCGCCAAACCTCCGATCATTACTCCGATAACTTCGTATATACAGATGCACCTGAGCGATCGGGAACTTACCCTGGAACTCCTGATGAAAGAGCTCGGTATGTCACGCTCGAGACTCTACAGGGCCTTCCACCATGCCGGCGGAGTGGCTCGATACATTCAACGCCGCCGTTTCCTGGCAGCGCGGGCGGCGCTGTTGAGGGAAAGCCATCACCGAATCCACGAAATAGCCTATCGCTACGGCTTCCCGCTGGCGTCGGATTTCACGAGGGCCTTTCGCCGGGAATTCGGCTACAGCCCGAGCGAGGCGCGCGATCGGCGGAACGAGCACTGCTGAAACCTGCTTGCTTCCTCCGGTGGACACGTTCCGCCATTTGACGCGACGGGAATGGCGATCCTGCCAGCTACATGGCTGCGGTCAACAGCGTCCACTGGAATACGTTGCATCGGTTTTGGAACACTCAGCTAACGACCAGCCCGGCCTCCCATGATTGAATGCGGCCGTTTCGCATGACGCAGCGCCACTGATGGTTGCGTACCAGGAACCATAGCCGGGGCGCGTCGTTGCAAAGGGGAGAACGAATTTCTGGAGCGTCATCGCACACAGAGCTGACTCATCGAAGTCCCTGCTCTCGCAGCAATTTATCAGGATGGAGAGGTACCGGATCGACCATGGCCCAGTACCAGAGACAGGCGCATTTTAGCATGGCCTCTTCCCGGCGCCCCTCCGTCAGCGACTCCACGCAACACCATCCCGACCTTGCCGTTTTCGCGAACCAGGGAAAGGGACTGCTGATCCCCCAAGGCGGCGTATTCTACACGGACCGGCCAGCCGGCTACCAGACGCTTCCGCAGAACCACCATGTCGTAGACATAGCCCTTTCCCCCTCGCGCACCCGCGTGCGCCTCGACGGAAACAAACCCGAGGAATACGACGCGCCGGCCGGCAGCATCCTCATCAAACCGGCTGAAGTCGAAGGTCGCCTCGATTGGCCGAATACGAGGGAAAGCGCGATCATCGCGCTTGGCCAGGACAGGCTGCGGGACCTTGCCAAGCAGCAATTCGGCAACGTGGAGACGGAACTGAACTCGCCTCCGCCAGGTACCGTCGACCAAACGGCGTTACGCATTGCTCGCCTGCTGAGAGTGGAACTGACCAGAGAGCAGGGGCCTAGCGAATTCTATGTCGATTCGCTCGTCGATATTCTCGGGCTTCATCTGCTCAACACGTATTCCTCGCCGACGAAGGCGCCACAACAACAGACGAAAGGCGGACTTAGTCGCCAAGCCGCCCGCAAGGTTCGAGAGTTCCTGAACGACAACTTCACCCACAAGATATCAGTCAAGGAGTTGGCGGCGCTTGCGAACCTGTCGCCGAAACATTTCACTCAAGCGTTCAGCCGGACTTTCGGGCAAGCGCCGCACCGATACCTGCTCGATCTTCGACTCGCGCATGCCACGACTCTCCTTGCCGAGACGAAAATGACGGCGACAGAGATTGCCTATCAAAGCGGATTCTCCAGCCAAAGCCATCTGACAACGGCGATGAGAAAGTACCGGCACACCACGCCGACGCGGCTGCGGCGGGGCTGATTGGACCGCCCACCCTGGAGATGCTTAACCATGTGTTAGCCTTTACAAATATTTGTGTGTTGCTCGAAAGTAACACGGCCCGCCACATAAGGTTTCGATCGAAAATATGATCGACCTTTTTTGCATAGCTCCGAACCTTTGTGAAATACGTGCCCCCCATTCCATGCCTTTCTTCGACATTGTCCCGTGATTCATCGGGCTGAAATGCATTATGATTGGCTAAATTAGGGGGAATACATGGCTGGGTTGGCCTGCGGCGGGACGGTCCAAGACCAAAAGGCCGACGGCGACAGCGGCCACGACCAGAGGCCGAAGGCCGACTGCCAGCATCCCGGACGCGCATCCTCCCAGGCGCGTTCGGGTAGCCAGGGGCGACAACCAGAGTTGGCCCGCAGGCCTGACTTCTCTCAACTTCTGCGCGGCGGTCGCATGACCAAATATAAAGGTGAGGCGGCCAGCTATGCGCCGCAGGCCACCCAGCCGATCCTTTCGATCGCTTGCAGGTTGGCGGGGCGGCTTGTGCCTGCCCTGCTGATCGCAGGATTCGCGGCAGGTTCCGCGAGCGCCGCCTCCAGGTACTGGGACGTAAATGGCACCACGGCGGGCCTCGGCGGTTCCGGTACGTGGGACACGAGCTCCAGTTTCTGGAGCAACAATGGCGACGGCCTTAGCGGGCCTTATACGCCGTGGGTGAACAATGCCGGCTCGCCGGACGTTGCCATTTTCGGCGGCACGGCCGGCACCGTCACCTTGGGCGCGCCGATCACTGCGAACGGCCTTACGTTCCAGACGACGGGCTACGTTATCAATGGCGGCACGCTGACGCTCGGCGGGACCACGCCGACGATCACCCTTGGCGCGTCGCTCGGCGCGACGATCAACTCAATCCTTGCCGGTTCCGCCGGCCTCGCCGTGAACGGCACCAATACCAGCAGCATCCTGACCATCAACGGCGCGAATACGTTCACCGGCGGGATCAATGTCAACAACGCAGCTCTGACATTCAATGGCGATGCCGCCCTCGGCCCAACCAGCAACAACATCACCACAACCGGGACTGCAGGCCTGACGAACAGTGGCTCAACCGCGCTCAGCGCCAGCCGCACGGTCACGATCTCGAGCGGGACCCTTACGCTGGGCGCGACAACCAGCGCGGGTGACCTTGGCGCGGCCCTCTACACAGGCGCGGGAGGACTAATCGCGGGCGCGAACGTCAATCTCACGAACGCCAACAACAACTATACGGGACAGACGACATTCGGTGGCGGAGGCACTGTCACTTTCAGTTCGATCCGCGACGTCGGCGCCGGACCGAGCGCGCTTGGCGCGCCGACAACCGCGGCGAACGGAACGATCAACGCCAATGTCTATCTCGGGAGCATTGTCTACAAAGGTGCCGGAGACAGCTCGAACCGCAACTGGAACCTGATGGGGGCCTATTACAGCGGGCAAACACTGATCAACGGCGGCACGGGTACGCTCACGCTGAACGGCGACATTGCGGAAAGCTATCAAACGCCCGGCTATCCTTCCGGCGTCGGGTATACCTTCAGCGCGCAGTCGGCCGACCTGGTCCTGAACGGAGTCATCAGCAGCACCGTCGACACCACCAAGAACAACACCTTCAACGTCTTCACCGGTGGGGGTACCAGCCGGAGCATCACGCTCGGTAACAGCGCAAACACCTACACCGGCCGGACGAACATCAACACTGTCACCTTGAATGTCGGCAGCCTGGCGAATATCGGCAGCAACAGCTCGCTCGGCACAGCGACGGCCCTCGCAGGCGCCGCCGCCCTCACCATCGACGGCGGCGTGCTGAGCTATGTCGGGGCGGGCGCCGCCAGCACCAACTACACCGTAGCGATTGGCGCCGGCGGCGGCACCATCCAGAACAACAGCGCCTCGGGTGCATTGACGCTGAGCGGCGGAACGATCACGCTGGGCTCCAGCTCAGCCTACACGCTCACGCTGGGCGGGAGCTACGCCGGTACGAATACGCTCGCCGACGTCATTTCCGGTGTCGGCAACGTCACGATGAACGGTGGCGCCTCCGACGTCTGGGTGCTCGCGGGAGCCAACACGTTCACAGGCGCCAACAGCACCGCGCCTCAAAAGATCACTGTGCAAGGGGGCACGCTGCGTGCCGGCAGCGCTCAGGCTTTTGGCGCGTGGAGCGCGGTGGCGCCAGCGGCAGTCGTCAATGGCGGTACGCTCGATCTCGGCGGCTTTGACACGACATTCTCATCCCTCGTGGGCACCGGCGGCAGCGTGGCGCTGGGCGCGAACAATCTCACGATCAACCCCGGCACCACCACGAGCGGCAGCGCCGGGTCTTACGCCGGCACGATCACCGGCTCGGGCAACCTCATCAAGGGTGGCACGAACACGCTGACCCTGACGGGCGCCAATACCTATACCGGCGCGACCATTGTCAATGGCGGCACGCTGGCGCTCAATTTCGGCGCAGCCGGCGCACCAGCCAGCAACATCATATCGAACGCGTCGGCGCTCACTATGGCCGGGGGCACGCTCACCGTCACCGGGACAACGGGTCAGACCCAGAGCTTTGCCGCGACCAACATCACCGCCGGAAGCAACACCATCGCCGGCTCGGGTAATGTCACGGTCAATCTGGGCGCGATCAACCACAGCGGCGGTCTCGCCAACTTCATTCTGCCGACGACCGGCAATATCACGACCACGCCAGGCGCAGTGCTGGGCGGATGGGCCACGGTCACCAGTGGCGCCACCACCGATTACGCCCAGGTAGACGGCAGCGGCAATATCGTTGCGCGTACGACCTATGCGACCAAGGACGATGCTGGCACCTGGGTAACGGGCGATGTCGTCAGCGACACCGGAGGCGCGGCGAATACGCCTTACTTTGGCACCGTCGGGAGTAACGTCCAGCTTGGCGGCCTTAAATACACGGTGGCCAGGGCCAGCACGGTTACGATCGGCGGCGGCAGCACGCTGGGCGTGGATGGCACGATTATCGTCTCTTCCTCAGTCGGCAATAACAATCAGACCATCACCGGCGGGCAACTGACGGGGCCCGCGGGTGGCGGCACGCTCGGCGTGCTGCAGAACAGCACGGGGACTTTCGTCATCCAGTCGTCGATCGTCGACAATGGCGGCCCGACCGGCTTCACCGTGGCAGGCACGGGCACAGTGAACCTCGCCGGAACCAATAGCTATACCGGGGCGACGACGATCAGCGGCGGCACGCTCTGGGTGGGCACGATCGCCGACGGAGGTGTTGCGAGCGGTATAGGCGCATCGTCCAACGCGTCTTCCAACCTGGTGCTGGAGAATGGCAGGCTGTTCTATTCGGGAACGACGGCCACGAGCGACCGCGGATTTACACTTGTCAATGGCGGTCCGTCACGCACGATCGATGTCTCCAATAGTGCCGCAAACCTGACGTTCAGCGGTCTGGTCACTAGCCCCGACGGCTCTGGTTTTACGAAAGCCGGCGCCGGTACCCTGACCCTCTCCAACGCGGCAAACAATTACACCGGTGCAACTTCGATCACCGGTGGTGTGCTCTCGGTGAACACGCTGGCCAACGGGGGCACCGCGAGCGGCATCGGTGCGTCGAGCAACGCGTCGACCAATCTCACCATGTCGGGCGGTGGCACGCTGCAATATACGGCTATTGGGGCGACGACGAGCACGGATCGCGGCTTCGCCCTGGGTAGCGGCGGCGGCGGCTTCGACGTAAGCGATGCCGGCACGACGCTGACCGTCAGCGGCACCGGCATCGGCGCTTCCGGGTCGGGCGCGCTGATCAAGAACGGTGCTGGCACGCTGGTGCTTGGCGGAACCAACACATTCACCGGGGGCGTAACGGTGAATGCGGGCACCCTCACGGCCGGCTCGACGCAGGCCTTCGGCGGCACCAGCGCCGGCACCGCGACGGTGGCGAGCGGGGCGACGCTCGACCTCAACGGATACAACAACACCCTCTATGGCCTCGCCGGCAGCGGCAATGTGGCGCTGATGAACGGAGCCGTGCTGACACTGAACGGCTATTACGGCGCGACGTTCAATGGCGTGGTCAGCGGCAGCGGCGGGATAACCACCGCCCAAGGCGGTTTTCCGCAGATCATGCAGGGGTGCCAGAACACTTACACCGGGGTCACGACGCTGAGCGGCGGAGGCATAAGCACGGACTGCCTGGCGAATGGCGGAGTGGCGAGTGGCATCGGGGCGTCCAGCAACGCCTCGTCCAATCTGGTCTTCAACAACGGCACTTTGATCTATACTGGAGGCACTACCAGCATCGACCGCGGCTTCACCATGGCCAGCGTCGGCGCCATCAACGTCGGCAATGCCGGCACCACGCTCACAATCAGCGGCGCCGCCACCGGCGCCGGTAGCCTCTATAAGAGGGGCGCCGGCACGCTGGTGCTCTCGGGTGCCAACACCATGACCGGCGGCACGCAGGTCGATGCGGGCATCCTGCGCGCCGGCTCGACGCAGGCTTTTGGTACTGGCGGCGCGGGCGTCGCAGCCGGGGCCACGTTGGACCTCAATGGCTTCAATAACACTTTTTATAGCCTCGGCGGCGCGGGCAACGTGACACTGGGCTCCGCCACGCTGACGCTCAACGGCTACTACGCCGGTACCTTCAGTGGCATCATCAGCGGCTCCGGCGGACTAAACATCACCGGTGGCGGATACCCGCACACCATGCAAGGCTGCAACAACACCTATACCGGTGCCACGACCATAACCGCTGGATCCATGAGCGTCGACTGCTTGGCGAATGCCGGCCAGGCGAGCGGCATCGGTGCAGCGAGCGCGTCGGCGAGCAATCTCGTCCTCAGCAATGGAACGCTGCAATATACCGGCGCCGGCGGAACCGCCGGGACGACTGATCGCCTGTTTACGCTTGGCACGGGCGGTGGAACTCTCGATGCGTCGGGCACGGGCGCGGTGAGCTTCACCAATCAGGGTGCGATCGGGCTGGCTGGCACCAACACGGCGCGCGCGCTGACGCTCACCGGCAGCAATACCGGCAACAACAGCCTGTCGGGGTTGCTTGCCGACAACGGCACCGGCAAGACTTCGCTCAACAAGACCGGCACCGGCACCTGGATCCTGAAGAACCAGGCCAGCACCTACACAGGTGTGACTTCAATCACCGGCGGTGTGCTTGGCGTCGACAAACTCGCCGACGGCGGTCAGGCAAGCTCGATCGGCCAGTCCACCGGCGCGGCCGCGAACCTGGTGATCGGCAACAACGCGACGCTGCGCTACACCGGTACGGGCGACAGCACGAACCGGCTTTTCACGCTGGCGGCGGGCACCACCTCGATCGAATCTTCCGGGACCGGCGCAATCAATTTCACCAATACGGCGGCCGTGACCTATTCGGGCAGCGGCCCGCGCACGCTGGGGCTGGGCGGCACCAATACCGGCACCAATACGATGGGCGGCGCGATCACCGACGGCGCCGGCGGCGCGACCACGCTCGGCAAGAGCGGCTCTGGTACCTGGGTGCTGACGGGCAACAACAGCTATTCCGGCAACACCGTCATCAATGACGGCAATCTGATGATCGGCAATGGCGGGACTTCCGGCAATGCCGGCACCGGTAACGTCATCATCGTCAACTCGACCTCGACATTGTCGTTCAACCGCAGCGACACCTTCAATTTCACCGGCACGATCAATCCCGATCCGCAGGCGGCCATCGGCACGATCGCGCAGGTCGGCACCGGCTCGACCATACTTACGGCGACAAACAAGGTCGGCGCCACGCGAGTCGACGCTGGCACATTGCAGGTGAACGGCAGCCTCACGAGCACCGGCGGAACTACGATCAACGCCGGCACGCTGCAGAACAGTGGCGGGGGCGCCTCGATAACCACGCCAACGATCACGATGAACGCCGGCTCGAAGCTCAACGTCGGCGGCGGAACAGTCCAGGCAGCCGGTGGCACTCAGACGTTGTTCACGGGCGGGACCGGCGGCGCCACGATCAACATCACGGGCGGCACGCTGCTCGGCAACGGTACGCTGGGGGGAGGCGGCAACACTGTCAATCTCACCGCCGGTTCGCTCAATACCGGCTCAGCCGCGTTGAATCTCGGCAGCGGTAACGACACTTTCCTGTTAAGCGGTCTTGCGACGATCGCCGGAGTAGGCGTAGACGGCGGTGGCGGCTCCGATACCCTGCAGGTGACCACCACCTTGAGCCGCACGCTCAACGGCGCTCAGATTACGGGCTTCGAGAGCCTGCTGAAGCAAGGCGCTGCCACGCTGACGCTGACGGGCGATCACAGCTACAGCGCCGGAACGACGATTTCCGCCGGGACGCTGCAGATCGGCAATGGCGGCACGTCCGGCACACTCGCCGGTCCGATCACGGATAACAGCGTGCTCGCCTTCAACCGCTCCGACGCGCTGACAGTTGATGGCCCGATCTCGGGTACGGGTGCGGTCAACCAGATCGGCACCGGCACCACGACGCTGGCCGGCACCAACAGCTACAGCGGCGCCACCAATGTCAATGCCGGCACGCTGCTCATCGACGGCAACCAGTCGGCCGCCACCGGCCAGACCAATGTCGCGAGCGGCGCCACCCTCGGGGGCAGCGGCACCATCGGCGGCAGCGTCACCGTGGCCGATGGCGGCACGCTCGCTCCCGGCGGCGCCGGCAACGCCCCCGGCACGCTGACCATCAACGGCAATCTCGCGCTCGGCAACTCCAACCTCAACGTCAATTTCGGCCAGGCGAACGTGCCCGGCGGTCAGTTCAACGACCTGATCAATGTCGGCGGCAACCTGACGCTCGACGGCACGCTGAACATCACGCAGACAGCGGGCGGCAGCTTCGGGCCGGGCGTCTACCGCGTCATGAACTATAGCGGTTCGCTGACCGACAACGGGCTCACCGTCACCGATCCCAACTATTTCGTGCAGACGTCCGTGTCCAAGCAGGTCAATTTGGTCAACTCGGCCGGGCTGACGCTGAGCTACTGGGATGGCAATTTAGGTCCGCATTCCAACAGCGCTGTCGATGGCGGCAACGGCACCTGGCGCGCCGCAGGCGACCAGAACTGGACCGACGCGACCGGCCTCTTCGCAGCACCTTTCGCCAATGCCAGCTTCGCCGTCTTCCAAGGAACTGCCGGCACGGTGACCGTGGACGGCACCAACGGCGCGGTGCAGGCCGCCGGCATGCAGTTCGCCACCGACGGCTACCTGGTCCAGGGCGCCGATATCGGCTTGGTCGGTCCGCAGTCGATCATCCGCGTCGGCGACGGCACGGCGGCCGGCGCGGCCTATGTCGCGACGATCGCCTCAAACCTGACGGGCGCCACCCAGTTGGTGAAGACCGATCTCGGCACGCTGGTGCTGTCGGGCACCAACAGCTACACGGGCGGCACGGCGATCAATGGCGGCACGGTCCAGGTCGCGGCCGACGGCAATCTGGGCGAAGCCTCCGGCGGCCTTTCGCTGAACGGCGGCACGCTGCACACCACGGCCGATATCACCTCTGCCCGCGCGGTGACGCTCAATGCCGGCGGCGGCACTTTCGACACCGATGGCGCGACCAGCCTGGCGCTCACCAACACGGTGAGCGGCGCCGGGACCTTGACCAAGGAGGGCGGCGGCACGCTGGTGCTCAGCGGCGCCAACAGCTATCAGGGCGGTACCGTCATCAATGGCGGCACGGTCCAGATCACGGCCGACGCCAATCTCGGCAACGCGGCCGGCAAGGTCACCTTCGATGGCGGCACGCTCTACCAACAGGGCCCAGCCAGCATCGTGACCGGCCGCACTGCGACGCTGCAGGCGGGCGGCGGAACGGTCCAGGTCGACAGCACCGTGCAGTGGGAAGGCGCGATCGACGGCGCAGGCGCGCTCACCAAGACCGGCCCCGGCGCGCTGTTCCTCGGCGCCGACAACAGCTATGCCGGCGGCACGACGATCGCGTCCGGCATGTTAAGACTGGGCCTCGGAAGCACGACGGGCTCCATTCAAGGTGATGTGGTCGACAACGGCACGCTCAGCTTCAACCGCTCCGATCTCTACACGTTCGGCGGCAGGATCTCAGGCAGCGGCGGCGTCACTCAGGACGGAAGCGGCGCCACCGTGCTCACGGCCGACAACAGCTATGGCGGCACCACGCTAATTGCCGGGGGCGGCGGGCTCTACATCAACGGCAACCAGAGTGCCGCGACCGGGCCGACCAACGTCAACAACGGCACGCTTGGCGGCAACGGCACGATCGGCGGCGATGTGTTCGTCGACGCCGCGGGACGGCTCGCTCCCGGCAATATCGGCACCACGCCGGGCACCCTCACCATCAACGGCAACCTCGAATTGGCTGACGGTTCGAACCTCGACTATTCGTTCGGCCAGGCCGGGGTGATTGGCGGGGCCTACAATGATCTCACCGTCGTGCACGGCGACCTGTCGCTCGATGGCACGATCAATGTCGCGGAAGCGCCCGGCGGCAGTTTCGGGCCGGGCATCTACCGCGTCATCAGCTATGAGGGCGGTCTGACCGACAACGGTCTCGACACCACCTCGAGCGACCACATCGTGCAGACCTCGATCGCGCATCAGGTCAATCTCATCAACACGGCCGGCTTGATGTTGAGCTATTGGGACGGCCCGAATGTCACCGACCAGAACGACCACGCAATTGCCGGCGGCAGCGGCACCTGGCGGCTCGGCGGCAATGCGTCCTGGACGGAAGCGGACGGTGCGCTGAACGGCACGTTCGACAATGGCAGTTTCGCCGTCTTCGCCGGCGCCCCCGGCACAGTCAGCGTCGACAACAGCTTCGGCGACGTCCACGTCGCCGGCATGCAGTTCGCGACCGGCGGTTATACGATCGCGGACGGCGACATCGCGCTCGACGGGACGCAGTCGATCATCCGCGTCGGCGACGGCACGCTGCCGGGTGCGGGCTACACGGCGACGATCGCCTCGAACCTCACCGGCGCCAGCCAGTTGGTCAAGACCGATCTCGGCACGCTGGTGCTTGGCGGCATCAACAGCTACAGCGGCGGCACCGCCATCAATGGCGGCACGGTTCAGGTTGCGGCCGACGCCAATCTTGGCGATGCGGCGGGAGCGCTTTCGTTCGACAATGGCGCGACGCTGCAAAACACCGCCGCGCTCAGCACGGCACGCAACATCACCCTCAATGCCGGCGGCGGCACATTCCAGACCGATGCCGACCTGACCCTCTCGGGCCCGATCGGCGGCGCGGGCGGCTTCACCAAGACGGGCGGGGCGGCGCTGACGCTGACCGGGACCAACGCCTATGCCGGGCCGACCACGATTTCCGCCGGCGGCCTCTATGTCGACGGCGACAACAGCCTGGCCACGGGCCCGACCTCGGTCGAGCTCGGCGCCACGCTTGGCGGCAAGGGCATCATCGGCGGCAATGTCACGGTGGCCGACGGCGCGACGCTCTCGCCGGGATCGGCCGACGGCACGCCGGGCACGCTGGCGATCGCCGGCGATCTGACGCTCTCCGGCGGCTCGATCCTCAACTACAGTTTTGGCCAGGCCAATGTCGCCGGCGGGGCGCTCAACGATCTCACCACCGTCGGCGGCAATCTGACGCTCGCCGGCACGCTCAATGTCACCCTCTCGCCGGGCGGCACCTTCGGTCCCGGCATCTACCGGGTGTTCGACTATGCCGGCACGCTGACCAACAACGGGCTTGCGATCGGCTCCATCCCGTCCTCGAACTATTTTGTCCAGACCTCCATCGACCACCAGGTCAACCTGGTCAACACGCAAGGGCTCAACCTCAACTATTGGGACGGCGATGCCGGTCCGAAGTTCGACGGCACGGTCAATGGCGGCAACGGCACCTGGCAGAATTCTTCGGGCAACAACAACTGGACCGAGGACACCGGCTCGATCAACGCGGCCTATTCGGACGGCGCCTTCGCCATCTTCGCCGGTCAGGCCGGCACGGTGACGGTGGATAACGGGCCCGGCCAGGTGAGCGCTGCCGGCATGCAGTTCTCGACCGGCGGCTATGTCATCAAGGGCGGCGACATCGGCCTGATCGGGCCGGCCTCGACCATCCGGGTCGGCGACGGCACGGCGGCAGGTGCCGCCTATGTCGCGACGATCGCTTCCAACCTGACGGGGGCCACCCAACTGGTGAAGACGGATGCCGGAACGCTGGTGCTGACCGGCACCAACAGCTACAGCGGCGGCACCGCGATCAATGGCGGCACGCTCAGGGTCTCGTCGGACAGCAATCTCGGCGATGCGGCGGGCGGGCTCTCCTTCAATGGCGGCACGCTCAACACCGCCGCCAGCTTTACGAGCGACCGCGCCGTCGACATGCTGGGCCAGGGCACGATCGCGACCGACGCCGCGACCACGCTGACGCTCAACGGGGCAATCTCCGGCGCCGGCGCCTTGACCAAGAGCGGATCGGGCACGCTTTCGCTGACGGCCGACTCCTCCGGCTTCACCGGCACCACGGCGATCGGCGGCGGCACGCTCAATGTCTCGGGGAGGCTGTGCGGCACGCTCAATGTGCTCGCCGGCGGGCGGCTTGAAGGCACCGGCACGGTCTGCGACACCACCAATGCCGCGGGCGGCACGATCGCCGCCGGCAATGCCGGCGTGCCGGGCACGCTCACCGTCGCCGGCAATTACACCGGCAATGGCGGCACGCTGGAGATCGAGACGGTGCTCGGCGGCGACAGCTCCGCCACCGACCGGCTGGTCGTCACCGGCAACACCTCCGGCACCACCACGCTCAAAGTCGCCAATCTCGGCGGC